>JBGAKI010000011.1:0-62645 GCA_044224525.1 Polyangiales bacterium | reverse complement strand
CAACTATTGGGCTTATCTTTTTTTACGCACCCGTTGAATTGCAGATGGGCATCGTGCAAAAAATCTTCTATTTTCATGTACCTAGCGCCTACGCCATGTACGTGGGATTTGGCGTTTGTGCGTTGGGCAGCCTGATCTATCTGGTTCGAGGCAACGAGCGCGCCGAGGCCTGGGCCGTGGCAGGCGCCGAAGTCGGCCTGACCTTTTGCATCATCGTGCTTGTCACCGGCCCCTTGTGGGCACGTAAAGCATGGGGTGTTTATTGGACTTGGGATCCGCGCCTGACCACGACCATGCTCGCCGGTTTGGTATTTGCCGCCTACGTGGCGCTACGCGGTTCGTCGCACGCTGGACTCGCCGAGCGCAAGCTGGCTGCGGGCTTAGGCGTGCTGGGGCTATTGGATCTGCCGATCATTCACTACAGCGTGCAAAAGTGGCGCGGTCAGCATCCAACCGTGATCACCAGTAAAGGCGGGGGCCTTGCCCCGGGCATGGTCTTGCCGTTGATCATGTCGTTTGTGGCATTTACACTGCTTGTAATCTTGATCGTCTATCTACGCGCGCGCATCGAAACACTGCGCACCACCCTGCGCGATCTGGAACATCAAACCCTTCGTTAGGAACACAATGAACGCACAGCTTTCTCCCTATCAAATCATCAAACGTGTATGCCTTACATTCGCGTGCCACACTCTATGGCCCGCCTTCGCGATGGCCGAAGAAAACGCAAGCGAAAGTCGCGCACAAGCTTTTCAAGCGGTTAGCGGCGCCGTCAAAGAAGATGTGCCGGGCGGGCCACTTTTGGTGGCGGCATATGCTTTCGTGTGGGCCGCGCTCTTTTTTTATATTTGGCGTTTGCACAAACAACAACGCGAACTTGAAACCGAGCTCAATGATTTGAAGAAGCGCGTTACGTCAGCAACCTAATGCCCACCCTCGCGCATATTCTTTATATCCCCGGCATCTTGCTCTTGGGCTTTGCAATCGGCTTTCGCACCGGTGCACGTTTGGCACGCGACGAACTTAAACGTCAGGCCGAAGAACGTAAAAAGTAACCCTTCTAGGCCCATCCGCCTTATAATAGTCGGCATGTTAGATTTCGAGCTGACCCCCGAACAAAAAGCCTTGGTTGATACCGCACGCAAGTTTGCGCGTGATAAAATCATTCCCATCGCAGCTGCCTGCGATGAAGAAAGCCGCTTTCCCACCGACGTCTTTAAAGAAGCATGGGAAATTGGCTTGGTCGCGCCCAACATCCCCGAAGCCTACGGCGGCGCTGGCCTGTGTGAACTCGATCACACGCTACTCACCGAAGAAATGGCCTATGGCTGCACCGGTATTCAAACCAGCGTCACCGCCAACGTGCTCGCCGCAACACCGATCATGATCGCGGGCACCGAAGAGCAGAAAAAGAAATACCTGGGCATGTTGACCGCCGAGCCCATCTTTGCAAGTTACGCAACCACCGAACCTGCCGCAGGAAGCGATGTCGCGGGGCTGCAGTGTCGCGCCGTGCAACATGGGGACGATTGGGTGCTCAACGGACAAAAATGCTTTATCACCAATGCCTCGATGGCCAGCTGGTACGTGATCTTTGCCACCATCGACCCGGCGCTTCGGCACAAGGGCATTGGTGCATTCATCGTCGATCGAAACACACCAGGTCTGACCATCGGCAAAAAAGAACACAAGATGGGCCAGCGCGCAAGCGACACCGCTACCGTTATTCTTGAAGACGTCAAAGTGCCCAAAGCGCAACTGCTCGCTAAACCCGGCGACGGTTTCAAGGTAGCGATGATGACCTTCGATCGCACGCGCCCCGACATTGGCGCCGGCGCCTGTGGTTTGATGCGCCGCGCGCTCGATGAATGCTTGCGTTATGTGCAAGAGCGCAAAACCTTCGGAGTGACCATTTCCCAACATCAAGCCGTGCAGTTCATGCTCGCCGAGATGGCGATGAAATACGAAGCCACACGCCTCTTGGTTCACAAAGCAGCATGGTACCTTGATAAAGGCGAAAACAATCCGCTTGTCTCGGCCTACAGCAAAGCGTTTGGTGCCGACAGCGCCATGGCAGTAGCCACCGATGCCGTGCAGGTGTTTGGCGGCAATGGCTACATTCGCGACTATCCGGTTGAAAAACTGATGCGCGATGCCAAGATCTTACAGATCTACGAAGGCACATCACAAATCCAACGTGTTGTGATCGCACGCAATCTGCTTCAACCTAACAAATGAACACCATGCTTCGGCTTCAACCCCACGCCCTGTTTACCATGTTGCTCGCAACGCTCACCGCATGCGACGCAGGCAGCGTTGTACTCGCACAAAACGCAAAGGCCACGGACAAAGCGAGCACCAACAAGGCCCATGAAAACCAAGCGCATCAAGAAAAACTAGCCGCACTCTTGGCCGGTGCCCCAGACATGTTTGCTCCCACCCACACGGGCGTTGCAACGATCGAAAGTACACTAAGGTCGGCCAATGTCACACTACTGCGCAATGTGGGCAATACCTCGCTGGTGTTTTATGCCGATTTTCATGGCGAAATGGACGCTGCCATAAGGCCCGACACGTATCATCATCCGCGCGGGTTCAAGGCCGAACTTGCCGCGTACATACTGTCAAAGTGGCTGCGCTTTGACAACGTGCCGCCAGTCGTGGCGCGCATTGTGCCCCGCGACGTTGTTGAAAAATATTGGGTGCGGCGCAACGCTAAGGAGGAATTACCACAATTGCAAATGCGCTGGGTGACCAAAGACAAATGCATGGGTGTGGCCATTTATTGGGTGCCTAAGCTCACCGATCTTGGTTTTGACACGCCGCAAGGCATCGACACATGGTCTGCGTGGCTTTCGCAAAAGCGCCCCATGCCCGAATCGAACAACCGCCTCGCTGTCGACATGAGCAACTTGGTGCTATTTGATTTCTTGATCGCCAATTTTGATCGCATCAGCGGTGCCAACTTGCAGGGTAACGGCGATAAGACACGCGTGATCATTCGCGATCAAAACTTGGCTTTTATGCCCGAGTTACCGGAAAAGCAGTTCAAGAAGATCTTAGAAAACCTCATGCGTGTGGAACGTTTCTCGCGCAACACGGTGCTGCGTCTACAAGCGCTCGATCGAAAAACCATCGAGAGTTTAATGAAAGAAGCCTCGCCCGATTTGGCGCTGCTCGACAAAATTCAAATCAACGAACTGATCGATCGCCAGCAAACACTGCTTTCGCGCATCCAAGCGCTGATCGATTTGTATGGCGAAGACAAAGTGCTCGCTTTCCCTTAGCTGACTCGTCGATCACTCGGGCAATACCACCCGAGCACAATCGTTCACTTTGCCAAGCAATAAATGAACATTCTGTTGAAAGCCTTTTGCAGCTTGAGACACAAGCGCATCAAGGCTTTTGGATACATCCACCCTGGTAGCCTTCGAGCGGCGCGGCACAGCTGTATTATCCGACGCTTCGACCATCGCACGGTTTGGGCAACGATTCATCTGAACTCTTTTCATCACGTAAATGCGACCGCCCGCTTCCGGGTAAATTACAAGCAACCGCGTGTACTCGGTAAGCTGACGGCGTGCGACGACCATGCGGTTCAACCATGGGCTTGATTTAATCTCCCAACCATCGGGCCCCTCGTAAAACAGCTCCTGCGATCCAGTGCGTTGTGGCAATAGCTCATCATTCGTAAGGCGATAACGACACAACGAAATGTCGAACTCGATCAACTGGTAGCACTCATCACCCACGCGTTGGGTCTGCACCACACATTCAATCGTCTTCTCATCACCATGCGAATCTGCAGCGCGCGCCATCTGTTTTTCAACAGCCAGCCAAGCAAAAATAGATGATAAAAACCCTAAACCAAGCCAAGGGCCAACTCTAACCATTTCAGACGGTATCATGATTGTAGAATGTGAGCAAACGCAGTCATCGACAAGTGCTGTCACTTACACTTGCATCAGAGAAGAACATGTATCATAAAAACACTGCTCTCAATGATCAGTATCCTAAAATCGATTCTCTACGGCTTAATCGTGACGATCACCCTCGCCCAGCTGAGCGTCATGGCCCTCGCGCTAAACTTGCCTGGCTTCCCAGAAGAGGATCCCGAGCAAGCCACGCAACCCTACGAAAGCGCTTTAGGTTGTAGGGGCATCGCCACAAGAACAATCGAAAAGGACTGTTTCGTAGGTCGGCACGCGACGGTCACGGTCTGCCGCCAGTTCCTCGTCACATTCGATGCCTTTGTCAACGAACATATTGCCAACATCTTGAACGAACAAGCAACTCTGGCACGCGAGTTAAAGATTCCAGGTACGTTCAACTATCAGCTCTTTATGTCTCGCACCGATGCTCGCAACCTGAACGCAGTTGAGAACACCTATCGCCTACAAAAATGGCACTCGAACACTTCCGATCGGGCAACATTTAACAACAAACTGCGCCTGTCCAAGCGATTTAGGTCGCTTGATTTTGACGTACCCATTCAAACCGACCACGTCTGCGACGAAACTATCAAGGCTGAAATACCTTCGCAGATTGAGCAACGGTTCTGGTGGAACACCTACAACGCGGTGTTCGATGCCTTGGTCGCCGAGTTGATAGACAAATGTGGGGCGGGTGCTGTCGCGTTCGCAGACTAAAGTGGCTTATAGTATCGCTTGCCGGCAAGCTTATCAGGTAAATACGTTTCGCCTTCTGCAAACCCGCCTTCGTTGTGCGGGTAGCGATAACCCTCGCCATACCCTTCCGCTTTCATCAGCCCAGTCACCGCATTACGCAACTTAAGCGGCACCGGTAGCGCACCATGCTCGCGCACATCGGCTTGTGCTGCGCTCCACGCTTTATAACAAGCATTCGATTTGGGTGCCCTCGCCAAGTATACACACGCGTGGCCCAGCGTATGGTACGCCTCGGGCATCCCCAAGCGATGAAAAGCATGGTCGGCCGCCACCGCGATCAAAAGTGCTTGCGGATCCGCCGTGCCGATGTCTTCGCTCGCAAAAATGATCATGCGTCTGAGCACAAACGCCGGGTCTTCGCCTGCTTCAAGCATGCGCATCATCCAATAAAGCGATGCATCGGGGTCCGACCCGCGCATCGATTTGATAAACGCGCTAACCACATCGTAATGCGCGTCACCTGCTTTATCGTGACCCAGATTGGCCTGCACCGCCGCACGGCGAATCTCGTCGAGGCTCAAGCTCAGCTGCCCTTCAGGCAAAGTCTGCGTCGCCAAATCAAGCAAGTTGAGCGCGGAGCGCGCGTCACCTGCCGCATAACGTGCGATGGCGTCAAGCGACTCGTCGGCGACTTGCAAATTGAGCGCACCCAGTCCACGTGCAGCATCATCAAGCGCAGTACGCAAAATACGCACCACATCGTCGATCGTAAGCTCCTTGAGCCGAAACATACGCGCGCGCGACAAGAGCGCGCGATTGACCGCAAACGAGGGATTCTCGGTCGTCGCGCCAATCAAAATCGCGTGACCCTTTTCAACATGCGGCAAAAGTGCATCTTGTTGACTTTTATTAAAGCGATGAATCTCGTCAATAAAAAGCACCGTTTGCAGCGAACGATGCACTCGTCGCTGCCGTGCCTCTTCAAGCACTTTACGCAGCTCGGCCAGGTTGCTGGTCACCGCGCTCAACGGAACAAAACGAGCATCGATTTCAGCCGCAAGCAAACTCGCAAGCGTGGTCTTCCCACACCCCGGTGGCCCCCACAGCACCATCGATGGCAAATGTTTCTTCTTAAGCGCGCGTGACAACACCGAGTCACTGGCAAGCAACTCATCATGCCCGACCACCTCGCTCAAATGCCTAGGCCGCATACGCTCGGCCAAAGGCACTAGCTTCGGGTCATGATCAACACTATGCTCAAAAAGATCCATATCCGTGACCCACACCTCAACGCGATGTGTCTCAATAGCGTAACCTCAAATACAAACAAAGCAATGTACACGCCTGCCCACGCCTATGGTCTAGCCTTCGCCTCACTGTTGTGTTCATGCGGCGCCGAGGTTAATGAGCGCGGACGCGAGTCGACCTTGCGCCAGGTCGAGGCCTACACCACGCCAACGGTGCCAGTGTACACCTCATCATCAGAACGGGATGCGCCCAGCGCCTGCCTTTACGGCTCCGTGCGCCATGCCGAAGGTTTTGTCACCGATCTAGCAAATGCCAAGGTCACCCTAAGTTACCTAGACGTCAACCTTGAAGGCAAAACAGATGAGCACGGCAACTTTACTTTCTGCCCCTTCGAGCCGCTCACGTCGGCACGCAGTTCGCACTGGACACCACGCACCAGCACACCCACCACCGTACAAGCACATGTCGTTAAACTTCACGTGGTAGTCACCAAACCTGGCTTCTTTCCAGAAACCCGCGACTATGTTTGTCATCGCAATAAGTCGCTCAACAAGATCATCGAACTGAATGCCGCATCTCGCTAACGCTCTGTACACCATGTGCCGCAATCATGCGCTGCTTCTCGTTGCCCTAAGTCTTACATCATGTGGATCGGGGCATTTTGACCGTTCAGGACCGAGTCCCGATCTGCCCGAGATCAAAAACCAAGATTATCGCACGCCCAGAGGCGCCTACTACGTTAAACCCAAACCACCTAAGGCTCCGCAAGGTTGCATCAGTGGCAGCGTGAAACTGGCCACATTCGACACGGCCATCGTCGACGCAAGCGTTCGCATCGTCTCAGAGTGTTACGACTCACAGGGCGAAACCGACATCGACGGCTTATTTCGCTACTGCCCGTTCCAACCTCAAGACTCCGACGCCAACAGCCGCTGGCAAATCACGAAACGCGCCGACAACAGCAACCGATGCCTAACGAGGCAAAAGATCGTCAACCTTACAGTGATTATTGCTAAGCCAGGTTACAAGAACCACTCGCAAGCTTTTTCGATAACAAGCAAAATAGGTTTGAACACCGCAATACCGCTGCAACCAATACGATAGCTCAGCTAGCGAACGATGCGCAAACGCGTTGGGCCTTGCGCTGAAGGGGCTTTTTCACCGCCACCTGCCAAAAAGTGCCGACGCGTGATTTCAACCGACAATCGCTCACCAAGTGTTGCGAAGGCGTGCCCGATCGATGAACCCATCTCGGCTTTTGCAACCGGGGTGCCCTTATCGCCCCACTCGCGCGCGCTTGGGTCGATCGGGAGCTGCGCTATCAGCGGCGCCTCGGCAAACTCGGCCACACTTTGCCCCCCACCTTTACCGAAGATCTCATGACGCGCGCCCACCGAATCAATAAAATAGCTCATGTTCTCAACAACACCGATCACCGGCACATTGAGTTTTTTGCACATCGACACCGACTTATACACATCCTGCAACGCAACCTCTTGTGGAGTGGTGACGATCACCGCACCCGTCAAGCTCACCTTTTGCGCTAGGGTCAGTGCGATATCGCCTGTGCCGGGCGGCAAATCCATCAACAAATAATCAAGCGTGCCCCAGTTAACATCGGTCAAAAACTGATTGAGCGCACCATGAAGCATCGGGCCGCGCCACACGATCGCTTCACGTGGGTTTTCCACCATAAAACCGATACTCATCAGTCGCACACCATGTGCATCGATGGGCTCGATCATCTTGCCATCTTTAGACACGGGGTGTTGTTGAATGCCCATCATCGTCGGAATTGAAGGCCCATAAATGTCCGCATCAAGCAAACCCACGCGCGCACCATGATGCGCAAGCGCCACCGCCAAGTTCACCGAGCAGGTGCTTTTGCCCACACCGCCCTTGCCCGACATCACCAACACCACGTTGCGCACATGGGGCATCGGATCTTGGCTATTCATCTGGCGCGCCGGCACTTGCAGGTTCCAGCTAATGACCGGTTCACTCACCCCCGCCACGCTTGCCGCCTCACGCACCGCCTTTTCGATCGCATCACAATACTCGGTACCTACCGCGCTCGCTTGAATCGTGATCTGATGCTTGCCGTTGACAAAATCAGCATGCAAAAGCCCCAGCTCCATCATCGACTTTTTGTAGATAGGCTCTTGTACCGTTTTGAGTTGTTCAAGTAATGCTTGTTGATCGCCCGCTTGCACACTAACCTCTTGGTTGCTGCCTACTGTAGGCACGATCAGCCAAAAATCAAAGCCGCTTAGCGTTTTTTCTGCGAATCCACCCCATGCAGGCCCTTTCTAGGCAAAAGACAGCCATTTTTATCTTCATTGCGTGCGCAGCGCTTTACGCAGCATTCGCCCGCGAGCGCTTATTGTATACAGCGCACAACGCGCCCTTTGGATCGCACTATGTACATTTGGCCAATAGCTTCTTACATGGTCAGCTGGAAACGGTCGGAAACCGACAACTCTATATCGACGATGAAGCCCACTACAAAGGCCACTGGTATATCTCGTTTCCGCCCTTGCCCGCCCTTATCCTTATACCTTTCGTCGCCCTCTTTGGCCTGAACACGCCCGCAACCCTGATTTGGGTGTTGATCGCCTCCCTCGGGCCCGCATTGTTGTGGAGCCTGCTCGAGCAGCTCAATCCTAATCGACGCACCAACGCCTGGCTTGTAGCGTTATTTGCAACCGGAACCATTTATTTTTGCGCCGCGGTGCAGGGCACAGTGTGGTTTAGTGCGCAGGCGTTGTCGTGCGTGCTGATGATCGCCTATCTGCTTGCAGCATTTGATTGCCGGGCGCCGCTACTCGCCGGGGCATTGCTTGGCGCAATGTTCTTAACGCGCCCGCCGATGCTACTTTCGGGGCTTGTCTTTGTTGGCGAATGGCTCGCCTTACGAAAAAATTACTCGTTGAACAAACAGACCGCGCTGCGTTTTGTCATGCCACTTATGATCGTGGCCGCGCTCAGCGCTTGGATGAACCTCGTTCGTTTCGACAGCATCTTTGAGTTCGGTCACCGCCACTTGCAAGTGCGCTGGGCAGAACGCATTCAGCGCTACGGGCTTTTTCACTGGCACTATCTTAAGCAAAATCTTTACGTCTTTTTACAAGCCCTGCCCGAGCGATGGCCCACCAGACCTTGGTTTAAAATCAACACCAACGGCCTTGCACTTTGGTTCACATCACCCGCGCTGCTTTTTGCGCTTCGCAGGCAAGCCTTTAGCTGGCGCGTATGCTCGTTAGGGCTCAGCGTTGGACTCATCACGTGCATGAATCTGCTCTATCAAAACACCGGCTGGGAGCAGTTTGGTTATCGCTTCAGTCTCGACTATGTGGTGCTGCTGATCGTACTCATCGCGCTAAAAGAGATTAACATGAAGCGTCTGTTCATTACGCTCGCTGCCTGGTCGATCTTAATCAACACCTTCGGTGCGTGGACCTTCAATCGGGTTGAACGATATTACGATCACAACCCTTTTACGCTCATGAAAACCAATCGCTAACATTGCAAACGTCGATGGGTTTTCCTGTTTCCGCAAACGAGAATCTTATCCCCAGCAGATTACAGCATCACCACATCCCACACGGATGCTCTGAGCACACATGGTCAATTTGAGGGTTTTTTGCGACAATCGCGCACAAACAAAACCTGTTCGCATCGAGCCAACTTGGCATTACTTTTGCATTCATCAGTGCCTAAGAGCGTCGCTCAGCCAACGGACGCTCCGGAGTTACTTATGTTAGGTCACGTTTTTTACTCACCAAAATCCTTAGCTTTCATACACACGCAAGCCTGGACACGAATGCTCACGTCATTGCTCGTTCTCTTGGCTTTATCACAAGGCTGTACGAGTCAAGGCGAAGACAACGTTGCCGAAGGCGCCGGCGACTCAACGAGCTCGAATCCCGACTGCGTTTCGGGCGAGACATGCAGTTTCTACTTTTATGAAGATCCAAGCACAAGATGCGGCGAAGACCCGTCATCTTATCGTTACATTTACACGCTAACGCTTTCAAGCACCACGAGTACTGCAGACCGCAAAACAGATAAAACAGTTGCGGCCGATCTTCTGGTTGACGTTGACGCGAATATGCCCGTCGTGAGAATACCTGCCGAGATTTCATACGACGATAAAGCTACTGAAGCCCACCTTGGTGACTACAAATCAACCTATGCTTACCGTCTCTCTTTCAACGTGAGCAAAGACATTGCAAAAAGGTCGGCAAATATTCAGACCATTGTGGTCAATAATATCGATCGTTACGGCAATGAACTATTGCAGGCGCATTTTATGAGTGACTGCGAGAACTAATCGCACCACCTACGCTTGCTAGATCACACGCGCCAAAATACACGTCAGGTAACGCGACTCCGGTAGTGCAATGGGTGTCGGATGGCAGGGCGCCTGACCATGTTTGCTAATCAGCTGCACATCACGCTGCGCATCGTACGCCGCCCAAGTCAAAATGCGCTCGAGCATGCTCATGTTTAAAAGCGACGAGCACGAACATGTCAAAAGCAATCCACCTGGCTCAACCAAACGCAACGCCAATTGATTGAGATGTCGGTACAACCCTTGCGCTTGTTTTTGACTGCGCGAGTTGGGCAAAAGTTTGGGTGGATCGAGCACCACCAACCCATACTTGTGTTTTTCTTTCGCCAGGCGCTGCAACTCTTGCCGTGCATCAGCCTTCACAAAACTGATCTTATCGGCAAGGCCGTTTTGACGCGCGATCATGGCGCCCATCGCAATCGCCGACGCCGAGCTGTCAACCGCTGTAACGTTTTCTGCGCCCGCTCGCGCACCGGCCAATGAAAACGCGCCGACGTAACTGTACATATCGAGCATGCTGCGACCCTTTGCAAGGCTGCCAACAAGCGCACGGTTCTCGCGTTGATCAAAATAGAATCCAGTCTTTTGCTGCAGGAGTTCGGTGGCCAGCTCGTAGTCAAAACCGTTTTCGCGAAAGCGCAGCGCGTCAACGGCTTCACCCAACACAAGCCGGTTCTCAACCTTAAAGCCCTCGCGCTTTTGCACCGCCTCACTCGACACTTCGTAAACACTTTCAAGATGAAAAAGCTCTTTGACCAAATGAAAGAGCTGCTCTTCGTGCTGTTTCAGTCCAAGCGATGTGATCTGCGCAACCGCAACTTTGCCATATACATCCACCGTTAAACCAGGCAGCCCGTCGCCTTCAGAATTGATTGCGCGATAACCCGTGGTTTCATTCGAAGGCAAACCCAAGAGATCACGTCGATATGCCATCGCCCGCACCACACGGTGCCGAAAAAACGCCGCGTCGATCTCTTCGTCTTGCACACGAGAAAGTACACGCACCGGAATGGCCGAGTTGGGTGACCAAAAACCTTTGCCGACAAAACGTCCACGCGGATCGTGCAGATGCACCAGCTCGCCAGGCGCAGGTGTGCCTTCGGTGTTTTCAATCGCCTGCGCAAACACCCAACTGTGCCCAAGCGCCACCGGCTGCACATGCCCTGCTTTTAACCTAACGCGAATCACCCACCTAATGTAGCGCGCTTTCACAACGGTGACATGCACTTTCGGGACAGGCACGATGCCTGTCCCGAAAGTGCATGTCACCTGTATCTATTCAAGCGCCGCCAGCCGCGCATCTTGGCGGTTCAGATTGGCAGCCGTTGTGCGCGCACTGTCTTGAGCTTGAAACGCTAAGTAATTGCGCAGTACGTTGCGCACGTAACGTTGTGTTTCGTCATAGGGCGGCACGCCGCCATACTTGAGCACCGCTTGTTCGCCTGCATTATAACCGGCAAGCGTCAACAGCACGTTGCCCCCAAACATGTTAGCGAGCACACGCAAATAACGCGCCCCCCCGAGCACATTTTCGCGCGGGTCAAAGGGGTTGCTCACGCCCATACGCGCCGCGGTTTGCGGCATCAACTGCATCAATCCCATCGCGCCGGTGTTCGACACCACGTTGGGGTTAAAACCACTTTCAACGCGCATGACCGCGCGAATCAACGCCGGAGGCAACTGATACAGCTTCGCGGCTTGCTGAATCATCGGCTCCCATGCTTCAAGTCGCGCCGGTGAAAAATTGCTTGTAACGGGACGCAAGTTCGAAAACGCCGCGGGCACCGAACGCTTCGCGCGACTTCTAACGACCAACTCCCATTGACGACCATCACGAGGGGTGTTGGTAAAATGCACAACGCCGTCTTTACCCACTGAACGGTAGATGTCGGCCATGGCGTGGTTTGACAGAACCAAGCCCACGCATACGGCAGCAACGCCAAAAACGCTCGACTTCATACAACCCCAATTGTAGCGGAGTTAACGGCTTGCTTCCAAACATCACGCAGCTATATCCTCAGACATGCAAAAAAAACCAATACTTGGCGCCCTTTACATCGTTTTGGCAATAACCATGGGGGGCTTGATTTGGCGCGGATTGCCGACCCGCTGGCTGCCGGTAGACCTTGGCGCAACTGTGCTGGGCACTTTAATGGCAAGTGTAGGCGTCGGCCTCATACGGGCCTCGTCGTGGGCAACCAAGCTTGCGCGCCTCTGCGCATCGCTGATGCTTGCAACGGGCCTCACCATCGTAAGCGTGCTGGTGTGCACCACCAGCTATCTTTGGGGCATCTATGGCCCGGTTGGACAAGGCGGCGCGTTGATCGTGTTTGTTGCAGCGCTGCTCATATTTCCCTACTTCGTCGCTTTTCCACTCTGGCAACTGTATTCACTTAAACCGGCACAATGAGACCTGACGGCCTGACCATCGCCTTTAGAACGTGGCTTCTATTCACATTCATCGCGGCGTGCCTTAGCTATTCCGCGGGCGTCGGCGAAGGCATCCCGCTGCCCACATCGCACGTCCAAGCGCGCGCTCGCATCGCACTCAACAAGCTTGCCTCTAACGACGCGGTGGCAAGCGGCGAAGCACCGTGTAACAACAAGACGCTTAACTATCGCGCCCTTGCACCGATCAACGTCGAACTCTGGCGCGACGGCAAACGTGTGATGCACTATGCGCGCTCACGCGATTTGGCCAAAACCCTGCATGGTGCCGCACAAGCGTTTGCCCATATTCCTCGCGATCACACATCCACAACGCTCTTCATTCCGACACATCGCGCAAGCATTCCCACGTGGCTAAAGCCGCTGGCCACCATGAGCATTGCTTTTCAAGTAGACGCGCTTCAAACCGCCGATGATTTTTTTACACCGGCCAGACTTTTTGCCGAACAAGCCTTTGGTAAAATCGCAACGCCCTTGCCTGAGCTGCGTTTTGGCGTCGATATCGACGCACATCGCTCCAAAATCAGCGACACGCATGTTCAGCGCTGGCGTGGCATTTGGCTCACCTCAACGCGTTATCCTCAACCCCGCGCAGTGTCGATCAAAGAGCTTGAATACGCGGCGCGCGAAGGCGTTGCATTCATCATGCGCCACCAACGCGCAGACGGCGTGTTCGCTTACACTTATGACGCGCGAACCGACACCTCAAACTACGACACCAGCAGTCTGCCGCGCCAGGCGGGCACCGCGTATTACCTGGCGTATGCGGCACGCTATTTTCGTGATGCCCACATTCGGGCAGCAGCGGCTCGTGCACTTGGGTGGATCGCCCAAAACCGCTCAGCGCGCTGTTTTGATCAGCTTTGCATTGAATCCTCGGGGCTCGCTGATCTGGGCGCCAACGCACTCACATTACTTGCCGCAAGCGAGCTCTTACGAAGCGGCGATGACAAAACAGCAACCATGCTTGTGCGTCAACTGCCAGCCTTTATCTACCACATGCAACGCCCCGACGGCGAAGTGCATCATTTTTACGAGGTTCACTCAGGGCGTATCCTAGACGAACAATCACTCTATTATAGTGGCGAGGTCGCCACCGCCCTTTACCACGTGGCCGAACATCACCATCAACCCCAAGCCAAACAAGCCGCCGATCGCGTGCTTCGCTTTTTGACCCATGACAACTGGACGTTTTTTGGAAGTCGTTATTACTATGGCGAAGAACACTGGACTTGCATCGCAGCAGGCTGCGCACTCTCAAAGGTTGCCGGCGCACTCGAATTTTGCGAACGCTGGGCCCAGTTTAATCGCGCCACGCAATACCAAGACCACGAAACCGTGTGGCCTATCAAAGGATCCTATGGTGTGGGCCCGCTTTTTCCGCCGCGCATCACACCCACCGCCTCGCGCTCCGAAGCGCTGATCGCTTACTATCGCAAACTGCGATCACTACATCAACACGATGAAACGCTAAAAAAGCAAATCGAAACAAGCCTGGCTTTTTTGCTGCGCCATCAATGGCTTCCTGGTCCCACCTTTGCCATGCGCGATGCTGCGCGCGCCCGCGGTGGTTTGGCCGGCAGCCCCGATGGGCTTGAAGTGCGCACCGACTTTGTGCAACACGCCGGCAGCGCCATGCTCAGCTACGCCGAGCTTATCCGTTGACGATATGCTAAGGCGACACACAAAACATGCGAAGCAATAATCAAGTCATACAAAAGCGACCCAAGATTGGCTTACTTGTTGGCATTGCACACCTGCTTTTAACCACCCCAATGTCGCATGCTGAGGCTGGCCAGACCGGTGAACAGTCGCTAGGGTGTGATGCGATCACGTGGAGTGACTACAACTCATGTCAAAGTAATGACACCTACCCGTGGAGCCATCTCGAACTCGGCGGTACGCTCAGACCCTGTGCAGATCAAGCGCTCAGCATGCTCGAAGTTATGACTCAACTTAAGCGTGAAGGTGAGCAACTACTCGATGAGCTGCATATCCCCAAAAACACACATGAATTAAGTAATTTGGGAACACTGATTCATCTTCAGTTTAGCGGCGACTGGTTACCAAGCGACTACAACGAGCGCATGGTTTTTCTTAAGCATCACAACAAGGCGGATTTTCTCGACATCATGAACATCGAAATGGCTTATCGCGCCGAACTTAACGTCATCGAGCTAACAGCCGTATTTCGCAACCCAACTCTTGGCTGTAAAGACTGGCGCGCGACTCAGTTCAGCGACCCACCGCCCAGCACCCATCAAATGGTTGAACGGTTTCGCGACCAATTATCAGGATCAACCACTTGGAAATTTCTAGAACAACTCATCACCCGGACACAGCACGCCGGCGTGTGCTTCAGCACCCCTGTTAATTAAACGCATGAGGGTGTTTACAATACAACGCCACCAACTGAGTTGCCTCTTTAACAAGTCGGTCGTGTAACAGTTCAAGCGTTTGTTCGTAGATCAGCCACTCATAAACTTTCTTTTTCGATTGCAAGTCACTGGGACCATCTTCTGCCAGAACGGGTTCCGGGCATATCTTGACACGTTCAAAATCGTTGGTGATCTCAAGACCGACTTCGTTACCCAAGAAGAATGCGCGACTCAAACCAAGACCAAAATCAGCGCGAACCGCCGCATTATACCGCCCTAACAATACGTCAAAACGCTGGCGTACATGTTCATATACCAAATCCTTGGCTGCCTCATTCAACAGCAACCCGTCTGGACATGTATATCGAACAGAACCGGTAAGCGTGCCGCGACAGCCAACAGGATCAACAGCCGTCTGATAGATAACTCGGTGGTGTCCGGTACAATCCCAGAACTGCTCATCACCTCCACCGGGTAATGTGTATGCAGCTTGGTCGGCAGTTGACAGCACATCATCCTGCCCGCATCCCCACAAAACAAGACACAAACACACCCTTAAGAAAAGTTGCCGCACCACCTCTTATTGTAGTTTCTTAGTAGATACGTGCAACCCAGCCCTTCTTTGTTGCATAATGGTAACATACATGATAACAAAGCGCCCATGGCCAGAAGCCTTCCTTTATACCTGTTGTTTTTAGCGGTTTGCATCGTGCCATTGGGGGTCGCGACTATCAAAGCACAGAACCCCAAAGCACAGAACCCCAGCATACGACCCGCGAACGAAACGACGGTACCCTGCATTTTACCCGAACACCTTCGCTCAAGAGTTGCCGCCAACCAGCGTTGTGAAAGTCGAGTACAAATACCTTCAAATATTGAACATTTGTGTCCCAAGGCGATTCTCAACATCCGCCAAGTGCTTCTTGAACAGCTAGCCGCGCAACATCACGGTTATCGATTTCATATCGATGGCCGTTGGTTGAACGCGATCAACACGTTCGAGTCACGAGACCTCACGAAACTATTCGAAAGAGCACAGTTAGGCGCCGGCCCACTTTTTACGATCGACGCGTGGCCTATTCAGTCGATCCACTCATTTGAATTACCCACTTATGCATTCAAACTGTTCATCAGCGCGCGCGATCCTCGTGTTGTCGAGTTTTACCTTCGCTTCGATATCGAATCCAATGACGAATGTAACGAGGCCTCCGTCCTCAGCATGCATAACAACAATCCATTGCTTGATCTCGTTGCCGTGCTGCCTGCGCTGACTAAAGACTGCATACCAACACAGTGAACCCTGCGATAGTTATTCGTCGTCGGCAGCGCTTAACTTGGCAAGCACGCTGATGTCTTCAAGCGTGGTCATGTCGCCTTTGGCTTCACCGCCCGCCGCAAGCTCGCGAAGCAAGCGACGCATGATTTTGCCACTACGCGTTTTGGGTAAATTATCCGCAAAACGCAGCGACGTCGGTCGCGCAAACTTTCCGATATGTTCGCCCACATGATCGATGATCGCTTGACGCAGACTCTTCGACGGTTTGTGATCAGACTTCAATGTCACAAACGCCACCAGCGCCTCACCGGTCACATCGTCGGGTCGCGTAACGACCGCCGCTTCCGCTACAGCCGGGTGCGACACCAGCACGTGTTCGATTTCGGCCGTGCCTAAACGATGACCAGCCACATTAACCACATCGTCAATGCGGCCCGTCACCCAAAAATACCCGTCGTCGTCTTTGCGCGCGCCATCACCCGTTAAGTATTTACCCGCAAACTTTGAAAAATAAGCCGCGCGATAACGCTCATCGTTACCCCAAAGCGTACGCGCCATCGATGGCCATGGCTTGTCGATCACCAAATACCCCGCTTCATTAGGCGCAGCTTCGGTGCCGTCCTCACGCAAAATGGTTGCTGAAATGCCTAAGAAGGGCTTCGCGCACGAACCCGGTTTGGTATGCGTGATGCCGGGCATTGGCGAAATCATGATCGCGCCAGTTTCAGTTTGCCACCACGTGTCAACGATCGGGCAGCGCTCGCCACCGATCACTTTGCGATACCACAGCCAGGCTTTGGGGTTGATGGGCTCGCCCACGGTGCCAAGCAACCTGAGCGACTTCAAGTTATGCCGATTAGGAAAACTATCGCCTTCTTTCATCAAAGCACGAATCGCCGTAGGCGCCGTATAAAACACGCTCACCCCATGGCGCTCTACCATTGACCAAAGTCGCCCGGCATCGGGATAGTTGGGGGCACCTTCATAGAGCAACACCGTCGCGCCATTTAACAATGGCCCATACACCACATAGCTATGACCCGTGATCCATCCGATATCGGCGGTACACCAATACACGTCATCATCGCGCAGATCAAAAATCAAGCGTGACGTCAGGTGCGTGCCCACCATATACCCGCCAGTGGTGTGCACCACACCCTTGGGCTTACCGGTGGTACCCGAAGTATATAAAATAAAGAGGGGATGCTCAGCATCGAGCATTGCAGCTTGATGATGCTGCGATGCCGAACCCATCACCTCGTTCCAGTCGAGGTCTTTAGGCCCCAAATGCACATCGGCAACACCGCGCTTAAAGACAATCACCTTTTCAACCTGAGGGCATTCAGGTAGCGCGTGATCCACTTGATGCTTGAGCGCAACCCATTGCCCGCGTCGATAAAAACCGTCCTGCGTGATAATCAGCTTGGCCTGTGCGTCGTTCACACGATCTCGCAATGCATCGGCAGTAAACCCGCCAAACACCACACTGTGCACCGCACCCATGCGCGCGCACGCAAGCATCGCAATCACAGCCTCCGGGCCAAGCCCCATATAAATGCCAACGCGCTCACCAGGATTCACCCCTAAGCTGATCAATGCGTTGCTCAAGCGACACGTTTCGCGCCAAAGCTGATGGTAGGTCAGCGTGCGCTGTTCGCCGTCCTCACTTTCCCAAATCAACGCAGCCTGGTTACGCTTGCTCGAAATCAAATGCCGATCCAAGCAGTTATACGCGATGTTGGTCGTTGCACCCTCAAACCAGGAGGCATGCGGCGGATCCCAACGCAAAATGGTGCTTGGCGGCTTAAACCAGCTTAAATGGCGCGCTTGTTCATGCCAAAAGCCCTGTGGATCGTCGAGGCTGCGTCGGTAGAGCGCCTCATAGTCATCAACCAGACGCACCCGGGCACCCTCGGCAAAGCCGAACGGAGGTGCGAAGACCCCTACAAAGGGCTCATTGGGCTCAGAAGGCATGGACAGCAATATTAGCTCATGTCAAACTAGCCGTCTTGTAAATTGGCGTCTCAACCTCAGAAGCCAACCATAAGGAGAACCTGTCAATGTCGAATCACCTGTTCACATCAGAATCAGTCACCGAAGGCCATCCAGATAAAATTTGTGATGCCATTTCTGACGCCGTACTCGATGCCATTTTGGCTCAAGACAAATATGCCCGCGTTGCGTGCGAGACCATGGTCAAAACCGGCTACGCTATTCTGGCAGGTGAAGTCACAACCAACGCGTGGGTCGATTTACCCGAACTTGTGCGCAAAACCATTCGCGACATTGGTTATACCGATTCAGCCATGGGCTTTGACGCCGCCACCTGCGCGGTGCTTAGCGCCATCGAAAAACAATCACCCGACATCGCGCAAGGCGTCAACCAAGGCGAAGGCCTCTATCGCGATCAGGGTGCAGGCGACCAGGGTTTGATGTTCGGCTACGCCGTGGCCGAGACCGAAGAACTCATGCCGCTCCCGATCCAGCTTGCTCACAAACTAACGCGTCGTTTGGCACAACAACGCAAATCAGGCACGTTGCCTTGGTTGCGTCCAGATGGCAAGAGCCAAGTGACCGTTGAATATGACGCCACAGGTCGCGCCACACGCATCGATGCAGTGGTTGTTTCAACACAACACGACGAAGGCATCAAGCACAAAGACATCAAAGAAGCCGTCATTGAAGAAGTGGTGCTTCCAAGTTTACCCAAGTCATTAATCGATGCCAAAACCAAATATTGGATTAACCCCACCGGTCGTTTTGTGCTCGGCGGACCTTTTGCCGATGCCGGGTTAACGGGCCGCAAGATTATCGTCGATACATACGGCGGCATGGGTCGTCATGGTGGCGGTGCCTTCAGCGGCAAAGACCCGACCAAGGTTGATCGCAGTGCATGTTATTTCGCTCGTTACGTGGCGAAGAATATCGTTGCCGCAAAACTTGCGCACCGTGCTGAAGTCCAGGTGGCCTACGCGATTGGTGTTGCCAAGCCTGTTGGCGTGTACGTGACTACCTTCGGCACCGGCGTCGTCGACGACGAAAAGATCGCCAAAGTAGTCGCGCAGATGTTCGATTTCCGCCCGCGTGCGATTATCGAGGACCTGAATCTTTTACGCCCCATCTATCGCGCAACGGCAGCCTATGGTCATTTTGGTCGCAGCGAGAAGTCATTCACATGGGAATCGACCAACCGCGCAGCTGAACTGGCCGATCGTTTGCTTCCCAAAAGCCTCAAGTCACTTCGCCCTTCAGGCAACGGCAAAAGCGGCAAGAGCAAGAGCAACGGCAAAAAAGGTGCGTCCTTCGCTGCCTACGCCTAAGACCCGTAAACGGTGACATGCACTTTAATGTGTGTCGCTTTTTCCCCAGGTGACATGCACTTCAGTGCGTGTCACCTTTTTGCTTAACCAGGTGACATGCACTTCAGTGCGTGTCACCTTTTTGCTTAAACGTGTTATAATTTACCCATGTCCAAACCTGAAGACGAACTTCCGCCGCTAACCCTCGAGTGGGACAGCAACGCCCTCGAAGCACTCAAGCGCATACCGTTTATGGTACGCAAAAGTGCCGCGCGTTCCGTAGAAACCTACGCCATGATCAACGGCCTGCCGATCGTGACGCTTGAAGTCATGCAAATGAGTCGCGCTGCAAAAGAAGCCGGCACCCATCCTGAGCAAACGCAAGCCCATCAGCAGGGTGGCTCTCCCAAAGAAGGCACTGAAGAAGAAAAACGCCAGTTTGTTAACTTCATGTTCATGAAGGTTGATCCCACATGGCGTCAACTTCCTGAAAAAGAGCGCGAGCACGATAAAGCCGCGCTCAGTGAGCTTTATCAAAAGTGGCAAGGCGATTCACGCATCATTTTACGCAGCTACTCCAACGTGGGCATTCGCCCCGACACTGATCTAATGCTTTGGCGCATTTCATATGACCTCGACGTGATTCAACAAATGAGCGCCGAGTTTAATCGCACTGGGCTTGGGCGTTACCTCACCCCCAGTTATTCATATTTGTCGATGACCAAACGTTCTCAATACGACGACAAGGAACACCCAGCTCACCACGATGCGCGCCTACGCATCGTGCCAGGCCGCGCCAAATACATCTTCGTGTATCCTTTCGTCAAAACGCGCCCCTGGTATTTGCTCGATATTAACGAACGCCAACGCGTGATGGACGAACACATTCAGGTGGGCAACAAATACAACCGCGTCAAGATCAACACCACCTATTCGTTTGGTCTTGACGACCAAGATTTCATCGTCGCGTTTGAAAGCAACTACCCGCAAGATTTTCTTGATCTTGTGCAGGAGCTGCGCGAAACACAATCAAGCCTTTACACCCTACGCGATACGCCCATCTTCACTTGTACGCGTACAGAGTTTTCCGAGATCCTAAATCAGTTGGGTTAATGCGCATCCGCCTTGCCACCCTTAAAGACGCCAAAGCATTGTGGCCGCTCATCAGTGCCTTCTACGCCGAAGAGCAGATCACAAAACACCGCGCGCTCAAAAAAGCACTTAAACAAGTCTTATCAGACGCGCGCGTAGGCCACGTTTTAGTCGCAACCGAAGAAAAGGCACTCGTCGGGTACGTGGTGCTGGGTTATGGATTTAGCCTTGAACAAGGTGGTAAAGACGCTTTCATCGACGAGCTCTTCGTGATGCCAAGTCATCGTGAGCGGGGTCTTGGTCGCACACTGGTCAAGCGTGCGTTGCGTGTCGCCAAACAAAACAAAGTAGGCACCGTCAACCTCGAGGTGTCTGGTGCGGGGGTCAAAAAGAAACGCTGGTACGCATCGCTCGGTTTCGCGCAGCGCCCCTACCCGCTGATGTCAACTCTTTTGACTGACTAGGTGCGCGTCACCAGCATATCGACAACTTCCGTGAGCTGTTGATTGATATCCAAAGTCAAAAACTTAAGCATCAACGGCAGTTTTGAAAACTCAGCACATGCACTGGCTCGCCAAACGAGCACACCCTCTTTAAACTCGGTATGACTGTTCACCTCAGTACGAATGCTGCGATTCTCCAGCGAAGAGAGAAGTCCGTTAATGACACCCACGATGAGTCGCTCATTCGGTGCCAGCCCTTGAAGTACCTTCACCATCAGCGGTCGAATGTTGTCGTGCCCAAGACGAGGATTGCTTGGCGCCAATCGAATCGAATGATCAAAATACAGCAGGTGGCCGTCATAAAGCGGCTCAGGCGCCCAATCAACCACTTGCGACGTTGCACTTGTATCGATAAACGACACCCACTCACCCGATGAAAGCGCAAACTCCCCGCGAAGGGTGTTCTGGATCCGACTCACCGCATGCGGCACGCACAACGAAGCGCTACCCGTGTGCGTGATCGTCAACTCATCGGTTTCGTTGGCGGGATAGTCACCAAACACTTTAACGCTCTGCTCAAAACCATAACAATCTGGATCGTTAACAAGATCGTCAAGTCGCAGCGTGGTGACTGCGTGCAAAACATCACTAGAAGCTTGCGCAACCTTTCGACCCAAGTGCGTTTGGATCGAAACATTAACACTCGGCTCGCGGGATCGCTCATTGTCGCGATACGTATGTCGCGTCTGCTCGAAGACACCCTCAAAAACCGCGTCGACACGTGGTGTGTTGCGATCATCGTGCTGAACAAGCGTCAGCAATGGCGCAGTCAACTGATACTCAGCACACTCGTCAAGATCAGTGATCACGCTGGCCGCCAGTTGAGCCGCCAAATCATCGTTGCCGCTTGCCGTACATGCACAGAAAAACACCCCCGCATACACCGGCCAATATCCACGCTTAATCAGGCAAACCACGCTTTGAACCATAGCCTTAGGCCACAGAGTGTCAACCGCGAATCATTCGATCAAAACACTCCAATTACCCCACTAAACAGCCTGACTTGACTCTTCCGAAACAAATGATACATATCTATAAGTCCTACATTATTTTAGTTGCTCTTATCTTATCCAACGGTTGCGCCTCCGAGCTTGGCGCCGACAACACTTCAAATACCAGTAATCAAGACACTTGGCCGATCACGCCGGTGCTCGAGAACCACTGTGATCTCGCATTACAACAAGTGTTCTACTCGGTGCAAGATGCCGACAAGAAGCAAACCACCGTGATCGGTTGCCAGTCAAAAACAGTTTCCGCATCAGCAATCGGCACTCCAATCGCATCAAATACAGATGGCGATTACTCCGATTGGACCCTAACCATTAGCGCACCAGAAAAATGCAGCGTCCAGCAAAGCGAGCACTTTGGCTACAGCTTTATATATCCAATCGAACTTAAATTTACTGACACACCAAGACCTGTAAGCTTTACAACCAGCGCGTCAGCGCTAACGGGTAACTCACAGAGCCTCCCCCCAACTAAAAAGATCGTCGACTCGTGGCCAAACGGCAACAAAAATAGGGTCCCCTATGATTTTGACAGCTCGGTTGGCGATAACATCAGCAGCATCAACATCGTTTTTAGCAAACTCACAAAAGCCGAAATCGACAACATCGTTGAGTTGAACAAAAACGCTGCGATTTTTGAAAACTATTGCTCGCTCATCACGACATCCTAACGCGTCTGTCAGCATCACAATTGAGGCGATCGTAGAAGGGTCGCAACTGTTCCGCTCATGGCACGTTCAAAGCGCTAGCAATGGGTCGACAGGCGGCCTTTTCATCGTTATGTTGGGGAACTTTCTATGATGAACTTCATTCTCAAGAAGATCCTTGGCACCAAAAACGAGCGTGAACTCAAACGCTTACAGCCTATGGTCGTTGCCATCAACGCGCGCGAAGATGCGATCCGCAAACTCAGCGACGCAGAACTACAAGCCAAGACCGCCGAGTTCAAACAAAAGCTCGCCAATGGCGCCAAACTCGACGACTTGCTAATCGACGCCTTTGCCGTCACCCGCGAGGCGGGTCGACGCGCACTGGGCATGCGCCACTTCGATGTGCAGCTCATCGGTGGCATGGTGCTTCACGAAGGCAAAATTGCCGAAATGCGCACCGGTGAAGGTAAAACGCTGGTCGCGACATTACCTTGTTATCTTAACGCGCTCAGCGGCAAAGGTGTGCACGTTGTAACCGTCAATGACTATTTGGCCAAACGTGATGCCGAGTGGATGGGCAAACTGCATAACTTCCTAGGCCTTTCGGTTGGCACCGTGGTCAACCAACAAGGCAACGCCGAAAAAATGCGCGCCTACCGCGCCGACATTACCTACGGACAAAACAACGAGTTTGGTTTCGATTACCTGCGCGACAACATGAAGTTTAGCATCTACGACTACGCGCAGCGCGAGCTTAACTATGCCATCGTCGACGAAGTTGATTCGATCTTGATCGACGAAGCACGTACGCCTTTAATTATTAGCGGCCCGGGCGAAACCGCGAGCGAAAAATACATGCGCATCAACGAGATCATCCCTCGTTTGCGTAAAGACGAACACTACCAAGTCGACGAAAAGGCCCACTCGGTCACGCTCACCGAATACGGCATCGAACACGCGCAAAAACTGCTTTTTCAAAAAGGTGTCACTCAAGTTGAAAACCTCTTTGAACCCGTCAACTTAGAAACACTGCACATCCTTCAACAAAGTTTGCGCGCCCACACGCTTTATAAGCGCGACCAACACTACATGGTCAGCGAGGAAGGCGAAGTCTTGATCATCGACGAGTTCACCGGTCGTGTGCTCGCGGGTCGCCGCTGGTCAGATGGGTTACATCAAGCCGTCGAAGCCAAAGAACAAGTGCCAATTCAAGACGAGAACATGACACTTGCAACAATCTCGTTTCAAAACTTGTTCCGCCTTTACAACAAACTTTCGGGCATGACGGGTACGGCCGAAACCGAAGCGAGCGAGTTTCATAAGATTTACAAGCTCGATGTCGTGCCAATTCCAACCAACAAGCCCATTTCACGCACCGATTTTGAAGACGTGATCTACAAAACCGAACGCGCCAAGTTCAAAGCCGTCATTGACGAAATCAAAAACTGCAACGAACGCGGTCAGCCGGTGCTCGTCGGCACCACCAGCGTCGAAAAATCAGATGCCCTCGCGCGCATGCTTGAACGCGAAAACATCGACCACAACGTGCTCAACGCCAAGCAGCATGAACGCGAGGCCTATGTCGTCGCCCAAGCCGGCCGCAAGGGTTCGGTCACCGTCGCCACCAACATGGCCGGTCGCGGCACCGATATTATTTTGGGCGGCAACCCCGAAATGCTCGCTCGCCTTGAAGTGATGGCGCGAGCACAAACCGATGAGACACTGCGCGATGCACAGGCTTTTGAAGATGCACTGCACGCGCGCACCAAAGAACTTGAACCCTTGTGCGCGGCCGAAAAGCAAGACGTGCTCAAGGCAGGTGGCGTGCATATCTTGGGCACCGAGCGCCATGAATCGCGCCGTATCGACAACCAGCTGCGTGGTCGTGCAGGTCGCCAAGGGGACCCCGGATCGTCGCGTTTCTTTTTGTCGCTTGAAGACGATCTCATGCGCATCTTCGGCGGCGAGCGCCTCAGCACGATGATGGACCGCATGGGCATGGAAGAAGACGTGCCCATCGAACACCGATGGGTCACAAGTTCGGTTGAGACCGCACAAAAGAAAGTCGAAGAGCGCAACTTCGATATTCGCAAGCACCTGCTCGAATACGACGACGTGATGAACCAGCAGCGCAAAACCATTTATGCGCTGCGTAAACAAATTTTGGAAGGTCGTTATTTCGACAATGCCGACGCCCCAAAAGACGAAGCCATTCAAGCAAGCTTCACGCGCAACGTCAAAGACATCGGCGAGCATGCCGTACCGCTGCTCAACGAACTCTTAAAGCACCACACCACAACCGCGTCATCAAGCACCCTCAATGCCGAACATCTGCGCGCACTTGAACAAAACGTCTATTTGGTGTTTGGTTATCCGGTCGATCTATCAGACACCGCGGGCGATCAAGGCAAGTTACTCGAGCGCCTCACCAACGAGGTACCGCGTTCGCTGGCCGAGCAAAAAGAGCGCGTGCTCGATTTACTCGACGAGATTTGCTCGGCGATGGTTGATCGCGCTTGCCCACCCAACAAAGATGCCGACGAATGGGACTACGAAGCGTTAGGCATGGGCTACGAAGAGGCCTTTGGCATCAAGGCGACCGGCCTTGACAAGCTTGCAACCCGTGACGACTTGGCACACAAGCTTTATTCGGACGCCGAGTCAGTACTCTTGCGTAAAGAAAAAGAATTTGGTGTTGAAAACTATCTTCGTTTGTCGCGCACTTTCTATTTGCAAGAGATCGATAGGCTCTGGATCGAGCACTTACAAACCATGGAAAGCTTACGCGACGGCATTGGGCTGCGTGGTTACGGCCAGCGCGACCCCAAAAAAGAGTACAAAAAAGAGGGCTATCACCTTTTTGTACAAATGATGGAAAACATCAAGGCGTCGGTCATGAACAACATGATGCGCGTTGAACGTTTGGCCGAAGAAGATGTCGAACGCCTTGAAGCCGACCGCCGCCGCCGCATTGAGGCCCAGCAGCGACGCATGCACATGAACCACGAGGAAGCCGCCGACGTAGCGCCCGATGGAAGCAGTGGCGCGTCGCGCCAACGTATGAACGCCGAACCCGCACGCCCCATAGAAACCGTGCGGCGCGAACGCCCCAAAATTGGCCGCAACGACCCTTGTTGGTGCGGCAGCGGAAAAAAATACAAGGCGTGCCACCTGCGCGAAGACGAAGCGCAGTTTGGCTCGGCTTAGCTACTCGACGACTTGAATCATGCCCGCCATAGCGGTGCCGTCACTAGCACTACCGTGAAAGTTACAGTAGTAGCCGTAATCGCCAACAGTGTTAAAAACAAAATCTTTGTTGCTGCCCGTACCAGTATTGGTGATGGTTGTTGCAGCTTGACAGTTCGCCCGTAGGGGATGCGAAGCAAAGGTTCCGCTAAACTTGACGGTGCTTCCTTTTTTTATTTTGACGCATTTTGGCGAATACACGTGCGCGTTATTAACCCCAAAGGAGATGGTCACGACACTCTCTTGTGTTTTATCGGTAAAACTAGTGCAGCCGGTATTGGTAAAATAACTTGCAGGACACGCACTGGTCTGCGAGGTACCCGAATCAACGCCCGAATCGTTGCCATTGTTGTTGCTAGTTGCATCCTGCTGTGCGTTTGTGCCTGCATCATCGCTTTTCGATGACTCATCGCCACAACCAGTCCCCATCAACATCACCACCCCAACGATCGTTAGAATCTTCGCGAGCATGTCCCACTCTTCTCTTCCAAAAAAAAAGCCCCGATGAATCGGGGCTTCTTAAACGCTTACTTCGCCACCTGAATCATACCAGCCATATTCGTTCCATCACTCGCACCGTGAAAGTTACAATAGTAACCGTAATCACCTTCTGCACCCATCGTAAACTCCACGCTGGTCCCCGTGTCGGTGTTCTTGATCACGCTTGAAGGCCCACACGCCGAACGCAAGGGATGCGATTCAAACCCTACTGTAGAGCTAAAAGTAACTTTGGTACCTTTAGATACCTTCACACACTTAGGAGAAAAGGTCAGCCCAGTCTTGCCAACATCGATGGTCACCGCGCTCATCCCGGTCATGTCCGTAAACGTCGAGCAACCCGTATTCGTTACGTAACTATTCAAACATAGATTGGCCGAGCTGGTGCCACTGTCAACGGTACCGCTCGGTGTAACGCTATCATCGCCGCACGCAATCAAGGTCAGCATAGCAAGGGTTGAAAACAAGTATCCACGGTGGGTGTTTACAAATGACATGGCGATCTCCTATCAGGGATGTAGTGTCCCCCTAACAAACACCCGCTGTCAAGTACAGAACCAGCATAAAAAAAGGCAGGGCGCGTGCGCACCCTGCCCTTTGACGCCAATCGGTCGCGAACTACGCGCGTGGCTTGCTGAGCTCAAGGTTCAACGTGATGTCAACCTTGTCACCCACCACAACGCCACCAGCCTCGATGGCTTTGTTCCACTTCATACCAAACTTCGAACGTTCGATGCTGGTTGTGGCCCGAACGCCGCGTGACCACGTGGGCATGAAGGGGTTTTTCACCGGCGCGGTCAGCTCTTCAATCTTGAGCACAACAGGCTTGGTGATGTTGCGAATCGTCAACTTGCCGCTGACTTCGTATTTGCCCTTCTCAACCTCTTTGACGCCCGTCGACACGAAGGTCATTTTGGGAAACTTGTCGGCATCAAAGAAGTCTTTGCTCTTCAAGTGCGCATCGCGATCTTTGTTATTGGTGTTGATCGAAGCCACACCGATCGTCGCGTTAACCTTGCTCTTGGCGATGTCTTTCTCGTCAAGGACAACTTCACCCGTCACATCAGTGAATGAACCGTGCACCGTCGAGACCATCAAATGCTTCACAGCAAACTCAGCCGACGAATGGGCGGGGTCAAAGGTCCACTTGCCTTCAGCAGGCTCCGCCGCCGGTGCTTCCACAGCCTTCTTGGTCTCGGCAACGGCAGTCTTAGCGCCCTTCTCGGCGGCCACTGCGGCTTTGCCAACCGCTTTTTCAGTCTTTGCGGCTGCTTTGGCAGCCTCGTGCTTCACTTCGCCAGCTTTCGCTTGAGCGGTCTCAGCGGGTTTGGTCTCTGCATTTGCAAGCGCAACCCATACCAAGCTCGAAGCCATAACAATCGATAAAATACGTTTCATACCTATTCCTCCTTGGGGATAGCGCACTATAGACACTACACCTACATCCGACAAGCACCCACACCGACAAACCAGGATAAAACCGGCCTAACCCTCGCAGAAAAAAATCACAAGTGATTCACTGGCCCTACGTGGTTCGATCACCATCAGGTCAGCACGCCGAATAAAGGGTGCTCAACACCTTTGTCGCCTCACCTTGGTGAAAATGCTCAAAGGTATCGAGGTTCGTCGGTACTTCAAGATTCACCAAATGCGTTTGTGCGCCCGCCTGACGCGCCCGCACCACCAGCCCCGCTGCTGGATAAACATGACCCGACGTGCCAATCGCCACGAAATGAAAAGGCTTCCCGCTTGCACCCGCCTGCACCATAAAGCGCTCGAGCTGCGCCAAATGCGCTGGGTCAAGCATTTCACCAAACCACACGATATCCGGTCTAAGCGCGATACGCTGCGCATCGTCACGACACCCTACGCACCCATGATGCAATCGTTGCGGCTCAAGCGACAAATCTTCAAAGGCTGGCAAATCACAATAATGACATCGTGTGCGAAACAAACTGCCATGAATCTCGATCGCACGCTGACTGCCCGCACGCTGATGCAGCCCATCCACATTCTGCGTCACCAGCAAAAATCGATCACCAAGCATCTCTTCCCAACCTGCAAGCACACGATGCGCAGCATTGGGTTCAACCTTCAACGCCGCACGTCGCCGCTCGATATAAAAACGCCAAACCAACTCGGGGTTGGCTTCGAAACCCTCGGGCGAAGCCACCTCTTCAACATGATGACCTTCCCATAACCCGTCGGTGCCGCGAAAAGTCGCAAGGCCGCTCTCTGCAGAAATGCCCGCACCTGTGAGCACCAACATATAGCCATTGCTAGGAAATCTTGTCGTCGACATCTATCGATGTTTATAGATTTTTTTCAAGCGCCGCCGCCAGCATAAAATAAATTAACACGCCTGTTACCGACACATAAAGCCAAATCGGATAAGCCACCTTGGCGATGCGCTTATGCCCAATAAAACGGCTATTCCACGCCAAATAAAGCACCACCATCACCAAGGGTACCACCGCGATCGATAAAATAACGTGTGAAGCCAGCACAAACAAATACACCGAGCGCAACGCACCTTCACCCGGATACCGCGTATCACCATGAACATAGTGATAAACAAGATAGCCAATCAAAAACAACGTTGATGAACCAAGGGCCCCAAGCATCAGCTTCTTGTGCGTATCGCGTAGACCGCGCTTGATCGCAACCACGCCCGCAATAATCAACGCTGTGCTCAATGCATTAAAACTCGCATTGACTGCGGGCATAAAACCGAGCGCAGCACCGTCATTCGTTGGGGCTCTAAAAAGAAGGATATACGCAATCAACGCCACCGCACCAGCTGAAAGCACGGCGATCACCGCCGCTGCAGCGCGATCGCTGCGCTGGGTCGCTGCTTTTTCATTCAGTGCATATGTCGTCATCATTGAATCATTGTTTTGGTGGAAAATCTTTTGTTAGACACAAATTAGACATGTACTCGAGTATGTCACGCTGAATCCCGTCCGCAATATCCAAATCTGTTATGGTATTTAGACCCTCATTGAGCGGCGAACACATGTCGTCCACAACCTGACGACCATATCCATGATAACGTGTCCTCGTCAAATGAACCTCAACATCGCGCGTCTTCGCGTCGATAACGATGTCGAGCGAATATTCAAAGTAATCGTGATCGTAAAGTGCGTTCTCTAACAACACATTTCGTGGCTGTGAACGCCTGAGCGCATAAAATGCATTGTTAGCACTATTATCAATAGGTTCGGCATAGCTCATCCATGAATTGCTCACTTGGATAATGCCTTTGTTTTCGTGAACAGCGAACGGTGCATAATATTCGCCACGAAAAAAACTAATCTTGTTAATATCAAAGAGTCGCTTACCGTAAACGTGCTGCAAATAACTCGTCAACCGTGCGCCAAACGTCGTTGGGATGTTGTCGCTTTCGAGTCGAGAGAGCATCTGAAATGAAGGAACTTCGCTACCCACATAACTCCTCAACTCTTTAAGAAAACTGCGATAACCGCGCACACAATCAGGGTTGCGTATTCGCTCAAAATACGACCGATCATCAATAATATTCTTTCTAGCAAGTGTTCCGCGCAAACTTCGCTCACATGCACCCGTTTCAATGTGTTGCCAGCCATAGGGCGACTCTGAAAAGGTCGCACACAATCGAGAGGCCCGCTTTTCCTTCTCGTCCGCAGCCACGTACGACGTATCCACCACGGGATCGCTCGCTGTACAGCCAAGATTCGAATCAAGCACCACAGCAAGCATAAACCAGATTGAATAGGAGCGCCTAAGAGAAGGAATCATAATCGATGTCTAGCAGTATCAATCTGGTAGTCAACAATTCTCGAGAAAATCCCCTTCATTCACATAATTCCGGGCGCCGATCTCGATGCGTGTAATATTTCGGGCGCATGCAGACGCGCGATATTTTTGTAGTCCTATTTTTCTTCACGATGGTGTCGATCGTGCACATGTACGTCGGTTGGCGGCTGATGGCAGTGCTCGCCCACTCGTCACAGGGCCGCATGCTGATTGGGCTTGCCATGGGCGCCTCGGTCATCGTGGTCTTCTTTTCGTTCGCATTGCGCCGCACCGGGCCCGAACACACGCAATGGCTAATGATGTTAGAGTGGACGGGCTACTTGGTGCTCGGCTTCATGCTGGTGTTGTTTCCGCTTTTTTTGGTCACCGATCTGTTGGTTGGCTTCGGCGTCATCACGCATAAGATTTTTGATTTCTTCCAAACCGCACCTGGTGCGGTCGACAACCCTACACGCCGCATGCTGCTTTTGCGCGCAACCGGCATGATCGCAGTGGCCGCCGCCGCGGTTTCGTCAACCTACGGGTTTGTCGAAGCGCGCCGCGTACCACGCGTCAAATACATTAAAGTGCCGTTGACCTTTTTACCCAAAGAACTTGAGCAACTGCGCATCGCACAAGTCAGCGATATCCATATTGGCCCCACGATCAAACACGGCTTTCTACAAGCGGTCGTTGACGAGATCAACAGCCTCGAACCCGACATCGTCGCCATCACCGGTGACCTTGTCGATGGGTACCCTTTTCAACTACGCGGCGAGCTTGCGCCTCTTGCCAACCTAACACCCAAACAAGGCACTTATTTTGTCACCGGCAACCACGAATACTATTGGGGCGCCGAAGAATGGATTGCCGAAGTCGAAAAGTTAGGCATTACGACATTACGCAACGATCACCGTGTGCTCGACTTTAAGGGTCGCACAGTGATTATCGCCGGTGTTTATGATATTTCGGCGCACACCATTCGTCGCGATCATCGCTCCGATCCCAAAAAAGCGTTAGAGGGGGCGCCAGAAGCTGATCTTAAAGTACTGCTCGCGCACCAACCCCGCACTGCCTTTGCGGCGCGCAACGTCGGCTATCATATCCAGCTCTCGGGCCACACTCACGGCGGTCAGTTCTTTCCCTGGACCATCTTCGTTTATCTCGTGCAACCGGTCGTGGCAGGTCTCAAGAAACTGGGAAAAATGTGGGTCTATGTCAATCGCGGCACGGGCTACTGGGGCCCACCCGTTCGTGTGGGCGCACCCTCTGAAATCACCCTACTGACCTTTGTCAGCACCAATCGCGGCGAGGCTGTCGACAGCCCAGCGTAAAATAAAGGCATCCATCCAGCGCCAAGGTTTGAGGCCCAAAAATCCCATATGCCCGCCAAAAGGCACAGCTATCGTTTGCACCTGACCCAAATCAACTTTTGAAAAGATGCGCGCATCAATAAAAGGGTCATCTTGCGCGTACAAGATCTGCGTTGGAACACATGCATTTTTTATCAACGCAGCAGAGCTACAACGCGCATAATAATTTGCCGCGTTATCGTAACCACTGAGCGGGGCCGTTACGCGATCATCAAAATCGTAAAGTGTACGAATCCCTTCAAACGCTAAAGTGCGGTATTCTGCAAAATGCTGCTGATAACCTCGCAACGTTTCTTTTAGCTTATCAAGTAAATAGCGTTCGTATACACCACGCGCCTGAGCCGCCATATGCTCCACACACGCGTGCAAATCGATCGGTGGACACACAGCAAGCGCGGCATCCACCAAACCCTTAGCCTCAGGCCCGAGCTCGCCAACCGCTTTGAGCATCTGATTGCCACCAAGCGAGAACCCCACGACAAACACGGGCTGCCCCTGACGCTCACCCGCCAAATACCTAAGCACGCTAATCACATCTTCGCTGCGCCCACTGTGCGCAAACCCCCGCGCAAGCCCCATCCCCGACCCCGCACCACGCATGTTGACTCGCACCGTATTAAAGCCCTGTGTGTCTAACTTAGAGGCCACGCGACACATATATGTCGATTCGTGCGACCCACCGAGCCCATGAATCAACACCACTGTTGCTTTGGCATCCACACGAAAAGATGTCTCAAGCGACAACGCATCACCGTCATCAAGTCGCACAATCACGCGCGATGAGGTGGGTGCCCCAGATGCACCTAGCCCAAACGTACCCAAAATCGTTTGCACATGGCGGTGCCTCAACCACCACGGCGGCATGAACTCATGCGTCGGCATCGCCCGAAGAAAACCTTGAAGGACCCACCGCTTTATCGGCACCCGGTTTGTCATCATGGGGCGCGTCGGGTGCAGTAATAAGCATCGACGCCAGCACCGAACCCCCAATGATCAGCGCAAGCACACCCAGAGACCAGGGTGTTGGAATATGAAAGTAATCCGCAATCAGAATCTTCACACCCACAAATAACAACACAACGCTGAGCCCCACTTTAAGATACCGAAAGCGCGACATCATGCCCGACACCAAGAAGTAAAGAGAGCGCAACCCTAAAATCGCAAAAATGTTCGACGTATACACCACGAACGGATCCTGCGTCACAGCGAACACGGCTGGCACTGAGTCCACCGCGAAAACCACGTCGCTGGTCTCAACGACCACAAGCACAAGAAAAAGCGGCGTGGCCATCAGCGTGCGCGTTCCTGCATCGCGTACAAAAAAAGCCGAACCTCGATATTCCGCCGTCGTCGGAATAAATTTGCGAAACAGCTTCACGGCAAAACTGTCGGTCGGGTTAACTGGGTCATCTTTCTGAAAACCAAGCTTGATGCCGGTGTAAACAAGCAGTGCGCCAAAAAAATACATCACGCCATGAAAGGCATGGATCAATGTAGTGCCCGCCACCACAAAAATGCCACGTAAAACAAACGCGCCGGCCACACCCCAAAACAAAACACGATGATGCAGCGATTTCGGCACCGCAAACGCGTGAAAGATAACAATAAACACGAACACATTGTCGACCGAAAGCGACTGCTCAAGCAGATACCCCGAGGCAAACTCCAGCGCAGTTTCGCTATCAACTTGCCAATAGATCAACCCGCCATAGGCCGCGGCCACACTGACCCAGATCGCTGTCCAAAGTGTCGCCTTGGCATAAGACACATGGCCTTCTTTGCTGCCAACGGCCCACAGATCGATCGCCAGCAAAAGTGGCACGGTCAAAGCAAACACACCCCACAAAAGCGGGGTGCCAACGTTATCAGGCAAGCTCAATGGCATTAGCACACAGACATAGCACTAAGTCCACACGGAAGCGACCTTCGATCCACGTCGAAAAGGAGCGCTCAATTGGTAGCGGGAATCTTTGTCGCGCCCGGTTTGGCTTTCGCAGCCTTTCCTGGCTTGTCCGCTGCAGCTTCAGCGCCACCCGCAGGCTTTTCGTCCTTCTTCTGGAACTTATCGATCTTGGGTCGCATCGATTCTGCCAAGTACTTCGACACCAAATAGATCAGCGGCTTGTCTTCGCGCTTCAAGAAAAAGTTAGCACCCGTGGCATCTTGTGCCTTACCGAGTTTCAGCTTGATCTCTCTGTCTTTACCCTGTTCGTCCGCGACAATGGTCAACACCGCTTGAGGTTGCACCAACGAGGCCGCGTTTTCATCCATCGCAGGCGCCGCAAAATCACTTGCGCGCATTGAGATAAGCCCGCGCACCCATGCCCCAGCCTGAACGTCATCGAACTTCGCGATGGGTTTTTCGCCCGTGGCTTGCACCCATTTATTGTTCGACTTCTCAAACGCAAAATGTCCTTCTGCGCTGTCAACACGCACGCTCTTTACCTTGTCTTCCGCAAAATCGACGATTTTACGATCACGCCAGTCGCGTACTTCACGATTGAATGCAAACTTGATCGAACCAGCGACCGACAACACTTCCTCTTGACCAGCCAGACGCAACATGGTGTTACCACCACGATAGGCGCCCACCCATGCGTCCAAGAGCACCTTGCCTGCGCCACGCACCACGACGTGCACCCCGTGCGATTCATCCACTTCCAACAGATTGTGATTGCTGGCTTTGGTTGCAGCCACGCCGCGATAGGTCAAATCAGCCAATGCATCAAGCGACGATGTAATTGCCGACTCGTCCACCTCAGCGCTAATCGGCACAACCATCTGCCACGCGGTGCCTTGCTTCTTAAGTTTAACTGTTTCTTTCAAGGCTGTACGCGTGACCTCGAGCTCATCGATCTTGCTCTTGTCGATCTTTTCAAGTTTTGGTTTTTCAACCACATTGGTTGCGCTCTCAGGCTTGTTGGCCTGAAACACCCACACGGTGATGCCCAAGAGCAACACAAACGCACCAAGCGCAAGGGTTAGACGGTTCTTCTTCCAATCCATCGTTCTCTCCTCTAACCAGTGGACTAAGCCTTGAGCGCGGCCTTCTTGGCCTTGCGCTCGCGCCAACGAATTAAGCCAAACACTGCAAAGGCAAGCGGCAAGCCAAGCGTATTAAACCAACGATAACCAGCCTTCTTTGATTCCCACGCACTCAGGGCCGCTTTGCGTTTCTCAAGCCCCTCTTCAACTTTACCTTTGTCGCGTTCTTGCGCAGCCTTCTGCGCCTCCTGCTCGGCAAGCTTGACTGCCGCAGGCACTTCCAGTGCCGGGTCCTCCACACTCTTGGCGCGAATGGCGATCAAGTCGGCATCTTGCGCAAGCCAATCGATCGCGTTCAAACCAAAGGCCAAGAAGGCGCCCAAATCACGCTCACCACGACGGTTGGCTTGGGGCAAAAACTCATCGCGAATCATCGCGCCCGTGCCAGCAACAAGTGCACGCGCAGGTTTGCTGCCGCCCATCTTACCCTCGACGGCCACGGCCAATGCAAAGGGCCCGCTGCGCCCTGTCTGCGACCACTCGCGCGGTTGCCTGGGCTGCACAGGAATCGACGTGCCCGTCAAAAGCCACGAGTTCTTGGTCGACTTAGCAAGCACCGTACGCTTGAGGCCTTTCATCTCAGCGTCTTTCTTAAACGAGATGGGCGCGGTGAAAGGCATCCCAATCTGATTCAATCGAAAAAGCGCCGGATGCTCTGCTTGCTCGTCGGTAAAGCTCACCACTGGCACGGGTGGGTACGGCACAAACACCGACACGCCAAAGGGTGTTTGCAACGGCGCTTGTCCGCATTGCACATCGGCGACCATGCCTGGTTCAAAACTCAAGCCCCAGGGTTTAATAAGCTTATTCAAACCCGTGTCGACCACCGTCGCGTTCGGCGCCTGACTCTGCATCTCCACCTTCAAGCTGCCACCAAAAATACCCAGTGATCCGCCCTCGGCCAAATACGCCTTAAGCGTATTAAGCTCCTGATCGCTAAACGGCTTGGTCGGATCGACCATGATCACCGCACGCAGCTTGCTGTCGATCGGCGTTGTCAGATTCACTTCTTTCATGTCATAGGTGGGCGTCGCTTCTTTCAAACCGTTCAAGCCTGGCTGAGGCGGCTGCCCAGGCACCTGCGGATGACCCGCCGATAAGCTCGGTCCGTCATGCCCCCCAACCACACCAAGCTCAAGTTTCTCGCCCACCATTTCTTTGATCAGCAAGCTCAGCTGGTATTCAAGACCCGAGGTGTCCTCCACTACCGGAATGGCTTTGCTCTCACCCAAATAACGCAGTGCAATGCCACGAAAGCCTTCACGCGAGGTCACGCCATCGTTCTCAACCACTTGATGACTTACTTTGCGCACACCGTCATTCTCAGCAGCCTGGGCTTTCTCGTCGTCGTTTGGGTTAATCACACGCACGCGGATCTTGCCTTCTGAAGCTGCCGCGTACTCGGCCAAAATATCGCGCACATATCGTTCGGTCGCATTAAAGGGCGGCGGTAAGTTCTCGGTAAAATACGCCACGATCTCCATTTGATCTTTGAGGCTCGACGCCAAACGCTCCGACCCCGCTGACAGCGAGAACAAACGTTTTTCGGTGAGATCAATGCGTCCGTGAAAAAACACGCTCAACGCGTTCAACAAAACCAGAATGCCGCCCACAATCAAAATAAACCCATACGACTCACGCGCGGCTTTGGCGTGTTGACTATGTAACGTGCGCTCTTGTGGCACAACTTCGGCTGCGGTTGCTGTTGTCATAACATCAAATCCTTTACATCAAATGTCATTGCCATTTGCGACTCTCAAGCGAGCGGAAGGCAAGACCCAAAGAAAAACCGATAATCGAAAGAAAGAAGATCACATCACGCGTGTCGATCACACCACGTGCCATGCTGCGAAAATGGTAATCAAGCGAAAACCACTCGAACACAGATGCCATTTGCGCGGGCAAAAATGGCAAAAAGCGATCAATGATCCAAAAACCAAAACACATCACCGCGCCAATAAAGAACGCGATCAGTTGATTTTCAGTCCAGCTCGACGCAAGCAAACCAAACGCGATCATCGCACCACCCTCGAGCAAAAGCCCAAGATAGCCGCCAGTCACTTGGCCCCAATCGAGTTTGCCAAGTGTGCTGACGCTGAACGGATAAACGAGCGTCATTGCCAACATCACCACGTACAAACCAAGCGCGCCAAAATACTTGCCCAAGATCACATCAGAATCTTTAACAGGCATCGTCACCAAAAGCTCGATGGTACCCGTGCGTTTCTCTTCAGCCACAAGCCCCATCGTGATCGCTGGGATCGCAATAAACAAAAGCAGCGGCGTCAGCTGGAACATGTCACGCACAGTCGCCTTGCCCATCAAGAAAAAGGGCGGCCAAAAGAACACCCCAAGCACCAGCAAGAACAAACATACGACGATATACGCCGCCGGACTGTTAAAATAGCTTTTGAACTGTCGCCCAGCGATAATCCACGTATGTTTCATCAAGCCGTGTTTCATCAAGCCGTGTTTCATTACGCTTTGCTTCATAACTAATTAACCTTTTTTTCAGAAGTCTGTGCGCCAACCGTCAGTTGACGGAAGATCTGCTCAAGATTCTGCTCTTCGCGTTTCAACCCCAAAAGCGCCGCGCCACTTTCCTGCACAGCCTTCGATAGCTCCGCGCGCAGATCACTCGACCCCGACGGCATCACTTCAAAGATCAGCTCACCTTTGTCAGCGCTGCTCTTTGCATCCACACGCGACACGCCGCTTACCTTACCAAGTGCCGCCTTAACTTTGTCACGCGTCGCATCGCCCCCATCTGACACCACGGTCACGATATAATGGCTGCCACCTGCCTTCGCGCTCAGCTCGTGCGGGGTCGAATCTGCCACCAGCTTGCCGTGCGCAATGATCAACACACGCCCACACGCCACCTGCACCTCTGCAAGATTATGCGTCGACAAAATCACGGTGCGCTCTTTGCCAATCTCGCGAATCAAATCGCGAATCTCGATCGCCTGGTTCGGATCAAGGCCGCTCATCGGCTCATCCAAAATCAGAATGGGCGGCTCATGCACCAACGCTTGCGCAAGCCCCACACGCTGCTTGAAGCCTTTGGATAGTGCGCGAATCTCTTTGGCATACACCTCGCCAAGACCCGTCTGCTCAACCGCCCGTTTGATGCGCGCACGCGCCACGTCACCTTCAAGCCCGCGCATCTTCGCAACAAACTCAAGGTACTCGGCCACGATCATCTCGACATACAAAGGCGTACTCTCCGGTAAGTAGCCTATCGCCTGACGCACACCAAGCGAATCGGCAAACACATCACAACCGTTCACCGACGCAGTGCCTTCGCTTGGCGAAATGAAACACGTCAACATCTTCATGGTCGTGGTTTTGCCAGCGCCATTGGGCCCCAAAAAACCGACCACTTCACCCTTGCGCACCGAAAAACTCACCTTATCGGCCGCAAGCACATCGTTATAACGTTTGGTTAGGCCTTTAGCCTCGATCATGACTTCGCTCATCAAAGCCTCACTCTTCGCGTTTTTAGCCGCGTATTGAACACGGTTTTAGTTTAGTGAGCGGAATCATAAGTTTCGCTCGGCCCATGTCAAGAGCTAGTTGAGCTACAAGCCCTTACCGGTGCTAATTTTGATAGCTTGCGTCCCAAGCCACCCGCGCTCGAGGGAAAAATCACCGGCAACGAATCAACACACCAAACAGCAACGCGTTACTTGGCGTCGCTCGCGCTCGGCGCAGCCTCTTGCCCGCAATAGCGATCCTTACACGCGGATTCCATCGTCTTGAGGCACGCGTCAAACGTCTCGTAGTGGGTCGCCACATTAAACGCTAAACATGCATTGCGTACCGCAATACGCGACGACGAGCCAAGCGCCGCCGTAAACGCACACGCATTCGAACCACTCTTACCAAACAGCTTCAAGCGGTCGCGGCAATCACGATAAAGTTTATACGTAGCATCATCGGTTATCTGATTGACGGCTGTCTTAATCGTCGAGTCGTAACAAAACGTCTCCTGCTGATCGCACCCGAGCTCATTCAAGTAACAATTTTTATAAGCATCAAGCGCCGAAGCACGCAAGTTCAGCCAAACTTGGTTTGTGCTGCATTGTTCAAGCAATGCGTTCGCATCGACACTTGGATTTTGGGCCTGCGCACCAGTGCTCTGGCAACCCAATCGCCACGCAAGCGCAATATTACAAACATCCAGGCGCTGCGCCTCGGTCGTGTCGTCGTTGTGTTGAAAATGCGTCTCGCCGCCTTCGCTGTTACAGCACACCACCGATAGACCCATCACAATCATCCATATCAAGCGAATACTACGCATTGTCACTTCTCCTCGGGTTCATCCGCCACCAGCACCTGACCCATATAAAACGAAATTCGCTGCGTCGGCTGCAGGTTTAACCGCGCGGTCTCTTCGTCAACGCGTTTACGAAGATCAGTCACCTGCTGACGCAGGGTCGAAAGCAATGCGTGCACTTCGTGCCGCAAAGGGTGATCGGCACTCAGCTCAAAATGATAAGTGCTTCCACCCGAACCCACCGGACCCGTCGAACCCGTCGAACCAGGCACGATCGACATGCCTTTGGTGGTCTGTTGCGCACGCTTAACGATCGCTAAAGTCATCGCCTGAAAATGATCAAGCACTGACGCTTCCCAACCATCGGCAGAACCCACGGGAATAATCAGCTGCTCACACGTAAAAAACTCCTCGTCGTCTTGCGTCAGGCTGCGGATTTTACCTTCGGTCTTGAGGCGCTCTAACGACGCCTGAAGATCGTCTTGCTTCACCGCACTCAGTTGCCCTAGCAGCGTCTGCAGTGAACACGGCCTACTGCGAAAAATCTCGGCCCACACAAAATGATCGAGCACCGTATTTTTTGCGCCCTCACCGACGTCTTCGGGCGTGGTCACGCGATACACCGCTTCGGAACCCTCGCCTGAACGAAAAAGCAACTGCGAGCGCACCAAATCGTGCAACACGCCCGACACACTCACCACGTCATCCCAGGCAAAACGCTTTTCGATCTCGGCACGTGTGCGTGTCTTGTGCTGCGAAATATAGTCAAGCACCGCGGTCCACAAGGTTTGACCGCGCACACTTTGGCTTTCCGACAAACGGCGCACCTTGGCGTAATACGCACGCAGCGTCATGCCAAACATGTCGGCGATCACTTTGCGACCCAGCCCTTGCGCCTCGAGCTCCTTGGCAAGGCCCAAAAACACTTCGTTACCCACGTGCGCAAGCGGTGTGCGCACACCCCCCGACGTCGCAAGCTCAGCCAAGGTCACAATGACCTGGCGAATAATGCCATCGATTAGAACGTGGCGACTCATATGCCCCTCGCGTGCAGAACTTTAATCATACAACGCTTTGGCATAATTAAGCAGGCTTGCGGTAAGTTCGGGCTAAGCATGTTGACACCACCTCTAAGACGTACACGCCATTGGCAATATCGTCATAGATACCATTATAGTGTCAAGAATCGCCGTATACTGATAGTGAACTTTCTTTCACCCCCTCCTTTTCTTCTCAACAGAAATAATCATAAATAAAAACAGATACTTAACAAGATGTCACTCAACAATGTTCGTGAAAGGCCGCTTCGAGTCGTCGCAAAGCCCAAGGGAGCGAACCTTCCACATCCTGCGCCTCGCGACAAGCAATCTGACCACCCCCTGTTTCTGCTTTTCTGTCAAAAGCCCTCCAATACGCCAGCCTTGTATCTCGATCGGTCATGAGCCCCTTAACATCAACCAGCTCACCAAGCACATCCACGTTGCTTAGATAATAGATATCAACCAAATAGTTGCGAGGAAAAGCCTCGTTTGGAACCACCGCCCACACCGTAGGATCTTGTCCCTCAGCCCTCGCCGAATGGCCCACCAACACATCCACCGCACCTGGCCGCTGATGGGGCTGATCCAAAGCATCAAGGACCATCCTCTGACCATGCGCTGAACTCAAAGATACTTCGCGTTTCCACGCGTCGATGGCGTCATGACAAATCAGCAGCGCATGCCCTGAGCCAAAGGAAAGCAAATCCTCAAGACACTGTTCTGTCAGGACATCATCGCTAAGCCGTGTTTCGTCGACCGCACGACACCCTTTGGGGTTGTTGGTTCCATCGCCGGTAGACTCGTGTGCACTAGAAACATCCGCCACCGGCAGCGCTTGCGATCCCGACTCGCACGCAACCAAAAACAATCCGTAGACAACCAAAACAGCACAGTTCTTAAAACGCATCATCCGGGTCACGGCCACATCCTTTGTTAAAAGAACAATGAACATGAGCTCAAAAACGGCACCAAAACAGTGCGCAAAGCGCCCCTGGGTGGGGGTGAAGAAGCGAGCACTATTCGCGCTTTTTCGGGCGCGCCGATGGATCCATGATCGCAGAGGTGAAAGAATAGACACTCCTTATAGTCGTTGAGACCTGTCAAGCTTTTTGGGCATGACAAGTAACCAGCGCCTCACCATCCTGCTTCGACAATGCTTAGACTTTGTTTGCGTGTTTCTTTCGATTTTAAGCGTCACCTTCGTTGTTAGGGCGGACGAACTTTTACTAAATTGCTATGGCGTTCCAGACGATCGCAGCAAGTTTAGCGTGGTGCGTTTTCAAGCCAAAGCGAGCGGCACGAGTCGGTGCACAGGCGCTCGCTATTCACCATCACTGCAAGGACTTCGAAAACCAACCGAAACCCGACGCGTGACTACGCATTCAACCATACAAACCATGTCGACAGCTGACGCGGTGGAGCAAAGCACCCTTTTGCCCGAGACATATTTTGTACCCCCCGATGAAGAGTTGGTATCGACACTAACCACGCTCGTGATTTTTGAACCTTGGTGGACACTCGTCGGTCGAAAAATCGAATTCAATATCTCGATCCATACGAACGGATTTGGTTATCGATGGTATCTCAAAACAAACCGCGCGGCACGCTTTGACGCTTGTCTCAACGCGCGCAATGACGCGATTTCTCGCGCGATAAACCAGTGTCGCGCCGCTATCGCTCATCAAACCACGCAAACTTGCGCGACGAACGGCGGCTCTTTTTCGACAATCGTAGATTGCAACTCGATAACGGACACGCAGCCCAGTGCCTTAGACATATGCGAAGAGCTACCTTAGAGCGTTTGAAAAATGGAATAGTTGCTGTGGTTTAGCGTGTCATGAGATCTAAACAGTGAGCAAAGCACCCTGGGGGTGGGGGTGAAAAAGCGAGCACTATTCGTGCAACGTAAAAGCCGTCATCATGATCAATGTAGGTATGGTTCACTTAGCTTTGATCAATCGATACAAATCATTGCAAGCGCACCTGGACCCACAAGGCCTTTCGTTGACGCGGGCCAGTCGCTTTCTGAGCAGCGGCTGGCTCCCTCCCCTTTTGTGCTGCGTCATTCTTCTAAGTGCGGGCTGCCACGAAGATGGTGTCTTCCTTCAACCCCTCGATGGCAACGATGGCGGCAACAAAACTTCCGACGCCAGCAACGCGCTGCCCGATATCGTCAACGCGCTGCAAGGCAACTGGCACACCGCTTGTCACACTGGACCACGCTTTGAGCCGCTTAAAGATCTCGTTACGATCGAAGGCTTCACGTGGATCGTCGAGCAAACACATTATCTTAAAGACGGTTGCTTACAGCCGATCATCACCAAAACAATTCGCTACACGATTGCAGTTGGCGAACGCGACAACAAAGGCCGCTACCCCATCGATTTGATAGTGAATAATGCTTCAGCCTCTGCACTCAACGAAAAGGGGGCAAAGGTGTTAAATATTACTGAGTTTGCCGGCCTCAGTGATTGGGACGAGCACGTAGGCCAATCGCGCAGTTTCCTCGACAAACCTTTCAGTGGTGTTGATGTGCCAGAGGGCCAAACATGGAAACTATCCGCCAACGACACGCTCTTCGCGATCATCAAAGCGGGCGACAACACCCTCACTCGAAGTGAGCTGGTGCGCAAATCGGCTCGACGCCCCACGTCCACCGAAGACGGCAAAACCTACCGCCGCTAAAACAACCGCGATCTGAGACAGCGGTCAGTTGAGATGAGCCAATCAGAGCGGGCTCAAACAGTAGCGACCAATTCGCAAAGCCGAAGGCGTAGCGCATCCGCGGCGCGACAACGAGCGAGCGGGTTTGACCTCCCCCAGACCACCTCAACGCAACTTCTTTCTGCCCTAGCGTAGGTAGAGCCAATTAACATCAGGCTTAACTTCCAAGTGAATATGATTGGCGTGCGCTTGATCAAAATGCGGCGTGAGCACCACGTTAAACACACCCTGCTCGGCAATCTCACACACCAAGTCGCGAAGGCGCGCCGATTTACTTTTTTCATCACTCAATTTGTTTGGGCAAGGCGCCGATCCAAGCTCGACAGACCCCCAATCCTTAAGTACACTCAATTCTGTTCCATCCGCGAGTCTAAAACCGCTCACGTCCATCGCCAGACCCTTTGCATGACCGCTAACAGCATCGCCCCCTCGAACATGGGCGTTTTCTCTAAAAACAGATAAATAATCGACACTTGAAACAGAGTGTCGGTATAACGACATGATCGCCTTTGATAGCGCGACGGCTAACCGACAGTCCATGATCGATTTGATTTTATTATCTTTTGTCTTAATTTCTAAATCAGCGCTCAGCTTATCAATCTTGACAGGGAAAGCCGCACCAGGCACCTCAGATTGGGCAACCTCAGTATAAGAAACATCCAATTTTGCCAACTGCTCAAGGCACTCTTCACGTGTCAACGCCGGCGCCTCGATCGGCCTCGACACAAACTCGCTTGTTTGCGCGCGAAGGTCGGGCGTCGATGCCGTTGCAGGTTTTTCAACCGCAGGCGCTGTTTTGCTCGAGGCAACCTTGGTGCTTGTTTCGACCTCGCTTAGCGCTGTGTTAATTTCGCGCAGCACACTGTTGTGAGCAACAACCTGCGCATCCTCAAACGTCATATTTGTTTCAGCTGCTGTCTCTGAGGTTGCGTCGATCTTCTCGTAGGTCGTGTGCGACTGCTTTCTGCCAGTCACTTCGTTCTGCGCAGACACATCAGGTGCTTGCGTCACCACCACCTGATTGTTGGCGCTTTCACTCGCATCTGCCTTAACGACAATACGCACGCGCGCGGGCTTCAACTGTGCGGGCGGTTGAATCAAATTGTTCGCGTGGGTCGCAGGCCGAAACGATCCCAAGATCTCACGAAGCTCACCGACCAAATGGCGCAGCTGAATGAATGAAGGATCCCGCACAACCTCATGATCCGTCGTCGGCGATGCCGACGACACCGTGGCCGTGGCGGGTGCATCAGCCAATATAATTAACGTAAAGGCAGCGTAACGTGACAGGCTTAGAACTGGGCGCATGATCCAATTGCACGGCTTTTACGCATAGAAATCAACTTTTCGATCTCTGCTTCAAGCTCGGCAAAGTGCGTATAACCCGCCTTCGCGTTGAGATGTCCACCCTGAGCAATCACTTTGAGCGGCCAGCGTGTCTGCGTTGCTACGTTCTTTGCGGTCACCAGCGGCACATACGGATCATTGTCGCCGTGAAGCACCACGCCGCAGGGCGAATGAGTTGTAATCGCCTTCCAGTTGAAAGGTGCTTCGACAAAGGTGTGATTGATACCATCAAAAGTAGCGTCACCCAGCAAAGTCGACACCGGGCTCACCAACACCGCGCCGATCACCACGCGCCGATGGCGCTCGAGCGCCCGCAATACAAGGGTTGCCCCGATGCTATGACCCACCAACACCACATCGCGCTCGTTGGCATCGACATGCCGATCGAGCACCGCGAGCCACGCATCCAGGTTTTGCCCCACAGGTGTGGGAAAAGTTGGCGCTTCGACATAAAGCGCCGTCCCGTTGATGCAACTACCAAGTTTCGCACGCAACCATGGGATCCAGTTTTCGTCTGGGCGACCAAAAGCACCATGCACGATCACCACATGCACCGCGCGGTGCTCATCGTGCGCACGATGACGTGATGGCCGCGCGCCACAGGCTACCAGCCCGAGCGACAGCAAAGTCATAAAAATACCCTTCTTGCCGATAAAACCTGACATCAGGCACATCCCGTGGTTTTCGAGTATGATAAAGTGCTCAGCATCGCATGCGTCATCTAATATATCGCCTCGAAAATGGTTTCGCACGCAGCCGACGTGTCGTTCGCGGCGTATTTGACTGGGTGCCGCTGACGCCGCTTGGTGTGCTGGTCAGCGCAGGCGCCGTTTATGCACTGTTCAAGTCGAGCGAAGAAGTTGATCTCGTGCTCAAAGTCATCGGCTGGGCAGTGCTCGTTCTCGTGGCCCTCTCCTCATTCTTGGTGCTCGTGTGTGCGTTATGGATCCAATACCGCGTAGCAAAAAGTGCGGCGCCAAGCGAGGCTATTCGCTGCGAGACAGGCCGTCGCACGCTCACTGGTTTTCAGTTTGGCGCACTAAGATACGTACCCTTTGTACGCATTTCGTGGACGTGGAGCGATCCCAGCGTGTTTGTTGAACACGAGCGCAAACACGGCACACGCATCGAGTGGACCACCTTTGCCAAACGCAGCGCGCTCGAACAAGTGGTGCGTAAAATCCGCGTGCAAGGCGTGTTCGCGTTTGCCAAAGTCATCGTGCGCCATCGCATAAACGAAAATGTGCTCGTGCTCCCCCATTTGGGCGCGCTTGGTAGTCTACCGCGCGCACTCTCATTGTCTGGCGGACAAGAATGGTCGCATCCCTATGGTCGCGCCGTGGGCGATCGCGTCGATGTGCGTCGATATGCATCGGGCGACCCAGCGCGTTTCATTCACTGGAAAATGTACAGCCGCACGCGCACGCTGATGTTGCGTACACCCGAGAACGCCCTTTCCGAAACGTGGGAAACGTACTGCTACATGATCGCGGGCAAACGCGACGAAGCAAGCGCCGCACTGTCGCGCGCATGGCTTGAAGAGCTCAACCGCGTCGGCGCCGAATGGAGTTTCGCAGCCGACGGCTCACCCGCACCCACGCGCACCCTTGATGAAGCACTGTATAAAATCGCACAATCGTCGCGCTACGATCACCGCCAGGGCTCTGAGCTCGAACAGTTCTTGCGCAAATCGATCAACACCGAAGCCGCCACATTGCATTTATTCATCCCACCGGTGACAGGCGCATGGGCAAAACAAGTCATTAACATTCTGCGGCGACGACGACTGCACCTGCATGTTTGGATTGGCATCGATCAGAGCAGCGATCACACTGCGCGCTGGTGGCATAAACTCGTATGGCTTACACTTCCAAGCATTCGTCTTGAGCGAAAAAAGGTTCACGAGCTTGCACAGCTCTTTAGCGGCCTTACATCACAGGTCACCATCGTTGAGCGCCTGACAGGCCGCGCAACCTCGATCAAGTCGCGCAGACCTAGCGCCTCCGACGTAACGTTCGCCACTTCAAGTGGTCCGCTACAACAACCCAAACGAGCAGAGGCATGAACCCGTTTACGCGCACACCGGCTCTTCCTGCATCGGGCTTTGCACTTGGCGTACGCGTCATCGTATATGCATTGACTGCACTGGTGTGGGCACTGCCGCTCACCCAAGGCGCCCCACTTTACGCCGCCTGCGCTGCCGCTGCCATCGGCGCTGTCGCCGGTCGCTTGCTCGCTCACCGCACGCTGCGTTTATGGGTCATCTTCTTTAGCGCGCTACTGGGCGTGGCCTGCGTTTATTTGCTCCACGTCTGGGCACTCTCGTCTGATGACATCGTGCGCAGTCTTGGCCCCTTAAACGCGCTACTTACCATCGATTCGTTTTTCTCATTTACATCGGTCTTTATCTTAAGCACTGCTTTGCGCAGTGGTGCCGCGCGCCATCGGCTCTGGTCGTTCGGTGAAATATCGGTGGTAGCGCTTGGATTTGCGCAACTGGTAGCGGCGCACCGCTATGGCACGTTCACACAACCACGCATGCTCGTCGATCCGCTGCTTTCACGCGGCATCGATCCCGCGCTCGCCTATCTAGGAGTGGGTGTCATTGCCACGCTGGCGATCACCCTTTTAACCATCAACGACCCAAGCCTGGTTCGCACTTTGGCTCAGCTCGTGCTGATCGTCATGATCCTTATCTATGTGCTGCCCTCGATGAGCGTACCCGAGGGTCGCAAAGACGACCAACAGCTTTCAATGCGTAACCCGCAACTGATCGAAGAAGGTCGCGGGAGCGGCGCAAAATCTGATCAGAACAATTCTCAAGATCAAAACAAATCACAAAACCAAAACAAACAAAAATCGCCACCAGTAGCCGTGGTGTTATTACACGACGATTACACCCCCCCTTCGGGTAATTTTTATTTTCGACAAAATGCACTCAGTCAGTTTAACGGCCGCCGCTTGGTACAAACCACACGCTCAGACGTTGACCAAGACATCGCACTTTATTTCCCATCAAGCGATCTCGAGCTGAAACAAGGCCCCCCGATCAACGAAAGCCGCCAAGTGCTCGAAACCACCGTCGCGCTGCTGGCCGACCACCCTCAACCCTTTGCCCTCGAATCAGCCCTCTCGATCTATCCACTCAAGAATGGCGACCCGCTGCGCTTTCGACGCATGTTCCGTGTGCGTTCAGCCGCGCTTAACGAACCCTTTTTGTCCTTGATCGGTCACGACGCAGGCAGCAGCACCTGGTCACAAGACCAACGCCAATACTACTTAAAGCTACCCGAAGACACACGCTATCGCTCCCTTGCAAACGAAATCCGTTCACAACTGCCATTTTATTTACAAGACGACCCGCTTGCGCAGGCGCTCGCGATCAGTCGTTATCTAAGTGACGTGGGCACCTACAGCTTGCGTCACAAACACGAAAACGCGCAAGATGCCACAGCCGATTTTCTGTTCGGCGACAAAACGGGCTATTGCGTCCATTTCGCACACTCGGTGGCGTATCTGCTGCGTGCGCTTGGGTTGCCCGCACGTGTTGGCACCGGCTACGCCATCAGCGAGTCCGCGCGTCAAGGAGGTTCATCGATTTTACTTTCTGATCACGACGCCCACGCCTGGGCCGAGCTCTATTTGCAAGATGTGGGCTGGGTGGTCATCGACGTATCGCCCAAAAAGATTCTCGATCCTCCCCCACCACCACCCGATCCCGACTTACAACGTCTATTAGGACAAATGGCACGCGGCGAACGTTTATCGCCCTTTACCGAACCGATCGACTTACCCAAGGTCAACGCCCTCACGCGCACGTTTATTAAAAACGTTTTATTGGGCCTGGCCGGCATCGTGGCATTTTCGGTCGTCGTGCTTTACTTGATAAGAGTCTGGCGCCGCATCGCTCCCCACTTCGCAAGCGATCGTCGCCTTATTGCCACCCTCTACCGCCGAGAACTCGATATGTTAAGCGCTTATGCCGCCCGTCGCGTGCACGGTGAAACACCTTCCGATTTTAGCAAACGCCTCGCAACCCACACTCCGTCCTTTGCCAAAATTGCTGCGCTTTACACGCAAGCATGTTTTGGTAAGGTGAACATCGATGAAAGCCTGCGCAAAGACCTTTGGCAAAATGCTCGTCGCATCGAACGCGAGCTGGCGCACTCACACTCTCTCTGGCAACGACTGATCGGCGCACTTGACCCATTCAACTGGCTTCGCTCCCGCTAAGATGCAACCTACCACGAACACCAACCGACCCACCTTGTGAAAGTAGAACGCTCCTATGTTATCCGCACCTAACGACAACCCCATCGCACTCGCTAAACACATCGCCGATCAACTCACTGCCAGGCTCGAATGTGCGGTGCGCGGTCGCCGTGAAGCCATCGAGCTGATCGTTGCAGCATTGCTCGCCGATGGTCACGTGCTCCTAGAAGACTACCCCGGTTCAGGCAAAACAACCCTTGCCAAAGCCTTGGGCGAAAGTTTCAACACCACCACCTCTGATAAACTAGCCACCTTCCGCCGCATTCAGTTCACTCCAGACCTTCTACCAAGTGATATCACCGGCACCACCATCTTCGATGTCAACACACAACGCTTCATCTTTCGACCGGGACCCGTGTTTGCGCACGTCGTGCTCGCAGACGAAATCAACCGCACCTCACCCAAGGTGCAATCTGCGTTGCTCGAAGCCATGGCCGAAAAACAGGTCACCATCGACAACGAAACCCACGCACTTGATCAGCTCTTTTTTGTTATCGCCACACAAAACCCGCTCGACATCGCGGGCACGTACCCCTTACCCACACCTCAACTCGATCGATTTTTGTTCAAAATCAAAATGCACCACATCGCACGCGACGCCGAACTTGAGGTGTTGAACCAATACCCCGCGATCGGGCTCGAGCAGCTAGTAGGCCAAGACAAACTCAATGTCAGCGACGTGCTAAAAGCGCGCGAAACCATTCGTAAAGACGTCGCCATCTCAGGTGCCATCAAAGTGGGCCTAGTCGAAATTGCGCAGTTCATGCGCACTGATCCACGCATTGCCCAAGGTGCTTCCACGCGTTCACTGGTGCTGCTCTTGCCAGCAATGCAAGCACGCGCCGTGATGCATGGACGTAATTTTGTTGCGCCCGATGACCTCAAAGCACTCGCACCTTACGTGTTCACACATCGTCTTGAATCGACCTCGGCCGCAGATGACGTCCAGGCCGTTATTCGCGAAGCCACCGACCGCGCCGTCGAAGTCATGCTCAAAGAGGGCGCCCAAAGCGCATAACGCGTTGCCAACCAGCGTGAAGAGAATCTTGATGGCCTCGACACACAAAACGGCGCGATTAATAATCACCGTCGCACTCTGTGTTGCACCCCTATCAGATTCCATTGATCACGTGCACGCCCAGCGCGTGCTGCATCGAAAAGTTGCCCCCTTGGGTGACGACTTGGGCATCGCCGCCTCCAAAGAAGAAATCGAGATTTGGCTTGAAATCGAATCGGCCAAATCGATCAAGGCCCGCGAGCTCGCACAAAAGCATCTCAAAAAGCACCCAAAATCATTCATCGCACATCTTGCACTCGGCATCGTGCACCAATACGCAGAGGGCGACTTTCCGCGAGCACTCTATCACTTGAACTTGGCGCTCCAACACTACGAAGCACGCTTTGGCCCGACCCCTCCACCAAGCGCCCCTTGGCGCTGGCACGCCGAAATCGTGCGCGAACTGGCTGAAGTATATGGCAACCTTGAACAGTTCGGCCGCAAGCTCGAACTGATCGCGCGCTTCAACAAACTTTACGAACCCGACATGATCGCCGAGCGCGCATGGCCCTTGATGAAACTGGGTCGCTACAAGGAAGCCCGCGCCGCGGCCGAAGCAGGCCTTATCGGCAACGACCCCAAACAAGTGTCACGCGCACTCAATGCGTTATGTGCGATCGAGTTTGAGGCAGGCCACGATGGCGCAAGCTACGATGCGTGCAAACGCGCACTTGAACATGCCAAAGCCGAACGAGGCATTGTGACCGACGTCGACCTTACCAACTTGGCCGAAGCGGCCCGCTCGCTCTTTCGCCTCGACGAAGCCGAACAATTACTCCTTGAGGCCACCAAAGCGAGAGTCGCATCGTATGGCAATCCGTGGACCGAGCTTGCAGAACTCTACACACGCGAGGCGCGCTTAGCAGAAGCCCTTCATGCCCTCAAGGAAGTCCCCGCGTATAAAGAACGTCGCCCGCCACATATCCGCGAATCCGACCGCAACGAAATCAGACGCGCCGTAGCGTCATTCTTCCTGGTCATCAACCGTGCCGATGACGCACAAAACATCACTGGCAAAGCTTTACTTGCACCTGACCGACGCGGACACAACAGTCGCGACCCAGCGCAAGACATCACCGCTATTGCGCTGCTTGATCGACGTGCGCGCTTCTTGCAGGCCACGTTGATCGACGAAGCTGCGTCAACCAAAGTTTGGTACAAGCGTACGCCCGACATCGTTCGCAGCCTATGGCGCCGTTGGCAAGCATGGACCTCGGGTCTTGAAGCCACCAAATTGCTCGCTGAACGCAGACGACTGACTGGCCTCTTTCGTGTTGGCACAGCCAAAAGCGCCGTCATGCAAACATGGTTGGTGGGCGACGCCATCGAACTCGTGGGGCCCGCGGTGGCCCTTGCTGAACTCGCCCGATCTTCAAAAGAAGATGAACGCCAGGAAATCGGGGGATACTACTCGGCATTCGCCGCTGACGCATGGTGGCGAAAAGGCCGCTGCGATCAGGCGTTATTGATGGGCAATCGCTCGCTTGAACGCCTACCACGCGCCGAAGCACTCCTGCGAGCACGCGTCTCAGCCATTGCAGCGGAATGTGCATGGCAAGAGGGTCAACACAAACAAGCCTTTGGCTTTTATGAAGATGCACTTCAACACGACCCAGGTATTTTTCGCCGCCTGAATCTTTCGCTGCCTGTAAGTATCCGCACACACGTTTCAAGCAACAAAGTACAAGCGCTGGCATCCATGCTCGCACGTTCACCGCGTTTTGATGACGACCCCGCGGGCATGCCCCTGGTCATTAACGCCAAAGAGGTTTGCTTATACAGCCGCAAAGGCACCATGATGGGATGTAGCGCGAGCGTAGACTTTGCTCACAAACGCAAAACCCTTTCAAGCAGCCAATGGGCCAAACAATTTCACGACGAGATCTTCGCCCCGCGCGTCAACCTCACCCAAGCAGACGCCAACTCACTCGACGGTTCAAACCGCACGGTACGCAACCCGCTCGAACAATTGCTTGGCCCGGCAGGCACTGAACGTTAGCATTGTAAGACTCGGATGCGGCTCACTCAGGGGCTTCAACGTGCGTTGATGCTCAGTGCATGAGCGTCAACGCACGTAAGGGTAGACCATGGCAACTTGAAACCTCAGCCATCCCGCTAGGCGCTAACGCACCAGCTTCGTTCAATAGAAGACGCCTTAACCCTAGGATCGCGTCGGGAACGCATACACTCTGACTCGCTGAATCCCACACGCCATCACCAAGCACAAAGGCATCGCTCGCCTGCACAAGTGTTGTTGCTCTCTGCATATTGGCATCATATAGCAGCAACCGATCATTCTCACCGGCACGTTTGTCCCCATATGCGACAACCACCACGCGCGCGTCATCGATTGGCACGAGCCCATTGGTCGGAGGCGACTCGTCCTGCTGACGACTTGCCGGCCAAACGTCACGCACAATGACAGCACGTTCATCCAACACCAAACGCACCAAACCTGCATCCATTCGCCGCGTCGCCACATCAGCAAAGGTTGTGCCACCACACAACACCCACGCACTGCGCTCATCCGCACCGCGCACTTCACCACAATTGGTCAGCCCCTTAAAATCAAGCTCATTGACCGTGAAATCATCCAAACGTATGAGCGCCGCCGCACCCATTGCAGCTTTGCGAAAATCCGCACTCAGGCGAGCCAGTGCGACAACAACAAAATTGCCCATGCGCCACATTTGCGTGGGTCGCGCATAAGTCATCACGCCATCAATTACAACACGAAACTGCTCAAGGTTAATACGTCGCATCAAAGTGCCCGTCGCATCGAGTACGATCACGTCGTCACCCAACAACGCATCAGGAGCGTCGGGCGTAAGGTTAGGTTCGTGTCGCGTCACAAGCCAACGCCCATCGCCAAGCGCAAGCGCGTCATACGGGTTCGCACGAAAGCTGCGCTCGCCCAAACGACCCACCGGCCACTGAGCGATCACTTGGCCACTTGGCACAGCAATGCGCGTCACAACATCGGTGCCAAGCCGATCAATGATCACCAGCTCACCGACAGGTTGAACGTTGGCAAACATCACATCACCGCTGAGTGTGGTGCGCAACCCCGGGGTGGTAGAACCCGATGTAAGCCACGCATCGCGCAGCACCGTGCCATCATCCTTAAGAAGCATCACCGCGCTTGTACTATAATCGCTGTCAATCGCTGCAAACCTTGGCGCTTGTTCCAGTGCATCGAGCACCTTACCCTCACATGTGTTACCCCGCGAACACCCCACAGAGCTCGCCATGCAGAACAGAACAAACACAAGGCAATCAACAGGCCGTTTCATCTCAGAGCGCACCATTCCACGTAAACGACATGTTGATAGCGCGCGTGGGTAAGGGAAAGCCGATGAGATCATATTGGTAAGCGTTGAGCATGTTATAAACCGAAAGTGCCAATGTCGCTCGGCGTTGATAAAAAGACGCCGAAAGCCCCGCACCCACCTGCACACGGGCCGGCAAGCGCACCTGATTGGCGCTATCGACCACGTTGGTCGATAAATAGTCGCTATCGGCATAGGTTTCAATCAAATCAAAAAACTTAAACGCATTGTAAAACACCAGCCCTCCACGCCCATACAAGCGAAGAGGCGGTCTAAAAGGCAACGTACGTCCTTGCGCATCCTTGGCATCAAGCCACGTCAACGCGCTCGCCAATTTTATCCAGCGCACAAACAAGGCCTGAGCCGATAACTCAGCGCCGTATATCTTCGCTTGATCAACATTGTCAGGACGAATCACATAGGGCGCGACGCGTTCATACCGAATCAAATCATCGACGCGCTGTACAAACGCTCGCGCATCAAGCTCATAGGTAACATTCTTAAAATTCTCGCTGCGATGTTCGCCAAGTTCAAGTGTCGTCGACGTTTCAGGCCGAAGGCTTGTATTGCCCACCACAAACCCGCGATCACCAAAAAACTCTCGCAATGAAGGAAAGCGTGCGCCGCGATAAACACTCAAACTCAATCGATCAACCCGCGTAGGTTCAACCCCCACGCTCAAACGCCAGGTGGCAAGCACCTGCGACAAAGTGCTCGCCGCACCTAAGTTCTCTTGACGAATATCTTTCAAATCGGCGTGCAAACCCTCAAGGCGTCCCGTCGCACGCAGCGACCATCGCGCTGTGCCCAAAACCTTATGCCACTCATTTTCAACACCAAGCACATAACCCGTGCGCGCCGAGTCTGAATCTGCCATGGCGGATAACCGATCGCTCGGCTTAAATGCAGCATGATCAATTTGTCCAAGCGCTTGCACGTTCCACCAAGCGTTAATGCGGCGTGTCATGGCGCTTCGCCCCCTCGCACTGAGGGTCATATCATGCGAATCGAGCGGCACTGTGCGCACCTGCGCAAAGGCGTCGAGCACATGCGCTTCTTCAAGCGCTACGCTAAGCGTATTTTGCCAACGCCAACGCGCGTCAGCGCGCCCTTCTTGAGCAGCATGCCACTCGTGCTGCAAGGTTAGCTGAAAGCGCGCCGAAGTGCGCCGCGCCTGATTGTCGCCAGCAAGCTGCGGATTAAAAATCCCGCCATCACGCGTAAAGCCAAAGAAAACCATTTCCAATCGTTGATGCCGATTGGCGGCGCGCATACGCGACAGTGCATACACATCACGCACATCTGCATTCTGGCGACGAATCAACTTATCATCGTTCGCGTTAAGCGTCGTGCCTTGATCATACTTATATCGATAGTCGCCATCACTTTGAAGATAACCAGCCGCCACCGTCCACTCGGGCCCTCCCGCCGAGTAACCCGTGGTCGCGGCATCAAATGTTCGAAGACCAAACGAACCCGCGCCCCCCCGCAACATGAACCCAGGCTGGGCAGCGGCGCGAGGAATAAGCCGCAGCACCCCACCGATCGGACTTGCCCCAAGCCACAGCGGTGTGGCGCCACGAAACACATCGATGCGATCAAAAAGCCAGGGCGGCAGCGTCGAGATATCAAACGCACCCTCTTGTGCACCAAGCGGCACATCGCCTAAAAACACCTGCGTTTGTTCTGGTTCAGCGCCTCGCAACCTCAAACCTGCAAACGCTTCGGGCCCACCTGAACTCGTCAGCCGAGACCCGGGAACACTCAATAGCAGTGGCTTAATGGTCGGTAGCGCAAAAGGCTGTTTACCAATCTCGATCGACGCACGACTCACGTCGTTATCGTCGAGCACAACATCATGCTCAGCCTTTTTGGCCTGTGCGGTCGCTTGATATTGCGCCGCGGCTTTTTGACCCGCAACCCATATCACGAGCCAAAGCGCAAACGAGCCAAAGCGCAAGAACACAACTCAGGTATTGATGGCAGCGCGTACCATCGGTTCGAGCTCACCGTTGTTAAACATATCGCGCACGATGTCACAACCACCCACGAATTGACCCTTAATATAAACCTGTGGAATGGTCGGCCAATTGCTGAACTCTTTGATGCCCTCACGAAGCAGCGGATCCGCAAGCACGTTCACGTCATGCACATCAGCGCCCAAACGTTTCATCACCTCAATCACGGTGGCCGAGAACCCACATTGTGGAAAATTCTTGGTCCCCTTCATAAACACCACAATCGGGTGTGCTTGAATGGTTTGTTCGATTGTCGCGCGTAATGCGGGGTCAAGTGCCATCATTTACCTCTTTCATCTGGTGACATGCACTTTAGTGCGTGTCACCAAGTTTAGTCCTGGTGACATGCACTTTAGTGCGTGTCACCAAGCTTTATGTGTGTGTCACCAAGTTTAGTCGCCCATGCATCGGGCGTGAACGTATTCAAGGCAAGCGCATGGATCTCTTTACCAACCCAGGTGCCAAGCGCCCGATACACCAGCTGATGTTGCTCGATGCGTGACTTGCCCGCAAACACCCCGCTCACCACGGTCGCTTCATAGTGGTCTTGGGTCCCTGTCAAATCGCGCACCTCAAGCACCATGGCATCAGCAAACGCTGCCGAGAGCTTGTCTTCTATCAGCTTTTTCTCAATCACGGGCGCTAATCTACCGCACTATGCGCCTCAAGACAAACCGACCAACATCCTAAGCGCCGACCCCCCAAAAGCCCACAAACGCCTATTAAACAAAAAAAGGAACGTGCCCACCCCTGCATAGAAATTCACCTCATTGCAACGGCGCCAAATAAATCTGTCACTAAGCAATATTTCCAAATACAATGTTTCGTCATGTCCAACACACCCGCTCGCTTCGATTTTCACTCGCTCGCCTTAGAAGCAAACGATAACGCACGCGCCGAGCTCATGAGCGCTGGCACCGCACCAAGTTTCGACGCCTTGCTTGGCTGGGAGTTTGCCGGTCTCAACACGCTCGCCACCACCGATCTGGCAGGCATCCGCAAGTTTATGAAAGGCTTTTACCAAGGCCCACCGCTTGCGCCAAGCGGCCCGGAACCCTTTATTCAAGGATACAATGTTAAAGTTGTACAAGGTGACAAACGCGCCCCGCATGTCGCCCTCGAAAAGCAGGGCGCAGCCGTGCGCCATGGGTTCTTCCGCGTCTACAAGGTCGACCCCGAGGGGCGCGATCATCTTTATCCAAACGCCTTGCTTCTTAACTACGGCCTAGGCGCCAACGGACTCAACCCTGCAGGATTGTTGCGCGACTACTTGGTGCAACCCTACCCCGACAACGCTGACTTGTTGTTAGGCTACGCCGTGTTTGCACTCGGGCCACTGCGCATCCCCGGCGGCTACTTTGTACTTCAGCGGCTGCGCCAACACACCTTTGCGGGTTAGGCGTGTCCTCGAAATCCGGACTGCAAGATCGAGCCAAGGTTTTCGAGGACACGCCCTAGTCACCCACTCAGCTCGGGTTCAAACACACCACTTCAATCGTGTCTGCACCGATCTCAAGCGGTCCATACCCAGCCTGATAGCCCTTGTCCACGCACCACTTCTGGTAGGCATTCATGCAGAACACAGACATGTTGCCGGCGCCCGGTTCACACATATCGTGCTTAGCGGTTAGCTCGGCAAACGGCGCTTGCATGATGGTGCCATGCTTAATGCACGCCAAATCAAACCCAGTGCTCTGATCGTTGACAACGCTTGTCGGGCCCACACCCGACACAAAACCTTTGTCTTTGCAATAACGGTTCACCGCCGAATTACAATAAACGCTATAGCCCGCTTGTTTCGTACACAACGCTTGCATCGTTTGCAGCGTGGCAAATGCTACATTACTTTCAGTCGCTACGTCACTCACGCATGCAAGGCCATATTCCAAGCTTCCCACCTCAGCGATACGAAGCCCGAGCGCATAACCCTGAGCCTGACAATACAGATTGGTAGCGCGCGCGCAGTCGAAGCTTGCGAGGTTATCAGCATTGCTGGTCGCAGGACATGCCGCAACTTTGGCTTCAAGGTCCCCCTTGGCCGCATTGGCAACATACTTCACCCAAAAGCCTTCATCGATACTCTGATCGCAGTTGTTGTCTTTGCCATCAAGCACCTCGGTAGCGGGCGTACATGTCGACGCATCGCCGCCTGCATCGCCATTTGTCTTTTTTCCACTGTCATCTCCACACGCAACCAGTGTTACAGCGAAAATCACGGTCAAGTTAAGTATCTTTTTTACCTGCATTTGCTCACCTCGGGATCCATATGGTATCCCAGACCCACTTCAAAATAAAGATCTCGTAAATTACTAAGGATAATCATGAGCAAAATCGCATTCGTATTCCCCGGCCAAGGGGCCCAAAAAGTCGGCATGGGTAAAGACGCCTTCGACGCTTCGGACAAAGCACGTGCCGTATTCAACGACGCCGATGCAGCATTGGGCGAAAAACTCAGCACACTTTGTTTTGAAGGTCCCGCTGAAACCCTGCAGCTGACCGCCAACACCCAGCCTGCTATTTTAACGACATCGGTGGCCCTGCTTAACATGTTAGGCGAGCGCGCCGACATGGTCGCCGGCCACAGTCTCGGCGAATACTCCGCACACGTCGCCGCCGGTTCGCTCGATTTGAAAAGCGCAGTACAACTGGTGCGCAAGCGCGGCCAATACATGCAAGACGCCGTTCCGGTTGGTGAAGGAGCCATGGCAGCGGTGCTGGGCCTTGACGCAACCAAAGTCGAAGAAATCTTAAAGGCGGTTCAAGGCGTCGCCGAACCCGTCAACTACAACTGCCCGGGGCAACTGGTGATTGCAGGTGCCACACAAGCCATCACCCAAGCCAGCGAGCAACTTAAACTTGCCGGCGGCAAAGTCATCGCACTGCCGGTAAGCGCCCCTTTTCATTCATCGCTCATGAAGCCCGCCGAAGAACACATGGCGGTGCATCTACGTGACGCCACCTTCACCAATCCCAAAATTCCAGTCTACGTTAACGTCGATGCCAACGCGATCACCACCGCCGAACAAAGCCGCGACACATTGATTAGACAAATCAGCCGCCCTGTTCGCTGGGAAAACCTCGTTAAGCAAATGATCGTCGATGGCGCCACGCTCTTTATTGAAATCGGCCCCGGTAAAGCCCTCACCGGCATGCTCGCGCGCATCGATAAATCCATTGCCAGCGCAAGCCTACAAAGCCCCACTGATCTTGACGCCGTTCGCGCCCGCATCGCCGAGCACCGCTAAGCCCCGAGCGATTTGCGCCGCGCGTTCTAGCTGATAAGCTACTGTCATAATTCTTATGAAAGTAGCTTATTCTTACGCATTTTCTGGGGCGTTGTGCCTCGCGGTCTGTCTACCACCTCACCACCACGCAAGCGCCGAAATCATCAAGCGTCCCGAATTCTCGGTAGGTTGCCAAATCGAAGTCGACGACGCGCTTGATTCCAATTGTGGCCTACGCGCACGGTTATCACACCCCGAAGGCTTTTGTGAGCAACTCTTTCGCGATCTTGAAGAACACCTGAACAAAGTCATCGACAACCGCACAGCGCCATTCGCTGAACGAATGGCCTTCAACAGGTTTAGTTTCGCGCTTTACGTCGCAACCGATATCCAATATCGAAAAGGAATGTACTTCCCTTTGGTTTATCCAGAAGAAATATATCAGCGCCTCGATAAAACAACCCCGCAAAACCTGCTTCATCAATATGAAAACTTGGCAGGAGCTGAGAGTTACAACTTTGAGCGAGCATTTATCCTGCTCAACATCAGCTATGCCTTTCGTTTTTTCCTGCGAGGCCGCGACTTTCCGGTCGTCTTCGATTCTAGCGAGCAAACCAATGCGCTTCAAATGGTTCACGTGTTCTTACGCAACAAAAAAGGTGAACTCGTTCACCTTGCGTTCGCCGAAGAGATCGGGCAGGCCAAGCAAGAGTTCCTAGACAACCTTAGATTTGGAATACTTCCCAAGACCCAAAAGGAATGCACCACCGCAAGCTATGAACAGGTGCGAACAGAACTCGAAGGGCATCCCTTCTTCACCGACGTATTGCTCTGGCTTGCCGCCCATCGCGACACATCATGCCATCCAAAATAATGCCTAACTTTTTCGTTTAGCGCATTTGGGACACAACGAGGCATAGCGCTCGAGCGTGACGAAGTGTTCAGCTACTTTTTTATTTTTGTTTGAAGAAACTCAACCGCAGCCGCCTCGTCTATTTCTCCAACGTTGGCAAGTCTAAAGACGAGTGCCTCTTTATTGCGCGGATAACACACGCCAACGCCGGTGCTTGAACGCCTGTTTACTGAAGCGCTCGTAGAAAACCACACGGCCGAACCTTGACCTGACGGGGCATCTTTTAACGGGAAGGTTGCCGACATTTCACCGATGGCAAGCCATTGGGGGGTGTGTTGTGTCGCATCGCAAGCTTTTTTCGCTTCTGCTTTTGTTTTCACCGAGTAATGAATGACGTCGACTATCGCACCGTCTGCATGACGCAAATAGGTTTTTTGCGACACTCGATCATCCGTATGCTCGTAGATGTGTTCAAGCCCATCGAGGTCTATGGTTGGCCCCTCGTGCGTGCACGCAAAACACAGCGTCAACAGACAAGCATGACATGTCTTGATCAAACAATCTCGATTCACAGTTCACCTTGCACGGCTAACTCGCCGGCTTGCGCATGTTATTACGATTTGCGCTTAGGTCCATTGCATTTGGGGCACGACGACGCGTAAAGCTCAAGCTTGTGGCTCGTCAGCGCAAAGCCGTATTTTTTTGCTGCTTCTTCTTGCAGCTTTTCAATGCGATCGTCTTCAAACTCTTCGATGTTGCCGCAGTTGCTGCAAATCAAATGATCGTGATGGTGGTCTTTATCGGCCACCTCATAACGACTCATGCCATCGCCAAAATGCCGCTCGTTGGCAAGCCCACATTCCGTCAATAACTTGAGTGTGCGATACACTGTCGCATACCCCACACGCGGGTTGTGTTTGCGTGAAAGCGCAAGCAGGTCCTCGATCGACAAATGCCCTTGCGACCGAAAAAACGCGTCGGTCACCACGCGCCGCTGTTCGGTCGAACGCAAACGCTTACGGTTCATATAGTCGTCTAGGCGTGCGTTCAATTCATTGACGCGTGCACCTATCGTAACGGAATGGCCCCTATGCATGTCTGTACAGACTAGACATGAACGCCGCACAAATCAAGCCCATCTGGGCTCAACTGCACTTCTCTTTGCGCTAGGACCCAGGTAGGGTGATTTCGATTTGTGCACCCAGCGCTTTGTGATCTGACAAATAAGGGGCATCGCAGGTTTGTGCAGGGTCCGCAAAATCAAGCGTCTCCACTCGCTCAACGCAAATATGATAATCTTTGTGCGGGTAATACATCACATAATCCATGCGCCCGCGCTCGGTCGCAAGCGAAGGTGCGTTGGGGCTCTCGCAAGGACTCACCCGGCTGTGTGTGCAGTTACGCGTATGGGTCAGCTCATCAAACGCGCGCGCGCCCTTCCAAAACTCGGTCACCGCATCGATCGGCTGGCCAATCTTCGTCTTCAACTCACTAAACATGGCATCATATTCGCCGATTAACACAGGCTCATGCGTCATCGAATCAACGTTCACGTCGCCCAAAATAAAAGTCGGCCACACACCAAAATCACGAACGCTGTCAATGTACGCATGCAATTGCTTCAGTTGAGCCGTGCGCGACGCGCGCGATGCATGCTTGCGCCCGCTGTTGGCGTGCGTTGCAATCACGTTAATCTTGAGCGTCTCGCTCAGTCGAATCAGCGCATGCACAAACCCTTTACGCGCCAAGCAATCTTCAGCACTACACGCGTCAAATGCAACAATCGTCGATTTTTCAATCGGATACCGCGAAAGCAAACTCACGCCCCCATCGACTGCACGGGTGTCATCCCACGCAAACGCTTCGGGTTGTCTGAGCACGCGATACGGATAACTATCAAGCAGCGGCTGCAACATGTCCATCGTCGCAGTGCCATGTTGCGTCTCTTGCAGAGCCACGATGTCATAAAGCGCCGCTTTCAAATGCCGACCAATAAGCGGCGCACGACACACCGCATGATCGCGAAACAAAAACATCGCATCAACGAGCGGCGGCCGTAAAAACACGTTGTAGCTCAGCATGCTGACGGGAAAGCGCCCGCGCGCCTGGTAATTATGAATCAAAGCATCGGGAATACCGGTCGAAACCACGATGGCTTGTGAGTAATGTGCCGGCGCAAAAAGCACCCATACAACGACCATAAGCCATCGTAAGTACTTGTTTTTTCGTATCTTTCTTAGTTCTTCATGCGGCAAGTGGTGGTCCCCCGAAGCACAAGCAAAGTTCCTATATCTATATAATATTACAGTATCTGAAATTAGACAACAGGAAGCGTTTTATGAGCTTGAACTGCCTCGTCATCCCAAGCGTGCATGACGGGTAACGCTGGTCATCACGGGGGATCGAAAATGTGTAAGTCGGCACAATTCGCGGGCTTTACAGGCAAGAAAAAATAAGCAACCTGTAGACAAACGCCAAAGCGTGCACATATTGAAGTCCAGTTGTACCCATGGCTCCACGCAACAAGATCACCAAACCGGACGGCATTTGGCGCACCGCCCTAAGCGAAGAGCAATATCGCGTGACGCGCAGCAAAGGCACCGAAGCACCCTTTACGGGCGAATACGTCAACCACAAAGACAAGGGCACGTACCACTGCGTGTGCTGCGGCGCCGAGCTCTTTAGCTCAAACGCCAAGTTCGACTCGGGCACAGGATGGCCAAGCTTCTATCAACCGGCATCAGGCACCGCCATCGATGAACACACAGACAACACCCATGGCATGCAACGCACCGAGATCACATGCGCCCATTGTGACGCACACCTGGGTCACGTATTCGACGACGGACCCAAACCCACGGGCCAGCGTTATTGCGTCAATTCAGTAGCGCTCAAATTTAAGAAAAACGAATAAACCTAGCGCCGCTTTCGTCGATATTATTAAGGCAGCCCGAAATCTACAAAAAGAGCCAGACTGGCTTTTAATCAGGGCATGCGTTAGGTTGTTGTCATGGTCCATCTATCATCCAATCGCGGTCGAATCACCCTGCTTTTGCTTGCACTCGCAGCCATGCTCAGCTTGAGCGGATGTTATGGCAGCACACGTTATGGTTATGGCTATAGCGTTGGATATGGCGGCTACTACGGCCGCCCCTATGGCGCATACTACTATGGTCCCTCCTATTATTCGACTTGGGGCTACCCTTATTGGGGCTATCCGGGCTACTACGGAGGCTACTGGGGTGGTGGATACGGACGTGGCTATTATGGACACGGATATTACGGCGGCGGCCATTACGGCGGCGGGTACTACCGCGGGCACAGCGGCTATGGTGGGTACGGCCGCGGTTATTATCCTAACACACGTTATCAAGGCGGTGGCGGTTTCGGCGGTGGTGGCGGTGGCCATTTCGGCGGTGGCGGTGGCAGCTTCGGCGGCGGTGGCGGCCATTTCGGTGGTGGCGGTGGCAGCTTCGGTGGTGGCGGTGGCCATTTCGGCGGTGGCGGTGGTCATATTCGCGCACGATAAAAGCATCAGCACACCCCAGGGTACCGAGTTTGAAGGCAGTCCCCTAGAGAGAGCAAAAAGAAGTTGAGTCGAGGTGGTCTGGGGAGGTCAAACCCGCTCACTAAGCGCTACGCCTACGGCTTCGCGAATCGTTCGCTACTGTTTGACCTCCCCA
>JBGAKI010000095.1:0-8609 GCA_044224525.1 Polyangiales bacterium | reverse complement strand
CGAATAACCCTCTTGTTCGATCAGCGTGCGGATGCGAAGTGCAAGCTCGACGTCTTGACGACGGTAAACGCGATGCGCACCGCGGGTTTTGAGCGGCTTGAGGCTACGAAACTCGGACTCCCAATAACGCAGCACATGCGCTTTAACACCGATGATATCGGCGGCTTCGCCAATTTTGAAAAATAGCTTGTCTGGCAGGGGTCTGCGTTGCGTCATGATCACTCCGTCATACCAAAGTAATTACGATGGCATCATAACGCAAGCCTAATCGGCTTTGCAATCACGAATTAGCGCAAAGGGAAGTTGAGGTGGTCTGGGGGAGGTCAAACCCGCTCACTGGTTGTCGCGCCGCTACGTGTCGCGCCGCTACGTGCCGCGGATGCGCTACGCCTTTGGGTTCGCGAATCGTTCGCTACTGCTTCTCAACTTCTCTTTGCTCTAGACGTCGATCACTCTTCCTTCTTGCGGTGTGGATTGAGGATCTCTTTGAGCACTTGGCTTGGGCGGAAGGTCACCACTTTGCGTGCGCTGATCACGGTGGGGCGGTGGTTGTGAAGATCGCGGCCCGTGCGCGCACGCTTGGAGCGCACGACGAAATTGCCAAAGCGAGAGATCTTGACTTTCTGTTCACGCACAAGCGCACGGCGAACCTCGTCAAACACCAAGTCGACCACTTCAGCGGCTTCTTTCTTAGAAAGACCACCTACTTGTTCATAAACGTTTTCAACCAACTCGGCTTTGGTGATGCGTTTTCTGGGTTCGCTCACAGTCTTCTCCTAAGGGGCGATCCTGGCTAACTTCGTCGCGACTGTCAAACACGAAATAGGGTTTTTTCCTCTATTTACACAAGTTTAGTCGCTTTATCGCAGTGACGCTGCAAAATTTCTGGCTACATGATCAACCACCCGCTTATGCAGGTTGTCGACTTGCTCGTCGGTCAGGGTAGCGTCGTTATCGCGATAAACCAAGCGAAAAGCGAGGCTTTTGCTGCCCTCAGGCACCGGCACCCCTCGATATACGTCAAAAACCTCGATATGTTCGATCAGTGCTTCCGAGAGTTCATCGACGCATTGAATCACATCACCGGCCCGAACACGCTCATCGACGACCAGCGCTGCGTCGCGTGCCGCACTGGGGAAGCGTTGCACCACAATGGAAGGCCGGGCCAGCGACGACGCTGCCTTAATCTTGAGTAGCGCTTCGATATTGAGTGACGCGTAGTAGCTCGGCGGGATATCAAAATAGGTTGTGACATCGGGATGCAATGCGCCGATCACACCTACCCGCCTGCCTTCGACCTGAATAACGGCGCGCTCGCGCGGATGCAGATAGGGCGCAAGCTCGGCTAACTCGGCTAAGTCTGCATAGGTAGGCGTGGCATTTGCATGACGCATGATCACCGCATCGACCACGCCTTTAATGTCGAAGAAATCGACGGTGCGTGGTTTACCGAGCCACTCACGAAAAGCGCCCATCATACACATGCCAAGCTCAGCATGTTCGCTGGGTAAGCGGTCTGGCGCGGTGGCGGGCGCAAATACATGCCCTACTTCAAAGATGCGTGCGTGTTCGATTTGACGGCGAAAGGCGCGTTGCGCGTTGGCTATAAGGCCCGCCAAAAGCGAAGTGCGCAGCACAGAGCGTTCTTGCGAGAGCGGATTTGAAAGCGCGATCGTCGATTCTTTAGGTGCCAGTGCTTTGGCATGATCGGGTGAGATGAAGCTATAGTTGATCGCCTCGTCAAAACCCAGTGTGCTCACGGTTTGACGAAGCGTCCGTGCGTAACCGGCAAGCTTCTCGCCAGGCTCGTGGCTGGCACGAATGCTGGGCAACAGATCAGGAATGGCGTCGTAACCCTTCACGCGCGCGAGCTCTTCGACCAAGTCGGCTTCGCGCGTCAGATCGGGGCGAAAGCTGGGGACTTCAACAACCAAGGCATGTTGTGTTTGTTTTTTGATCTGAGCGCCGATCCCAACAAGGGTGCGTTTGATTTCGCTCGCGGTGAAGGGTATCCCGATCAATCGCTCGGCCTGAGCGGGGCGCAAAGTGATCGATTTTGCAGGAATGGCTTTGGGATAAAGATCAAGCGCACCGTCGAGCGCAGTGCCCGTTGCCACGCGCGAAATACGCGCGGCGGCATCGCTTGCAACGTGAAGATGGTTCGCGTAGTCAACCCCGCGCTCGTAGCGGTGACTTGCGTCGGTATGCAGACCCGTGCGTTTGGCCGTGCGACGCACGCCCTGCCCTTGAAAATACGCGCACTCGATCGCGACGTTTTTGGTCTGCGGGGTGATTTCGGTGTTTTTCCCACCCATCACGCCAGCCAACGCGATCGGGCGTTCGGCGTCACAAATTAGCAAGTCGTCGGTCGAAAGTTTGCGCTCCATGCCATCGAGGGTGTGCAGGGTTTCATTTGCCTTTGCGCGGCGCACCACGATTTTGCGGCCCTTCAGGGTGTCCAGATCGAAGGCGTGGATTGGATGACCATAAAGAAGCCAAATGATGTTGGTGACATCGACGACGTTGTTAATGGCGCGCACGTTGAGCGTAAAGAGTCGGTAACGTGTCAAGAACGACGACGGTTTGATCGTCACGTCGCGCACGAGCGTAGCGGTATAACGTGGGCAACGTTCTTTATCTTGAATGTCTACGCTTAGCTCGCTTGCGATGGGCGCGGCGCTGCGTTGATGGGGCTTTGTGACCGGTGGGTAGTGAAAGCTTTTTTGCGCGTAGAGCGTTAGCTCGCGTGCCAGACCCACGTGACCCAGACAATCAGGGCGATTGGGGGTCACGTTCACTTCGAAAATGCTGTCGCCAAGACCAAAGGCCTCAAGCAAGGGCTGGCCGGCTTTGGCTTCAGATGCATCAAAAATCAGCAAGCCACTGTGGTCATCGCCGACGCCGAGCTCGGACTCGCTGCAGAGCATGCCGTTTGAGGCCACGCCTGCAATGGTGCGCGCTTCGATCACTTTGCCATTGGCCAGCGTTGCACCGACCGGGGCCCACACAAGCACTTTACCGGGTGCAGGAAGATTGGGTGCGCCGCAAACCACCGTTTGTAGGGTGTGACCATCAAATACTTCAACTACCTTAAGCTGCTCGCGCGTGGGATGCGCACTGACCTGGCGCAGCTCAACCAGTTGCATGTCGGATAGGTGAGCGCCCACCGCTCGCGTGCTTTCGATTTCTAGACCAAGTCCAGTGAGGATCTCGGCCACTTTGCTGGCCGAATACGCGGTGCCACTGAGTTCAGATAACCAACGATGGGATGCGAGCACAGTTTTTACCTATATTTGTCGAAGAATGCGCAGATCGTTTTCGTAGAGCCAGCGAATGTCGGTGACACCATAACGCAGCATCGCCACGCGATCGATGCCCATACCAAAAGCGAATCCGCTGTATTTTTCAGGGTCGTAGCCGCAGTTTTCAAGCACCACGGGGTGAATCATGCCGCAACCGAGGATCTCGAGCCATTTGGTTTCTTTGCCATCGCCCTTGTCCCACGCGATGTCGACCTCGCCGCCTGGCTCAACAAAGGGGAAATAACTTGGGCGAAAGCGCACACGTGTGTGATCACCGAACATGCGGCGCGCGAAATGAGTGAGTGTGCCCTTCAGGTGCGCAAAAGTAATGCCCTCGTCGACCAAGAAACCCTCGAGCTGAAAGAACATCGGCGAGTGGGTCACATCGTCGTCTCGGCGATAAACGGCGCCAGGCGACACGATGGCAAGCGGGGGCTTGCGGCGCGTCATTTCGCGGATCTGCACCGACGAGGTGTGCGTGCGCAAGAGCATCTTGTCGGGCGCTTTGGGATCAGCGTTAACATAGAAGCTGTCTTGCATGTCGGTGGCGGGATGATCGGGCGGAAAACCGAGCATGTCGAAGTTGAAGCGGTGCCACTCGACCTCGGGGCCTTCGGCGATTTCAAAACCAAGTTGCGAAAACACCTCTAAGAGTTCGTCGCGGGCGCGTGTGATCGGGTGTAAACGCCCGGGCAATGCGCCGCGTGCCGGCAAGGAGATGTCGATGGGTGGCCCCTTAAGCTCTGCTTCGCGCGATTGGGCTTGTAGACGCGTGAGCGCTTTTTGAAAGGCCTCTTCGAGGTCTTGCTTGAGCGAGTTGACCGCTTGGCCGAAGTTCTTGCGCTCTTCTGGCTGCAATTCTTTGAGTTGTTGCATCAGCGAGCGCACTTCACCCTTTGCGCCCAAGAAGTTTGCGTACGAGTTGCGCAGCTGCACCTCGTTTGCACCCTGATCGAACACACTCAGCGCGCGCTCTTTTATAGAACTCAGTAGACCGTTAAGTTCGCTCATATGGACCATCTTCTAGCAGGGCGCCCTATTTGCAGATCGGGTCAGTGTAAAAACAAAAGGTGAAAAAGAAAAGGTGACACGCACTAAAGTGCATGTCACCTAGAATGTTGCTCTTACCTAGCTTTATCCGCGAACTGCGTCGACCAGCGCTTTGAAGCCTTGCGGATCGTTGACGGCTAAATCGGCCAATACTTTGCGATCGACCTGCACGTTGGCTTTGTTCACAGCATTGATGAAACGGCTGTAGCTAAAGCCCAAGGTGCGAAGCGCGGCGTTGATGCGCACGATCCAAAGACGACGAAAGTCGCGTTTTTTGGCGCGGCGCGCTGCATAGGCATCTTGCCATGCGTTACGGACTTGCTCGACCGCATCGCTGAACTGACGCTGACGGGCGCTGTAAAAGCCCTTGGCGTGTTTGAGCCAGCGGTTGCGACGCTGACGTGCTTTAAATCCTCGTTTAGCTCTAGGCATGACTTACTCCCGTAATCCTTGTTGCCTTATATTCCGTAAGGAAGAAGACGATGAATATGCATCTCGTGCGTATCGTTGACCATGTCGTTCTTTTTCAAACGACGCAGACGACGACCATTTTTGCCGCGCATGGCGTGGCTTTTGCCGGCTTTGGCACGACGAATGCGGCCCGTGCCGGTCACTTTGAAGCGCTTGGCAGCGCCACGTTTTGTCTTCATTTTAGGCATATTTGCTCACTGAAAATGTGGGAGCCGGGAGTATTGTCTAAAAATGACCCTACGTCAAGCAACGTCAACTATTTGATAGGCTTATGCCAGCGCCTATCGTCACTTGGCGATTTATTGGGCTGCCTGCACCATGCGTGCAAATACCTTAAGCGTCGCGTTTGTGAGCGCTTCGTCGTGCGCAGCCTGTATCAACGTTTCGTTTTCGGGGCTACAATCGGTGACAAGGCGGCGGTCGTCATCGAGGATCACGGTGCGAAGCACAAGCTTATCGCTAAAGATGTCGACGACAATCGCTGGTCGAATAGGAATACTGCGACTTGGCGTTCGTGTGATGAGCAGCGAAAACAGGCTTGTTTTGTTGCGTGCGGGAAACGTATCTACTTTTAGGTTGTCGCTCGGTTCAGGAGATGACACCGAGAACTGCGTTGGACCCTCTTGCATGATCGCGTCTTCGACCGCGATTGAATAATCGATGCTGCCATGTTTCTGATACGCCGCGAGCCACCGCTTGCTCACCCCAGACGGCAACAAGTATTCTTCTTTGGCGCTACAGTCGACGAATACGACGGGGTTACGCACACCCTTAAAGCAGGCCATCGTCGTGGTGGACAGTTCGTTAAACCATGCTGCAGGGGTACCTGCCCGGGCCTCCTTAGCGCTTAACGTCTCGCTGTCTGCGGCATCGCACGAAAATAAGACGATGAAGCAAAGGGCTCTGCCCGTTTTAGCTACGGTTTGATCACAGCACCACATAAACGAACTGGGGTTCGCATATGTATCACACTTATTTCATTCAGGCCAGGAACCTGGATTAACTTTGACGCGGCGATTGAGGACCGACACCAGGGGTGGGCGCGGCTTCGACCACTGGTTTCTTTAAGACCGGGGTCGACACCACGGCTGGGCCCGAGCCTGCTGGTCGCGATACCGGTGTGCTGACCAAGGTCTTGGGGGCAAGGATCATCACCATCGCTTTGGCTTCCATACGACTGGTGAGCTCCACCACGGCGATGTCTTTCAACGCTTCGGTGATGTGCACGAGTTGTTTGAGTGCAAGCTCAGGGTGCGTGATTTCACGACCACGGAAACGGCAGGTGAGTTTTACCTTGTTGCCCTCTTCAATAAAACGACGTGCATGGCGGGTCTTGGTTTCAAGGTCGTGATCGTCGGTTTTGGGACGAAGCTTTAATTCCTTGAGCTCGACCACCACTTGTTTCTTCTTGGCCTCGTTCAAGCGCTTCTTTTCCTCGTACTTGAACTTACCGAAATCCATGATTTTGCAAACGGGAGGAACCGCTTTGGGGTTCACCTCAACCAAGTCAAGATCGGCCTCTCGCGCACGGCGAATGGCGTCGCGTGTGTCGAGCACACCGAGCATTGAACCGTCGTCGGCGATCACGCGCACTTCAGGAACGCGAATGCGCTCGTTGATGCGGGGACCATAATTTGCACGTTGTCTATTATCAAAACCTGGGCGACCTATATGACTTACCTCCTGTGAGAAAAGCAGAACGCTTCTCTGTGTTTATCCTTTGGTGACATGCACTTTAGTGCGTGTCACCAAAACAAGGTGACACGGACCTACGGTCCATGTCACCAAAGATCATGAAGCCTGGCGCGAACGAAGCGACGGCGCAAGTGACTCACGAAGAATCCACGCTGCAAGCTCAGAAACGGGCATCATGCCCTTGTCTTTGGCTTGGCCGTGCTCGCGGATGGTGACGCCCCGGTCGTCGACCTCTTTTTGCCCGACAATGCCGGCGAGCGGATAGCGCATCATGTGGGCCGAGCGAATTTTGGCGCCAAGCTTTTCATTGGTGGCGTCAACCTCGCAGCGAATGCCCTGGGCGCGAAACTCGCGCGCCACCTGATGGGCGTAGTCATTGAACTTTTCACTGACCGGCAGAAGCACGATTTGTTCGGGCGCGAGCCAGAGTGGAAATGCGCCGGCGACGTGCTCAATAAGGATGCCTAAGAAACGCTCGACCGAACCAAACATGGCGCGATGTAACATCACCGGGCTTTTGCCTGCGCTTTCAGCGTCGACGTAGCTCAGTTTGAAACGTGTGGGCAAATTGAAATCGACTTGAATGGTGCCAAGTTGCCAGCTGCGGCCGATGACATCTTTCAAATGAAACTCAATCTTGGGGGCATAGAATGCGCCCTCGCCTTCGGCGATGGTAAAATTGAGATTGGATTGTTTGGCGGCTGTGATCAAAGCATCTTCGGCTTTATCCCAAAGTGCGTCGTCGCCGATGCGTTTGGGCGGGCGTGTGGCCACCACCACATGCGGCGCCGCAAAACCAAAATCGTTGTAGACGGTTTCGGTTAACTTAAGGAAGGCGGCGATTTCGCCCTGGACTTGATCGAAGGTGCAAAAGATATGAGCATCGTCTTGGCAAAACGAACGCACGCGCGTGAGGCCTTGGGTGACGCCGCTGCGCTCGTAACGATGCAAACGACCAAAATCAGCGATGCGCCAAGGTAGATCTCGGTAGCTGCGGCGCTTCATGTCGAAAATCAACGCATGCGCGGGGCAGTTCATCGGCTTTAGGCCAAAACGATTGACGTCGCGCACGTCTTTGCTGGCGGCGAGCTTTTCGTTCTTGAGTGCGTCGGCGTATTCTTCGGCGCTGGTGGCAAAAAACATCACTTCGGCGTATTCGTCAAGGTGGCCAGAGGTCTTGAATAACTCGCGGTCGTAGACCTGGGGTGTGATGACCTCTTGGTAGCCGTGCACGCTATAAAGCTTGCGAATGTAGTCCATCAGGCCGTTGTACACAGCGGCGCCACGCGGCAAGAAAAAGGGCGACGCGGGCGCCCATTGATGAAAAGCGACCAGCTCGAGCTCTTTACCAAGCTTGCGATGATCGCGCGCTTTGGCCTCTTCGAGTTGTTTGAGATGGGCGTCGAGTTCTTTTTGGGTCGCAAAGGCGGTGCCGTAGATGCGTTGCAGCATCGGGTTGTTTTCGTTACCGCGCCAATACGCGCCCGCCACCGACGTCAGTTTGACGGCGCCCAAAAACTTGGTTGAAGGCACGTGCGGGCCTTTGCACAAATCGAACCATTCGTTACCTAGATAATAAAGCGAGATTTCGCCCTCAAGATCACGAATTAACTCGGCTTTGTAAGTCTCGCCAAGTTGCGTAAAGATCGAAAGTGCTTCTTCTTTGGTGACGCGTTTGCGCGCGAAAGGTTTATCTTCGGCGATGATTTCGCGCATTTTGGCTTCGATCAGTTCAAGGTCGGCGTCGTTGAATGGCGCGCCCGGTTTGTCGAAGTCGTAATAAAAACCGTTTTCGATCGCTGGACCAATCGTGACTTTGGTGCCCGGGAACAAACGCTGCACTGCGTCGGCCATCACGTGGGCAGTTGAGTGGCGGATGACTTCAAGTGCTTGGGGTTGGCTTGGATAAAGCGGCTTGATCTCTTTATAAGTGGGCGCGGGGGTGTGCAAATCGTAAAGCACGCCGTCGACGAGCGCCGCGACGGTGTCGGGGCGCAGTTTGCCGAGTTCTTCGAGGATATCTTTGACGGTTTTTTCTGCCACGCTTGTTTATATAACCTAACACAGTGGTGACACGCACTAAAGTGCATG
>JBGAKI010000010.1:0-64633 GCA_044224525.1 Polyangiales bacterium | reverse complement strand
TGTGCCCAAGACATCATTAGCTAGTAGGAACGTGCAAGTAGCGTGCCGGTTTCTCGCTTCTTTTACAGTCTGACTGCGACGGTAAGTTGGTGAAACCATTACCCTAAATATCGACCATACAAAGTGTTCGTTATGATTTTCGTTAACAGCATAAAAGGCCTCTTAAACGCGGGGCATAGAACGCCTCAGGTGGCGTCAAATAGAGACGAGAAGAGGGTTGCGCAACTGTGTTAGTTATGACGTGAGAGAGGTGGTGACCAAGCGAGAAGACACTGTGGCCGTGCCTAGCAAAGGCTGCAAATACGGCAAGCACAGCCCCGCTGGGCAAAGCGAGCGAGTGGCCCAAGCGTAAGCCCAGCGAGCCCTAAAATCGAAGGCATTGGCGCTAAAACACGCACCTCTTCGACCCATTCGTACTCAGCAAAAGCTCAGAAAAAACGCGTTTTAACTTCCTATACACCGAAATCCGCGCTCTACTCGAACAGCATGTAAACGAAGGTAAGCTTCTCGCGCAGCACGACGTCGTTTACTACATCGAGTGGTTCAGCGATCACCGCGCCGACTACGCGCTTTAATTATCCTCATTGTTCAAATTGAAGCTCTTCGTTAGCATGCACGCGCATTGCTTCGACAAGCCATACACCCGTCGAGCCACCGACTATTTGCGAATTGCTACTAAACGAATCAAGTCGAAGTAACTGCGCATTGCATACCGCAACACGTGCTAGAGCGTACGCACTCTTCTTTCGAAGATCATCGCTCGACCAATCTTTTGCCCCCGCTAACCATGTAGCACCAGCCGACGCAAAACTAACAAAATCGCGATCCGCAAACTGCGAAGAAATGCCATAGGGTTCATACGCCTTAAAGGGACTATCTTGAAAATATGCACGCTCGTCTAAGCCAATATATGCATCAATTTCCGGATAGATCTGATTGTCTACATATGCTGCAAGAGGCGCTGCAACAGTTGACTTCGTAATACCAAATAACACGAGTGCTTGGTCGCTACCCACAGTTTTTTGCTGAAACAATGCGCCACCAGAATCGCCTGGCTCAAATGTGCATTTAGGTTTATCCAAAAAAAATGTTTTATCCGAGTTTATCGGCCGCAAAGGAAATGTTTGTTCGACAGTAGAAAAAATAAAAAGACCCATCTGCGACATCGAGGTGATATTGGCTTCAAAAGGAAACTGATAAGTAGTGCTCACGCCTGAGTAATCAGCAAGAACCATCGAATTCCTTACGGCACTGGCAATAGACATGCCAGTGTTGTTTGGCCAACCGTGACTTAACACAACAGGCATCAAATCCTCAGCATAGTTGTCGGCGAAACTCTTTGTCCCCGGAATAACCAATATCGAAATATCATCCGAAAGGGTGCGATTTTTTTTCCTTCGGGTAAATCTACATGTACCACAGGTTCGAAGTGTTGATTTCTAAGCGCATCGAGCGAATAACATAACTTCCATGACTTCTTTGGATTATAGAAAATACAGATTCTTTCGAAGTGATTATCGGGATTAAAGATCCGATCGAGCACATGAGCGCTCGTCAGCACAACCTTCGAGTTCGGCCCCATAATTAAACCCGTTCCTACTTCAAAGTATTGAACTGTTTTGAGAGTGCCAGATGTGAGATACTCGGGCGTATTTGCTTGAATCGAGACAACGTTCGGATGCGCACCAACATTAGTCCAACCATCAAAGGGCGAAATCGCATCGCTTTGTGCCTCAAGGTCATCCGTGTGATGACAGCCCGAGGTAACAAAAAAACACGAAAAAACATAAGCTAATGTACTTCATACCAAAACCCCATTGGTATGGGGTATGTAGCACATTAGATAATTAACTCAATATTATTAAGCTGCCCCACCAGCAGGCACCTTCGACCCATTAGGAAAACGGTGTTAGGACTGGCTTTTTTGTGAAAACCGGTCCTGACACCGTTTTCGTTTTCGTCATCTCTTGCAGGAGAACAAAACCATATCATACTAAAAACACCAGAAGTTCTTATGCGCTTATCGTTCTTTTCTTGTTTTATATGGTTGCTAGTCCTGGCCTCATGTACATCGAGCAGCGAATTATCCGCAGCGGAAAAATCGCAAGCTTCAACACAAGAAAGCAGCTTCGCATTCGCGTTCGACCCGTCCACCTATAGCGTTAAGAAAAGCCTGAACTCACCTGAGCTACTAGACCAGTTGGAGATTTATGCGAGTGGTGCTTTTACGAAGTTAGAGGAAGGTCGCCCAGCCGAACTCAACTTCGGTTTAGTCGATTATTCAGATGCCCGCTTTCACTATTTTTCCGATTTTGCCGACAACGATAGCGGCTCGTCGCATGTCTACGCCGAGATAAAGTTCAGGCAAAACGATCAAGTTATTTCATTTCAGCGCGACATCCACGATATCCATCTCGCGCAAAGTATCGCACCACTTGCGGATTGCAACACCGTCAGATACAGCGACGACGGCGAAGCCAATTCCCTGTTTGATAGAAGTGCGTGGCACGGCGGCGTCGCAGCAACATTCTGCGAGTTTAATGAAGACGGAGTGGCATCTGGAAGCAGCGACGACAAAATATTGGTGTTTGAGTATAAAGGCACTTATAGCTACTCGCTAAATGAAGGCATTTCAGGCACCTTGCAGGGCGTATTTAGCTCTTACATTCATCATGACCCTGCTATCGAAGGTCGTCCTCTTTATGAAATCGAAACGCCACGTCATGACTACTTCGAGCTAGAACTCACAGGTGAAGGTTATCGGTTGCAAGGTCAAATAGATAGTCCATGGCCAGATGCCGCCCGCACTGTAAAAGATTACACAGTAAAAATAGAGAGTGGCGGCGGTCTAAGAAATTGGCGCCGGACCATTGATATCGACACAGAATTCGACGCAGAAATGCGATTCACTCACCCCAGTACAATCGACGTGCCAATGTTATATTACGTGCTCGGCGAGTTTGTAAGAATATCTCGCAACGCCTACTAACTGCAAAGGTTAGGTTTGTAGTCGTACTAGATATTTTGTAATACCGTAAAAGAGTGGCCAATCCTCCATGCCTCTGGTTCTGGTTAGCGCTAATCCTTTGTGTGGCTGCTTGTCAGGCGGTTAGGGTTGAAGAGAATGTCGTGCTTTCCTCCGCAGACGAAGCCAAGCGGCCTCTCGAAAACGACCAAAGCGACTTATTTGGTGTGACCTTCCCAAACAAGCAAGCTGTTGGAAAACGGGGGAAAACGGGGTCAGGATTGGTTTTCATGCAACGACTCTCTAAATAAACCAGTCCTGACACCGTTTTCGTTTTCACACCGTTTTCAATGCAGAGCGTGCTCGTTTCTGGGCCTATAGTCCCCATCTGTTTGATGCTTTTGTGTTTTTTTTAAAAAAAACCCGCATATTCACGCATTTAATTGGCACGTCTCTTGCAGTAAACTTGCACTCAAGCAGTACAATGCAGTCGCAAGTCAATTACCGTAGTATAGAAATGCCGCTTCTCTTAGTAGTTTTAGTAGCGAGCCTTTGGTGTATAGCATGCAAGCCATCCACTGTGTCTGAAGTACGTGGCATCCAAACACAGGGAATACATTTTATGAATGATGACCTTGATGCGAATGGCTCAGCGCCCGCAGGGCATCCTAACTCTGTCTATCTCTATTTTTTTGATTCGACTAAGACCATTGACGAAGTTGAGCAAAATTGGCGTTCCATCGTCGACAAAGTCCCACCCAATATAAAAACCGACGGCACCGGTATTATCAGGTCTTCAAATGATAACGTCGTTATTACTGCTCTGCATGTTGTCGAAGGGTTATTGGGTGTACCTGAAAATGAAAGGCGCGATGTGTGCGAAGAAAAAGAACGAGTATTTAAATATGTTTGTGCCCTTGTAAACACGGCGAACCCTCGACCAGTTTGTGCCTATCGCTCGGATGTCAAAATTCTAGCCCCTGAGCCGAGTGCAGTTAACACAAACGAACGGCTCGACGTCGCTGTTCTACTTTGGCCAAAAACATTTTTTCAAGAAGGTTTCACCAACCTACAACCAGTCGAACTGGCAGCAACCCCGCCTGTGTCAGGTCAGACTTTGCAGATCACAGGTGGAAAGCTCAATGGCAACTACACACCAGCCATTACCAAAGGACATGCGACCGTGCAGAAGTCAGTCTTATTGGTTGATGAACATTCACGCCAAGGCATTGATCTACGACCCAGTTTTGCACGGGACGCCACAACACTTCAGATATTTCTTGACCTAAAAGTTAACCTCAGCTCGCCCAATGATATGAAAGAATACACTACGAAATACATAGAATGGAAAACTCCGTATTTTCCACTTATACAACGAGGTGACTCTGGCGGACCTGTCGTTGAAGCTCATCGTCCTTATGAACTTGTTGCGCTTAACATGAGCGTCGGCTGGTTTCCACTTTGTACCCTTGTTACCGGTTGCGAGCTGCCAACGGATTACCCAGAATTTTCTTGGCGCAAGTACTATCTGCAGAAACTGAATGATCCTGTCGACGGTTTTCCACAAGAGTTTATCAACTTCGTCAACAAAAAGTTTGCTGCTTATCAAGGCATAACTATTGAAAACGCATTTTCCAGAATATTTTTCGCGTCTGATTTTCTTAGTCTTGACAGGCAATCGCCTGCTGGCAACTGGTTGTATACAACTCTAAACCTGCATGATCGAACAAGAACTGTTCACTAACTTACTAAAACCAGGAACAGGTTCCGACGCTCGGAGCATAAGGCAACAAAAAAGCTAAGTGCACTGGCTGAACGTGTATGGCGTGCAAACTGCGGTTTCAACTTATCATGTGGGGATCCGTGAGATCCTGACACGGTTTCTCTTGCGCCGACCGCTAATCGGCTCGGCCACGCTCAAACAAGCATCGGCAAATAACCCCGCAATAACCACAAGATAACAAGTCCTGTGGGGTAGACTCATAAGCTCTGCGTTGTTAAGACTACGCTCCGAATGGTGATTTGGTTAACTCTTACAGTGCACATCTGCAAACTAAACAAAACTTATATAAGTGCATAGCTGAACGGCCTCTGGGTGCACGCGGCAGCGCTAAGGGCAGCACACCCGAGAATGGCCAAAACGAGCCATAATTACCTTTGCGCCATCACCCCTCTCTGATATCACTATCGATATGAATAAAGCCAACCTAACACCCTCACGTATCAACCACTCAGCATGCTGGTTCGGCGCGTTGTTCGCGCTAACCGCTTTAACGGCATGCTCAACTGACCCACAAGGCTCAGGCACAGTGCTCGATTCAAACGAAGGCAACTCGTCACCCAATGTCTCAGCCGACGGCACTACGCACTACGGCGAAAGTGTGTGCACGAAAGAAAAAATCACCTGGAAGGCTTCGGGCGGGCACGAGTACTTCTTCTGTGCGCAAGGCACGATTTGGGCAAACGCGTCCACAGCCTGCGGCAAACTTGGCAGCGCTTGGACTTTGGCGACCATTACGTCAAAAGAAGAAAACGACTTCGTGGTCAGCAACCTCGCAGCAGACACCTGGATTGGCCTCAACGACACGCTTTTCGAGGCTACCTTCGTTTGGCTAACGACTGAGCCTGTTTCCTACACCAATTGGTTTGAAGGCCAACCCGTCACTGAATTCGACACAGTGGCCATTGTTCAGGGTAAATGGCGTACCCTAAGCGCAAAAAGCCTCTTTCACTATGTTTGCGAAAGCGCAACGCCTCTGTGCGGAAATGGCGTCGTCGGTGGCACAGAACAATGCGACGACGGCAACGCCAAAGACGGCGATGGCTGCAACAAGACCTGTCAGAACGAGTAACCCCAAGCACGTCTAGGCACGGCTTGACAAACAAAAAAGGGGGCGGCTTCATACGAAGCCGCCCCCTTTTAGTTGTCTTGAAAGCAACGATGCCCGCCGCTTCAAGAACTCAGACTCGTGTCGCGTCCTAAAAGTTTTGACCCATTCGTGAGCATGCTTGCGCGTCCATGTCCAGTCGATGCAAAAAAGCGTCTTGGGTGCGTTTATCAAAAAAAACAGAAAAAACGGGGTCAGGACTGGTTTTCATGCAACGACTGGTTAACTAAACTGGTCCTGACACCGGTTCTCGTTTCGATGTGACTTTAGCTTGCATCCTCCGCGATCCGCGTGTGGCCCTCAAGCGTAGTCAAAAATATTGACGCCGGCACAAGCGCTGATTTTACATTAGGTGCGGATGGCACTTGTGGGCATTAATACAATTTTCACAGGTCAGCACGCGATGGCAACGGCATGTTCGGCATGACTGAGGTTGAAACGTCGCTGATCGACAAGGGTGGAGTATGATCATGAGTAGAAGAATAATATTGTTGGTTCCGATTGCGTTAACGGTGGCGGGTTTGGCGGCTTGCGGGGACGATGCCTCTAAAGGTAACGATGCCAGCGTCTCCAACGATGCGAGTACTAACAATTCCAGCGGGCACGATTCCGGCGCGGACGGTTCCACGAACAACCAACAAAACGGGTGTGCGGATAGCTATTATGTTAACACGGGGTGTACGAGCTTCGAAGACAAGACGGGCGATTCGAGTGTTACGGTCGCGTTTGGCGGCGGTACTTTGGGCAATAACTACTCGCCCAAGTGTTTGAAAGTGAGCAAAGGCACCATCGTAACATTTAGCGGTGGCTTTGGCCCCCATCCGCTTCGTCAAGGATGTGGCCCGACTATTAGCATAACGAATACTGACGCCGGAGCGAACCACGATTTTGTGTTCGATACGGTCGGCGACTACGGCTACTATTGCAACAACCACGGCTCGTCTGCCAATGGAACCGGAATGGCCGGGATGATTCAGGTTGTAGAATAATCGTGACTCAAGAGTCACGATGAGGCAGAACCGTGCGGCCCTTCGCGTTCACGTAAGAGGCAAGCTTTGAATCTGTTGTAGGAAGAATGGGTGACGTATACGTCGGCGCCTGGCAGCCCAATCCATTTTCCTATTCTAAAGATTTAGCGTGATTTACTGCCAAAGCGGTGGAAGGGATAGCTCATCTTAAAAAGCAGGTGCTGTCTTGCAACGTTTTAAGTTGCTCTTTAGGGCTAAGGGTACTGATCGTTTTCATCTTTATTCGGCTATCAACGGCAGCACCCTTCATCGCTGAATTCAATATGCCTGTGCAGACATAATATCTAATTCGAGCTGTATCGAAAATTGGAATGGTGTTTACAATTTCTGATCCAGAAACCATTTCGAAATTACGGTGATTCGTCGGGTTTAGGGCACTCGAGCCTTTTTTCGGTCGGTATGTCCACGGGGCTGCAATCGGTACCGAGTGCGTGGGTGTAAGCCGTCTTTGCAGTGTTAGTCACTCGCCAAAGATAACGACGAAACGAATTCACGAGTTGGGTTTGGTTTGCAGTCCACTGCTTTAATTTTATTCCCGACAACCCGTTCGGTGGCAAGGCACAGAGTCTAGCATCCGAATAGCCTTCAACCCTTACGCTAACGAAATCGGTTTTCGACTTAATGTAGCCAACACTCACAATGGGTTCCCACATATCGATGGCTACCGAACCGTCATTTGAGAGTAGGCTAAGTGTTCGCGGCTTCACCATGGTATAGGCAAAGGCAGTTTGTTTTTCGCGATCGGTACTCCACGATGTGGTAGGTTTTCCGACCCTTGTTGTACCCAGGCGGTCGATAACCTTTTTAGCAGCACCAAGCGCCGCGTCTGCATGCTTTTCTTTGGCACAGTATGCAATGTCTAGAAGTGCCGCAAAGAAGCAGTGCTTGTCGATGGGAACAAGTGCTAGCTGCATACCTAACTCGGACGCCGGGTCGTGCACGACGTAAGGCGACGAGTAATTTTGTGCGTGGGCTACCGCGGCTTCACAGGCCAACTGCACTGAAAAATGTGCCAGCAACATGGCAAACGTACAATGAACAACATGCATGACTAACATATACAAGAGAAACCAGCACTTGCCAGTTGCGACGACTGTTTTTGGTCAGGATTTGCCATCGAACGACGTTCGCGGGTATCTGTTTCTAGTTCGTCGAGGTGCACGCCGCGACGAAGGTCGACAATGCAGGTTTCGATAAATGCCAATAACTTGATCCTGCTCGTTGTCTATTTATAACGTTCTTGCGCTTAAAAAAATGCCCGTTGTGGTGGCCCTCACACTTGTCTCTTTGCAATTTTGCGCAGCTCTAACGGTCAATAGACTTTTCTAAAAGTACGACGCTCAACTTGTCTGAGCGTCGTACTCTAACGTGTCAACCCGCGTCAACGTTATTCAAAAGCAACGCATAACACAACCGGCAAGCCAAGCGGTGCCGCGATGCTGCCATCACAACCACTATCGGTGGCGAACATCCAGTCGTTAGTGTCGCCAGTAAATCCGACGCTCGCCATGTCGGCCCCGTTAGCGCTCGTCCACGCGTTACAGTTGTTAGCCGAAAGCGCGCCGATGTTGTCTGAACCACTCCACCAATGTGTTGCAATGGTAACGCTACCTTGTACGACGCTGGTAGATAAGTTGCCGTCAACAAGGTCAGCCCAGTTACTTGCCATGGTTGCATCGTTGGGCCCTTTGATGACCTGCCCAGTGGGAATATTATAGTTAGCTGGCATATCGCGGATCTCGTCGTTAGCGTCGACCGAGATCAGCGCTCTTACATTGGGTTGATAAGCGGTACCTGGTTTCTGACCCACACAGAGCGCATCCGCGCCCGCACGCCCGCCCAAGTTACCGTCACTCGAACCTCCCGAATAGAGCAAAATAAAGGGGTCTTTAAACGTGATAGAGAAATTGTGCGTTTGCGAGCCGTCGCTGGGGGCAGAGGCAGAGGTGAATGCCGCTGCTAACCAAGTAAACGTAAGACCATTCACGCTGTCCGATGCGGCATGCGATGCAGCGGTGCCCATAAACGACAAACGAGCCGTTGTCGCGCTGGTACGCGTCAAGACTGGCGTGAGCCCCGTCGGCACACCCGTCAGCGTGTAATGAGTATTCTCGCTGAAGTCGCCGCTTGCCACGCTAAACGTGTCGTTAGTCAAAGTCATATCGATAAAATCAGCGACAGCGCCGTTATTTGTCTGACTTTCACTAACGCCGTCCGCTGAATAATCCAAACTTGCCACGGGCGCCGGGTCGCTAAACTGAATGCCAAACGTGAGTTCGCGATTGCTGACTCCGCTGCTTGAAAAAGCCGCCTCGGCAAGCGTCATCTTAACGCCAGTGACGCTGTTTGCTGTCGCATGGGTTGTAGCGCTACCCGTAAACGACAGCTTTGCTTGCGTCGAAGACACTACGGTCACGACAGGAGTAAGACCGCTTGGCACGCTTGCGCCTGAGAACGATACTTCATTGGCATCAAGTGTTCCCGATGACTTGGCAAAGGTTTTTGCGTTGGTTAAGTCGATCGTGATTTGTTCTGAAACTTGGCCATCGTTTTCCGTGCGTTCGTTCACGGTTGTTGCACTGTAGTTGATATCGGCACTACTTTGCGGCGCGTCAATAAACTTGACCGGTATTACAATGGAGGAATCGACGTCATAAGTAAAGCCATCTATCCCCTTTTTGAACTTCAGCCCAGTTAGTTTGACCGCAATCATAAGCAAATCTTGCGTAGAATGTTCAACCACGTTACCTTCAATCGAAACAGTGAGCTTCGCTACACTTGTAAAATTGTCGGGTGCAGAGGCCACAATCTTCACCTTTAAGTTAGGCACATCCGCGAGTACATGGTTACCATAACTACAGGAGTCTTCCGGTTTCCGTTTCAAAAAAACGGTCTTGTAGTGAAGGTTTTCGATAAGTTCACCGGTTGAAAAAAAATCAGACGGTTGCGGATAAATCATGCTCCCGTCTGAGGCAAGGTTGGTAAATCCTGCGAAACTCTCGTCAGAACCAGTGCTCTTCAATCTAAGAACAAACGACTGAAAGCTTCCATCGTTAGCGTTCGATTCAAGAACATAGTCGTCCCCGGAAATATAGTCGGTGGTGCAAGCAGAAACATTGGACTGATGCGCACCAAAACACGACGCAAAAACAGTCATTGCTGTAAACGCAATGAATATAAGCAACGTCGAGCTAGATAACAATGTTCGATTGGGGGTTGGCGCTTGTTTTTGCTTCATTGAAGTTCTCCCGTGTAGCTGCCAGAAAGTTTAACATTTACACAGCTGCAATGTCTAATTTCGCAGGATCAAACAAGCGACAAACTATCTGTTTTTTGCATTCCTTAAAAGTAAAAAAATCTACGCTATCAGTTGTCGCTTTGCAGTCTGCGCAACCTATCTTGTTTGAAGGCGAGGCAAAGGGCGAGGGCGCCGCTTCTGGTTATACTGGCGTAAGATAACACGGCAGTCGGCTCAAAGCGCCCGCGTACTGCGGTGGATAAGTTGTTGGCGAGAGTCTTCAAGGTAGACGTGAGTATGTGCCCCAAAATCAATGAAGGATGCGCATCCCTAAAGCGGTGATGCGGCCCGCAGCTGACCTTGATGCTGATGTGAGCGCGGGACAAAAAGACAGGGTGCGAAAAAGAAGCGAAGGCGCAAGGTCGAGGCGCGTGCAAAACGCACCAAAAAAACAGGGAAAAGGTCTGGGTGTGCCGAGCAGCAACCATGGTAAGAAGACCGCGACACCCGTCGAGTGCGTCGATACAAAACGCAGTGCCCCTCCATCCGTGCGTACTGAGCAAAAACTCTAAAAACCGCATTTGAACTTCCAATATGCTGTTGATATTCCAAGTTCAAAAAGGGCTTATCATTGGATGTTTTTCTCGATCTTCAAGTTTGTCAATCGGGCAAGAAAAAAGCTACAATGCGGCTTGAGTGCCCGACCGTTCTATTTTTGTTTTTAGTATAGCCGTGGTGACCATCACAAGCAGTCTAGGCTGCGGTCGTATTTGGTTCGAAGAACTCTCGCGCACTGGCGCAACTAGCGATGCGTCGGTCCTTGTGTCTGACCTTTGTAGCAATCAAATGCTCGATCAGGGAGAAGAAGCCACCGATTGTGGCGGCCCGTGCCCGACGTGTGGAAATGCAGCCAGTTGTGCCGAGATTCTGGCCCAGCGACCTAACAGCATTGATGCCGTTTACCAGATCGATGTTGATAGTGCTGGGCCTACGCTGCCTTTTGCAGTGTACTGCGATATGACGAACGGCGGTTGGACACTTGCTGCCAAGATGAACGGCAACAATACTACCTTCGTTTATGGCTCGGCTCTTTGGAGCAACGGTGAGGTCTTCAATGCCAACTTGCCAGGCCTCGATGACAACGAAGCGAAATTAGAATCGTTCAACGTGATGCCCTTTACCGAGGTTCGCCTTGGCATGAAGCAAAATGGCACAACCAACTGGATTACTTTGAATCAAGCAAGCGCGTCTTTGCGCTCAATATTTGAGCCCAATATACAAATCCTTAGTGCGGCTGGTCGCACTGCGTGGCTTTCGCTGCTTCAAACAAGTGACCTGCAGCCGGATTGCAATCGAGAAGGCTTCAATATTTCAGATGATATCGGACGCAACTCAGTGCCCGTACGCATTGGCATCTTGGGAAACAACGAGCCAGGCTGTGGTTCGTGCGATTCGATGTTGGGTTTTGGTATAAAGGGAAGCGATGTCCTTTGTAGCTTTGCTGTAGACACAACAGTTGGCAATGCGGCAGGTTGCGTTGGTGTGCCGCAGAACAGCAAAGTCATGGGCTACGTCATGATTCGCTGATCGTCTTATTGCGCTAACAAAGACATGCTCGCAAGGAACGTTTCCAAATGGGGACATCTACTGGCCACCTACGTATGTGGACTAAGAGAGCGTTCAAATCTCACGTTCTGTTCAACGCCCGCAATGGCCCCACGTTTCTTGCACAGCCGGGCAGCAGACTTTGATGCCGTGTCGCTCCCTGAGTTTTCGCGCGACGCGTTGGACGCGTCCACAAACCTCTACGACAAGCGGTGTGGTGCTTAATATTTTGAGCTTTTCGATGTCGACGTTTCCCGTCGCGGTGGGATAGCGCAACGACTGTCCAGGGTATTGCCAACCGTCAATGCCTAATGCAGCGAGTTCGCCGGAACAAGCGCTTATGTGAGATGCCTTCGCTCACCTCCACGCAGCAATTGCACCGTCGTGGCAGCGGTTGCGCTCGTGTCTTCACCGCTCGGAGTCCGCTCACCGAAGCGCGATAGGAGAGGTTTGAATTTAATTGCGCGACCGGCCATACTACGTCTATTAAACGCGCACACCTTTATGTGAGCCCTCTTTACACCGCCATGACGCCATCGCTAACGATCCGAACTCGATTCTACACAGCCATGGTTTTCGCCCTTTGTTCGGGAGCTTGTGGCAGTGGCAGCACGCACATTTCAAACGACGCTAGCACGAACCCACCCGGTAACGAAGGGCGCCAAGACAGCGGTGTGCAGCCCGATGCAAGCATGCCGCCTGGTGATGGTCGCTCGCTTCGCTTCTATGGAGGTAACTTCGAAAACCAGCAAGTCGACCGCGTTCTGATTGCCCTGGACAACCCCGAGCGTCCGGTCGATATCGGTGCGGGCGACTTTACCCTCGAGTTTTGGATGCGTGCGCCTGCAGGCGCCGGGGGTGGCTGCGTATCGGGTGGCGTCGCCTGGATTAACGGAATGATAATCATCGACCGCGACATAAACGGTACCGCAGACTACGGCGACTTTGGCGTGTCGCTTTTTAGTGATGGGCGCATTGCGTATGGTGTTGCAGTGGGTTCAAACGAAAACACGGTCTGCGGTGCAACCAACGTGGCGAACAACCAATGGCATCATATTGCCGCTACGCGCAACGCAACAACCGGTCAGCTGCGCCTTTTTGTCGACGGACAGCAAGACGCATCGGGTAGCGGCCCCACGGGTAATGCAAGCTACCGCAACGGGCGCAGCACCAGCAACCCCAGTTCAGACCCCTATTTGGTGCTAGGCGGTGAAAAGCACGCGTTCGCTGGCTATCCGTGGTACGCCGGATGGCTTGACGAGCTTCGTTTATCGACCAGCGTGCGCTACACGAGCAACTTTACGCGCCCAAGCGCACCTTTTAACACCGATGCGCAAACCGCAGCACTTTATCATTTTGACGAGGGACAAGGCGTAACGCTTGGTGACACCTCGGGCGCAGCGGGTGGTCCATCCAACGGAATGCTGTATGTGGGGGGCTTGAGCAATGGCCCGACGTGGTCGAGCGAGACACCTTTTTAGGGTAACGCGTTATCGCATTGGTTGTTTGTTGTGGTGCGCCGCAAGTTTTATTGAATCAGAACGAAAGACCCCTTTTGGCGCCGGTCCCGACGAACATCGATCGATCACATTCCGTCGCATTAAAGTCGTCGATAAGTTCGCCTATTTTGTCTGAGATATCGAGCATTGGATTGGCCTTGGGGTTACCTAGAATCTCAGCGACAACTTTGTCTTCGCTTGCACCGAGTTGTTGCGTCTGTTCACTGATGTGATTGCAAAGGGGTTGCATCCCGTAGAGCGTGATTTGCGCCGGGCCAAGGTACTCGCCCTTAACAGGAACGCTAAGTTCGAGCCAATAGAACGGCCGCTTGTTGCCTTTGCTGATTGTATCCCAGCTACGCAAAAGAACGATAACCTGTCCAGAGTTTGCTACGGTTTTTAACGAACCCTCTAACCTCGACGATACGGTCAAGTTATGAAAGAGCACCTTCCTTCGGCCTAGCAACTCTAGCGGTCCAAAGTGGGAGTAGTCGATCGGAGCCAGCGCGCGTTGGCTCAGCAAACTCGAGCGCTCTTGCAAAAAGTCACGTATGGCTACACCTAGCGACCGACAGTCGGGAAGTACAAGATTGCTAAGGGTCAGTCGATAGCCGCATCGAACGCCCTGCGCATTGAGTTCGTCGCTCATGCTGAGATTCGCGTAACAAAAAGGATTAGCGACCCGCTCTTGGTACGATGCACTTGTCACCGCGGTGCTATTTACTATCTCGTCTTGGGAGCCGCTTTGGGGGCATTCGCAGGCTCAGACCAGGCCGAACATACAGCTAAGTACGAAACGAAGCATATAAGGCAAGAATGTAGCACGTATAGTACGGCGCTGCACGCTCGCGATGCGCTTCTATAATAGCGCCGGGTGTTCAAAACGGGTTGATAGGTGCTGGCGAAGCTGTGCAGGGTTAACCGTATTTCCAAGAGGTAGGGCGCATCTGCCGCTGCACAGCGCGGCATCGTTCTCTAAACCTGTGGCGGATCGGTCTCTCGCTGATAAAAGCGATGATGGGCCAACGCTGTCTTAAAATCTTCAAAAGCCCGATCGAGTGTTCCTTCAGTCGCAATCAGCAGCGCAGGGTCAGCTGAACCGTCAGGCAAAACTGCAGGTATCTGCGCACTCTCTAAAAATGCGACCGCAGCACCCACAGCCATGATCGGTTTGCAGTGTCGATATTGTAAACGTACAAACTCAAGCGCGTGTGCGTCTTTCGACCACGCTTGCGCCGCCTTCTCTCCATCCGCCAAGATCACAGCGTCGTATAAAACTGCAGGACCGGCCTCAAGCGTAATCTCAATATCTAAGCTTGTCCCATCGGCATCGCCAACCTTACCGAGTTTAGACCCCACCACGCGCGGCACAGCGCCCTCTTCTAATAGTTGCGAATAAAGCGCAGCGACCGTCGCGGTATTAACTCCCGGCGCCGCCAAAAGCGCAACACGTCGAGAGCGAATACCGAACTCGCCTTGGCGAAACATCAGCGAAAGCGCCGGGGAGGGCGAGTAAGTAGGCATTTCGCGCTCGCTCGCAAGCGCTAAGGGTTTGGGCAATGTCATGCCTAAGCCATCAGCAACTTGATTAGCAAGCACGGTGTCCACATTTGCCAATAAGGCCAACACACGTTCTCGCACCGCTGGTGTTTGCACGCGCGTTAACTCAAAGCGATAGGCTGCGGCGATATGCGCTTGCTCAACGGGCGTTTGGCTCTGCCAAAACAAACGCGCCTGCGAGTAATGATCGGCGAAAAGCTCAGCTTTGCCGCGCACCTTATCTTCAGCAATCTTTTCTGGAAAACTACTGAAGCCGCCCATACCCGCTTGAAACGGGCAACCGCCAGCCAGCGAGTTGGGCTCGTAACTCACGCGCCCGCGATGAATCGCTTGCCGATGTATCCCATCGCGCTGGTTGTTGAAAACCGGCGCTATTGGAGCGTTAATCGGTATCTCGTGAAAGTTAGGCCCTCCTAACCGCAAGAGTTGCGTATCGACATAAGAATGGATACGCCCTTGCAAAAGCGGATCGTTTGAAAAATCAATCCCTGCAATCACATGCGCTGTGCAAAACGCAACTTGCTCAGTTTCGGCAAAGAAATTATCTGGATTGCGATCGAGCACGAGCTTGCCCACGGGTGTCAAGGCTACCAGCTCTTCAGGCACTATCTTCGTTGGATCTAAAACATCGAAGTCAAATGACGCGGCTTGCTCTTCGCTAAAGATCTGCAGGCACAGCTCATATTCAGGAAAGTTGCCCGATTCGATGGCTTCCCACAAATCGCGTCGATGAAAATCAGGATCCGCACCCGAGATTTTTGTCGCCTCGTCCCACACAAGCGAATGGGTGCCAGCGAGGGGGTTCCAATGAAACTTACAAAATACCGATTGCCCGTCAGCGTTGACCAGGCGAAATGTATGCACACCAAAACCCTGCATCATTCGATAGCTACGCGGGATGGCGCGATCAGACATTAGCCACATTAACATGTGGGTCGACTCAGGCATCAGCGAAACAAAATCCCAAAACGTATCGTGCGCACTTGAAGCTTGGGGCATGCCATGATGGGGTTCAGTCTTGACCGCGTGCACAAGATCAGGAAACTTCATCGCGTCCTGAATAAAAAACACCGGCATATTGTTGCCAACCAAATCCCAGTTGCCCTCTTCAGTATAAAACTTTACCGCAAAACCTCGTGGGTCGCGCACTGTGTCAGCCGATCCCCGCTCGCCCGCTACGGTAGAGAATCGTACAAACGCCGGGGTGCGTTTGCCAGCTTTGGCGAAAGGCGCCGCTCGCGTGACTTTAGATAAGGCTTCGTAACATTCAAAATAGCCATGCGCAGCCGATCCCCGCGCGTGTACCACGCGCTCGGGGATGCGTTCGTGATCAAAATGCGTAATCTTTTCTCTTAAGATAAAATCTTCTAAAGCTGTGGGTCCTCGTAAACCAATCTTGAGCGAGTGTTGGTTGTCAGCAACCGGCACACCTTGATTAGTCGTCAACACCTGCTCACTTGCATCCACGCGCACTCGATCGAGTGCATCGATAGTAGGGTTATCGCCCAAACGCGGTGAACCTGAACCGGTTTTTGCCGAACTCTGAATCTCAGACGCCGTACTTGCGCCGCCGGCGGTCTTGGAAGATTTTTTATGGGAGCCAACCTTAGGCTGGCGCGCTCGCTCGCCGTATTCATTGGCCTTGTTGTCGTTACTAGGCATCGCTTGAGAGAGTTCGTGTTCCGCCGAAACTTTTTCTAACAAGCGCTTCGCGACCGCCGACTTTGATCTTAAACTCTCCGGTGGTTGACTGGAACTAGGCCCAGAGACTGTGCTTAAAACCGATCCCGCGCCTTCGACCCGCTGGGCTTTTTTTTGATTAGGCATGGTGTTCTAGCAATGATGTGTGAAAAGCGCGATGATGATAATGATGGGTAGCGGAATTCCGATGATATAAAGTAAAACTGAACGCATATTTCCTCCTATAGGGTTAGACCAAAAGTTTAGACAACGGTACGATGGACATGCTCAACGTTATCGCGCTGACGCCCGCCCAATGTTGCAGCCAAGCTCGAAATGAACGCGCCAAACAGTAGAGCTGCAAACATCCATAACATCGAGCGCGCAGCCACTTGCCTTGCCTCTTCCATGTCTTCCTTGCTTAACTGAGTTGACTCATCTTTGTTGGCGCCAACCGCAGAATCGAAATGGCCTTCGCCATCGAGCTTAAGTTTACCTAGGTCTCCATTAGGAGTGACCTGTCCATGAAAACGCATGCCAATGTTCGACAAAGGATTTTTGCGAGTCATATGATGCGGCGTCGCTAAAGGCGCTTTCAAAATTGCGTGCGTAGCGCCACTAAGCATGACTACCGCTGCAAGCGTTGCAAGCGCCCAGCTCAGCAGACCGTGTGCTGTGTCACGAAAGTAAACTTCATCTGTATGAACGCTTACCCATTTACTACGCAGTCGCCCGGCTAAGTACCCTCCGAGGCCTCCGGCAATAAGCTGTAAAATGAATAGCCAAATAAGACTCGAGACCGCAATCAAAGTATGAGTCTCGTTGCCATAGGTCCACGGAGAGACCGCAGACAAACCTAATCCAACACCGAGCATCAGCAGCAAAAGGGAAAGCGCGCTTGTGACAGTCGCACCAGCAAAGATCGCCGACCAGGCAACGCCCGAAGCTTGCGCTTCGTTGTGGCTGCCGCGGTTGACAATCAGGTCTTGATCGGTTTTGTTTTCCATAAGTGATTGCTTTGCACAACTCGTGCCAGCGAAAAACACTTGAGAAAACTGTAAAAGTTCTGGTGATCAAGCAAAGTCTACATAACCAGAGTGCCTCACTGCGACATTTGTGCGTGCAAGGGTCGGGTTATTCCTGGTCATAAATAAGACTCTTCGGTTCACAAGCAACCACCAAGCATTCACAAAAACGCACAGTTCTACGTTACAGACAGCCAACCAGATCCCATGTATGCATTTTAGCTCAGCAAAATGGAACGCCTCTAAGCTGAACGCTGCCTCGTAAACCGACTCGCGTTTAGACAGCGTTATGCTTGCAAGCCATCATATTCATTGGCCCTATGAAGCTAAATCATGGCAGCGAGGTAGGAGCGAGCTACTAAAAAAGCTCATGATAAAGCATGCCCAGTGTCACGTTTCGACTAAACTCGCTGCTGACAACGTTCCAAATCTCCAGGTCGAGTGATTCGCGCTGCCAAACAATTCGAAGTTGCTTTTTTGGAATGTCTGCGACCGTTGCCGCACCCCCCTTTCTTTTCATTAGCGCAAGTAAGCGATGTTGGCCGTGCTTCACATAGGCGATAAGTCGATGCGCCGCGTCACAATCGATGAGTGTGTTTTCTCGAAAAACAATAACGATAATGTCTTTCTCGAGCGGCTCATGGGAATCTAAGTAGTGGTCCGCCAAGGCACTAATATCACCTCGAAGATCATGTATATGATAGGCGGGGTCATTCGATGGCTCTGGGCGACTCAGGGCGCGACGCGTGTCGGTATCAAGGAGCCTTAATTGTTCTATTGATGCCGCCTGGCTATGAAGATCGGCGAGCATAAAAGTGAGCGAACGCTTAGAAGTCTGCGCACCCTGAGTCGCACAAGTATTGCCGCATGTTGAAATTATCTCGGGCGGCTCGCTCATGCTCGGCAACGATTGCACATCGTTCAAAGCTGCCTTTGAAATATTTGTCGCATAACTGACATGCATCGCTAAGCATAAGAAAATCAGATGCCGTAACGCAGCGTCAAGACTCATTCGCATCGCATAAGATACCATGGCGCAATGAGAAATCAAGCAAGTGCGCCATTGCGTCGTAGCCGAGAACACACGCGCGTCCATCGGGGCTAACTGCAACGCAGCTTGCCGATTTTAACGCGAAAAACAGCGATCCCTACGATCACGGCTATTCAATGCCGACACAAACACACGCGTCAAAATGCCTAACCAGCCGCTACAAATAACCGGCTGGTTAGCGCGGACGCAGGTTTCGTCGTGCTGGCGTTTACCAGTTTTCGAACGGTCATGACTACATCGAAGTGAGCATCGACAATCAAGACTCGCGAGAGTTCAATCTCGACTGGGATGATTACAAGTGGGACGCCAATGCAAGACAGAATCTTGGCTCTGATAAAGATTTCGCACTTCAATATTATCGCCAAGACCAGCAGGGCGATTGGGTTTTGTTGGGAGAAACGTCTGCGCCCCAAACAGGTAGCCAGCTGCCGGTCGAGGTCCTACAAATCAACGCAATTGCAGGACCCTTTCCCGCGCGCCGTCGTCTCAAGATCGTGGCAAAGAATGGTGCTGCCAAAGCATCGACCAATCTTGGCGTGCGCGTCATTGCAACGCCCAACGAACACGTGAGTCTTGATGTGGCAAGCGCAAGCGGAAGCTTAGGTTGGGGCCCATCAACATGTAAAGACGCGATTGTCGTCGCAGCGCTCGACGCGACCAATGAGCAACCTATAGCGTTAGTCCCTCCGTAGCCGGGTATAGCGGCCGTGGGCCAGTCTGGTCTAGAACGACTCCAGCGTTCAACAAACCCGACATTGTTGCGCCGACCAAAGTATCTACCTACTCTTACGAACAATGGAATGCCGCGCTCAAGTTTGAAGGTTCCTCGGCCGCGGCCCCACACGTCGCTGGTGCGGTGGCTTTGTACATGCAGGCTTTTAATTTAGATGCGATAGCCGCAAGCAAGCGCATCCTCGCCGACGCCATTCCGCTTGCCTCGAATGTGACGATACCTTCGGGCGAATGGGGCTACGGTCGCCTGTCGTTCAATTCACGCGGGGCCACATACTACAAAGACAATGATCAACACGGTTTCGGCGACGCGACCCAAACCGTTGAAATGTGCGGCGGTGCGCCTACGGGCTATGTTGATAACAACGAAGATTGTAACGACAACAACGCGACACTTTCAACAAGCTGTGATGCCAACGGGGCGATGATAGATCCCTCGATGATTACACCCGCCTCCGCGATGGGTTCGATTCAGGGCGTCGGCTGCTCGCTCTCGGGTCGCTCCGCCCCGTCGTTCTCCACCATCGCTCTCGTTTGTCTGGCGTTATTCGTTAGGTGCAGACGTCGCCGATCTTGAGCATTTCATTCAGGAGATGAATCGCAGATCTTACGACACGGCGGCTTTCTGCGACTCCTCATCAGCAGGTGACTCAACAAACTCCGACGCAACGTCGGCAACAAGCAACCCAATCATACGATCAAATATGAGCAATGGATCTTGCATGATCTTGCGTTGCTTCGTGGTTCACGGGTGCTCATTGGCGAAAAGTACGCCAAGTTGTCCTCCATTACGTAATCACATGCTCCACAACTCATGGCGGCAACAGTGGCGCGTTCACCACCCGTGCTCAAGACAACCATCCATTGGAGTTCAAGCCCGCTTTCCATAATTTTTTAGGGCTGCAATCGCACCAACTGCCGAAAGTCTGGTGTTTCTTTGATATTTTGTTCCGATTTGAAACCAATCAAACTTATAATGCTTAAGTGGTCAATCTGAGTAGTTTAGCGCGCGTTTGGGTAATATTCTTGAATACAGCTGCATTTGCATCGTGCGGCTCGAAAGATACTCAAATACCATCTTCTTTATTTGATAGTGGCATAACTGCGTCGTTAATAGGAGACTGCAACGACTACATACTAAACAATCAAGAGACGCAAGTTGATTGCGGGGGCCCAAACTGCGCAGCCTGCACGCTCGATAGCAAAAGCTGCAAAGCCTTGCTTACAAAAGATCCAGATACACCTAACGGTGTATACAGCATAGACCCTGACGCCTCAGGCCCTACGCCATCTTATTTAGCCTATTGTGAAATGATCGCCGATGGCGGCGGTTGGACGCTTGCTATCAAAGCGGATGGAGCGCAAAGTACTTTCTCATATCACAACGACAACTGGACCACAGCCGCACTGCTCAATAGTAACGCAGCCGACTTAGATACAACCGAAGCAAAGCTCGATTCCTTTAATCGCATTCCGGCAAAGGAACTTCGCCTAGGCTTTAATCTAAACAGTGCAACACGCTGGATTGTGTTGCCTTTAACCTTTGCACACACTTCATTTTATATTCTCGCAAGGCTACCGTTCTCACACCAGCTTAGGTCGGGCGGCATGGCTTGGCGCAATCGACGGCGCATCGCTACAAGCATACTGTAACGAGGAAGGCACCAATCTCTTAACTCGGACAGGAGCTACCGTTTCTGTACGCATTGGAATCGTGGCAAATGAACAAAACGACTGCAACAGCAACGACTCGTATATTGGCATAGGAGGCAATATGCCCATGGGTTGCGCCGATGGATCGCCATTTATGTTCATTGCCGGCAACTCGGCGCGCTGTAACGATCCCGACGGAGATCGTAATATATCGACATTTAGTTATGTCATGGTGCGTGAGTGATGCGCGATATTAAGATTGTTTTGACAGTCGCGACGACACTCACGCTGGTTGCATGCGGTCGCCTAGGATTTGACAGCAAGAATAGCGCGACCATCAACAATACAGCCGCCGGCACGTGCATAGATAAAACATATAATAACTTCGAACAACAAATCGATTGCGGTGGACCCAACTGCATGCCTTGTCCAAAAGGGCTTTACGCATCTTGCAAAGTGTTGCTCGACGCTGCGCCCATATCACCCAGTGGCACCTATCAACTCGATCCCGACGGTGAGGGCATTTTGCCCGCCTACAGTGCCTACTGTGAAATGATCGCCGACGGCGGAGGTTGGACGCTCGCGCTAAAAGCTAGCGGTACGACCAACACCTTTGAATACGAGAGCGATAACTGGATTAACACCACAACAATCAATGAAAGCAGCGCGGGGTTAGAGCAAGCCGAGGCCAAATTAGCGTCATTTTCCACCATACCGGCTAAATCAATTCGCGTGGGTATGACCTACAATGCCACAACGAACTGGATATCCAGCAGCGTTGCAAATGACAATGGCTTTTCTTTACAACAAATTTTTGAGTCAAATACTTTTTATCCTACCTCGGCCGGTCGTGCCGCGTGGGTTAGCCTAATAGCCGGCTCAGCGGTACAAATGTTTTGCAATCAAGAAGGCTTGAATAACGATTTAAGTAGTGCTGTGCGTGTACGTGTAGGATTGCTCGCAAACGACCTCGACGATTGCGCAACTCCCGATATGTGGGGGGAAGCGGGGTCCCTCATGTTGCATGTGGTGGATCTAAAACAGCCATCAATGGCTCCGCAGGCGGATGCTCCACCCAAGACACCGACTTACCAGCATTTAGCTATCTAATGGTGCGCGAATAGACTGCGAACAGGCTTAAGATACCTCAAGTCACTCCTTGCAAACAACCTAGGTGAGTAACGATACAGACCCACTTCGTTTGCTCACCATTTTTGACATTGCAAATGGATGTTTCTGGCTAGATCCAAAGTCCAGGTAGTGGTTGAACGTTGTTGGCTGGATCACCAAACTTCTCGTTTGTTTTGAGAGCGCCCACCGCTTTGAGAGCGCTGTCCCAGACTTCAACCGGAGAGCGGTTTTTTGTTCCGGGCAACGAAGCAAGCCAGGGCGCGTTTTTCCAGTCCTCGCCAAAGTCTATGGGAAAACAAAGCTGCTTACCTGTCACCATGGCGTTCGTTGTTGCGCCTGCTTTACCTGCAACCAACATGGGAACGTAGTTTTCGTAGTGAGTATTGGCGTCCGCAAACTCCGAAAAGGCAACCAGCGCGCATTGATCAAGCAACGAGGTGCCGCTGCCATCGGTTTTGACGAGCTCGTCGATTAGAAGTGCCAGCTGGTCCATATACCAGGCGACAACCTTTGTGTAGGCGTCGGTTCGCACTTGGAGTTTTTGATCGATCACGGTTTGGCTATCACCAGGCTTTTGATGTAAATCAGGGCAGCCATCACCACTGTGCGCAATGCAATGATGCGGATAGTTGACCCCAGCAAAAGGATAGATGCGATTGGTGCCGGTGGGGCCCATGCTAAAATACGAAACATTGGTTATGTCGCATCGCAGCGCGAGCAAGTGCATGTCCCTCATGAGTTTGGCATACGTGGGCGCTTCGCTGTCGCTGTAGCTTTGATAGGGCTTCCCTTGACCTTCAAAGCCCGAAGCGTCGTTGCAGGTTACCGCAGCAATTTGAATTTGTCGCTCGATATCACGAAAGGTCTCCAGATGGGCATCCATGCGTTGCTGATCGAGTTTTCCCACTCGGCTCTTGATGCGCTCGATATCACGTTTGGCAAAGTCTAAGAGACTTTGTTTTCGTTTTTTGATCCGTTCTGCGGCGGCTGCAGCTGCGGGATCGCCACCATTGGCAAAAGGTTGAAAAACCTTGTTGTAGACTTCGATTGGATCCCAAAGTGTCTTATTAATCGCCGAAGCAAACTGTGCGTCAGTAAGCGATGTGCCGCGTGTCCACGACATGGGACAGGCTTCGCCTCGATCAGCATACAACACTGTTGACAGCGCCGGCACAGGCGACGTGCTACCAATCTTTTGTGCTGCGATTTGATCGACCGACGCCGAACGCGCTGCCGACAAGTTCTTGCCAGGCATTTCAAAGTTTCGGTAGCCTGTCATTAGGCCAACGCAATGTCCGTGCGAAAGCACGTGTTCGGCCACCTGCCCGTAGGTTAGCCCCGAGAGTAGGTTAATTTTATCGGCGTGTCGGCTGAGTGGTTGTAGACATGTCGTTAGGTTTGACGACAAGGTTGTATTGGCGTTTTTGGGAAAAAAAGTGTTGGTTTGACTGTTTATACTGTAGCCCCCGGTGGGCGCACCCTGAGGCCAGTGGTACAAAATAAGTTTCTTTGTGGGGGAGACCGACTGACCTGCCGCCTGCCCGTAAAAGAATCCGGGTCGCTTGACCATTGCCTCAAGCGCTGGCAGTGCGATCGTTGCACCAGCGATGCCTGCACAACGTAGGACGGCTCTGCGCGAAAGCTTTGTTTTTGCCATAGACGAACCTCTTATTCCCTAACGTAGCTGCGAAACGTATCGCTTTGCACAAAGTCGAGTATGAACTGCTTAAAACGGCCTTGAGATGCCAGAAACTGTGTGTCGTATGCGCTTGCAATCGACGCCTCGTTGGCAGAGAAACGGCGGCCCAAAAACCAGCGGGTCATCTGCTCGATAGCACAGTGGCGCGCTTGTTCGGATTTTGCCATGACGGCGCCTAGACCCACGCCACCTTCAAAGGTCGAGTTTTCAATACCGGCAACAGTGCCAGTCATCGGCACGGGTTTATTGTCAGAGGGGTAGGTTGCACGCACGTTGCCGATAACATCATAGCGTTCAAGCCCGGCGCCGATTGGGTCAATTTGGTTATGGCAGCCCGCGCATTCGGGGTTGTTGCTACGTGTGGCTGTGTCGGCGGCCTCGCCGGTAGGAAAAACTGTCGGTGTGGGAATTTCGTTGCATAGTAGTTGTAGTCGTACAAAAAGCCCGCGATGGATGAGCGAGGTGTTGGCGCTCTTTGAGGTGATCATTGAAAACCCCGCGGTGGTAAAAAAGCCACCTCGATTGGGATCACTGTCGAAGGTATGCGCTTGCAGATCTGCGCCGCTGATATTTTGCAAGCCATAGATGCTAGCCAAGCGACTGTTCACGTAATGCGTCTTGGTTTGATAAAAGTCCATGAAGTTGGTTTCGCCCCACAGATGGGCATTAAGCATTTGCAAAAGTTCGCCGCGCATATCTGCTGCGAGCTCGGGTGTGTAGCCGGCCACGTCGTCGCTTGAAATGTTGAGATTGCTTGTTTTTGCCAGCTCAAACCACTGTTCAAGCCACGGCTCAAGCGCGGCTTGAGCTTTGCCCGAATCAATCAACTTTTGCGCTTCGTTGCGTACGCCGGCTGTGCTATCAAGCGCACCTTGTTCAGCCGCGTTCAAGAGTTCATTGCTTGGAATCGTACCGGTCAAAAGGAGCGAAAGTCGCGTAGCCATTTCATAGCCATTCAACAGGGAAGACTTGCCGCTAGCGACTGTGCCTGATTCGACGCGATACAAAAAGCTCGGCGATGTGATGAGCGCTTCTAAGAGCAGACTGAGGGCGTCGTCTGCGCTAGCTTGCGATTGAACGAGTTGTTTCAAGTCCGTTGCTTCTTCGCTGCTTAGTTTATGTCGGAAAGCAAGGCGACCTAAACGTTGAATGATCTCGGTGGCGCATGATTCTTGGGTGATGTCGCATGTTGCTATGGCGGACTTGATCGCCGCGTCTTTCATAATGTTGCTAACAATCTGTTCGGCGACATCATAGAAAGAACCCGTCGCATCGGGGGTAATCTGTTGTGCGTCGCCTTCAACTTCAAATGCGCCCTTGAGCGCCGTCGTAGGAAGTGCCGGTATATGTTGGCTAAGCGAGCCGGAAGCCAAGCCGAAGAGCTGCTCTACTGAATGGACGTATTCGACGCGCGAAAGGCGACGCATGGGCGTTGCCTCGAGGTTCGCAGGTGCAGACGAACTCACAATTTTCCCCGAGCACGCCGCACACATTACACAAAGAAGAAGACCTGAGATCCGCATCGTGTGTTAATGATAAACAAATTCGCTGACAATTGCCATTTTTATCAAAACTTTACACTTATAATGAATTTTTGTGTCTACGAAAATAAGATATGATTACCAATGCTTATCACTAGAAAATGCAATCAATCGGCCCAGAGCCATCATCGCTTCTTGTATGGGTCGCAAATGTTGCTGCCGTGACCTAGTTGTACGGCAAGCGCTTCATCTTCATGGTGTGCGTCAGCATATGCCCTAGGTGCTAAGGTAAGATGCGCATGACGAAAAGGGTGACCAAGCGCCGCGATATTGAAGCTGCACGCAGCATACGTGTACGCTACGGAGCAAGGCAGCAAAATAGTTTGGTACGATGAAAGACGATGCGTAATGCGCACGCTGCAGCGCAACTCGAGCGCTTCTATCCGTCACCAGAATACAAGAGTGATATAATTACTTGCACCGCTAGCAAGGTCTAACCGGAATCCTGTTTATTAAGTTGTGGAAATAGCGCAGGAAAAGTTACAATTTTTAGATGGACGACTTGGTAGAGAAGCGCCGGCAGTACGAGGCTGAGCGGGCACTCGCCGCACCCTCTGCTCATCTGACTTTGGTCGAGTCGATTGCCGACAGAGCACCCCACTACTTAAGCGCCATCCTTGACAGCGTGGGCATTGGCGTGCTTTTGGTCGAGGGCGACAATCGCCAGTTGGTGTTGGCGAATCAGACACTCGCCGACCTTGTTTCGATGAGCATCGATAACATTTTAGCGAAGACGCGTAAGGACTTCGTGCAGCATCTTGCCAGTCTTTCTTCCGACCCGCAGCGAGTTTCGACCTTACTTTTGCGCATTCCCAAGCGCGGTCCCTATACTGCGCAATGCCGTTTTGATCTCAACCACCCCAAGCGACGCGTTATTCAGTGGGAGGCACGGCCGGTAAAGCTTCCTTCGGGCACGGGCCAACTTTGTATCTACCGCGACGTGACCCTCGAAGTCGAAGCGACCGAGGCACTTCAACGATTGGCCGACACAGATACGCTCACTGGGCTTGCGAACAGACGACGCGCACTCGAGATCCTTGAAGAGGAACGTGAACGCGCAGATCGGGTAGGCTCTCCGCTTTGTGTGATGCTCTTCGATGTTGATCACTTTAAGCGCATCAACGACACCTACGGCCACCAAACTGGCGATGACGTGCTGCGAGGCGTGGCGCGCGCCTTCGTGCGTTGCGCACGTAAGACCGATTTGAGCGCACGATGGGGTGGCGAGGAGTTCTTGTTGGTTTTGCCGGATTGTCCGCGTGAAGGCGCCGCGCCTGTTGCGCAGCGCATTCGTGATGTTGTCTCCAGCGAGTCGGCGCAGGGTGTTGCTCAACCTATCTCGCTTTCCGGTGGTGTCTCATTCTATCGCGACCGCGAATCCGTCGAAAGTCTATTGCGACGCGCCGACGAACTTCTGTACCGCGCAAAAAACAAGGGTCGTAATCGTGTTGAGGTTGATGCGCACATCAAGTAGCCCGTCGTGTGCAGCTCGTGCACCCTACTTAGGCTGCCGCTTAGCGGGTTGATTTGACACTGGCCTGCCCGATATGCCGCGAAAGTCGACTTAATTGCTCGCGTTGCGCTATAGAATTGCAGTATTTACTTTAGCGAGTGCGTGACATGAATATTCAACAAACCTTATATTGCCAACTGCGGGTTCTCTGCTTGGTCAGCCTCATGAGTTGTGCAGGATCCGCGCCAGAGCGGATCGATTTCAGCACCGCCGCCACCGATGCTTGCGCTGGCAAAAGCGATGGTGAGCTCTGCGACGCACCCGCGGTGTCAGACCTGCGCTATCGCAACATTTGCGTAACGGGTGTTTGCTCGCCAACACGCTGCGGCGACGGCATCGTCGACGCCGACAACGGCGAAGAGTGCGACGACGCCAATGGCATCGAAGCGGACGGCTGCGAACCTGAAACTTGCAAGTATACGTGTACGCTCGATGCGCAGTGCAGCGACGGCGATTCCTGTAACGGCGACGATGTATGTAACACCACCCTGCATCGATGTACCACCACCCCTGATGACAAGGAGATGTCGTCATGTGGTCTAAAGCTGGCAGGCACATCCAGGTTGACTGGGTTATGTCGTTACGACGACAATGGGCAAAACTCGGCTTGTGTTCCGACCGGATGCTTAGACGGTAAGGTTCAGGGGCTAGAAGAGTGCGATGATGGAAACCTCATCGACAATGACGGTTGCGACCGGCATTGTATGTTTAGTTGCCAAAGCGGCAACTTGCTAAACCAACGCTCGTGCCCACCTGCCTATTGCGATGCGACGGGTACATTGGCGTTTGACTACCAGTGTACGCCTGTTTATTCGGGCACCACCATGGTGGCCAAGCGTTGCGAGCTAGCCAATGCAAACGGGCAACGTTGCACGGACCTTCAAGCCAAGCTCAGTCCCACTGGCTGCACGCGCATTAGCTGCGTTGACGGCATGGGCTGCGCGTTTGTTCCCCTGCTGCGCACAAGCGAAGGTGCTCAACCCGACTCGCCAGCGATCACAAAAACGGGCATCATCAACCGAAGTGTCAAAGAGCGCTTTGAGGCTCAAAAAAGACAAGACTGCGGCGCTACCTGCAGTGCCCCTCCCAACGTGGTGTTCCCCACCGACGTTGCAACGGGTGTTGCAAGTGCCACTCCGTATTGCCAACGCATCGGCACCATCAGCACAATCCAAGCTTTCTGTTACAACTCTTTCGACTACGACTGCGATGGTTACGTGCGTCAGACGCCACCGGAATGCAGTGAAAGTGCAAGCGCATCGGGTTGGGTGATTGGTAGCGAAAGTCAGTGCGGGCAAAACGCGACTTACGTCGACGTGGGTGCCTATGATGCGGCATCGTGCGCTCGCAATATCTCAAACAATGTTGTTGAATGTAGGTAAAGTTCATGAGCTATACTAGAAAACACGCGTCGTTGTGTCTTATGCTCACGTTGGTTGTTTGTTCGTCGTGTTCGCTTATCGTGCGCAAGAAGATTAGCGATAACGGAAAAAAACAAAGCACCGCCCCGTGCGTTAGCAACAAAGATTGCGACGATGGCTTACCATGCAATGGCGTCGAATACTGTGCTCCCGAGGCAGAAAAGAAAGATGCGCGCGGATGCACATACGGACTGATGCCTGCCGATGGATTCACATGCACCACCGGCGCCTATGCCAGCGGCCTTGAAATTTGTGTTAGCGGCGAGTGCGTTGTCAAACGTTGCGGCGACGGATTTACCGATCCCAACCTTGGTGCGCAAGGGCCTGCCGAAGAGTGCGATGATGGCAACGCTGATGATTCCGACGGCTGTACCAAGGACTGCAAGTTTACTTGCAGAAATGACGCGGAGTGTGCGCTCACCTTGCCAAACACTGATCCGTGCAAAAAAGCACCCACGTGCGATCTTGTTACGCACCGCTGCCGTGACGGAATTAAGCTGGTCTCTGCATCCTGCACGGTGCCTTAGCCGTGAACCGGGCCTCTGCTACAACGCACTAAACCACGAAAAAAAAACAGGGGTAATGCAACAACGGTTCACTGATATGCACGCAGTTGATGCTGCTTGTGTCTGAACGAATACTCGCCAGGGGAATATTGAGCATCCACTTAGGTGTAGCGAACACTCGCAATAACTCGTGGCAATCGTCGGGCAGGGTGCTCGTTGTTAGCAGCGCACACGGATCATTGATATCAGCCTACTCGAACGTGGCATTTCGTTTTATTAAGGCAAAACCGTTGCAATCGTAGCGCTAGGTTTTCTTTGGTATTTGTAAAAGCGAATGTTTGACGGCAATGCATGCATCCATCACTACGTTCATTCCTCCAGCGCGAGCAATCCTTGAAGCCTCTTCACTTATAATGCCACTTTGAAGCCAAAGCACTTTTGCTTTCGCGCTAACAGCATCAATGGCAACTTGAGGGGTGTATTCCGCACGTCGAAAAACATCGACGATATCAATTTCAAACGGAATCGACGCTAAATCAGGATAAGCCTTTTGCCCAAGCACTTCGCTTTCATTTGGGTTAACCGGTATGGCGCGGTAACCTTGCGCTAAAAGCATTTTAAAGATCCCATGCGATGGTCGCATGGGATCTGATGACGCACCAACAACCGCAATTGTTTGTGCGTTTATTAGCAAGGTTCTAATGATGTCATCGCTTGGGTTATCTACTCCCATGCAGTCAGCTTAACTCTTTGTGAACATTCCGCAATCCACTTCTTGGTTTGTGGCCGGTGATACAAACTTTGAAAAACCGCCCGAATAGGTGGCCGTGGTGTTCACATTGTCCACGCGCAAGCGAATCGAGTTTTCTTCTGAGTCGCTAACCTTTTTACCCGCTGTAAAGTTGAGCGCAGTGGTTGTCGTATAGGTAGTATCGGTCGTAAAACGATAATACGAATCGTTGCCCAAGCCTGTCCCACCCTCCCATGCGTGTGTATACGTGCCAGCAAGGTCGCCGCTGCTGACAACCAAAGAGAACGTCGCTGGGTCCGCCCCACTTGTGCTGATGGTGAGCATACAAATCCCTGACATGTAGGTACCCACATAGTCGGCAATAAATTCGCGTGCAACACACGAATCGCTGTATTGGCCGGGTGCACCGGTATCGTTTTTAAGCGTGCAATTGTCTTGCTGACTTTGCGAACTCGCGTCGCCCGTGTTTTTGTTGCCGCCGCTATCGTCACCACACGCAAATAAGCAAAAAGCGAGGCTTGCTACCAGTATCCGCATTACGAACATGTTCTTTCTCCATTCTCTTGAACCTGTAATGTTAACTGTTTGCGTCGTAGAGCGTCAAGAAACGGATCAAAATTGCATCTAAGCAGTGATGTTACAGAAGTCAGTCTAACGGACCAGAAGCTTTTTGGGACGCGACACTAAAATGAAGTGCTTCAACTTTGTTCTTTATAACATTTGCGTAACGTTCTGCAGCGCCTTCTGCATCGTTCAAAAACAAGCGTGGTACAAAAAGTTCGCATTCGAGCAACATTGGTTTGCTATTTGTGCTCCATAACGCGTCGATACGACCATACATCAGATAGCCGTACTCTGAGGAAACCTTGTCGTATACATCCTGCGCCCAAGCGATATGCTCGGGATCAACACTGACTTGCTCGTTGGCTCCGCCAAAGGCTTCGTGTGCGCTCCATGCGTAGGGCAGAGTGTTGATCTTTTTGCAAATAGCATGACTGTACGAGCCACCTAAGAAGACAAAAGAAATCTCTCCTTTGTCAGGAAGGGTTGGAATAAATTGTTGCACCAAAACACATTCGTGTTGCCCAAGTAGTTTCGCAAAGATCTCGTCCGCTGATTCACTCGGAATAAGAGCGGCTGGGTCGCGCACGGTGAGTAGATTTTTATGACTACGTGTCACGTGATAAGCAAATGCACTTTTAGAGCCAATGCTGGGCTTAATCACGATATCATCCCAACCGTTTGCTTGCATGATTTCGGCCAACGTCCGCGAGTCGGTTTGTGCGATGAACTGTGTTGGAACTACATCCACTCCCTTTTTCTGCATAAGTGACAGGAACGTAGCCTTGTCGATCGAACCCTGAACAACGGCCAACGAATTTTGCATGACGTCTTTATCTTCATGGACTGCACTCAGCTTTTTATCCAATACATTAAGCAGTTCCTGAAACCTTCGCGCGTTAAGGTGGTAGCCCCTACAGTTGCGAATAATAACGAGGTCAAAAGTGCTCCAATCGACAGATTGATAGTTGGCAAGCCCGATGGAAACTTTCTCAATACCCCTATCTAGCAATAGGGGTCGTAAGACCTGAGTGTCATCGTGCTCGACGGTTAGATAAAGAGAAGCAACTCGGAATCTAATTTTTGGCATCAGATAAGTTAACGTACTCGGCTATTCTATAGTGGTTCGGGTGGTGCGTCGACCCCATGTCTAAAACGCCCCCACAGACGTCGATGTACAAAGAAAAAGGGTACGTTGTTATTTATTAACGAGCAACCTCTCTTTTTTTTGCATCCGTGCGCGTAACTGATTGATGTTCAGTTCCTTCAGGCTAGGCACCCTTATTTTTCAGCGCCTCACGTCTTGAATCTTCGTACGCCGCGTTTTACCAATGTAGGTGTTAAGCGTTGCATGGTCGTGCCATAGGGGCGCAAGCGCAAACCGACGGTCGGTCGGATCGAAGCCCAACTGTCCACTGTAGTTATTGCCTCAGCAGCTGACCGCACCGTCATTAATCAGCGCGCAACCATGATCATGGCCGGCGACCACTCAAGGTAAATTCGGGTTTTTTTGGAGTCGAAACGCCTGACTCAATTTTCTAAACTTAGGCGCGTCGTGCGACGCTGTTATAATACACACTACCTTTGATGAAGATTACACCCTTTCAGATAGATGTAGTTGAGTGATGACCTTCGAAAGCCACGAAAGGAGACGATTCCGCTAACAGGCGCTGCTCGTCGATTAACACGAAATGACGCCTGCATGGTATCTAACGATTATGTATTTGGCGCAAACCACAATAGCCAAACAGTGGCGATCATGAGTAAACGAGCCGTCCACAACATCGTGCGCAGCCAATTGGAGGCTATCAGCTTATCCACCACTGTCAGCGAAAACCCCTGAGCGAGCTGACCGTGCAGTGGCACGCTGACCAAAAACGTTACAAGCCATACCGCCAATACACTCGCCAAGTTAACCCAGGACACGACCCCCCTGGCATCGGTCATGACATACCCCATTGCAGCCATCAGTTCTACGAACATAAGCGGCGCGACGATATAACTAATCTGTAACGAGTGAAAATGATGAAATGCCGCAAAACGCGCAGGTGCGACAAAACGAAAAGACGGGTAGTGAACTAGCTGCACAAGCCAAATGAGTCCTGTCAACGCCGCGCACGCAATCAGATTCAACAGCCAGAGGTATTCGCGTGCCGTCATAAGCCGGAGCTACAAAATGGGCTGTCCGCGCACGCACGTTTTCGCCTTGGTAAATAGGGCCTAACGACAGCAAAACAATCGTAGGCAACGCGCAACGCGGCATTCACCCAGCGGTGTTCTGCTGTGCGGGCAAGCCACCGATACTTAGGCAACGTACGCCAAATCTCCACAAACGCGTCGATGCGTGTCGCGATGCGGCCATCCGCTCGTTTGACGTGCATAACCTTGTGGACGGCGTAGGGGTCGACCCCCTCATATAGCGCATCAAAAGCGGGGCTGGTGATGTCGACAAAACGAATCTGTTTGCTGCCGACACTACGCTGATAATGCGCAATTTCACGCGAACACAACTGACATAATCCATCAAAATACACCGTCAACGTTGGCATATTTACCCCATATGTTCATACTAGTATGAACATATGGGATTGTCAATAGCGGGTGCATGATGATAGATTCACGCATATAGTAACTGTTCTACTGGCACATTTCATCCATCCATGAACAAACGAACAAACATAAAACGACACACAGCGCCAGATCCAGCCATGGCGCTTGCGCAAGGCATTGGTGACTTTATTCGCTATTGGGGGTTTCGTCGCATTCATGGCGAGGCTTGGACGCTTATATACCTTTCACCCTCGCCAGTAAGCGGCGCGGAACTGACGCGACGGCTGCAAGTCTCAAAAGCATTAATGAGTCCAGCATTACAGGAGCTTGAAGCCTTTGGGCTCATTGCCCGCGTGGGGCCGGCCACGCAGCGCAGTAAACGATATATCGCCAACCCCGATGTCTTTGAAGTCATCAAAGGCGTTCTTAAGCAACGCGAGCTCAAACTCTTAGAGCGCATTCATCAGGACATTGCATCGATCACCCAATATGCGCGCAGCAAAAACACGCAATGCTTAATTGACGCCGAGCGTCTTACAGCCCTTGTCAACATGATCGGTTCGGCTCATCTAATTGTGCAAGACCTCGTCGCCCTTGATCTGAAAGAGCTGCTTGGTGAACTTCCATCGTTGCTGCAACCATCTCGGTCATGAACGCACAAGATCCGATAGACTTGTTGCCAAACCTCTAGAAAAGCTTCCGAAATATTCGCATTTGAGGACGAATGCCCTAACAGCACGGAAATGCGGTGATGATCAACTTTTGTCCGGCAATGACCTTGGTCGGTCACTGTTGACCTACGCCCCTTTTTTTCGGGAGAGTAGCCCAGTGGTTGAAAAGGCGATTAGGGAAATGCAGCACTGGCGAACGCAGTGCAATCGTCGCGATGCCAGCGCGCACAGCTTGCAATCATTTCAGCGCGGCACTCTTCGTGTGTTGGGGTAGTGTAGTTAGCCTGATGGTCGGCAACGATGTTGAGTGCCAAGTTTTGTAGTTGCGTACGCTCATTGTTGCTTAGCGTGATGCCGTTGACCTCAGGCGGAACGAACGTTGATCCGCCGCCCGATACACCAAATATCGAAGCGGTGGCAACAAGGGTCACAAAATATGAACCAATCGAGTTGGTGTGCACATTATCGATCATCAGCGATGTACGGATGGCCTCGTCGGTCGTCCCGACGTTATGAATTTGCACGGTTTGATTCTTTAACGCCAAAGCGAGTTCACTTAGTGCGCGTGCAGCCGGAATAAAGCCAAGCGTGACGTTTGCGGGTGAACCTGCGAGCTCAAAGGCGCGTTGGTTGGCACATTCCCACGCTCGTTCATCGTCGCGATGAAAAGTCGCGTACTCACTCACTGTTGGGATGGGACGTGCGGAATGTATACTATTGAGCTCATACCAACAGTGATAAAAGAAAAGATAGATGGGCTTGGTCGTATTGTCTTCGATCATCCAAGTGTAATATTTCGCCAAATTCTGAATGGTGTTGTCGTTAACTGCGGCTTTGGCAAACTCGTAAAACTCGGTAACTACCATGGTGTCGTAAGCGGTAAAATTGCGCTTGCCCCAATCGGCCGGAAAACCGTTGCCTTCAATTAACGATGCGCGATAGGCGATGGTCGAACCACCTTCTGATTGCATCTTTGCAACACCTGTGATGTCAGGATGGGTGTCGATGATGGGCTGGATATAACCTGAATTTTCATTGGCAACGGAATCAAGCAAACTGTGACCCGAGAAGAAGATCTGCGCGCTAGTGCGGGGTTTTAGAACGCTGACGTTATTATTGGGTGCAATATCGCTAGGTTTCTCGCCGCTATTTTGCTCGTCGCCTGGTAGGCGGTTAGCCGGGTCACTATCATCAGCAGGTGTTTTGCTGCTATTGTTGTATTCGATTTCTGCGCCACAATTGAGCGAGAATGCCGCCGTCAGTGCGATAAGTAGGAGTTGAAGGGTCATCGTAACTACTATCTTAAGCCAAAAATCAAGGCTTGAAGGAGTGCAAAAATTTACGCATGTACGTTGAACGAGCTTTGCGCGGCGTCGCTTGTCGCCATGTTGTAGTAATCACTTAGATGGTTTTGGCGAAGTGTGCCAAGTTGTGCCACTTGCTCGCGAACAATCTCGACTTTGAGCAGTCCACGATCACAAACTTCACAAAAACGAGCGCCCTTTGTCCTAGCATGCAACTTGCAGTGTCTTATCGGTATGCGTAAGACAACTCACTTAGTAGCCTTCGGCCTTCTTCTTCTAACCTCATGCGATTCGGGACATTGGGAATATGAGTACGACCCAGCATTGTTGGTAACCTTAGCGCCAAACGCACTTTCAGTGCCACGCGCTTGCACGCAAATCGAGTCCATACTGCGCGATCAAGCCGAACAAGAATACCAAAACGCTCTCAAGCAAGCGCATGAACGAAGTGCGCGTCTTGATGAACAATGCGCCACATGTAAAAAGACCAACTGCACCAAACCACGTCGTCATTGGGTTGAGCACTATGATGGTGACCTCGCAGCTGCAAGTCCGACCGCAGGTAATACACGAGAAAGCGCAGACGCGCCGCGCGCACAAGATTACACCACAACCAACACGCAAGTCAGCGGTGTTGACGAAGCCGACTTTGTTAAGAACGACGATCAATACATCTATGTTGCAGACGGCAACACGTTCAAGATTGTGCGCGCATGGCCAGCCGCGCAGATGCAGGTCGTGCAATCGGTACAAGTGCCTGGTAAGGCGCTCAAAGTTTACGTTAACGGCAACCGCGCACTTGTATACTCGCGCGTGAGCGAGAAAAGCTGTAACAGCGACGACCCATATCGCTACAATGACGACTACTACCCAGGGCGTTCAAACGCCAAACTGTTGCTTAGTTTTTTCGACATCAACGATCGTACACATGCGCCAACCTTAGAGCGCACCATTGAGTTGCCCGGAGAGTTACTTCAGTCGCGCCGCATTGGGAGTCGTGTTTACACCGTTTCGACGGCTTTCGTTGTATTCACTAAAGAATGGCAGGCGCAGTATCCCACGTTCTATCGAAACGCATGCGGGCAGGACTACGATATGGAGGCTTTTGAACAAGACCTTGAGCAACGCTACCAAGCGCGACTCGCCGAAATCAGCGAGTTAGTGAAAAATCTGCCTCTCACCGCTGCGGTCAGCAAACAAATGAATGCTGACAATAGCATCACAGAAACGGGACTCACAAGCTGTGAGCTCCTCGTTCCGAACAAACGCACTAGCAACCAACTTTTTTCGGTACTGACAACTAATATCGACGCGGCTTCAGACGTCCACGTAACCCACGTGTTGGGCTCTGCGAGCACAGTCTATGCGTCCACCCAAGGCTTATACATCGCTGGACAACACAGCCCTAACCGTGATGAAGCCTATATTTCTGACTGGTCTAAGAAGCCATGGTTTCAAGAAGCCACTGATATTCACTACTTTAGTTTGCCAACCGACACCCTGAACCCTGCATATCAAGGCTCAGGCGTGGTGCCAGGGCGCCTGGTGAATCAATTCGCGCTCGACGAACACGACGCCCAACTGCGTGTCGCTACGACCGAAGGTTATATTAGCCGTGGCAAAACGACGTCGAACAATCTTTATGTGTTAAAACAAGAAGCACAATCGCTTAACGTTATCGCAGCGATTAAAGGTATTGCCGAAGGTGAAGATATTCGTTCCGTGCGATATGTCGACAACCGTGCGTACATGGTCACATTTAAAAAGACCGATCCACTTTACACTTTCCAGTTCGATGAACAGGGCCTTCCAAAACAAACCGGCGCGCTCAAGATCCCAGGGTTTTCAACCTATATGCACCCACTCGACGAAACCCATCTGCTAACAATTGGTTTCGATGCCGAAGACAAGGGCGACTTCGCCTGGTTTTCTGGTCTATCGTTGCAGATCTTTGACGTGCAAGGTGAAGAAGCAAAACTCCTACATAAGGAATCCATCGGAACGCGTGGCTCAAGTTCAGACGCGACCGCCAATCATCTTGCGTTTACCTACTATGCCAACAAGAAGATGCTGGCGATTCCCGCAGGCATTTGTGAAGGCGGCGATGCGTCGCGAGGACTATACGGCTCCACCTTGTCGTTCAACGGTTTATTGGTCTATGACATCGACATCGAGAACGGATTTCGAAAAATAGGTGGAGTCGATCACCGCAACCCAGGCGACGAAACTCCGCGCTATGGGTGTGGGTCGTGGTGGGAAACGCCCAACTCAACGGTCAAACGCAGCATATTCATGAGCAGCGATACACACGATTTCGTTTATTCGGTATCGGGCTCGACGATCAAAGCCAACGAGGTGATGGGCGACCCGCGTACAGTGAGCGCTGATATATCGCAGGTCGACTTGGCAGCCCCAACCCAAAACCTTTGTGAGTGATACCCAGAAACACAAGTCGTAGGGGCATCGATGCCGTGTGGGTAAAGGGATCTCCATCCTATATGAATTTGCGCTAAACCAGCCGATCCCGAGTCGGTGCGCCCGTTTTCGCAAAAAATGGCTCATACCTTACTTTCCGCCGTCAGGTTTTCTGCCGTGAACATGGGCGCCTTCGCGTTTTCGCCCTTTGTTGCGGTACACGTTCGGTTTTGGTTGTGCTAGGTTTTGGTTCCTATGAGTGAATCACTGCCCATTCTGCAATTTATTCTCAAGAACTATAAAAACTTCAACGCCCGCGCAACCAAAGATGCAACCTTGGCCTACCAAAAGCATCTCGATGCGGGTGGCAAAATGTTTTGGTCGGTTGCGGGTGCCATGTCATCGGCGCAACTGGGCATTACGCTTGCGCCGGCCATTCGCGAGGGCTTGGTGCACGGTCTATCAGTCACCGGAGCCAATCTAGAAGAGTCGCTCTTTCGATTGGTCGCACATCATAGCTACAAAGATTTTCCGAACTATCGCTATCTCACCAAAGATGACGACACCCAAATCTTGGCCCAACGCATGCGCCGCGTGACTGACACCAGCATCCCCGAAGACGAGGCATTTCGAGCAGTCGAAAAATATTTAGTCCCCATGTGGAAAGAAGCCACCCAAAAAAACACGCGCAAATTTTGGCACGAATATTTTTATGACCTGATCGAAGCCATTGACCCGTCGCTCTATCAAGGTGACCCGAGCGAATGTTGGCTGCTGGCGGCCGCCAAAAAACGTTTGCCGATGGTGGTGCCAGGTTACGAAGACTCAACGTTCGGCAACATTTTTGCCTCGCACGTCAAGCTTGGCGAATGCAGCGCATCGATTGCCAAGTCGGGCATCGAATACATGGGCGCGCTCTACGATCAATACCAAGAACTTTCAACAGGGGCAGGCGTTGGTTTTTTTCAAATCGGCGGTGGCATTGCCGGTGATTTCCCCATCTGTGTGGTGCCTTCGATCAAATACGATCTAGAGCAGCAGGCCAAGCCTTGGGCCTACTTTTGCCAGATTTCCGACTCAACCACCTCATACGGTTCGTATTCGGGCGCCACACCCAACGAAAAGATCACATGGGACAAGCTTACCGCAGACACGCCGATGTTTGTCATCGAGTCAGACGCCACTGTGATCGTGCCCATGATGCTCAGCGCACTGCTCGAATGCAAGAAGCACCCCGCAGCTGCCAAAGCGCTCATCGCAAGCGCACTCGCCCAATAGCATCGGGCAAGATCGTTGACTGGAACTTCATCCTCCACATGATTTAGCTAGACCTGGCGCTCAGCCTGTTTGCCTGAAACGACTTATAGCAATAACCTAGTTCAGTTAAGCGCAGGCTATCATGAAAAGTGTAGCACTATTGGTTTATGTTGTGTGCGCCGCCTGTAGTGCGGAGTCCAGCGAGGGCGGCGAGTTTGTCAGCTCGGCTCAGACAGTAGACCCTGACACATGTCTGATCGATGTTGAGGTTAGTCCTGCTAGGGTGCTGAGCGGTCCTTTTGGAAGTCTCCTAAAGGCGTGCGAAAAACTGCTAAAAGTGTTTGACGATTGGCTCAGTAACCCAAGCAACGGTTTCAGCGAATATCGACTGAGTTTTCAGAGCAACAGCGGCGCGATCACATTTCGCATTCAAGCAAACTCAAATCAAAGCATAAGACCATTTTGGACAGGTACCTACGATCAAGAATCTGGTAAAGCCAGACTTGGATGGGGTTTTAGTGGGCAAACAAACGACGTATGTACGGCACAGTTGTTGAAAACCCTCTCGCAAAGTCCGTCTCCTTTTTTGAGCCTAGAGACTTTTGCAGCGCTTCAAAAACTTTCAATGAGCGCTGGCCAGTTTGTGAGCGAGAGTTCAAATACGTGTAGCGGCTACGAAGAACGTTTCCCAGTGCCGCCGGCTAGTTCAGGGGGTGAAGCCCCTGCGGAGTCCGACCCGTCAAAACCCTCTAGTCCCTTAAAACCATTGCCCCCGACCGAACCCATATAGAGGAAGGAGGTGCTTGCCCGAGCGCAACTAAAAATCTGCTGACCAGGTGCCATTCTTAGTGTCTTCGCAGTCGGTTTTATCGGCAGCACTCGAGGCGGCGTCATAGTGCCGATAGATCTGCACAAAGTTACCGGCAGTGACAATGCACTTGCCAGTGAATCCCGAGGTCGCGCAATTGGCTGGCTGCGCATAGATGCCCGCGCCCGATGGGCACAGCGCCGGTGCCACATTGAGCTGTGATTGCATTCTGAAGGAATACTCAGTGCAAAGTTTGTCGTTGGAATTTGTGCAACTCGCGCTCAGCAGACCACTGTCGCTCGTTTGCTGTGGGCCGCTGTCCACGTTCGTGCCCTTTGATAGACTGTCGTCGCCGCACCCAGTCAACGCGGCGAACGCGACAATTGTGCTGAGTATTAGAGACAGTTTCATGGGTAGGCTCTCTAGGGTCTTGCTTAACCCTACACAAGCCAGTTTGCCTTGGCAAAGGCAAACACACAAACGCGTCATTTAGCGCACCATGATATAACCCATCGCATAGGTATTGCGGTCGCCGCCGCCGGCGTTGTTCCATACCGCGCCGTTGCCGACCACCGTGTCAAACGAACCTGTCGTCGACGCAAAAGTGCCGGAGAGTCCGCCAAAACCCAAATACGAATCAGGGCCCACGCAATCGGTTTCATTGTTGCCGAAGATTCCAATTCTGGCCTGGGGGTGAATCCCAGCATCGTCTGCAACGATGTTAAACCCTTCACGGTTGCAGTTGAGTTGAATCGCTGCGTTGTCGATCAACTTGAGCCACTCCGCGCGGCCCAGGTTGGTGGTAAGGTTCGCTCCTCGGTTGAAAACGCTGCGTAACGAAGAAAAGGGCGCTGCTCCAAGGGCAGCGCTAAGCTGACTCGCGCTCATAACCATCCAACGAGTGGTCACGCCAACTTTCAGGCCCAAGCGTAACTCACGAAAAGGCATGCTGACGAAGGACTGAAGTTTGGCTTGGGTATTGTCGAGCGCTGGTGCGTTTGCACTGAGCACTTGATCATCGACCCAAAGTGGGCTTTCGTATGAAAAGGTTTGCTGCGCGCCATCCATTTTTGCAGCGAGTGTCCACCCTCCCCCATCGGCATTCATTTCGCAGTAGGCTAAAAACGCTGCGATCGGGCCATTACCGTCAACATCAATTTCATAAACCTGGCTAACTGAACCAGGCTTCTGCGCACGTAAGTCCGCACAACTTGTCACCGCAACACAAGGCGCGCATTCACCACCACAATCGACTTTTTCTTCATGTTGGTTGATCACGCCGTCGCTGCAGGTTGCCACAAAGGTGCCGTCTTGGGCGGCATCTTGCCCCGCATCGCTCGCCAGTATTAAGAACGGGTCGTCCTCAAAATTCAGGCGGCCACAGCCCAACAAACACAAGCAGCTAAGCAGAGCTGAGTAGGTGACAATCACCCGCAAAAAACATTCGAGGCGACAATAGTTCATGCGTTCCTTTGCGATTGCAAACATTCTCTCGACTGCAAATCGTGTCCGGGTTAAAGCCCATCCAGCGGTGCGTCCGATAAAATGCAATCGTCGTGCCAATGCAAAAACACAAAAAATGAGTGCAATTTAGCCCGACTTAAGCGCATTAAACGCGCCATGCGCCAATTCTTGCGACGAAGGAAAAGGGGATTTGCCATCTACTAATCGGCAACGTTTCACTTCGTCTTTCTACTAAAAAAAGCGTTTTTTGGGGCCAAAAAGCCCCAGTGGATAGCCAAACTTACAATTTTAACAAGAGTTACCAACACTTTCACGTGGCATGAAGCTTGCAGTACGCATAGGAGATGGTATCGATCCTTGTATCCAAGGCATCGGCCGCTCAGACAATAAACTAGCTTGTAAAGGGGTCTCATTATGAAAATCAGAAATCAAACTATTCGGTATGGTGCATGTGCATGGCTATCGCTGCTAGCCGCGTGTTCGTCAGCATCTGACGTCGATGGCACCAACACTGCAGCCTCGATGAACCTAAAATCAGTTACTTTAGGCGATAACCCCCTCGAGTGTGGAAGTCGTTCGCGAGAAGAAATTATCGCTGAACTGCAGGTGAATACAAAAACAACCATTGCGAGCGAAATCACAAGTTTTCCGTCTGCCATTACGGTGCCTTACTATTTCGTAAGTAACAAAACAAATATGAGTCCGGCCTTCTTTCAAAGCTTCAACAGCATCGACGACAAGGGCATCTATCACGAAGTGTCTGGTCCTTTCCCCCATTATGTTGCTCCGGCTGGCCAACATATTACTGAGATTTGGTATGAAAGTGCGCAGGACTACAACGACGAGAGCAAGTTCTTTAATAACTTTGAGCTTGAGTTCGCCGGTGAAGGCCGAACCTACAATTGCCTTCTACCTGACGCGACTGTGATCGCGCCCACAGATGCGATTCAACTGCCTGGTGGAGACAGCGATCTACCCGAGCGTCGTCTTCGCTATTCAGTTGATCTTTCAAACGATACCGAATGCACGGCTATGTTGAATTACCAACAAACGTTAACGGTGTCGGTCGATACGACAAAGGTGCAGTCGAGTAACGGTGGCTTCGAATACGAACGCATCGATCTCTACGACAGCGAAGGCAATGTTTTGGGTGTTGCTGATTACTCCATGAATTTTGGCGCGCTTCGAACCTTTACCACAAACAAACAGGTTGCTCGTGCACAGATTTATCTGAGGGTCCTCCCGGCAACTGGCGAAAGCGAAATAAAACCCGGCATTGCGGCGACATCCGTTATCGTTCAAGAACGCTGCGAAAAAGTGGCTGATTAAAAGACCCTGATCCACGGGCATTCAAAAAAGGCGTGTACCACACGCCTTTTTTGTTTTTGGCATCAAAAGACGTAAGAGGCGGATATCAGCAACGTGTACCCAGCACGGCAGCGCCACTCTTACGCGAATCTGCAGCGCATAACACACCACACAAAGCGTGTCACGCCGAATGCTGCGTAGACCATGCATCGACCGATGCGCTTCTCTCACACGTCAGTGCAGGCAGTTTTATACCTACGCTCGCATCGCGGTAACGGGTGACACCTTCGACGCACGAAGTGCCGGAAACAAACCTCCTGCAACGCCAATCACGGTGCCAAGTAACGCTGAACTCAAAAGCACCGAGGGTGTGGGCGTAAAATGAAACACAACTTCATTCCAGCTTTGAAAGTTCATCATCGAAAAACGCACGAAACCTAAACACAGTGCGCCTGCCAAGCCCAGCGCAGCGCCCAAAAGCGCAAGTACCACCGACTCAAATAGAAATGAGGTGATGATATTAAAGCGACTGAACCCGAGCGCGCGAAGCGTGCCAATTTCGCGCTGACGATTTGCCACCGCGGCGTGCATGGTGATCGCAGCACCAATAATGGCGCCGAGCGCAAAAAAGAACGCGATCACTGAACCCATCGCCGTTACAAAAATAGACGTGCCCTCGGATTCCTTTTCGTAATAAACGCGTTCGCGCTCAACTTCAACATCGAGCTGCTTATCAAGTTCAATCGCGCGCTTATAAGCATCAAAGCGCGCAGGCGAACTAAGCATCACACGCACCGCTGACACGTAACCGTTGCGCCCAAAACTTGAGCGAATGGTGTCGACATCGCCCCAAATTTCAGATTCTGAACTCGATCCCTCAGCGCTAAACACGCCTACCACGCGTACGTTAAAATTCTTCTTCACTTCAAACTCATCGCCCACGTGCATGCCTACAAACCGCCCCTTGAGTGATTGCCCAATAATCACTTCGTTGGTACCGGGCCTTGCAGCGCGGCCTTCCACAATCTGAACACCCGGTCGAAATGACAATGCATTGGGCGTTACGCCGCGCACGCGCACATTCGACAAAAACTCGGTGCCGCTTTTTTGCAGTAAAATCACAATCACCAGTTCGGCCACACCCAAAGGTTCGCCATTGTTATTTCGCTTAACTTCGTTGCGCGATGTGACCAGTGCAATTTTACGCTGTTCGATCGCGCTTGCCATCTCGGTGCCACTGCCTTTGCGGATCACAATCGCGACATCGTCTTGGCCGGAAGTCGCCATCGTCTTTTTGATGCCAGCCGAAAGCATCATCGACGCCGCGAGCACAAATACCACCAAACCAACACCCACCGCCGTCGCAAACGTGGTGGCTTTTCGTTGGCCTAACGAGCGCAAGTTGTATGTTAAAGGAATCATCAGCCGACTCTCCTAAGCGCTTCAACCACACGCAAGCGGTACGCCTGCCACATCGGTACCAGCGCCGCAACAAGTGCGAGTACCACTGCCACAATCAACGCAATCACGCCCGATTGGATGTCGATTCGAAAATAGGGAAACCAACTGCCCATGTTTTCTTCAAGGAACCGTCCCACGCCTTGGTTAATGAAAGGAAAGGCTACCGCAATGCCAACCATGCTGCCCACCAGTCCCAGCGCTACCGACTCTATCAGAATCAGCACGGCCAAATGTTTGGCTTCAAACCCGATCGCTCGCATGGTGCCAAACTCATGGTTTCGTTCGCGCACGCCCATGGCAATCGTATTACCGAGAATAAGTGCCATGATTAGCGCAATCACTACCGAGACAATATCAAGCGCGTTGAGCACTGCCGACACCATGCCCATAAACGACAAGTTCATATCGCGTTCACTCATGGTGAGTGTTTGAATATCACGCGAGTCAAAAATGCGATCGATGGTCTTACTAATTTGGGCACTTTGCCTCGGTCGATCGATACGACTGACCACCCAGCCAATTTTGTCTTTTTGCGCCACCAATGCGTTCTCGTTGAGATAAGGCCAATGAAAAATAAATGACGATCGATCGACCGAGCTCATGCCTGCGGTGTAAATGCCGTCGATGTTAAAGTCCCAAAGACCGGGGTAAATCGAGCCCTGCAGCGTAACGCGATCCCCGATTTTCCAGCCGAACTTCTTCGCGATTTGATCGCCAACGATGGCACCCCGCCGATCCTGTTTCCAGGCCTCAAGTTGGTCGCTTGCTATTTTCATGTCTTGATAGACCGAGAAGAAAGTACCTGGATCGACCGCCATCGAAGCAAAAAACTCGTTCTCGTGGCGCGGGTACTTGCCGCCAAACCAGTTCGCCCATGTGGCCTCCGATACGCCCGGCACTTGGCGGATTTGATCGATGTATGTCCGCGGGAGCATCATCACAAAAGTAACCTTATGGCGCGTTGCGATGCGGTCCTTGGCTGAATATTCAATGCCCACATTCCATGCGCCGACTACGGTGCGCAACAGCACAAACGTCAATGTGGCCACTGCCACGCCAAGGATGGTGAGCGTGGTGCGCAACTTGTTGCGCGCTAAGCTGCGAAACGCAAACAAAAACCAGTTCATTCGAGTGCGCCCTTGTTCAGTTTGCGTGTGATTTTGGCGCACGCAGCAGCTGCGGGATCATGGGTCACCATCAAAATGGTCTTATGAAACTCTTCGTTGAGTCGCTTGAGTAGATTCAGCACATCATCGGCGCTCTGACGATCAAGATCACCGGTGGGTTCATCCGCTACAATGATTTTGGGATCGTGCACAATCGCGCGAGCAATGGCCACGCGCTGTTCTTGCCCGCCCGAGAGCTGGCGCGGATAATGATGCAAACGATCCGACAGTCCCACCACCTTAAGAGCGGTCTCGGCGCGCCGCTTGCGCTCGCTTGCGGGCAGCTTAAACAGAAGTAGTGGCAACTCAACATTTTGAATGGCGGTGAGCACCGGAATTAAATTAAAGGTCTGAAAAATAAACCCGATGTTACGCGAACGCCACCGCGCAAGTTCGCCCTCGCTGAGCTTATCGATGCGCGTACCACCCACGCTGACGCTACCTGCGTCCGGTCGATCAAGCCCCGCAATCATGTTGAGCAGGGTCGATTTACCAGAACCTGACGGACCCATTAGTGCTTCGAAGGCACCTTGCGGGATGTCGATGCTGATATTTTCAAGCACGCGAAGGTGTTCTTTCCCGCGCGTGAAACCTTTGTTAACGTCTTTGAGTTGAATGCCAGGCGCCTGATTCGTATCCATGCCCCTTAAATAGCGCGATGGTCGCTCGAAGTAAACCGGTTCGTTCTAAGGGCAGCACTCGATACCGCGTAATCGAACAAGAAGTCTAGTCAGCCAAGACCTCGATTTGGTCAAGCACCGTGGCCAAAACCAAAGGCGACGGTGCAACCAGGTTTATCGATGACGCTTTTCCTCTGAGAGCCGGTTAACCCTTAGAATGCGACCGCGGCCGGAGCACAACAACCCGTTTGGCAGTACTCATAGGTGGTCAAACATTGATAAGTGCCATTGGCGTCATAACAAGGTTTCGTAGCGGGGTAGGCTGGGTTTGTACAGGTGTACCCAGTGTAGTTACCACCCTGCGTCTGCGTCGTTTGGCACTGAGCAGGCCAGTTAGGCTGACTTGGTGATTTGCCTAAACAGATTTCGCATGTGTCGCAGGTATTGACGACATCGGTGTCTTGTGTGCAGGTCACGCAGCCTGCCATCGAAACGTTGGGATCACACGTCTTGCTCGAGAGCGCGAGCGAAATCTCAACTTTGTCGCCGTTGGCTTTATAGAAATCACAACAACCTTTGCCGTCGCACCCGTTGGGGATGTACTGACCGCAAAGCAGTTTACACGACTTGCTCTCGGGCTTGGGCGGTTCTTTTTGTTCTAGGTTACAATCAGGCGTCGACGAATAAGGAATCGCCGTTGTGCCCTTCAAACAATCATCAACTTTACCGTCGTTGTTGCTATCGCTCCAAGGCTCGGGGCACAAACATTGCGTGTCGTATTCGCAGCGGTCGTTGCCCGGGCCGGTATCGCCATCAAAAAAGCAGTCTTGATGTGCAACCGTGACGTTGTCGCCGTTAATGCCAGTGAGGCTGTTGGGATTGTCACCAACGCCCAGCGAGATTGAGCTTTCGTCGTTGTCTTGTGCGCCCGAACAAAGCGTGTCGAACAAGTCGATTTTGCCGTCGTTGTCGTTGTCGACCCCGTCATTACACTGGCAGAGCACTGTACCGCAATACACTTTGCCGTCGGCACCAATGCTATAGCCGCTGCCGGTCGTAGGCAAAATCAAGTTCCCGTTAGCGTCCAAGGTGCCGTTATTGCCAGCATCGTTTAACACACCGGCGTCACCTGCATAGGGATTGTTGGGATCGTTGGCCGCGTACACGTCATTGGCCGTCAGGTGCACGCCCGAGCATGCTGCATAACCGACATAGAACGCCGACAACAGCAACACTGAAATGAAAAGTTTTCTTGTTTGACGATGCATGACCACACTCCTACAACGATGAACGGACGTAAAATCTGAGCATTAACCATTAAAGGCTAACACTACTCGGCGTCGTTTATCACGATTCTTACCGTTAGACGTAGGCGTTACACAGAACGTTCCGTAGGCGATACTATTCAGTCTTTTCTTTGATAGCCTGCCCACTTTTGAGCGAGGTGGGTGGATGTAACACAAGACGCACTCCGCTTTGCGGCCCTTCGAGCAACTCATAATCAGCGCCAACACGGGCGCCAAGCTTGACGGCTTCGCGCTTAACGCGCCCGCCTTCGATACGAAACACAAAACCTTGGCCATCGCGTTGCACGATGGCGCCTGCAGGCACGACAAGCTTATCGCGTTCTTTGGCGGCAGCGGCATCCATCTCATGACTTAAGAAGTTCACACGCGCCGACATGTCGGGCAGCACACCTGTTTTGTCATCGACGAAAGCGACGTGCACAGTGGCGGTTGCTTTGGCGCGATCGATCTTCGGGTCGATACGCATCACTTTGCCGCGAAAGCGTTTGCTACCCATCGAATCAAGGCTGATCTCGCAAGGTGCATCAACCTTCACAGCTTCAAGTTTGCTCTCGGCAACGTCCACCTCAACGTTGAGCGAGCTCATGTCTGCAAGCTCCAGTACACCTTCAATATTGACCGCAGTGCCCACATATTCGCCCACCTGCGCTGGCTTGGTGATTACCACGCCATCCATGGGCGCTTTGACGACCGCATAGTCGAGCTCAACTTTTGTGACGCTTGCCTGCGCCTCAAGTGCATGTGCATCGGCTTCGGCAGCGCGAATGCGCGCTTTGATCGCAGCGGCTTGTGCATTGAGCTCGTCTGCGCGCGATTGTGGGCTTGACCCCACCTTGGCCAATGCGTTTTCGCGATTGGCTTTTTGCTCAATCTCAACAAGCGAGGCCTTCAAGTTTTCCACTTGTGCTTGGGCCGCGATGATGCGCGCACGCGCCGCGGCAAGGGCGCTGCGCTTGTCAACATCTTCAAGGCGCACCAGCACGTCGCCTGTTTTGACAGAATCGCCCTGCCTGACGCGCACTTCTGCAACGCGCCCTGGTAAATGCGGTATGACGCGCGATTTGCGCTCAGGCACCACGTAACCCGTCGCTGTGAGCTCGACCGCAGACTGCGACGGTGAAATGCTCAAAACCTCAGTTGTTTCGACTTCGACCTTAAAGAACTGCTCGCTGAGTCGGGGCAGCACCACATAATAGGCCCCAGCGGTCAACGCGCCTATCACCACCACCCATATAAGTCCGCGCGGCAAACCGCTGCGTTTATTTCCAATGGCGTCGTCGAGCTTAAGCGAGGCTAGGTCCGCTGAAAGGTCGTCAGTCATCGCGCCTGAAGCTAGCATATCTCGTCGGGGGGCGCGAAAGTCACCGAAGACGCTGTTTTTGGGGTGACCTGAGGTCTGGGTTCAGATTCTACAGTATGGCCGTAAACAGATATTGCTTCTTGGCGCGGAGTTGACCTAGGCTTATGGCCACTGGCTATAAAGGAGCAATTATGAGTCTAAAGAAAATATGTTTAGGGTTAATCGGACTGGCCTTCGCAGCGCAGATGCTCAGTGCATGCGGTGGCGACGACGCAGGCATCTACGTGGTCGGCTATGTCTATGACGGCGCAACAGGCGCGCGCATTACCGCCTATTCGCTCAACGTGAAGGTGCGCAAAGACGACATCAAAGCCAAGGTCGAGGGTGACGGGCGTTACGTGGTGGGCCCCATTCCTCCCTTCCAAGATTACACCGTGGTGATTACATCGGCTGGCTATCGTGCTTTCCGCTCCACCAATGCGGCATTCACCATTCCCAACGACGCCACACTTTTAGATCCCACCAAAAAAGAGCAACCCGTCGACCAAACCTATTTTGCTGATGCCTATCTTATGCCCGATTCGCTGCAGGTGGCCGAAACGTTCATCGATGTCAGGTTTGATGACGACGCGACCAAAAAGCCGACCGGTAAAGTATTGTTGCGCCCTGTACGTAACTTTGCGCTCGGTCAAGATCCCTCGCAGTTGAGTGCGATTCAGGGCGAGAGTCGCGTCTTCACCAATGATGAGGATTTGCAAGGCAAATCAATTTCAAAAGACTTTATGGATGGCAAGATCACCTTGGCTGCCGGAGAGTTGTTGTATGGCGTGGTGTATGTGGTAACAATTTTCCAGGTAGAAAACTACGCGCCATTTGATTCGGGCGGCGAAAATCCCAACAATGGTGGCGACCCGCTTTTGGCAGGTCAACAGCTCTACAAGCAGTATTACATTGAGCCGCAAACCAAGGCCCCCTTGGCGATTGACACATTCACCAAGCCGGCCGACTGTGTTCCATCCACCACCATGCCCTCGAGCATCAGCGTGACCTTCAACTATCCGATCGAGTTCAACACATCTGCGTCAAACTCCGATACATATATCGAAGGTTCCATGCAGATCGACTCACCCGACGCGAATACCAACTTTACGTATACCGCGCTCAAATCCACGGGTAGTCGTGGTGTGACGCTCGAGATCACTGACAAGACGCTCAAGATCACGTTTGATCCAACGATGGGCTTGCAAACCAGCGACGATCCACTTCGCTGCTACAAGTACAACTACTCATATGGCTATCCTTACGGGCTATACAACGTTTACTTGCAAGAGAAGGGTCGAGCTTCAAACTACAACACCATTGGACAAATGCTAAATACGCTGACAGGTGGCGAGACCACATCGTTTCTATGTCGGGGTACCAACGAAGCGTGTGTACTCGACGACAACTAGTCGAGACGAGTATCGTAAAAAAGGCTCGGCATTTTTGCTGAGCCTTTTTTTTTAGCACCACCGTGTGCGAATTTTGTATTTGACGGTGACCTTGCCTTTGGCGGGCACCTTCAGCACAAAACGAAAGGTTTGCGCGTCTTCTTTGACGAAGGGGTGTGAGTTTTGGCTCACTTCCCAGTCGCCGCCCGCAGGTTCAATCACGTGCACTTCTTCGGCTTGTTTTTTGTGATTGCGAATATCGATTTGCCAGGTGCTCTCTGACGAGCACATGCCCAGCGTATTCCACGACACCTGTTTGCGGTCGGCCACCACGTCAAACGCTTCGCCAAGTTTGATGCGAATCTTTTCGTCTTCGGCTGTATGGTCGACATAGTCTTCACCCACAAACTGCTGGGCTTTACTGCTGTCAGCTTTATAAACACGCACCACGCCCTTGGGGATCGGCATGCCCAAGTTATGTTGCTTCTTGTTCTCAAACTCAACATAGATGCCCAACTTTTGGCCGTGCGACACTTCACCACCAAATGAACTGCGATACCAATATGACTGCCCGCTAAGTACGAGCTTCTTCTTGACAGCAACGTTCTTTGCCTCAAGCAGCGTCACCTGTTTTTGCTCGTTGTTGAGCAGGGTGACCGGCCGACCCAGCGTATAAAGATGATAATCAAGCAGTTGCTCTTGGGAAAATCCAGGCGCTCGGGGTGCTGCCATTTTTGCTGCGCGACTTTCCTCCATGTCATAAGCCATCTGCGCCTGGGGCGCGACTTGTTGCACGTCGCCCGCCACCAGCTTAAGCGCTGCCTGGTTAAACGCAGTGCCGCTATTGTTGTTAAGCGTGACCCAACCGGTCAAATCGCCCATCTTTTCGTCGGCATTCAGAACCAGCACATAATCCGCGTGCCAGTTCATCCCGCTTGCTAAATAGCTCACCTCGACATCTTGCGCTGCTTGGGTGCTGTCAACGAGCCAAACCAAGGTGGGTTGAGCGATCAGGTTCTCGGGCACGGACGGGAAGGCCACACGTCCATAAAAGTTCGACGTGATTTCGTTACCAATCTTATAAACAGGCCCATTGGCGACCGACAACAACTCCGCGTTGAATGCTTGTTCGGTGCCAAGCTTTTCGTTATAGCGATAAAGCTTAACTTGTTTGCCCACATATTTTTCAAGAAGCTTTTCAGGTGTCAGCAAATCGTATCGATAATTTTGTTCGAGCACGTGCAACGCTTTGGCGCCGCTTGCGCTCTTGACGCTTACTGTTTCAGGCCGCAGCGTTTGGGCCACGTCTTTATACTCAAGCTGAAACACGCCTGTGCCCAGCTGCATCTTGCGCACTTCACGAATCAAGGCAAGGTCGGTGTTATACACCGTGACCGACATCTGACTGCGTTCTTTGGCCGTCGAGCGTTTGGTGGAAGCGGTTGCAGCGCGCGACGTCGCCGCGCCTGTCAATCCGAGCACCGCCACCATCATAAATACCAAGCCCCTAGAAACGACAAGGGAGACCACATGAGAAGTTACAAAAGCCACGCGTCTAGACATTGAACAAAGCCTTTCTGTGTGCTCCACTATAGCAGTCGATAGACGACACACTGCTATTTTTATTCGACAGGTAAAACATGATTTTTCGTACGCTTTCGATTTGGGCTTACTTTCTGACAATGATGCTAACCGCATGCCATTCGAGCGATGCGCAGCATGGTCTCGGCACCAGGGCACACGCTCAAAAGCCTGCGCCTACCAATAAAAAAACCGAGGCAAAAAAAGATGTTCCTTGGTTTAAGGCGCAGCGTTCGCTGATGGGCACCATTTTTGAGATCAGCGTGGCCGAAGCGCATACCTCTGAGAAAGAAGCCGCGCTCAAGCAGGCCCTCGATGAAATAGCGCGCCTCGAAACGCTGCTTTCCGAATGGCAATCCACCAGCGAGATTTCAAAGGTTAACCAAAACGCCGGCGTCAGGCCAGTCAAGGTTGGTCCCGAGATGATGGACGTAGTGCGAACGGGCATGCAGGTGTCTGACCTTAGTCAGGGTGCGCACGATTTATCGTGGGCGGCGTTGCATGGGCTGTATTTGTTCACTCCGGGCGATGTGCGCATCCCTACGATGGCGCAGATTAAGCAGCGCTTACCGCTTATCAACTACCACAACATCATCGTCGACGAAAAAGCCAGCACAATCTTTTTGAAGAAGAAGGGCATGGCCATCGGCATGGGGGGCATCGCCAAAGGGTACGCGCTCGATCGCGCGGCGGCGATTTTGCACAAAGCGGGCCTCAAAGATTTTACAATCTTCGGTGGCGGGCAGGTATTTGTTTCAGGTAAACGTGGCGACCGCCCCTGGCGCGTGGGTATTCAGCATCCACGCAAACGCGATTTCATTGCTTATGCCGAGCTCACGTCAGGCTCGATTGCCACCTCGGGTGATTACGAGCACTACGTCGAAAAAGACGGCAAACTTTGGCATCATATCATCAACCCCCGCACCGGTTTGCCAGCGACCGACGTGATGTCGGTGACCGTGATTTCAGAAAGCGCGCTTTATGCCGACGCGATCGACACTGCTATCTTTGTCATGGGTCCTCAAAAGGGTCTTCAGATGCTGAAAAAGACGCCAGTCAAAGTGGAAGCGGTAATTATCGATAAGGATCTCAAATTGCACGCAACCCCGGGCACGCTCGATAAGCTGGTTTTTCACCCACCTTACACCGCCGACAATCTAAATGCCGGTGACACGCACTAAAGTGCATGTCACCTCTACCACTTGGTGACATGCACTTTAGTGCGTGTCACCCAAGACTATTAAAGGTAAAGGAACAAATTGAACGCTGTATAAACAGCCCAATAATCAAAACCCTCACCGATATCGAGCGACCTAAAGCCAAAACGCCAGTCTGCAAGCGGTGAAAGGCTGTTGCCCACGAACGTATAGCCGCCAAACATACCGAAAGGCGCTTGAAAATTATCGAGATCAGTGGCGAAAGAATATAAGCATGTGTTCGCGGTTTGTGGTGCCATATGCGCGCGCCCACTGCCGCCAAAACAAAAGCCCATTTCTGGTCCAATGAAAAACTGTTGCGATGTTTGAATCGCAAGTTGAAGAGGAATCTCAAAGCCGACCGTGTCGTTGGCATCGCTAAACAAGAAACCAAGCCACGCGCCAGTGTTCAAGCGGAACATGTCATTAATGTGCAATGTGACAGGTAACCCGCCCGCAATCGAAAAACCATCTTTGACGGGCAAACTAACACTGCCGTAAAACGACGTTTCAAGGTCGCCCTTCATCAAGCTGTACATCCCGTAAACACTGGGGTTGAGATACTCGCTATTAGGCGATAAGCGCAGTGGTAAAAGTTGTGCTCCAAGTTCGAACTTATCGGTGAAGGCCGCCGAGATACCAGCGGTCATGGCAAACAGCTCATCGCGCTCGCCTGGCAACGTCGGGTAAGAGATCATCGATAAATCTCCGTCAACCCTCACGGTTGCCGCCGGCATATTAAGCGGACGTTTGGAAAAACGCACCGACTGCCCCGAGTATTGCGCGCTTGCGACGCCAGTCCCAGCAACCGCAAACATTACGCACGCCGTCAACACCCACTCATACCAGCTTTGGCTAACTTGACCCTTCATTGTTTACACCCCTACAAGCGATACCCTAGCACAAATGTTCCCAATTTAAGAAGAACGAACCAACATCATGCGGATTTCTGTCATATCTTCGATAGCAAAGCGCACCCCTTCACGGCCGAGCCCACTGTTTTTGACCCCGCCATAGGGCATGGCATCGACACGAAAATTAGACACATCGTTGATCACCACCCCGCCAACCTGCAGTTCGTCCCAGGCCTGGTAGGCTTTATTAAGGTTCTGCGTGAACACACCGGCTTGTAAGCCAAACTCGCTATCATTCACGCGTTGCAGGGCATCGCTAAAATCGTCATAAGGCTCGATCAATGCGATCGGCCCAAATGCTTCAAAACGATAAAGCTCCGCATCGTGGGAAACCTTCTCAATCAACGTTGCTTCAAACAGTGTTTGCTGGCGGTGCCCACCGCAAAGTAATGAAGCCCCTTTGCTGATCGCGTTGTTAATCCAGCTTTCAAGTCGAGCGGCTTCTTTTTCGCTGACCATGGGTCCTAAATCAGTTGACGCATCGTGCGGGTTTCCCGCCTTAAGTGCTTTGATGGCGCTAAGCAACTTTTCGGTGAACGCCACCTGTATGCTTCGATGCACAAAAATGCGCTGCACGCTGATGCAGCTTTGCCCCGCTTGTGCAAAAGCGCCCGGTGTGATGCGCTTAACGGCGTCATCGATATTGGCGTCAGGCTCAACAATCACGGCTGCGTTGCCGCCAAGTTCAAGGACAACTTTCTTTTTCCCGGCGCGGGCCTTGAGCGCCCACCCCACAGCGGGTGATCCGGTAAAGCTCAACAACTTGATGCGTTCGTCTTCAATCAACGCACTTGCGTCTTCGTTTGAACACACGACCACCGAAAAAGCGCCTTCAGGCAACGTACATTCGCCAAGAACCTCTGCCAGCAGAAGCGAACAAAGGGGGGTAAGCAGTGCAGGTTTCAAGACGAAAGGGCATCCGACTGCCAGCGCGGGCGCAACCTTATGCGCCACCAGATTGATCGGGAAATTAAACGGCGTGATAAACGCACACGCGCCCACCGGCACGCGCTGCCACATGCCACGGTGGTTCGCAGTTCGCGCGCTGGTGTCGACGGGCATGACCTCGCCGTAAATACGCGTGGCTTCCTCAGCGGCGCTGGCAAAGACTTCAATGGCTCGCTCTACTTCGGTGATCGCATCGCGACGAATCTTTCCGCCTTCACTCATCAAAAGAGCGATAAACTTATCTTTGCGTGCCTCGATGCCGCGTGCCGCTTGCATGCACGCAGCGCGTCGCTCGTGTGCCTTGAGCTTGCGCATGGCAGGTTCAGCGCGCACCGCGTGTGCAATCGCACTATCGACGTCTGCGCGCGATGCCATCGGCACACTGGCCAAGGTTTCTTGGGTAAATTTATCGATAACGCTTAGGTGTTCCATCCTCAAGCGCTACCCGAGCCATGACCTGCTGTCAATCGGCGATGCGTTGGGTTCGGCGACTGACGCGCAAGTTAAGGTTGCATGAGCCGCAATGCGTCGGTGGTGACGCTAGTGCACACATAATGAATATTCTTACTTGCCAACTCTCCGCAAAATGCCGCTCCAACCATCGAACAATCGCTGTCCTCTTTACACGTTTGAATCACCGCTTGATCGTTGATGCACGGATAAATATTGCAGCCACTGGTTGAACAGGCTCGACCCTGACAAGCTTCGCATTGTTGCTGTGTGAGGCTAATCCCCGACGCCCCGATCGTCGAGCAATTGCGTATACCTACTTCAAGTTTTGCACCCGCATCGGTCGTCACATACTTGGGGCCCGCCGTTTGACCGTCGTCGCCGCACGCGTTCATTGCCACTATCACGATGATCCCGATGAGGTGTTTCATGCATGCAAGTAGAGCGCAATAAGCCAAAAAACGTCAAGAATTCGCCTCTGATGGGCGACACGGATCTCGATCGTCACGGGTCGCAGCCGAGCATGTCACCCGCGTTGAGCACTATCTAGCGACAGTGATGCACCTTTGTTGAGGTCGGTAACCCTCACCTGAGCCCCAGCCCATCGTCCGAGCACCTAAAAATCAGGGCAACCTCCCGAGCGCGATTAGGCACAATTATTGCAACATGCATTTAAACAACAAACAAAGAGAAGTATGTTCAAACTTAACTTATTCTTCATACTTTTATGGATTGCTTTGACTAGCTGTCACTCCTCAAGTGAGACCCCAATTTCGGGCACCGCTGCAAGCACAGACCTGACGTACGACACTAAGAGCATTCTGCCAGCATCAACATGTGTTGATTATCGCTTTGTTTTCGACACCGTGACAGTTGCGAGCGAAAGCGACGTTCAGGTTGATATCGATCCGTTGACCGTTCCCTTCTTTCAGCCATATCTTACTAACCACAGTAAGAATGCCGACAATAAGGTCTATCGCATTGAGGGTGAACTGCTGTCTTCCGCATCCGATGCAAACGCATTTTCAACAATCAGCGCTTCTTATGGTGCAACGTTGCCACGTCTACGCTTTGATCTTTGGACCCAGATAAGTAACATGAATTTTTTGGTCGCGACATTGGGCAGCACCCTAAACACAAAATTCCCACCAGAAAATGAGCTGTGGACCTCAAGTTATTCTCGTATGGTTGTCAATGCTTCCTCTGAGGTCATTGCCGCCGAAAGCGGAGCTCCAATTTATTATTATAACGCCAATGGCGCCATTACGATGACTACAGGCGCAGGGATGGCCATATCCGATCCGTTGCAAACTGAAAAGAGAGTGCCTTTCAGTGTCTGGATTGACCCAATTGGCAATGGGCGCAACCGCTCCGAGTACAACTTGAAACGACTAGACGCCACGCTCGCACTCACCCTTGAGCAATCCACTTCGCTTAGTTTTGACACCGCGAACGATCTGGTGCCTGTGCGCGACTTTAGTACCCCGCAAAATGCACAAACACACTCTTTTGTCGCCCAGCTCAGTCTCGAAGAGGGGAAACTTGTATGGAACGCAAAAGGTTGCGGAGAGTTTTCAAGAAGTGTGGTCGCATCATACTTGCTGGCTCAGGACATATCAGCACACTCTGCGGACATCGTTCTGACATACCGATAGTAACACCGACGCACAATGTGAGACCGTGGTTACGCACTGAAGCTCGTTGCTCGGAATAAAAGTCTTTGCCGGTCAGCGTATGTTCGACGTCTGAACCTACAGGAACATACTGTAGCCGATCGAAAAGATACTCTCGTTGAGGTCATTGCTGCGCGTATAACGGACAAAACCCACGTCGACAAAATAGGGGTCTAAATCGTTAGACAACAACTCTCCAAGCGACAAAAATAACTTTGCGCCAAGTTCGTGCGCTTTAAAAGTCGCTAAATCAGAGTCTGAAGTTCGATAAATATTTGCGTCAAACCCGGAGGGCAAAAGCTCCGTAAAGAAACCCGCTCCACGCTGATGATGAAAGCGATACGATCCACGTAGGTAGCTTGCGCCGCTGACATATTGAAAAACCTGCGCCTCGGTCGTATGGGCCTGCAGTTGAATCGTGTCGTTGTAGTAACGATAAGAAATTTTCGCCGTAGTGCGGGTCCATGGGATATGTTGCGCAAATTGTGTTGCCCATGCGTGGCGCAAACGATCGCGAGGGAATAGCTCTCCAGTGCGCGTGACACCCGTCTTGCCACTCGCGGCAACGGGCACTGAGTTCCATTGTGTTTGCAAGGTTCCAAGCTGCTCAGTCACGCCGTACGAAAGGCTGAGTAACGTGGTCTCTGACAGCACCTGTGTTAATGAAAGATTTGCATTTAATGTCACGCGTTGGGTCACTCCGCGTTTTCTCGCATCGAATGTGTAGTTCGACATGACGTCAAAAAAGCCATTCACGTTAAACGCAAGAGTTGTGTTGTTCTGTGCGAACCCGTGCGCCAAGCCGCCGCCCAAAAAAACCGAGCGAACAGGTTCTTCGACATGAAACCCATAACGCGCCGACCACTGCATGTCGGCATTGGGTGCGTAAACGCTAGAAACATCAATGCTTGCCGCCTCATTAACGCGCGACGCAGATGTTGTCGCGTCAATGGCATCGACTGACGCCGATGTCACGATATCAATTGGAATCACCACTTGATGATAAACCTTTGCGTTTTGACGGATCCCGATCAGACCCATCGGTTGAAGCACAAGTAGCTTTTCACTTCCCGGTCCGGCAATGGGGCCGTCCTGAGACTGATAGCCGCGGCCGTGCTGATCGTATACGGCAAAGCGTGAACGCACCTGTTCAATGCGCCAAGCGTCCGACGTTTGCGCTGAAGGTTGTGTAGTCTGCGCTTGTGTCGTAGCCGAGCCACCCGACAAGATCAGCGCCCCGAGTGCGACCAACGCGCTTGTTATTGCCCGGTAACGGTTGTTTGGGCATATCCGCCGACAGACTAATTCGCGCATCCGCAACCGCCGCCTGCCGCTTCACCGTCGCCGCCGCTTGCACCCTCGCGAACAGTATGAAATTTCCGCTGTGCTCTGCTTTCAAGCGGGTCCTCATTGGGCGACATCGACGGATCCGCAAGGTACCCGCGCCGATAAGCCGGAACAACAACGCACGCCGAAGCAAACAATAGCGCAATAGCGGCAAGCATCCAGGCGCGATTGAATCGACAACAATTAGTCATTGCGTGTAAGCAAATCAGTTGAACACATATGATAGCGAGAAACCCCTTATCTTAATATGGTGTTGTGCTAAGTCAAAACTCCTAGTGTTGATCGACACGCACCCACTTGCTATGTAACAAACGAGGTCAGGTTGAATCAACCCGTACAAAAAACTTCTTCTAGTCTACCCATTGGCATCATGACGTCGTTGAGCAACCTGACGAGTCAAACCCGACTAGACCTTGGCATACGCAAGCTCGTCGGCGAATGGCGAAGTTTGCTCACAATGCGTTATTTACAAGCCGACATTGTTGCCGGCTTGGTGTTGGCGTGTGTTGCGATCCCACTATCGCTTGCGATTGCGTTGGCATCGAGCGTACCACCCGCCGTAGGCATTACCACCGCTGTCATCGCGGCCGTCGTGTGTGCACTTTTTGGAGGAACGCCGCTTGGTGTCAGCGGTCCAGCCGCAGCCATGTCGGTGCTCGTGGGAAGCATCGTCGAAGAACACTCGCTCGGAGGGTTGCTGGTTGTTGGATTTGTTTGCGGTATCTTACAACTCGCAACAGGCGTATTGGGTTTTGGGCGCGTTATTCGCTTCATTCCCATCACTGTCGTGCATGGCTTCACCGCAGGCGTTGGTGCAATCATCTTAATCGGTCAGCTACCTCGTGCACTCGGGTTGCCACCGCCCGATGAAGCGCATGCGCTTACCGTGATCACCCATTTGCGCGATTTTATTCAACATACCAATCCTGCGGCGCTCATCATTGCAGTCCTTAGTCTAGGCATTACGTACGGGTTACCTTCGTTGGTATCGCGCATACCAGCGCCTCTTGTCGCCGTGGTGGTCCCAACGCTTATCGCTTGGTGGCTTAAGCTCGATGTAGCGGTTGTTGGAGAAGTCCCGCGTGTACTGCCGACTCCTTCATTCAACAAATACGACTGGGGTGCACTTCATTCGTTGTTATCAAGTGGCGTAATTATCTATCTTGTCGCTTCGCTCGAAACGCTTCTTTCATCAAGCTCAATCGACAAACTGGCAGGAGGAAAACCACATGATCCTGATCAAGAGTTGATTGGTCAGGGGCTGAGTAACATGGTGGTGTCATCTTTTGGTGGCATTCCCGTCACAAGCGTGATTGTTCGCTCGTCACTCAACGTGTTTGCAGGAGGCAAAACGCGTCGTGCGGCGATTTTTCACTCGGTATTTGTCCTTATCATTGTGGGTCTTTTTGCACCCTTGGTCGAAATGATTCCTATCGCGGCGCTGGCCGGCATTCTATTGTCAGTCGCCATTCGGATGTTAAGCCCCAAACACTTCATCGCGGTGGGCAAGATCTCTTTGCCCGAAGCTGGTGTGTTCGCTCTGACGTTTTTCTCGATGGTATTTGTCGACTTACTTGTGGGCGTGCAAGCAGGTGTGGTTGCAGCGCTTTTGGCCACCATCGCCAAAGTTACCGAAAACCGAGTGCGCACCGTGATTTCGAGCGAAGGGCTGGGACCCAGTCGAGTCGCGATCAGCGGGCCACTGACGTTTGTTTCAACCTCAAAAATGGACCGTTTACGTGAGCAAGTAAGCGTCATCAAAGCAGGCGAGAGCCTCGTGGTTGATTTGTCCGGCGTTTCGTCAATCGATGCGTCAGGAACCGAGGTGTTGTTCAGTCTGCTGAGTGATTTGCGCGCTCGCCGAGTGCGTTACGCGGTGCTTACCGCAGTAGCAACCGTGCGCGACAAATTAGTCACATCTGACCAAGAAGCGCTTCTGGTTGATCGACTTGTTTCGAGTGAATCACAAATTGCCGATGCACTCGGCGAAGAGCCCTCCAAGGCTTCGGCCACCAAGCTATTGATGGGTGTGCGTAACTTTCACGAGAATGTGACAGCGACACTCGACCCGCTCTTCCAAGATCTTGCGTTGGGTCAATCACCGCACACCATGGTCATTACGTGTGCTGATAGCCGTGTGGCCCCTGAACTTATGACAGGTTGTGGTCCGGGTGAGCTGTTTACCTTTCGTAATTTAGGAGCAGTCGTTCCACCTGCCGGCGATTCAACCAGCTCCACCCTTGCCGCGGCCATCGAATATGCGGTCACCGTATTGAAGGTAACCAACATGGTGGTGTGTGTGCACTCAAAATGCGGCGCCATGAACGCCATACACGGCACATTACCCAGTGATCTAGAACACCTTAAGAACTGGAAAGCCCATGTGTTGTCATATCTGAAGATGCCTAGTGACGAGCCCGATCTCGATGCTTTTACCAAGAAGGTCGCCATGCAGCACCTGACAAGCTTGAAAACATACCAACGCGTGAAAGAGTTAATCGAGAGCAGCAAGTTAAACGTTCAGGTGTGGTTTTATGACCTCGAACACTCGCGCGTGCAGGTTTGGAACGAGGCTGCTAACGCTTTTGTCGTTGCAAGTTAACCACTATACATAAACAGATTGAGCGCGAGTCAAAAGTTTGAGGCGGGTGCGGTCCGACGAAGGAGGGCGGGAGCGTAGGCGCAGTTCAGCCGGAGCGAGCGGGACCCGCCTGAGCAGGGCTGTACCCGCGCCCAAACTTTGAGCCGCGCTCAGTCCGTTTACGTATGATCGCAAAGCATCGCGATTGCGTCGATCATCACCAGTGCGTCGGCAACAGCCATACGCGACACCTCGACGGTCGATCGGGCCGGTGTGGCATGGTACCGCGAGAAAAAAGAACCATAGGCCCGAGCGAAACTCTGAAAGTCGGCACCCGCCTTAAGAAAACAGGTTGTCTTGACAATATGTGCCACCTCTAGGCCTTGACTGGCCAGCACCGCCTGCAGGTTCTCAAGGACTTGTAAGGTTTGCTCTTCAAGCGTGTCGGCGACCATCTTTCCGGTACGCGGGTCAAGTGCAACTTGCCCAGAGCAAAATATGAACCCGTTGCTCTTGATAGCCTGCGCGTACGCTCCTATCGGAGCAGGCGCATTGTGTGTATGAATAAGTACGGGTGTCGGCATTATGGGTCCGTTCTACAGTGTGGTTTGTGAAAGTTCCAACGTGCGCGCAGCCTGACCTGAGTCAATCAGATCAAACGCGTAGTGCAACGCTCTTTTTAGTCGCGAGACGAGACTCGTGTTTTGCACGCGGCTCCGCTGGCCGGCTACAAAAATGGCCGCTGTGTTGAGTGCAATGAAATCGCGACGCGGCCCATGTTCGCGCCCTTCAATGATCGCTCGGGCGGCAGCGGCTTCCTCGTGCGGGCTATCTAACTCGCCGATACTATCAAGCCCATTGCGCCTGAGCCCCACATCTTCCGGCCCAAACTCCGCAATTGTAATATGGTCGCGCTTGACTTCGATCACGACGTTATTCGCGCCCGTTCCCTCGCTTGCGTTACTCAGCTCGTCGATGCCGTCATAACTGTGCACGATCAGTCCTTCAGAACCAAGATGCAAATAGGCACCAAGCACGTACGGGATCATGCTGACATGACTAACACCGGTTGTATGAAATCGTGGACCAAGGACCTGCGCATTCGGCGAAATAATCTTAAGAATATCGATGGTGACGGGGGTGTTTTGTAAAGCCTCGCCAAACCCACCATTCATTGACATGTTTTGTCGAACCCGCTCTACGTTCTCGAGCCACAAGTCACGTCGCGCCTGCGTGAGTTTAGCCGAATATGGAAACCCTAGCGTCGAAAGGGGCAAGTAGCTAAACCCAGCGGTCGCCAGCTTCTGATTGACGAGCGTGTGGTCATAAGACTCAAAGGCACATCCAAGCTGCGTTGCTGTCTGCTCGCTTCCGTGTTTTGATGTAACTTGCGATGTGCCCGTTTTACAAATCGGAATCACCGAAGCCGCCACCAAGCACGCCGGAGTGGTCGCATGGCTTGTTTTGCAATAGTCACCACCACTTCCAAACGCGTGATGATGCTCGCTCAGTTCAAGGCTTGATCCTTGAGACAACAAGAAAGCGCGCACGCGATGACGCACAAGCTCAACAAGAAAGTTTACTTCTTTAAAGCCCACTCGTACGCCCCCAGGGGCAAGCTCGTGGAGCACCTGCAGCAACCTCTCAGCGTCGTTGTCAGGGTGACTAAGTGCGTCAAAGCGCGTGCTCAGGTCTGCATGCGAATATGGTTCTAGCGCTCGTTCATTAGCTGCAAAGCATTCAAAGGCGCGAACAAGCGGCGCAAACAGTGTGAACGTGCGTGTTAGGTCGGGGCCCGAAGGACCTGCATACCAACGAAGCACGTCGCGAGTGTTAAGCGAAACCTCGCGATGGGAGGGGTGATACATCAGTACCAAGTGTATGAGTTGCAGCGCAGACGGGTAGCTCGCTTGCATGCAACGTGAGCTTGCAAAATCGGAAACTTCATTCTCGATAAGCTTTCTCGTGAACGCCAGCTCCTCTGAATTGGTCGAAAGAAAACGGAATTTATCGTGCAAAAATTGCAAAGAACAATTGCAGAAAACGCAATATCAGATGTGATATAGTTGTTGGGTGGTCGAAAAAAACAGTAAAGAGCCGCACCCCCGACGGGGGGTTCCTGATTTTGATTCGGATACCTTGGCGTGTTTTGTGGTGCTCGCTCGCGAAAAGACGCTCGCGCGTAGTGCACGAATTCTTGGTTTGAACGAGTCGACGCTTTCTCGGCAAATGCAGCGACTCGAGCGCAACCTACGCGCCCGTTTGTTCGTGCGAACATCGCGCGGGATTGTCTTGACCTATGCTGGCGAGCGAGCACTACCCGTGGCGCAACATATGCTTGATTCGATCTCGCATCTTGCTCGCGAGTTACACAGCCTACAAGAAACGCCTTCGGGGCTTGTTCGCGTAGGCACCATGGTAAGCATTGGCGCCACCGTCTTGCCTCCGGTACTTGCTCGTGTTCAAAAGAAGTTTCCTGCCGCGCGATTTATCATACAAGAAGGTACCTCCGATGGTCTTGAGCGACTCGTACAACGCGGCGAGCTCGATATGGCCATTTTGGCCGGCCCCGTGGAGCTGCAAACCCTTGTGGCCAAGCGGCTTTGGCACGAGGAGTACTTTCTTGCGGTACCCAGTTCGCACACGTTGGCAGCACGCCGCAAACCCATCGCGCTGATCGAAGTTGCCCACGAATCGTTTGCCTACCTGCGCGGTCGTGCGGTGTTGCCGGCCATCGCTCATGCCTGTCATCAGCGTGGCCTAGAGCCTACCATTGTCATGGAAACCGATAACCTTGACAGTGTGCGCAAAATGGTAGAATCCGGCGTGTGCGTTGCACTCTTGCCCAATATTCTGCGTGCGAGTGTCGAACAATGGCGCGCCAAATCCATCGACGTGACTGCAGGTAATGCCCAGCGCGAGGTGTTTCTCGTGCATCGCGGCCACGACTACTTGTCTTCGGCTGCGCGCGCATTTCGCGACGCAATGGCGAGCGAGCCAACGGTGCGTGCGCTTCTGCGACCACGTTTGGCTCACACGCAAACCGTGTCACCGCGAAAAAGTTTTCCTCGATGAGCTAAACGTCTATGCAAGCAGTTGCCGCAACACGTATGGCAAAATGCCGCCGTGTTTATAGTACTCAACTTCAATCGGTGTATCGATACGCGTCAGAACCTTGGTCTTGTCGGTCTGACCATTCTTACGCTGAATGCTGAGCGTGATCTCTTGACGCGGTGTGATCTCACCCTCGAGCCCTTCAACAGAAATGGTCTCGGTGCCGTCCAGCTTCAGATCAGCCGCTGACTGATTGCCGATAAACTGACACGGCAACACACCCATGCCGATCAGGTTGCTGCGATGAATGCGCTCAAAACTTTGCGCCACCACTAAACGTACACCCAAAAGCTGCGTGCCCTTGGCTGCCCAATCGCGCGAGCTGCCGGTGCCGTATTCCTTGCCTGCAAAAATCACCAAGGGCGTTTTCGTTTGCTGATAACGCATCGCAGCGTCGAAAATGCTGAGCTTCTCGCCCGAAGGTTGATGAATGGTGTAACCGCCCTCGACGCCATCAAGGAGCAGATTCTTGATGCGCACGTTGGCAAAGGTGCCGCGGATCATCACCTCGTGGTTACCGCGTCGTGAACCATAACTATTGAAGTCAGTCGGGCCCTCGCCATGTGCGATCAGAAACTGTCCCGCCGGAGACTTCTCAGCAATTTCGCCCGCCGGGCTGATATGATCGGTCGTCACGCTGCCACCAAACACGGCGAGCACGCGCGCGTCTTTGATCGCGGTTTTGGCGCTCGGTGTGGTGCTAAAACCGTCAAAGTAGGGTGGGTGTTGAATATACGTCGACTTACTGTCCCACCCATATTGCTCACCACTGGGTGCTTCGACCGCTTTCCAAAGCGGATTTTGATTGGCCAAGTCGCGATACATTTTATGAAAGGTCTCTGGATTTTGAGCGCTTGCCATCAAGGCATAGATTTCGCTCATCGTCGGCCAGATATCACTCAGCATCACAGGCTTGCCTTCTTTGTCGACGCCGAGTGGCTCCTTGCTCATGTCGATGTTAACGCGCCCGGCGATTGCAAACGCCACCACCAGGGGAGGGCTCATCAAAAAGTTCGCACGTACGTTTTGGTGCACGCGCGCTTCAAAGTTGCGGTTACCCGAAAGCACACTCGCCGTCACCAGCTTGTTATCGACAATCAATTTTTCAATCTTCGAATCAAGTGGGCCAGAGTTACCGATGCAGGTCGTGCAGCCATACCCCACTAGATTAAAGCCCAAGCTATCGAGCTCTTTCATCAACCCCGTTTGTTCTAAATACTGCGTCACCACACGCGAACCGGGCGCAAGCGAGGTTTTGACTTTGGGGTGAACACTGAGCCCGCGTTCATTGGCTTTTTTCGCAAGTAGCCCTGCTGCAAGCATCACACCCGGATTGGATGTGTTGGTGCACGACGTGATTGCCGCGATGACCACATCACCATCGCGCAGCTCTAGCAAGCGCTCGTCGGTGGCCGTGGCATAACCTTCTTTGCCATAGCCGTTGGGGCCAGTCTGCGTCAGCAGCTTGGTGAAGGTGTCCGAGAGCTCAGAAAGCGCGATGCGATCCTGAGGGCGCTTGGGGCCCGCGACGCTCGGTTCAATCGTAGCCAAGTCAAGCTCCAACACGCGCGTGTAATCGCATTCGCTCGCTTGGGGAATGCCAAAAAGCTGTTGTGCTTGATAATAATCGCGCACCAAACTGACTTGCTCGGCACTGCGTCCGGTTTGCGCCAGATAACGACACACTTCCTCGTCGATCGGAAAATAGCCCATCGTCGCGC
>JBGAKI010000009.1:0-65243 GCA_044224525.1 Polyangiales bacterium | reverse complement strand
CTGGCGGCGTGGGTTTCAGCGTCGAGCAGCCCAACACGGCGGCGGCGTTTCTCGTTTTCGGTGGCAGCGCGCACCTTTTCGTAAAGCGCAGACACGTCGGTCTTGAGGCGGTCGAGTTTTAACTCGGGGTTGGTGCGATCCATGGTCTTTAAGATCAGCGTTCCCGTGCCCATGACACGTTGACCCAAGCTGCGCACGACCGTGTAATCATTAAGGCGATATAAGTCGACATGTTCGGTGCGTTTAGACAATAAACCCTGCTCGACCACAATGCGCTGGGTTGTAATGCGATAGTGCACCGACAATGACTTGATCCAGTACACAAGCAGGACCAAACCCAGGGTCAGCAACACCCAAAGGCACTCAAGTAGGTTGTTGATCAGGGCGGGCCGTCCGTCGAACAAGACTTGTTCTGGCGCATCAGCCACCGCAGCGCTTGGGGTTGCTAGGGCCGGATTGTTTTGTTCACTTTCGCTCATGCGGCGAGGCTAGCGCATGCCTCCTAAGGACTCAAGTCGTTGTATTGCACGCCGAAGCGCGGAGGCACCTGATGAATGTCGAATTATATCAATCATATCAACATGTTATTGCAATACCGAGGAATGGGTGCCAAGGGCTATTGCTGCAAGCGGCAAGATGCGATATCCTTACGATCCGATGGCAAAAGGCTCTTAACCGGTGCCCGCCAGCCGGGAGTTCAGCTTGGACGACCCTCCACTACAACATATTTCCTGGTTTATTCCGGCGTGCTGCCTGTTTTTCGGTGCGATTTTTGCGGCTCTGAGTGAAACGCTCAGCGCCACGGGCGAAATCCGCCTGCGTGCAGTTAAAGAAAGCAACCGACCCGAACGCAAGGTGGCCGAATGGTTGATGGTGCATCGCGAACGGGTGGCGGCTACCTTGCTGCTTGGGCGTGTGGTGTGTGTTGCCCTTGGCGCATGGTGGTTGACAAAAACGTTCATGATCAGCCGACCCGAGCTCGCGCTTGCGGCTGTTTGTGTTTATTCGCTGGTGTTTGCAAGTTTGGCAGAAGTCGGGTTTGCGTTTGCACAAGTGCGTATTCAGCGCACCACCCTGTCCTTGTTTCGGTTGCTGCAGCCATTGTTGTGGATGCTGTGGCCGATCGTGCTGCCCTTGACGATGCTTGCCAAGCTGGTGAAACGCATCGCGCCCAAACCAAACGATGAAGACCCTGCGCGCTTGGCTCATCTTGAAGTGGAGCACTTAATTGAACAGAGCGAAGAACAAGGTGTGATCAGTGAAGATCAAGCGCATCTGCTGCTGAGTGCGCTTGAGTTTAAAGACACGGTGACCAAAGAAGTGATGGTGCCGCGTACGCGCATGGTTGCGATTGAGGTTAACACGCCACCTGAAGAAGTGCTGTCGCTCATTATGAACAAGGGCCACAGTCGTTATCCGGTGTATCGCGAGCGCATCGATCAAGTGGAAGGCATTCTGTATGCCAAAGATCTGTTTAGGGTCATCAAAGCCAAGAACCTGAGCGAGGTAAAACTTTCGGATATTATTCGCCGTGCGCCCTTTTTTGTTGCCGAGTCGCAAAAGATTAGCCAGCTGCTGCGCGAGATGCAATCGCGACGCATTCATTTAGCACTGGTGGTCGATGAATATGGCGGCACGAGTGGCATCGTCACACTGGAAGACATCATCGAAGAGATCGTAGGTGAGATACGCGACGAACACGATTTTGATGAAGCCCTGGTGCAGAAGCTTGGACAAGACACATTTCTTGTGAACGCCAGCATCTCACTGAGCGATTTGCACGAAAACTTGCAAGATAATCTTGGCGATCTCTTGCCACCTTTTGACGACACTGTGGAGTCGCTTGGCGGCATGTTGGTGAAAAAGATGGGCAAGGTGCCTGCGATCGGCGAGACCATTGAATTAGAGGGCCTGACTTTTAAAGTCACCGAAGCTGACCAGCGACACATCAAGCGCGTTGAGCTCAAAAACGCGGCCCCTAAGGCGGTTGAAGAAAACGACGCTGCTGAATAGTGAGGCCCAGCGCGAGGCTTAGGCAGCGTAGGTGTATTCGACCACACGCTGATCGATGCGCACGCCACCCGACTCGGCATAAATCAGCGTGTAGTGCGCGTAGGCGCCTTCGGGAGCATTGCCCACCGAACCCACATTGACGATGCTCAGCTCGCCAATCGTGCGTTCAAAGGGCACGTGCGACGAACCACACACAAACACATCGGCCGGGTCGTCGTGCAAAAGCGCAATCAACTCGTCGTCGCTAAGATCGTGCGTCAGCTCGGTGTAGGGATCGCCTGGCGAACCATGGGCTACAACCAGCTCATGGCCGCTTACCAGGGGCACACGCAACTGCTCGGGTAGTTTGCGCAATTGTGCAAGCACCAGCTCACCGAGCGCTTCACGGGTACGCAAAAAATCTTCGAGACGCTTGCGCTCTTGAGGTTCGGCGGGCACTACTTTGCGTACGTCCAGCGACGCGAGCGCAATGTCGGTGACGCCTTTGACCATGTGCGCACCCAGCGTTTGTAGGCGGCGCCACACGTCAAGCGGCTTGTCGCCGCCGAGCAGAATGTCGCCAGCGACATAAATCCGCTCGGGATAGTCGTCGCTCCAGTCGGCGACCACCGCATTGAGCGCGTCAAGGTTGCCGTGAACGTCCGAAATGAAGGCCCAGGGCCGAACGAGGGGAGCAAGCGATGAGGTTTGAGTCATGATCGTTTGTGATCCTGCAACAAAGATCGTGAAAATGCAAAACGATCGTGTCGGTAGCACCAACGCGATCGCACGATCGCGGCGAAAGAATACGATTTGACGACGATCTGGGAAGGCTAAGGGGAAACCACGTCGAATCTGTATTGATTTTTGATCAGGGCTGATGTACCAGTTGGAGACGAAGATTGCAGAGCAAAGCGTCAGGTCATGTTTTTGACTCAACCCTGATCAGTGTTGACGCGGCATACCATGGACAACGTCATCGCACTACCCCGTAAGCTGTCTTTGCCATCGCCAACTACTCAGGCGTTGTCGGAGCAGTCGCTTGCTGTAAGCAACGAACAACACACGGGTGCCATGCAAGCGGCGCAAGACCCGACTCGGGAAGCGAATGAGACTGTTCGTAACGGGTATACGCTCAATGAGGCTGCGGAATTGTGTGATATTCCGGTGCAACGCTTGCGTTCCTGGGTACGCCGAGGGTTCCTGACACCTGCTGAGCGCCACGAGGGCCATCATCTGCTTTATAGCTTTTCAGATCTGGTGAGCTTGCGTACGGCCTGGGCGCTGGTGCGTGAGGGTGTGGCGCCGCATCAACTTCGTAGCAGTCTTGAAGCGCTGCGCCTTTCGCGGCCAATGATCGATCAACCACTGAGTCAGTTGCGCATCATTGCGGACGGGCAGCGGGTGTTGGTGCGCGATGAGGCACGCGTGTTTGAGGCACGATCGGGTCAATTCGTGTTCGATTTTTCGACACTGTCCTCGATAGGCCAACGCGCCGAAACACATTCTAAGAACGAAGCGAGTTCGCGGCGAAAACAAGACGCGTATCGGTGGTATTTAGAGGGTTGCCTCGCCGAAGAGCATCAGGGTTCTCCGCTTGAAGCGGAGCGATCGTTTCTGAAAGCGGTCTCGCTCGATGAACGCTTTGTGCCAGCGTGGATCGCCCTTGGACATATTTACTATCGCCGCGACGATCTTGTTAAGGCCAAAGCGTATTACGATCGTGCCTTGCAAATTGATAAGAACGTGCCCGAGGCCTATTACGGAATTGGTTGCGTGTTGTATGAAGAAAGCGACTTGCATGGTGCAGCAGGGCACTTCCTGCAAGCGATTGAAATCGACCCAGCCTTTGCCGAAGCTCATCTCAACGCGGCAATGAGCCTTGAAGAACTGCGCTGCCCGGAAGCCGCGCGTGTGCACTGGCAATCGTATATCGATCTAGAACCTGAGGGTATTTGGGTGGATATCGCTCGCCGGCATTTGGCTTCGCAGCCTTGAATGACTATCTGGCAATGCGCTTCTAACGCGCCTTCTTGTTCGACTTGCGCTTGGTGTTTTTCTTGCCACCCTTGGGCTTGGCGATCGACGTTTCCGTGGGGTCGATTTGTACGATAATGTTGTCGCTGCCATCGAGGTCAGATCGATACGTTTCCGCGGTGTCGGCATCGATGGCTGGGTCAACCTTGCTGGATGATGCAGTACTGTGAGCGGGCAGCAATACTTCTGCCGTGAGGTTGCCCACGAGCATCTGTTCGCCGCTTTGCTCAAGTTGATGCTCGAGGCGTTTGATCTGCTGCTTGGCCCGCGAATGATTGACATTGAATTTACGAATGCTGCGCCACATGTTCAGCGCTTCGTGCACGTTACCCAGGTCTTTTTCCCAAAGCGTGGCGATTTCCTCGGCGAGCTCGAGCTTTACCGCGGGATCGCGCGTGGTTTCCAGGCGACGATGTAGCCAGATCAGCAGTTCACGATGCCGCTTTTGCGCGCGCAAAATACGTCGCAAGCCGTCAAGCGCCGCGTCGTCTTCGGGGGATAAAGTCAACACGCCCTGAAACGCCTCGATGGCCTCTGTGGGTTTATCGAGCTTGGTTTCGTATAGGTTGGCGCGCGCGCGTTGCACAGCCACGGCCAACTTTGAATCAAGCGCGGCTTGGAGCAACGCGTCTAGACCTTGCTCAAGCGCCTCGAGCGCACCTTGCGCTGTGGCCGCATCGACAAAGCGTTCAAGCGCTTGCCCCCCGGTGCCTTCAAGCAACGCACTCTCTTGTAGCAGCGCCAAGTGGCGCTCGGTGCCAAGCGTTTCACTTGCACCTAGGGCGGCGGCGCGCGCCATCAAATCGGCAGCCAACACGGGCGCAACACCCGAGCGGCGCGCAAGCGCTTGATAGCCACGCACCAAGGTATTAAGCGCCTGCTCGCGTAGATCGCCAGGGTCGAAGGCGTTTATCGCGGCTTCGATCTGATCAAAACGCTCGGGACGCTCGAGCGCCGCTTCAAACACTTGCTCTAACAAGCCCTGCCCTTGTTCGAGGCGCGCGGCGTTGCTTAAGCACACGCAACTTGCGCGTAGCAGCCAGTGAAAGCGCACATCGTCGTGTTCGGCTTGCTGGAACATGCGATCGTAGTTTTTTAGCAACACATCAACTTGGTCGGTTTGCCCTGCGAGTTTCTCAAGCGCCTGTGTGTTCCCATCGTCTGCGGGGGCCAGCTGCCACAAGAAGAGCCTGGCCTGAAAGAAAACGGTAAGACTTTGCGTGTCGGTAAGGGTCGACTGTGCCATGGCGTTGACGATGCGGCGGTAAAACATTTCTTTTTCGTCCGCTTCGCTGCTCGTAAACGCCAAATGTTGATAGAGCCGCCAAAGTGTGGTCCACGACGAAGTTAAGCGCGCATAGTGATCTGCGCGCGATAACCAGACTTCGCTACGGTTGTCGAGTTTTGCTAGCTCGGTCAACGACTCAAGCGCCGCGGCTGGGTCGGCGCATTGTTCAGCAAGAATGTCGCTTGCGACCAGCCAGAGCTGGCGCCGCTCGTCGGCGTCGTGACTTCGATCAGCGCGACTGCGATAAAACTGCGCAAGCGCCAGAAAGGAACCCGTCTCTTCGCATATGTCTTTTAACGACTGTTCGGCAGGAGCAAAGCCTCGATAAAAAAGCGCTTCGAGCCTCTGCCAGCCCGCCTCGAATTGATCGAGTCGTAACGCAAGGGCGATGCCAATACGCTGTTCAAGCATGCACACGGCCTCTTCGTCAGCAAGCAAGGCTTTCAGGCGCTCGGCGCAAGCAAACCACGCTGTCCACTGAGCTTGCTCTTGATGCAACACCAGACCACTACGCCATACCTCAAGGTCATCGGGCGCAAGCTCAGCCCACCTTTCAAGTGTTTGGGTTGCAAGCGGCACGTCTTTTAGGCGATTGTGATAGACCTCTTTAAGCTCTTTCAGTACCGCAATCTTTAGGTCGCGATCGTTGATGGCGCGCGCACAGCGCTCAAGTGCGTGAGCAAGCGTTAACCAGTCGCCATGCTTTTGCACTACCAAGACCCAATAACGAAGATGGGCAATGTCGTCGACACTGCCATGCGAAAGCAGTGTTTCCAGGATCTCGTACGCTTGCAGGCGCCGATCAAGTTCGTCGATCAACACGCGCACGCGTCGCAACGATAACTCTTTACGTTGTGTAGGCAGCGTCGCCAGCACCTCAAGTCGATCAAGGTAGTCGACCAGCAAGTCAGCAGCGTGCGTGTGTTCGGCGTGTGATGCGAGTGCTTCAAGGGCTTCGCGATCGTCGCCATACTGAAGCAAGGCGGTCCATGCCTCGTTGGAGGCTTGGGTATCGTGCAAGTCGCTGAGCGAAAGATGCGCCATGCGGCGAAGGATCTGCGTTCGCACGGCTGTGTCGTCTTCAACTTGCAAACGCTCTTTGAGCGCCTTCATCAACACGTTGACCTGTTTGCTGTCGCGATGCACATCACATAGCGAATCCAAAATAGCGAGTGGTTCCGTGCTGTGTTTGAAAGCCTTACGCAGGTATTCGGCCGCAAGTTTGGTGTCCTGATCGCGTTTGAGCACCAAGTCGGCCAAACGCACCAAAAGAGGCGACTGTTCGCTTGGTGCGAGGCGTGCCAAGCGATCGAAGAGACTTTGCTTAATAGAATCGGCGCGACCTAGCGCTTCGTCGATCACAAAAAGCTGCGTGATGGCATGCTGATCGTAGGGCACTAGGTCTAGTAGTTGTTGATAGGCAGCATAGGCGCCTTGCGCATTGCTCAGGTGCGTATGGTAGAGATCGGCGAGTTGCCTAAGGTACTCGATGCGGTGCGCACATTCAGGGTGCTCGAGTTGGCGCTTGATGAGCGCTGCGAGCTCGTCATAGGCATGCGCTTCGCTCAGGCATGCGATCAAACCTTCGGCAGCGCGCGCGTGGGTTGGGTCAAACGCCAAGATCGCACGATAAAGTGACTCGGCGCGTTGCATATCACGAAGTTCAACGCGTGACAGATCGGCAAGTTCAAGATAGGTGTCAAGGTTATGCGGGCGCACAGGTTCGCGTTTACGCTCTTGCTCGAGCACCTCGGCCAACGTTGACCATTCATGGTATTCGCGAAGCTGGGCTTTATAGTCATCGCGTATTTGTCCATGGGTCGGTGCGAGCGTGTAGAGCGCCTTTCGTGCTTCAAAAAGCGCTTTTTTGTCATCGCGGTCGTCGGCCAAGGCGGCAAGTTCGCGCCACACATCAATCTTGCTTTCGTTTTTCAGCGCGGCAAACTGTACTTGTTCTTCAAGCACCTGGCGCAAGCGCACGCCATCTTCGTGATGGCGATAGACGGCAGCAAGCTTGGCCAGCGCCACCGGGTGATGCGCGCTACGCTCAAGCATGGCATGTGCCACCCGTTCAATGGCGCTTATTGCTTCGGTGGGCAACACCTGCAGGAATGCCTCTAACTCATGCGAGGCCTGCGCTGGGGGCATGCTCGCTGCCGCAAACACGATGGCCTGTGCGGCCTCGTCGTAGCGATGAAGCTCAAGATACAGCCCCGCGAGCTGGTGGTTGGCGTTACCAGGGTCAAGATCGCGCAAAGCCTCAAGGCAGGCGATGGCGTCTTCAAACTGATCGTGCTTGCGATAGATCTCAACTAAACGCCAACGCACCGTGGCTGCATGCAGTGCGCTTGGGTTGGCTTGTAAGAACGCAACCCAGCGCCCAGCGATCACGTCTTCGGGGTAATCGGTGGGGCAGAGTTGTTCAAAAAGCAGCATGATCGGTTCATGGCCGGGCACCGCATCGAGAATGCGGCCCGCGTATTCAAGCGCGAGCACAACCGGGATCTTTCCCACCAAGCCAAGCAAGGCGTCGGCGGCGCGATAACAATCGGCGCGCACTTGATCGGGAGTGTTGCGGGATGCCGCATGCACAAGCAAAAGCTGCAGCATGTCTTGACGAATGCCGATGTCATCGGGGAAATTGGCGACGCCGCGCTCGATGGTGATAAAGGCGCCCGGAAAATCGCCCAAACGTTGCCACTTAAGCGCCGCCAGTTCACGAATCAGTGCGATGCGGCGTTCGTTGGTTTTTTCGTAAGCGATTTCGTGTTCGTACAACTCGATTGCGCGTACAAACTCGCCGCGCTCAAGATAAAGCAGGCGTGCAGCATACACTGCATGCAAAAGACTTGGATCGATCGAAAAGGTACGCTCGTAGCAACGCAGCGCGCCGGTGATATCGGCATAACGTTCTTGCAGTAAGGCGCCCAGTTGAAGGTATTCGAGCGCTAAGCTCGCGGCGTTTGAGCCGCGTGATTCTTGATAGCCAATGCGCGCCTCAAGCAGCGTTTTGAGTTTATCAAACTCACCATGCATTTGATACAGCTCGGCGAGTGGGGCGGCGTTTGGCAAAAGATCGGAGTTGGCCTGCAAGGCTTTTTCAAAAAGCAGCTGAGCGCGGTAGCGATCACCCAAGCGGTTAAGCGCGAGTTGTGCAGCCTCGAGCCATAAGTCGGCTGCGCGTTTGGGGTCGCGCTCACCGTACTGCGCACGAATATCGAGCACATCGCAGAGCGCGTGGTGGTTTTGTGCCGATTCGTATGCACGCCGAAGATAACGGAACGACTCAAGATCTTGTGGCTGCCCGCGAAATCGCTGTATCCAATAATCGAGCTGCTGCACGGGTTTAGTCTATCATAAAGTGGGATGGGGGTGACTCAACTCTCTTTTTAGCGGGGAATCTATGCTGAAGCCAATAATCTTACTATGTTTATCGAACCTGTTTATGACGTACGCGTGGTATGGGCATCTGAAATACCTTAAAGACTTTCCAATCGTACCTACGATTCTTATCAGTTGGGGCATTGCGCTCTTGGAGTATTGCTGCCAGGTGCCTGCCAATCGTATGGGCGCGCAGTATTTTAGCCTCGGGCAGCTTAAGGTGATGCAAGAGATCATTACGATGGGGGCTTTTGCGCTCTTTGCAGCGTACGTGATGAAAGTGCCGCTTGGGCGCAATTTTGGCTATGCAAGCCTGTGCTTGGTGGGCGCGGCGTATTTTATGTTTAAAGACGGCGCCGGCGTAAGTGGTCATCACTGAATGGCCGGTCGCGTGCTATGCATAGCACATGGGTACTCATCCGATGAATCTGGTCATCGCGGCTTTTGAACGCGCAGCCCACGATGCACCTTTTGATCACACGGCGGCGGCGCTCGCTACTGCTTCGCGCGCGGGTGTGCCGTCAGCGCGTTTTGTGTTGGTGAAAGCGCTCAGCGAACAAGGCGCCGTGTTCTACACCAACGAGCGCAGCCGCAAAGGCGTGGAGCTGAGCGACAATCCGTACGCCGCGCTTACCTTCTATTGGCCGTGGACCAAAGAACAAGTACGCCTTGAAGGCGCCGTGGTGCGCGTCGACGAAGCCACTGCACAAGCTTATTTTGCCTCGCGACCGCGCGAGAGCCAGGCGGGCGCGTGGGCGTCGCAGCAAAGCCAGCCGCTTGCAAGTCGCGATGTTTTTTTAGCGCGTGTGCAGGACGTTGAAGCGCAATACCAAGGTGTAGACATCCCTAAACCACCTCACTGGGGTGGTTATTGCTTATCGCCGAGCCGAGTTGAGTTGTGGAAGGAAGTCGCTGGGCGCTTGCATGAACGCACACTTTTTACCTGCACGAATGCACAATGGTCGCAAAGCCTGCTTTTTCCTTAGCGGCTCGCAGGTTGGCGATGGCGATTACACTGGGCTGGGTCGGGCGTGCTTTTTTGCAAGTCTGAATTTGAGAAGTCAAGAAAAAATCGGCGGTGTGTGCATGATCGAAGTATCGTTTACATCAACCGCTTATATAGGTGCGCGTGTAACACACTTTATATCTTGACTACAGCCAATAGACGGATACCCTCGGATCCAAGTACGCTGTATTGTACTGAAGATTGCATTGGCAGTTGACGTTGTCACTCAATGTGATGAACGCATGCAGGATGATAGAAGTGGAGGAGTCTGGATGGCTAACGGTACCGTAAAATGGTTTAATAATGCGAAGGGTTTTGGATTTATTCGCCAAGAGAGTGGCCCTGACGTGTTTGTGCATTACTCTCAGATCTCGGGCGACGGGTATAAGACCCTGCAAGAGGGCGACCCAGTTCAGTTCGAACTAAAAGACGGACCGCGAGGACCGCTTGCCTCGAACGTCACCAAAGACGGGACCAGTATCACCTCTTAATTTTAGACCTAAACTGGTTTGTTGAGCCAATGACCCGAAGTGTAGTCGGGAGACGTCGATGATTGGCTGCAAGCAGGCACCTTTTAGGGCCAGGCACCTTCGATGCAGTTTGGAGGTTGCCTGGTTTGTTTTTTAAGCCACGATAGCCGCACGTTATGCCTCGTGGCGATGGCCGGGATGGCGGAATGGCATACGCAGGAGACTTAAAATCTTCCGCCCGAAAGGGCTTGCGGGTTCAAGTCCCGCTCCCGGCACTGATACTCGCAAAAGTCCGAGGACTTTTGCTTATGAGCTGGTACTCGCAAAAGTCCGAGGGCTTTTGCTTAAGCTCGTGTGTGCTTGGTGGCTTTGGTGACATGCACTTTAGTGCGTGTCACCTTAATTCGATCAGGTGACACGCACTAAAGTGCATGTCACCGTGCGCAAAGTGCGTGTCACCTTGCGGGCTTGGACTTTCGCGAGAATCAGAACCTGGCGAGTTCGCAGAAGGCAGCGTAGCGTTCTTCGAGGCGCGCGGCGTCGATGTCTTGCAGCATTTTGCTGCCTACGCCCTCGACACAGAATGACGCCATCACCGAACCGTGCATAACGGCGCGACGCAGCTCAGCGTGATGGGTTTGGCCCACTTTGGCTAGATAGCCCAAAAGACCGCCTGCGAAACTGTCGCCCGCGCCTGTGGGGTCGACCACGTTTGAAAGTGGAAACGCCGGAGCGCTAAAAATACCGTCACTGTCGAAAAGCATTGCGCCGTATTCACCTTGCTTGATGACTACGCTGCGTGGTCCCATGGCGTGGATGCGTTCAGCCACCTCACGCAGTTGATAGACGCCCGTTAGCTGCCGCGATTCTTCTTCGTTGATAACAAGCATGTCAACGCGCGCAAGCATCTTCTTAAGTTCGTCGGGTGTGCGCTCGATCCAGTAGTTCATTGTATCGGCGATCACCCATTTGGGTTTGCGGATCTGATCGAGCACCAGCGACTGCAGCGATGGATCGATATTGCCGAGCATGACAAAAGCGATGTCTTGATGGCTCGCCGACAACTTGGGCTTAAAATCTGCGAACACGTTGAGCTCGGTCTTGAGGGTGTCGCGCGAGCGCAAGTCATCAGCGTAGCGGCCTTCCCAATGAAAAGTGTGCCCCTCACATATTTCAAGACCTGTCACATCGACGCCTTTGTGTTTGAGCGCATCGATATGGGTCGCTGAAAAATCTTTGCCTACCACGCCCACCAAGTGCGGCGTTGACATTGGCGCTGCGGCAAACGAGGCATAAAGCGCTGAACCACCGGCGGTGCGTGCATAATGCCCGCTTGGCAGATGTAGCGTATCGAATGCAACCGACCCAACAATCAGTACTGATGACATGGTTCTCCCTGACGCCTGCTCAGTAGGCGAAGGACTAATCCTAGCTAAAACCAGGCACGCCGCAATCGATAAGTAAAGGTTGTTGTGTCTGTCGCAGATCTTTTGCTCAGGGTTTTTGATGTGCTTCGCGCGTTACGCAGATTTCAAACACGCGACCTAGACGCACGATAAGCAACTTAACCGTGGTGCCGCTGGGCCCGCGTAGGCGCTTTGCTACCTCTTTCATTGCATGACCGCGCACCCGCCAGCCATCGATCGTGATCACGTAATCGCCAGGCCTTAAGCCCGCGCGGGCGGCCGGGCTTTGCGGCGCGATGTCGACAACGCGCAAATAGCGCTCGGACCACGCCAAATGAGCGTGTATGCCCGCTTCCCAGCCCGGGTTTTTAGCCGCACAGCCAACCCCAATCCACAGAACCACGAATAATGTGGTAGATCGTTGAATTAATATTGTTTTTGGCGATTGTTTCACGTCTTTTTGCTCTCAAATTAGCGACATCTATGGACGATCTGAAAGCCAGTATAGAGCAAGGGGCCCGCAAACCTGCTGGCTTCTCAACAATTTCCCCGTTTTGGGTTATTATGTGGGTACGACCTTTCGCTGCGCGCAGACTTTAAGACATGTATAAGCTGGTTATATCGGACGACGAAGGCAGCACAACCATCGTGCCATTTTCGGTCGACGAGCTTTCAATTGGGCGTCATCCCAGCAACACCGTTCGCTTGACCGAACGCAACGTGTCGCGCGAACACGCCAAGATCAGTCGCGTGAATGGCGCGTTCGTGATCAGCGATTTGAAATCGTATAACGGAGTGCGCGTCAACGGAAAGGTGGTGCGCGAACCGACCGAAATTCATGCGGGCGACGAGTTCACCATCGGCGACTATCGCATTGAACTGCAGTCGGAAGCGCACGATGCGATCACCGCTGAACGCGTGGTCGACCCCGCGCGCGATACGCTGCGGCAAAAAGACGAGGCAACGCTGCTCAACGCGGGTGGCATCACTCAACCGCCTAAGCTGGTGATTTTGAACGCAGAGCGGCGCGGACAAGAGTTCCCCCTCACACAACCTCGTACACGCGTAGGTCGCGCTCCCGGACTTGAGTTGATCCTAGAGCATCCGTCGATTTCGCGTGAACACGCAGAGGTGATCTATGAAAATCAGCGGGTGGTGATTCGGGATTTGCGCAGCATCAATGGGATTCGCGTCAATGGTCGCGAAGCGACCAATCAGGCGTTGCATATCGGCGATCTGCTTGAACTTGGCCGCGTTAAGCTGAGGCTCGTGGCCGGTGACGCGACTTATAATGTTGATGATGACCCCGATGCGTCGGCGTGGTCGGTGGCGGGCGCGTCGTACAAAAAAGCGTTGTGGAGTGCAGGGGCGATTCTTGTGTTGATGGCGGTGGTGGCGATCGTGGTTGCCACGCGGCCCCATCCGGGTGGCAAAAACGCGGTCACAGACGACGATTCAGAAGCACCGAACGCAGAACTTAAGGCGGCCGCATACGAAGCCGCTCTCTTGAGTTGCCAGAATGCGCTCGCGCAAGATCGATTAAATGAAGCCGTGCTTGCGGGCACCAAGGCGCTGCGCATCAACCCCAACAGTGCAATGGCTGAACGATGTAAAGCGGATGCCGAGCAGCGCGTTGAAGACGAGCAACTGATTTTGCGCGCCAAGGAAGAACTGGCGGCGGACCGTGTTGAGAATGCCTACCGTGAACTTGATCGCATTCCCGTCACCAGTTCTGTGCGTCAACGCCTTGAGGCTGCCGAAATCGTGCAGCGTTATGCACAGCAACTCATCGATCGAGCGAATGTTTTATCGCGCACCAATCCCAAAGAAGCAATTGGGCTCTTGCAGGCCGCGGGCCGATTGAACCCAGCGCCCAAGATGCTTGAAACGGCCATTCAAAAAGCGTTGGTTCAAGCCGAGCGGCGTAACGTCGCTGCCGAGGCGGCTGCCGCAGGCGGCGCACAGGCAACGATACCCCCGGTCACCAAAACGCCGAAAACTGAAAAGCCCGAAAAACCACCCGTCGACCCCAACGCAGCAAGTGTGTCGATCGCCTTTGATGAGGCCAAGAACTGCTTGGCGCGTGGAGATCAACGCTGCGCGATTGCTGCACTTGAGGGCCGTGCACGCACTCCGCGTGAGTTGTCATTGTTGATTGAAACCTACCGTTCGGTGGGCGAAACCGAGAGCGCCGTGGCGTATATGGAAGAGTTCATTCGACGATTTCCGGGTGCACCACAGAGCGACTCGTATCGGCAGTTTTTGTCGAGTCATAACGAATAAACCCAGGTTCGCGCTGACATTGACCTGGGCTGGACAGGGCAAACCCGCTCACTAAGCGCTCCGCCTTCGGCTTCGCGAATCGTTCGCTACTGTTTGCCCTGTCCAGCCCAGGTCAATGTCAGTGCGAGCTTGCCTAGCGCAAGTCACTGCGACGCGATCCAATCGACCGTCAATTGTGGGTTTTTGTCGATGAATTCATTGACAGATTTCCATGGTCTATGCTACGCGGGAGGGTAGTCTAGTTGTTCTGCGTCCACAGAGTTCACCACCCAAAGGTCTATGAAGAAGCGCTATTATCGTTTTCAAACCGTTCTTGCGTTGTTTGTCTCAACTTGCGCGCTTTTATCCGCACGCCACGTCAGCGCTGATGCTGCGTCGCTGAGTGCCAATGGGATGGATCTGCATTTGTTTCGGCCAGCGATCGATTCAAAGGGTCATATCAGTGTAAACGGCGCACAAGTGCTCGGTGCAGGCGATGTGAGCTTTGGATTGGTGCTCGATGTGGGTCTCGGCATCATGCCTTTTAATGGCTTTAACAATGATGACTCGGTACGCGCAGCCGATGCCAAGCGCACTGATCGTTTGATCAGTTCGTTTTGGACCGGCACGCTGCAAGCCAACTATGGTATCGCCAACTTCTTGGTGGTGGGCGCACAACTGCCGGTGCAGCTGGTGGGCGGACCCAATCAAACCATTCCTGGAACCTTCAATGACGCGGCGGCGCCCAAGGGATTGGGTTATCAGGGCTTAGGTAATTTTGGCTTACATGCCAAAGCACGCTTCTTGCGCACACCTTATGACGTGTTTTCGATGGCGGCAATTGCGCGCGTCGAGTTCCCCACGGGCAAATCGGCGCAGTTCGCTGGCGAGCCCGGGTTTGCGTTGTGGCCTGAGCTGGTTGCAGAGTGGAAGCCGCTCGATGAGGTGCGCATCGCACTCAACGGAGGGTATCGTTATAACTCGAAAAAGGGCGCAACCTTTCCTTGGGATGGCCGCACGGAACCCACCGCCACCAGTGCCACCCTGCCCTCGCTCACTTCGCTGGGTCGTGTATTCACTTACGATGATCTGATCACGGCCGGTTTGGGTATGAGCGTGTCGCCACTTTCAGCCCTTGATATCGTGGTCGAGGCTTATGCCAATCAGATCGCAAAATCAAAGCTGTTTGGTAAAGAGCAAGCGCTTGCGGCGGAGGCTCTGGGTGGCCTGAAGATTTACGTGGAGCGTAACAGTTATTTGATGGCCGCTGCCGGCATTGGGTTGACCTCGGGGTTCTCGTCAGCCGATGTGCGTGGTGTGCTTGCGTTTATTTTTGAGCCGTCGATCGGTGATCGAGATGGCGATGGCATCAAAGACGACGTTGATCAGTGCGACGATGAGCCCGAAGACTTTGATGGCTTCCAAGACGAAGACGGCTGCCCAGACCCAGACAATGATGGTGACGGCATCCTTGATCGCGATGATGATTGCCCGCTTGTGCCCGAAGACTTTGATGGCGACCAAGACGAAGATGGTTGCCCCGAAGGCAGCGCCGGTGACCGCGACGGTGACGGTATTCCCGACTCGGCTGATAAATGCCCCGACGAGCCTGAAGACATGGATGGCTTCCAAGATGAAGACGGTTGCCCAGACCCAGACAACGATGGCGACGGCATCCTTGATAAGAACGACCTGTGCCCCAATGATCCCGAGGACAAAGACGGCTTTGAAGACAAAGACGGCTGCCCAGACCCAGACAACGACAAAGATCGTATTTTGGATGTTAATGACAGCTGCCCGAACGAGCCCGAGACGTATAACGGCAAAGACGATGATGATGGTTGCCCAGATAAGGGTCTTGTGGTGGTGCAAGAAAACCAAATCTTGATTCTCGAAAAGATTTATTTCGAAACGAACAGCGCCGAAATCCAAGCGCGCAGCTTCCCGCTTTTAGATGCGGTGGGCGCAACGCTTAACGGTAATCCGCAAATCCGCATGATCGAGATCCAAGGTCATGCCGATGAGCGCAGCGCCGATGACTACAACATCAAGCTGACACGCGCACGCGCGGCTTCGGTGCGGGCGGCCTTGATCGACCGCGGCGTGGATCCAGGGCGCATGCGCAGCGCAGGTTATGGCGAACGTTGCCCGGTGGACCCCAAGCACAATGCTGAGGCTTGGGAGAAGAACCGTCGCGTCGAGTTCAAGATCCTAGAAACCGATGATGGTCCAACCGGCGTTGAGGTAGCGTGCCCGGCAGGTCGGTCTTTGGTCCCCAAATAATAATAATTGGCCGAAATAACCAACCTGCTTCATGATTGAACAATACGGGCAGTCAAAGCAGTTTAGATAAAGACCTATGACACAAGAAGCATTTGTAGCCTGGTTAGCCCAGGCGATCATGTCGCTCCCTCAAGACATGAAAACGGTATTGCGCGTGGTCGACGATCCTGATTTGGACGATGCGCATCGAGTCAATGCGGCGGGCGCGATTTTGCATGCGCTTTCAAGTGCCAATGCGATTCCCGGTTTACGTGGCCACTTGATTAACGTTGACGACGTGCTGGTGCTTCGTTTGGTGCTTGCGCGTTTGGTTGAACAGGCGCCCGACACCATGCAACGTTATCAGGGTGAGGCGCCTGAGCTTTTTGAGAAAATGCCCGAACAACTAAACATGGCGCGTAGTTTCTTTGGTAAACACTTTGCCATGCTTGAAAATGCGGCCACGCAGGTGCATCGCATTTCGCATCAAGGTCATTCGGCCAAAAGCTGTGTGGCGGATGCCGATGGTGGCAACTGGCTTTATGACGTGGTGCAAGAAGCCATTGTCGACAAATTTGAGTTCGTTGAAGATGAACTGCGTCGCGATTTGCGCAACCTTGCGCAAGTGCGACAAGAGCTCGACCGACGCGCTGTCTAGGGGGTGTCCTCAGTTAGCTCCCGTCCGCTTGGGGTGTTCCCTCCGCGGACAAGAGGAGCGCAGCTCCCCCCATCGAAGCGATGGGGCCCCGCTCAGAAGTCCGCTTCCGGGAACACCCCCACGCTACCGCAATCAAACTTCTTGCAACGGGTTAGCGTATTAGCGTTGTTCAATGCGCAGCCAATAGGGCATAAAGAGCAGCACAAAGAGCGCAAGCGTAGCCCAGGCGAGTTTGCGGCGCAGTGGACTGAGTGGCTCACTGGATGTGGGTGGGTGTTCAATGTCGCTGCCGCGCACCATCCACCAAAGCAGCGCGCCCCAAATCACCCATTGTAAGCCGTCGGTTGCTGATTCTGCCGCACTCGACCATGTTTGGCCCTCGCGCATGCGCGACCAGGTGAAATACGCCCCTACCGCTACACCCCATACGAGTAAAGCGCGACGTGTGTAGCGGGAATAGCGGTTTTGTTTCTCGGAAAAAAGTGCATAAGCGATATGACCGCCGTCGAGCTGTGCGCTGGGAATAAGGTTGATCATCGTCACAAGTAAACCCACCCACGCGGCGAGCGCCATTGGCGAGAGAAATACGTCATAGCCACGAGGGATGGGGCTTTCACGAGGTAAATCATTGTTAAGGTGTAAAGCAGGCTTTTTCCTTCTTCGAGCACTGTTTGATGGGCCGGTAGCGACGCGAGTTTGACGACATGCGATTGCGTCAGCCCGATCCACAAGGTTGGCAGCGCCACCATAAGACCGGCATAGGGACCCGCTGCACCGATGTCAAAAAGTGCGTTGCGTGATGCGATACGCTGACGCAAACGAATCACCGCACCCATGGTGCCAAAAAGAAAAATGGGCATCGGAATAAAATAGGGAGGAGAGATGTCGACGCCATGCACACGACCGACCACATAATGACCTAGCTCGTGCGCCAAAAGAATCAGCAAGAGTGGAAGCGCGAAAGGTGCACCTGCCGGTAGATCACGCCAATGACTGACCACCACCCCCGACCATCCGGCGCCTACGTAAAGCATCGAAGCCAAGGTAAGCATGAGCAGAAAAATGGGTAGCAACCACGTTTTCAACATGTGTTGTAAAGCCTTCATGCGCGTTTGTTTTTTGCACCTTGTAGGATGGCGGCTTTGTCTTGTGTATAGGTTAACACCAACTGATAGACTTGCCGCCGCGGCAAATTAAAAAGTTTGGCCGCTGCAGCTGAAACATCTTTGACCGACTGGCCCTTGGCGAGTTCGCGTTCAACCCATGTTTCAAGCGTTTCGGTCGGCGCGTCATCGACGACTGGCGCGTTGTCACTCGATGCGACCACGATGGTAAGTTCGCCGCGCGGGGCTTCACTTAAGTGCGCTTGCATCTGCGCAAGTGGCAAGCGAACGACTTCTTCGTGCAACTTGGTTAGCTCACGACACAACGCCACTTGACGATCATCGCCCAGTTGCTCGCGCAGTGCTTGGATGGTTTTTTGGGCTCTGAGCGGCGACTCAAAGAGCACCACCGGCAGCGTGCTTTGAGCGATCTGTTTGAGTGCACGCTGACGATCAGCCCCTGAACGTGGCAAAAAGCCAAAAAATGAGAACCCTGCGCGGCATAATCCGCTGAGCGCCACGGCGCTTAACACAGCACTGGGGCCAGGAATGACCTCGATTTTTAGACCCTGAGCAAGGATATGGTTGACCAAGGCAAAACCTGGATCGCTAATCAGCGGCATGCCAGCATCACTTACCAAGGCAATGTGTTGGTGAGCGCTTGCAAGTTGTTCGCCTATCCAACTTATTTTGGCGTCCGAAGAGTGTTCGTGTAGCGACGACAGAGGCGTTTGAATGTCGTAGTATTGGCAGAGTTTGCGCGTATGACGGGTGTCTTCGGCTAAAATCAGATCAGCTTCTTTGAGGATGCGTAGCGCACGCAGCGTGATGTCTTCAAGATTGCCGATCGGTGTGGCCACGATGCTGAGCACACCGTGATCGCGCACTGTGGTTTGCACGGCGCTTTTGCTACGCTGAGATCTCAAGGTATTCGGCACCCAGCTCACTCTCGAGGTAAGCCTTGAGTTTGTCTTGCAAACGTTTTTCTAGCTGTCTAACACGTTCGCGGCTCACACCAAACGTGTCACCAAGTTCCTGTAAGGTCTTGGGTTCATCGGCGACCAATCGCTCACGAAAGATGATTTGCTCTTTACCCGTAAGCCGATCGCCAAACTCGTGAATTTTATCGCGTACACGCTCATCCACTTCGGATCCGGCCAACATGTCGTCGGCGCGTTCGCCAGTCGACGGCAGAAGATCGAGGCGTGTGGTTTCGCGGTCTTCACCATTTGAGAACGGTGCGTCAAGCGACACGTCCGATCCTGAGAGGCGCCGATCCATGCTGATTACTTCTTCAGGGGTGACGTTTAGTTTTTCGGCGATCTTCACCGGATCGGCCTCAATGCCCATCGCAGCCAGTTTGGCTTTTTCTTTGCGCAAACTAAAAAAGAGGCGGCGCTGAGCTTGGGTGGTGCCGATTTTCACCAATCGCCAGTTATTTAACACAAAGCGTAAAATGTAAGCACGGATCCACCAGGCGGCATAACTGGATAGTTTGACACCGCGGTACGGATCGTACTTTTTTACAGCTTGCATGAGGCCGATATTGCCTTCTTGCACCAGATCGAGGATGTTTTTATACGCGCGGCGATATTCGTAAGCGATCTTGACCACAAGCCTGAGGTTTGACGTGACCAACTTTTTTGCGGCTTCAACATCACCTGTTTTGACATAATGCGCGGCCGTTTCGTGCTCTTCAGCGGGCGTGAGCAACGCATAGCGCTGAATGTCGTTCATGTAGACTTGCAGTGGGTCATAGCTGCCCAGTGCAGAGCTCGACGACCCCGCGCGCAGCTTGATAGGCAAGGCGGCATCAACTTGAATGTCTGCCGCCGCGTCGTCGAGCAGCTCGGCTTCGGGCGCGAGCTCCTCGTCAGAAGGCTCGTCTTCGTCGTGTCCGTGAGCCGAACGCGCCGCATTTTCTTTGGTTTTCGCCATGTTTGCGCTGCGCAGTATAGATGACATCGGCACGATGTTCAAACCGGCGTAGCCTCAGCGCTATTGGACACGTTTAACGAACACGATAAAGGCCCCATTCAGCGGGTTTACCCGCAACTCGCTCAAACAAGGTGGGATGTTCGTCCATCCAGCGCTGCTCGAGGGAATAGGGAAAAAACGACATCACATGGGTGATGCCTTGCCGAAGCAAGCGCGCGCGCCAGTGCACATAGCTTGCTTGCTGTTCAAGCTTACCCGGTGGCCAAAAATCGACGACCTTGCCGGTGACAGTCACGGGTACATAGCTCACTTGGTTTTGTAGTTCGCGACCGAAAAAATAATAAGTGAACCAGCTATCGACCGACTGCAAGGGTCCTGAGGTCACTGCGATGTTGTAGCGCGTGGGTGGTTGATCGAGCATCAGCGCGGGTTGAACCCAAGAGCGCGGAATGTCGTGAAAGGTGACGGCACGTTCAAGTAGTGCCTGACGATGTTGATCGCGATAGTGTTTTGCAGCGAACACAAGCCCTGGGAACAAGATCAGTGCTGCGAGCATTAAGGCGATGCGGCGACGTTTGGACGCGATGGCAACCAAAACGAAGATCGACAAAGAAACCAGTAGACCGCCTCCGAGTACGCCCTTGGCGTCATAACGCGTCCACCATGGCGTCATGTAGTAGAAGAGTTGGTAAATCGATACGATGGACAAAAATGCCGTATAGACAGGCGTTAACTTACTGACGCGGGGAATGCCAGCCACGCTGGCAGGTGTGAGCAAACATACCAACGGTAACAAGAATCGCTCGTTGCCCCAGACAAGGCGAATCATCGATAGTTTTGGGCTGTAGAAATTAACCAATGTGACAAGCATCACCGCTAACAACGTCACTGACGTATAAGGGTGCTCGCGCACCTGACGAATAAGCATGACGAGCGCGACAGCCCAAGGAACAGCCGCAAAAATGCCAAGTGAACCATCACGGCGCCCAGGTATCGAGAAGACGCGCTCAATAAACGCTTTTTCTTGTATCCATTCATAAGGCCGTACCGGTTGTTGAATGAGCCAATCCACGGTGGGGATCGAGCGACCAAAAACGAGGCCACCTAACTTGATGTCAGCAGGCGAAAGAATCGCGCCTGTATGACGCCAATTGTTATAAAGCCAGGGGATCACGACCACCGCAGCCATGAGCACACCGGCCAAGGTCCAGCGCCACGCCACATGGGTTTTGGGTTTGAGCAACCAACGCATCAGCACGGCAAGCGCAAACACAAATGCCATCGGTTGCGCCCATAATTTGGTGCCTGCAGCAAGGCCTGCGGCAGCAAGCGCACAAACCAGCGAACCTGGTTCGAGGGTACGAAAATAACGAATACTGAAGGCCGCGGCTAAAACAATCGTCAGGCAAAGCGCAGGTTCAGAATACCCGCTCCCCAGCAGCAAGCGAAAAAGAGGTGTCGAGACAACAAACACGGCCGATAAAGTGCGAAACGGCTCGCGCACGCTCATCACATTACCCAAAAAAAGCATCGCTGGGAAAAGCAGTACCCAACACAAGGTGTCGGCGAGGCACGCGACAATGTCACTACGAAACGGCAACATGAACCACGACAACCACGCTTCCCATGTGCCCGGATGAAGCGAAAATAGACTCCATCCTCCTGGGCCATTGAGCTCAAAGCGCCCTTGGCGACTGACCCAGCCGGCAGCTTTCACGCCGTGGTATGTAAGGGTATCCCAACCAAGCGGAAGCATGATGAAAGCGTGCAAGATATGTAGCACTGCCACCAGCACGAAGGCGCCTTGCAGCAAATGTACGCGGCGTTTACCAAAATAGTTTAATCGCCAACCCATCAGATTGGCGTAGTACGTCAGCTCGCGCTTGCGCAGGCGACCAAAAAATCGCACGCGTTTGCCCATGACGAACGCCGCAACCAAAAGCGGGATGGCGACCAAAACATGGTAGGCACCCACACCCGTGAGCAAGTGAAAGGCCACCGCTGACAACCACATGCCGCAAACGATGACCGAACAAAATCGGGTTAGCAGCGACGTGACTGGGGAGAGCTTACATGACAACGCATACGCAATAAGCGTAAAGGCCACTAAAATGCACTCGAATCCGAGACATCGAAGCCAAAAGAGCATATGATTTGACAAGATCATCGCGGACAAACAGCGCAAGGTCTAGCGGATGGACCCCTACCTTGCAATGCGCTTATCTGCTAACCCAGGGCTTCAAAGCGATCGCTACGTCGGCGTTAGCCTTATCATCAAGCATGCTACCTCACACCAATCAGCTTGGACTCCAACAATACCGCGCGTTGCGGTCCACGATCGTGACATTTCTTGCAACGCGACTGACGGAAGTGATCGTGGTCATCGCGCTGGCGGGGGCAACGTATAGCGATCTAAGTCGTTTTGAAGGACCTGTTCACGAGCGTTATGTTCCAAGCATTGTGCAGCCCGGCGGCATCGACTTCGCCGCGCCGTATCTGGCCACCATGGCCTATCTGCGCGGCGCGAATCCTTATCATCACAATATCGCCGAGCTCAAAGATCCTTTGCACCGAGACCAAGATGTATTCAACGGGCACCGTTATGACTTTGTGTATGGCCCAACGCATCTGCTCCCTTATGTGCCGATCGCTTACCTGACACATGGCAACTGGCATCACGGACACCGCGCATGGTTTCGTTTGAACTTGCTGTGGTGCGTGTTGCTCGCGTGGGTCATGGCTCTGATTATCGCTGAGCGACGGTCGTCTATGCGAGTCGAGTGGATGATCGTAATGGGTCTGGCTGCAGCACTTGCACTCTCGCCCCCCTTGAACATGCTGCTTGAGCGTGGGCAAAGCGACTTGTTTGTATCGCTCTTATGTTGGACGTCTGTGTGGTGTGCGCTGCGGCGTGCGTGGGGATGGGCCGTGTGGCTTTGCCTTTTTTCGGTGCTGATGAAACCCTATGCCCTGCCCTTGCTGTTTGGATTGATTGCCTTCGCGGTAGTCGAAAAAGCGTGGCGAAGGCTTGCGACGGGCTTGCTCGCCACAAGCGTTTATCTTTTGCCGGTGTGGCGGTTTATACCGGTCGCGTTGCAGGCGAGTTTTGATCGCTCACAGTTTTTTGGTGACCATTGGACCAATCACTCTTTTTTGCGTTTGTTTCGTGTGCTTGGTTTAAGCCACCCTGAACAGGCAAAATGGCTGGCGGTATTGCTCGGTGCACTAACATGTGCGGTTCTGGGGTTGCGTTATTTGCTGCCGCCTCATCATGATGCACAAGCAACGATCGAGAATCGCAAGCGCACACTGATCTATTTTGCATGCGCGTCGCTTGCGTTGTCGCTCGGTGCATCCAACACAAGTATTCTTTATAACCTGATCGTTATCGCACCTGGTCTTTTGATATTGACTCTTGCCGAGCGACCTGACACTGACAGGCAACCTTCGTCGCGTGGACAGTGGGCGTTATGGGGCATCGCACTAAGTGCGTGCATGACACTGTTTTGGGCGGTGCCGCAAGACGGTGACCTGTTACCCACACCGGCCATCGCGTTAATCATGGTTTTTGTGTTTACGTTAGCTCGCACGCTTGGCGACTGGCGTTTGCATCGGCTGGGACTTGGCCCTAACAAAGAGCACATAGAGCGTTACCAAACACACTAGTCGTGCCATCACAATAATGAGAGCAACACCGCGCGGTCCATCGCGCAGTGCTGGAAAACGCCGAGGAAAGATCTGTTTGGTCAAGATGGGTGTAGCGTACACACACGCAAGCGCGACCCAACGACTTGGCGAAGGCAAACTTAGGCTCGCCAAGATGCTAAAAGGAATCGTCCAGATCACGTATTGCGGCGAGAACACCTTGCTCGCCAGCATGAATCCGATAATGGTGGCCGCCGTCAACCGCAACATCTCGTAAGCGTCCAACTGCCATGTTCTGCGGCGCAACCACAGCACCCAGGGCAACATGGTGAGCACACCCAACACCGGCGTTGATAACATGGCCAACGTGTCGGTGAGCGTCGAAGGCGCAAGATGATCAGCGCCGAAGTTGTAAACCAAACGAACTTTAAACACACCCATCAAATCGGCGACAAATGGAATGACTGCCCACACACTCTCGATTTGAATGCCACGACGTTGGTGAAAGAATAAAAAATCGAAGATGGATAACCCCGAGTTCATTAAGAAGGGGCCGGCGGGCAATACGCAGCCTACGGTCATCCATATTAACGATTTGACCAGTGCGGACCGACCGTCGTTTACGAACGCGGCACTGAGCCAGAGTGGCGCTAGCACCGCAGGCCAGAGCTTTACAGACACTGCTAATCCCAAAAGGAATGAACCCATCGCACCCGGAAAACACAACGCTCCAAGCACAAGCACCGTGGGTGCAAGATCATAACGACGATAGGTCAAATGAGAAAGATAGTAGAGATGGCAAAATAAAAGAACCTGAACTAAAAGCGACGAAACAAACGATTGGGGCCATAGTTTGCGACTCGCGATCCAAGTCACCACGGTGAGCACGACCGTGACAATCACCATCACGATGGCAAAACTGATGCGGTAATCGAGGTCTGGAAAAAATAAAGCTGGCAATACAAATACAAGAAGTGATGCAGGTGGATATTCAACCACGAAATCACGATAAGGCACCTTGCCCGAGAGCCAGCGCAACGCATAGTCGCTATAAATGCGTGGGTCGATATCGAAACCACCATCAACGCCCAAACCGATACGATTTATGCGCAAACACTGAAACACGATGCTCGTCACAACCAAGAGAGCGACCCACCAAAGCGGGTGGATGCTGGCCGAACGTTGCGTCAGATTTTCATCGAAGCGCTTGAGTCTAAGCGCGTTTTCGTGAAGCAACGCTTTAAGGCGAACGAACCCGTCGCTGGCGTTTGGCTGATGGACTACATTCACGTGCGCGCTGACCGTACAGAAGATGCAGTGGGCGTCAGTGTTCGAAAACGCAAGCGCCATACCATTTGGATCGCCTCAGCGATAATGCGACCCGACATCTTGCTCTGCCCGGCCTGTCGTTCAAGAAAGACGATCGGTACTTCACGGATACCAAAACCAAGCTTGATCGCTCGGTAGGTCATTTCGATTTGAAATGCATATCCTTCGGAATGAACACTTGATAGATCGATGGCTTCAAGAACGCTGCGACGAAATGCTTTGAAGCCTCCTGTCAGGTCGCGCACTTTCACGCCTAGAATGGTGCGACTGTAAAGTGAACCAGCCCGTGACAGACATTTGCGATGCAAGCCCCACCCGATGGATCCACCGCCTGGAATATTCCGCGAGCCCAATACAAGATCAGCCCCATCGTTAAGTGCCTCTACAAAATGAGTTAGGTATTTGGGATCATGTGAAAGGTCAGCATCCATTTGCAAAATGAAAGCGTAGTCGCGCGAAAGTGCCCACTGAAACGCACTTAGGTAAGCGCTTCCGAGCCCAAGTTTGCCAGCGCGGTGCATGACATGAATACGCGGATCGCGTCGAGCCATGTCGTCAGCAATTTGCCCGGTGCCATCCGGAGATGCGTCATCAACAACGAGAATATGTGCCGTAGGCAGAACTGCGAGCACGGCGTCGGCAAAAACACGAATGTTTTTGGCTTCGTTGTAGGTTGGAGTGATGATGAGATATTGAGCCATGCGCACCAATGCGGGTGAGGTGGTATACCAAAAACGCGCACGATCGCAACCTGCGCGGCCGCTGGGATGGCGGGTCAGCTAAAGTGGACCGTGTTGCATGAGGCACGTGCGCAGGCTACCTTTCGCCGAGCGTCATGGCGACAACCCCCTCTCGCGTATTGCTCAATGATTTTCGTGCTCAATGGATGGACGTGAGCCGGGACGTGCACGATGCTGTCGAGCGCGTAGGACAAAGTGGCTGGCTGATCTTGGGTAGCGAAGTCGAGGCGTTCGAGAAGCAGCTTGCACCAAGATTTGGTTGCGCACATGCCATCGGCTGCGCCAATGGCCTAGATGCGATTGAAATTGCTCTTCGGGCATGTGGTCTGCAGGCAGGCGACAAGGTGCTCACAACGTCGATGAGTGCATTTGCGACGACGCTGGCCATCGTGCGAGCTGGTGGGGTGCCTGTCTTTGAAGACATCGATGCGTACGGCCTGCTCAGTTTGGATCGCTGTGAGGCGCGCCTATCAAGCGACTCGTCGATTAAGTTTTTGCTACCTGTGCACCTTTATGGGCACGCGATGGATCTGAAGCGACTTGGTGCCATCATCGAAAAATACCATGTCACGCTCATCGAAGACTGCGCACAAGCGATCGGCGCTGAGTATCAGGGCCAAAAAGTTGGGTCGCTCGGCAAGGCCGCGATTACAAGCTTCTATCCGACCAAAAACTTAGGATGTTTTGGCGACGGTGGGGCCATCGTGACAAACGATGCGCAGATTGGTGCGCAAGCAAAGCAACTGCGTAACTATGGGCAAAGCACGAAGTATGTGCATGATAGTTTGGGCATGAACAGCCGACTCGATGAATTACAAGCCGCGATTATGAATAGCGCGCTACTGACACGACTGGATGCTTTTACCCAACGGCGGCGCGCGGTGGCCAAGCGTTATTCGGATGAAATCCGGCATCCGATGATCCACATCCCAGGTAGCCCCGAGGGATCAAATTCTGTTTGGCATTTGTTTGCCGTGTTGGTCGAAAACGGACGCGAATCACTGAGCCAGCACCTTGCCAGTCAAGGGATTGACAGCGCGGTTCATTACCCGGGGTTGATCAGTGATCAGAAAGCGCTCTCTGCTGTGGCTATCGATCGAAGCGCGGCACTTGAGCAGACGCACCGCTATGCCAACGCCGAGTTGTCGCTGCCGATTCATCCCTATCTAACGGAAGAGGACGTCTCGCGAGTGGTCGCTGCATGCAACAGTTGGAAGACTTCGTCATGAGCTCTGTTACGCATAGCCCACGAGCCATTTTAGACAGTGTTCATCTTTATCCAATTGCACAACATGCTGATCAGCGCGGCACGCTGCATGTCGTCGAATATCCCACTCAGGTACCGTTTAAAATCGAACGCTTCTTTTATATTGAGGGCGTTTCACCCAACGATCAGCGCGGACAGCATGGACATCGAACCTGTCATCAGTATCTAATATGTATGCGTGGCAGCTGCAAAGTTAGCGTCAACAACGGCGCAAAAGAAGAGCACATCGTGCTCGACTCGCCAGCGATGGGGTTGCATATTGCACCGCTCACGTGGATCGTGATGCAGAACTTCTCGGCCGATGCGCTGCTTTTGGTTGCCGCTTCAGAACCTTATCATCAAAGCGAATACATTTACGATTTTGCAGAGCTCAAGGCGCTGCGCCACAAGTAACCTCAGTGCTGGCGGTATGCGCCGCTGAGTATGCGCTCACACCAGTTTGGATGATCTAAGTACCAGCGCACGGTTTCAGCAAGACCTTCGTCAAAAAGAAAGCGCGGGGTCCAACCCAGTTCAGTGCGGATTTTGCTGGCATCGGTAGCATAACGCCGATCATGACCGGGACGGTCAACGACATGTTCGATCAAGGTTTCGGGGCGCCCCAGAATACCAAGAAGTGTCTTAACCAGTTCGATGTTCTTGCGCTCTTGGTTGGCGCCAATGTTATAGACCTCACCGGCGCGGCCCTTTTCTAATACCGTCACAATGCCACTACAATGGTCTTCGACGTGTAGCCAATCGCGCACCTGCGCGCCATCACCATAAACAGGCAGACGTTTGTTCTGTAGCGCGTTAACAAGCATAAGAGGAATTAGTTTCTCAGGAAACTGGTAAGGACCGTAGTTGTTTGAACAACGCGTAATGACAACGTCAAGCTTGTAGGTGTGATGGTACGCAAGCGCAAGCATGTCTGCACCCGCTTTGGAAGCCGAGTAAGGGCTCGATGGGCGAATAGGTGATTCTTCCTTAAAGAAGTCATTGGCACCAAGCGAACCATAAACTTCATCGGTCGAGACCATGACAAAGCGCTTAAGGGCGTGCTTGCGCGCGGCTTCAAGCAACACCGCCGTGCCGGTCACGTTGGTGCGCACAAAATCGAGCGGTGCGTGGATGGAACGATCAACATGGCTCTCCGCCGCAAGGTGAACAATTTGCTCGATGGCATGTTGTTTGATGAGTCGATCGACCAATACTGCGTCACAGATGTCGCCATGAACAAAAATATGCCGGGGGTCGTCACTTAGGTCGGCCAAATTATCGGGATTGCCAGCATAGGTCAGCAAGTCCAAATTGTAGAGCGTCCAATCAGGCCGGTTTTTTCGCAAAAAACGCACCAAGTTGGAACCGATAAAGCCGAAGCCGCCTGTTAAAAGGATATTCATTGAGGCACCATGGGACGCAAGAACATAGTGAATAAAGCCACGATTGTCGACCGCTCCTGCTTTTGGGCGACATTGCAAAAAGGTCTAAAGCAGATAGACTGCGGCAAGCTATGTTGGAGCATATATGAAGGGGATCATCCTAGCGGGTGGCCACGGAACGCGTCTATATCCGTTGACCAAGAGCATCAGTAAGCAGCTCTTGCCGGTGTACGACAAACCGATGATCTACTATCCGATCAGCACGTTGATGCTGGCGGGCATTCGCGAGATACTGATTATTTCAACGCCGACCGACTTGCCGCGGTTCAAACAGCTTCTGGGTGATGGCGCGCAATGGGGCGTATCGTTTGGATATGTTGAGCAACCCAAACCGGAGGGTTTGGCGCAAGCGTTTATTCTTGGCGAGTCATTTATTGGACAAGACAGCGTTGCGTTAATTCTTGGTGACAATCTCTTCTACGGGTATAGCTTGGGTAAGCTGCTGGATGGTGCAAAACAACGCGAGAAAGGCGCGACGATTTTTGGGTACGTCGTGCGTAACCCACAAGCATACGGGGTCGTCGAACTCGACTCTGCTGGACGCGCAATCAGTATCGAAGAGAAACCAAGTAAACCCAAATCGAACTATGCTGTCACCGGTTTATATCTTTACGACAACCACGTGATCGAGGTGGCGAAAAACATTAAGCCGTCTAAGCGGGGTGAACTTGAAATCACAGATGTCAACGCCGATTACTTACGAAACCAACGACTGCACGTCGAAGTACTCGGGCGCGGTTATACATGGCTTGATACCGGAACACCCGAATCGCTGCAACAAGCAAGCACGTTCGTTCAAATTATCGAGCAGCGACAAGGACTGAAAATTGCGTGCCCCGAAGAAGTGGCATTTCGCCAAGGGTTTATTTCAGATACTCAGCTTCGCGAAGTTATCAAGCCGATTGAGCATAGCGATTATGGACAGTATCTACAGCAGTTGATGGCTACGTTAACCTGAACCTTTTTGCCGCGATAAGCAACCATCATCATCGGGATCGTTCTACACATCACAGTCGCAAAGATATGCAGTCACGGTTCAAATACATGTTGGTTCATCAGATGCTGCCATGGTTTGCGCTCATCGCTTGCAGCATCGCTGTGTGGCTAGACGCTTATAGTAACTTACGGATTATTGGCTGGTCGACGCCTGTCTACACAAAAGACGACGCGCTTGGTGTACTGGGAACCATTCGGGCTTACCAAAATGGTGAGATCGGTTTATGGACACAAAAGTTCGTGAGTCATTTGGGAGCACCCTACTCGGCAAACTGGAATGACTATCCAGTCACGGAAGACGTGATCTACTGGGCGACAGGACTGCTTGCGCGCGCGATCGGGCTTGGGGTTGCGGTCAATGTGGTCTACATGCTGACTTACGTGGCTGCGGCATGTGCATTCTATTTTGCAGTGCGACGGTTTGAGGGAAAGGTCGTTCCAGCGTTTTGTCTTGCACTACTTTTTGCATTCAGCGAGTTTCATTTCTATCGTTCGATCGAGCATTTTGCTTTTTCTCATTATTGGCATTTACCGTTGCATATTTGGTCATTGGCGTCTTTGTCAAAACGACTGCCTAATGTACGCACTTATGACCGGTGGTTGAATGTGCTGATCGCTCTCATAACGGGCATGCTGAACACTTACTTTATTTTGCCCTACGCACTTGGGCTGGTGTGGCTCGGCGTGCACGATTCGATGAAGACATCGGTGCGCGAGTCGCAGCGCTACGCGTGGATATTGTTTGCCATGACTGCGACGTTTTTATTGGCGCATGTCGACTCGATTTCATATTGGATGGCGCATGGCTTTAACACGCGAGGGGTACACCGTAATTCGTACGAGCTGTCAACATATGGCATGCGCGTCTCGGATTGGTTCTTTGCGCCTGATTCGACGCGTTTTACGTGGCTTACCGAGTTCAGTTTAACGCACTATCATCAACCGGTCGCAAAAGTGTTTGGTGAAGCTCGATCGGCTTATCTTGGGTGCATTGGCGTTTTGTGGCTTCTTTGGATCTTGATCCGAAATATCAAGGGGGTTCTGCGGCGTGGCGCGCAGGGAATCGATCTAACCTTTGCGTCTATTATCGCAATGGTGGTTCTGTTCAGCACCGGTGGCGTGATGTTGCTTGTGAACTCACTCATTGGCAGCAGCTGGATCCGCGGCACCAACCGCTACAGTATCATTATTTCGCTCATCTGTTATTTAGATCTTGCCATGGTGTTGAGCCGCATGCACCGGCAGCTTGTTGCATGGGCATGCGCCGCAGTATTCACTGTAGTTGGTATTTACGAAGTACTCCCGCGTTACGTGCACGAAGAAGAAGCGAAGCGCGCGCAACACGTGCAAGAAGACCAGCGACTCGGGGCTTTTCTTGACGGACATTTTGCCAATAAACGTATCTTTCAGCTGCCTGTGATGGGCTATCCCGAAAACGCCCCTATTTATAAGATGCGCGATTACGAGCACCTAAGGCCTTACCTATTCACTCAGCTCGTCTTTTATTCGTACGGCAGTGATCGAGGAAGGCAGACTGCTGACTGGCAATCGATGGTAGGTCAGTTGCCAGTTCATGACATGGTCAATACGCTTGAACGTTATGGGTTCTCGGCGTTATTGATTAACCGAAAGGGATTCGCCGACGAGGCGTTCAATATCGTGATGTTACTGCGCGACTATCGGCGATATTTGCAGTTCTTAAATGCAGATTTTGCTGTGGTCGCGCTACACGCAAGCGCTAAACCAGTGCCGCCCGAGTTTGACGATTGCGATATTGCAATATGCCATGGCGGCACGCCGCATGTTGTCGGTGAATGCCAGTTCTCACCGGATGATGGTCAGAACTTGATGGTGGGCCCTGAAGGTCAAGCAGGCACGCTGTGGTTTGGGCCTTATATGCGGCTTGATTCGGGTCGTTACCATGTGCGCTTCAATCTGACTGCCGATGCGCCATCGACCGCAACGGACCGTTTGGGAATGGTTGATGTGTTCAATAAGACAGCTATCGTCACGAGTGCTCCCATCGCGCCTTCAAGCAAGCGGCAAGAAATCGTTTTACCCTTCACACACGTACGCTCTAAAGCGCGTTACGAGTTTCGAGTGCTAACAAATGGGCAGGCTCGACTTCGGGTGCATTATATCGCTCTTTGTAGGGATCGTTAATCATGTCAGAAAGTGTTGCAGACGATCAGAAACACGTGACTTCGATACGGTCACAACTTGTCAACCTTTCTAGCAAGGCCATGGTGCGCGACTTTGTGTCGTCGCTGCTGATCACTGCGTGTCATTTTGTGCTTGCCCTAAGCCAACTGTCCGGAACCGAGCCCATGTGGAAACGATGGTTGCGACTATTTAACTGGGATAGCGGCTGGTACCATAAGATCGCTTTTGTCACTGGCTATGAGGTGACGTTCCCAATTACCAAACAACACAGCATCGCTTTTTTCCCGGCTTACCCACTATTATGTCGGTATCTGAATGTGATTCTGCGTGTTGAAACGCTACACGCGATGCTTATTACAAGCACTTTGGTATCGATCTTTGTTTGGTTCTTCGCCCAACGGATTATGCGAATGCTCAACTTTTCGCTTGCAGAGCGCGCACTATGTATCGTGGCGATGGTTTGTTTCCCAAGCGCATTTTATCTGCATATTGGCTATTCTGAAGGCTTGATGATCGCAACGATGTTGGGGTTCATTTATTTTTCAATGACGACTTTAAGACCAACGTCATGTGTAGGCGCTGCAGCGAGCGGCTTCGTGATGACTGCAACGCGCATCGTTGCTGTGCCTGTTGCTTTTGGGTTTGTGATTCAGCGCATCGCCGAACGGATCTGTCAGGTTGGTGCAAATGTTTTTGACATGACGCGTAAAGGTTCGTTGTGGGAGCATCCACCTCCGCATCGTATCCGATCGCTTTTCACGAAAGAAGATTTATTGAGCGTCGCGGTGGCGGTGTTCGCATTATGTGGCTGTTTGTCGTTCTTTTTGTTTTCGTATCTGAAATTTGGTGTGTGGAACGCCAACCAACAAGCACGCGCCCTTGGATGGTTCGGCGTGGCGCAACCTGAAGCGCTTTATGCGAAGACCACGTGGTGGATACGGCGGCGAGAGGTGCTCGATCTCGTTAAAAACATTCATATCCCTTCGCTCAATCGCGCTAGCACGGTGTTCTTTTCGTTGACCTTGGTCGGATGTCTGGCGGTTGAAGTGCTCATTTCTGGGCTGCGCACGTTTGTACCGTCAAAACGTTTTGTATTGCTGCTTACCGCCGCAACACTGCACTTTGCTGCGATTGTAGGCGGCTACGACAATGGCAGCTATATGGGCATGATTCGCTATGACCTTCCCGTTCACGTGTGTATGTGTATCTATCTGATGTCGTTGATGCGCGAAAGTTTGCGAGCGTTCATTCCGAGAATCATGAGGGGGCTCATGATCGTGGCACTGTTTATCGGTGCAGTTTGGATGCTACACGCGCAGATGGTGCTTATTAAGAGGTTCTCCGAAGGTGTCCTGGTTTCGTAACGGGCTATCGCGTTGTCGCCTCTTGTCGCCTGAGCCCTGTAAGTGTGTGGTCTGCTTGACTATTAACACTCTTGCTACTACGTTTTCTGGGGTTCGAAGGCCGTTTGGTCCATCGTTCATCGATACCGCATGGCATCCAATTCATACTCAAATATTGGATTTGAAGACTTTCGGCGTCTTGCACAAGAACCGACGTTGTCTAAGTACGAACGGATCGGTTTTCCGGATGGATACCGCTCGGGCTACGAAGCAGCCATCCTGAGTGATATTCGTACGAAGCTCTTGAATCTGGACGAGACCCACCAAGCCGTGCTCGATATCGGCCCAGGATGTAGCGACTTGCCGATGATGTTAATCAATCATTGTCGCTCACAGAACCACCATTTGCATCTCATCGACAGCGCCGAAATGCTTGCGCACCTGCCCGATGACCCAGCGATTAGTAAATTGCCAGCCCAGTTTCCCAACTGCCCGGAATTTATTGCCAACCATCAAAACAAAATCAATGCAATCGTGTGTTACAGCGTGCTGCATTACGTGCTGGTTGACGTAGCATTTTTTCGCTTTCTTGACGCTTGTCTTTCGTTACTTGCGCCTGGTGGACAATTGTTGATTGGCGATATCCCCAACGTGTCCAAGCGCAAACGGTTCTTTGCCAGCGAGACAGGTTCTGAATTTCACAAAGCATTTATGAAAACCGAAGACACCCCTGAGGTGCACTTCAACCAAATTGAGCATGATCAAATCGACGATGCGGTGATTATGGCGCTCTTGCAGCGCGCACGCTTGCAGGGTTTTGATGCCTACGTCGTACCGCAACACCCTTCGCTGCCGATGGCGAATCGCCGAGAAGACATTCTGATTACACGACCCTGAAACCGAGGCGCAACATGAACAAGACTAAGAAGCTGGTCATTATTGGCGATTCAGCCTTCGCCGAAGTAGCGTATGAATGTTTTACGCACGACTCAGTCTATGAAGTGGTTGGTTTTGCGGTAGAGGCCGCCTTTTTAACAAAGAAGGAGCTTTTTGGGTTGCCAGTGTTTGCGTTTGAAGAAATCGAGAAACACGTAAAACCGAGTGAGGTTGAGTTCTATGCCGCTCTGGTTTACTCGCAACTGAATCGTTTGCGGACCCGTCTTTACGAGGCGGCAAAAGCCAAGGGTTATCGGGCAGCGAGTTATGTAAGCACGCGAGCATTTGTTTGGCATAACGTCAAGCTCGGCGAGCATTGTTTTATTTTTGAAGACAATACCATTCAGCCTTTTGCTTCGATTGGCAATAACGTCGTGTTGTGGAGCGGAAATCATGTTGGGCATCACTCAAAGATTCAAGACAACTGCTTCATCGCGTCACACGTTGTGATTTCGGGCTTTTGTGATATCGGCCGCAATAGTTTTTTGGGAGTGAATGCAACCTTGGCTAACAATCTCACAGTGGGCGAAGACAATTGGATTGGTCTGGGCGTTACGCTGACACGAAACACCGAACCCAATCAGCTTTTTAAGGGCGTTCAACCTGAAGCGGCCAAGGTCTCGGCATTACGCTTTTTTAAGGTGAAAGAATGAAATGGCGCAAGCTGGGCGTGGTATGGAAGCCCGATGCGCAGCACGATTGGTCAAAGACCCACGCGACGGGTCCAACACCTTTGCGCCTCAGTCAAGACGTTGTCCGAATTTTTCTTTCCACACTCGATGCGCAAGGGCGTGGGCGACCGACCTATGTCGACGTCGCTGCAAGTGATCCAACACGCGTTTTGAAGGTTGCAGACCATCCGCTTATGGATATTGGAGAGCCTGGGACCTTTGATGACAACGGGTTGATGGCCATTAGTTTCGTTGAGCCAACACCTGGTACTTTGATGATGTATTATGCTGGGTTTGAGTTATGTACACACATACGCTATCGGATCTTTACTGGCCTCGCTGTCAGCACCGATGGCGGCGAGACGTTTCGTCGTCATAGTCGCGCGCCTATTCTTGATAGAACCGATCGCGAGCGTTTCTTTAGGTGCGGACCCTTCGTCATGTTTGATGAAGGCATCTTTAAGCTGTGGTATGTCGCGGGCAGCTCGTGGACCACCCTCGAGGGCAAGGCAATGCCCGTTTATGATTTGCGTTATCAAGAGTCGAAGAACGGTATCGACTGGGCCAACGAAGGTCGATTGTCGATGGCGATCACGGGAGATGACGAACACGGTTTTGGGCGCCCTTGGGTGATTAAGCGGGGCGTTGGTGACTACCAACTTTTCTATTCGATTCGTCGTCGCTCGTTTGGCGCGTATCGGTTGGGTTATGCTGAATCGCATAACGGCATCGACTGGGTGCGAAAAGACAACGAGCTCGGCTTGGATGTGACGCCGGGAGCGTTTGATTCAGATGCCATGATGTATTCGGCGGTGATCACGGTGGGAACGAAAACCTATTGTTTTTACAACGGAAACAACTTCGGTGAGGGTGGTTTTGCGGTTGCGGAGTTACTCGCATGAGTATCGAGGTATGCGCGTACGCTCAAGAACACGAAAGTGAATGGGAGGCGTTTTGCGCCAACGCTGTCAATGCGACGTTTTTACATACGCGGCGCTTTCTAAGCTACCACGGGGACCGACTGAAGGACGCGTCGTTGTTGCTAAAAGATGATGGTAAGCTTGTTGGCGTGTTTAGTGCCGCTGAAGCCCCGAGTGAACCAGGACTGGTCGTGAGCCATCCGGGCGCAACGTATGGCGGCATTGTTGACCAAGGGCGGCTGCGCGGCATTCGAATGATCGAAGCGCTGACTGCGATTAAAGACTACTATCAAGGGTTGGGTTATCAGCGCCTGCTCTACAAGCCGGTTCCTTTTATTTATACGTTATCGTGTGCGCAAGACGATTTGTATGCTTTGTTTCGTTTGGGTGCCACACGGGTGCGCTGTGACTTGTCGAGTGCTGTAAACTTTGCCCACCGACTGGCTCCAAGCGAGCGTAGAAAGCGTGGGCTCAAAAAAGCGCTTAAAGCAGTGACATTGTCGAATGACACTGCGCTGCTACCAGCTTTGTGGGGCGTGCTCGCCGATAATCTTGCCCGCAAACACGATGCTAAGCCTGTGCATTCACTGGCGGAACTAACCATGCTGCAAGAACGGTTTGCGCAGAATATTGTGCTGCGTTGCGCTTTGATCGATGGGAAGGTCGAGGCAGGAATCGTGTTCTTCAATTCGGCCACCGTGTGGCATGCACAATACATTGCAGCCAGCAGCGCCGCTTATGATGTGTCGGCACTGGATGCAGTGTTTGATTCGGCTATGCTAGATGCACACGCGGCAGGCGCGCGCTATTTTGACTTTGGCACCAGCAACGAGTCGGGCGGACAAGTGCTCAATGAAGGGCTGTATGGATTCAAATCAGAGTTTGGTGGTGGCGGTGTGGCGCATGAGTACTATGAACTGCCGTTGGGAAGCTAACGTTAGAGAGCTAATTTTGGGTGGTCATGGCGAATAACAGAACCCTCTCAGTTGTGGTGCCGGTCTATTTCAATGCCGGTAGCTTACCTAAGCTGTTTGACGAGTTGGCTAAGATTGAGGCGCAACTTAGTGAACGGGGGGTTTCGCTCGAACTGATCTTTGTTGATGATGGCTCAAAAGATGCGTCGTTGGCTCGTTTGCTTGAGTTTAGGGCGCAACGACCGCAAACCCGTGTGGTGAAGCTAACTCGCAATTTTGGGGCCGTGCATTGTTCAAAAACGGGTTTTAGATTTGTTACAGGCGATGCGTTTATGATTATCGCGGCTGATTTGCAGGACCCACCGCAGATTATCCTCGATATGGTTGACCGTTGGCTACAAGGATCAAAGTTTGTTATTTGCGAGCGCATCACACGGCACGATCCATTGCTGTCGAAGGTATACTCGCGGATCTATTACCGGCTACTACGCATGCTGGTGATCCATGACTACCCCGCGGGTGGATATGACATGGCATTAATGGATAAAGCGTTTTTGCCTCATATGATCAACAGTTCAAAGAGCGTGTTTACGCCGTTGCTTGCATACTGGCTTGGTTATCAACCGGATGTGATTCAGTATCACCGTCAGGCACGCGAGCACGGTAAGTCGGGCTGGACCTTCAAGAAAAAATTCAAAGCATTCCTGGATGTGATGCTTGGCTTTTCGAACACGCCGATCCGCGCTATTTCTGGGGTTGGCGTGATCGTCGCATTGTGCAGCTTTTTTTATGGCGGTGCGGTAATCTATGGTGCGCTGTTTCGCCAGATTCCCGTGAAGGGCTTCGCGACCGTGACCGCGTTGATCACATTTTTACTGGGGTTAATTATTGTGATGCTTGGCATTGTCGGCGAATATATTTGGCGCATTTTTGACGAGGTGAACAAACGCCCTGAAACCGTGATCGAAGAAGTTTGGTGAAATGGCATTTCCTCGTTTTATCGTCGCTGGCGCGCTCAACACCGGCTCGACCTATGTTTTATATCTGATCTTGCTGCTTGTCTTGCCCTACGGTCTGGCATATTCGGTGACCTTCGCTGCCGGGATTGCCCTTGGTTATCTACTTAATGCACGGTGGGTATTTAAGAAATCGCCCACGCGGCAAAGTGTGGTGGCCTACCCGCTAGCCTATGGACTGAACTATTTGCTCGGACTGGGACTCTTGTGGTTGCTTGTTGAAAAAATGAGCGTACCCAAGCAACTTGCGCCAATTGCCGTGGTTGTGATCACCGTTCCAGTGATGTATCTGGCAACGAGAACCATTTTTCAAACGCGCCACGAACGCACGCCTCACGATAACTAACGACCCGCGTGTTGTTGTTTGCGGCTGACGGGGCGAAGCGCTTTGCCCGCGCGACGATACACCATGTAGACGTCTTTAAGAACACCGCAACCTACGCGAAAGACATGTCGCGTATCTGCGATGTGGGTACGTGCTTGCTTGGCATAGTAGTCGAGCTTGATCGGTGCCTCGATGATGTTGTTAAAACCCAAAGCGCGGGCGCCGAGCAACAACTCAAGATCGAAACCATAGCCATTGATGGTGAGATGGGGAAGGACATGTTCGATGACCTCGCGACGAAAGAGTTTCATACCGACCTGGGTGTCTTTAACGGATAACTTGAAGGTCCTCTGCAGTGCTTCTTGCAGGATGAAGCTCAAGGAGCGTCGATACCATGGACAATTGATCACGCTATCGGGATGGCGCTTTGAACCGATGACAATATCTGCCCCATATGCCTGTTGGATCGTTAAAAAAAGGGCGATCTGCTTGGGGTCAAGCTCCATGCCACCATCGATAAACATCACGCGTTCGCCTTGCGCCTCGATGAACCCTTGGCGCACCGCGTAACCCTTCCCGTGGTTCTCGGGAAGCGTCACCAAACGCAGGTGTGAGTGTTGGTATGCGCTCAGAATCTCATTGGTGGTGTCGGTGCTGCCATCGCTAACCGCAATAACCTCATAGGTGCACGACAGTGCATCCAGTTCATGAAAAAGCAGATCAAGGTTTTCTTTGAGCCGCTCGGCTTCATTATACATGGGTACAATGACGCTTAGGTCGGGGCGTGCGAGCGCGGATTCGTGGGTCACTTGGTGCCAAGCATAGCGCGAGTTGTCTAAGTTGCGCAAACAGTTCAAAATGCACGGAACCGATGAACCTATACTTGCGATTGTTTGCACTTTTGATCTGCAACTGGTTTTTGCCCAAACGGAGCCTCGCACCCCTTGGCACATCCAAACTGCGTTTTACTGTGCTGCCCAATGATTTGGACCCTTACGGCCACATGAACAATGGACGTTATCTGACATTGATGGATTTGGGGCGCATCGACGTGATGCTCAAGACGGGGCTATGGCACACGATGAAAGAGCGCGGCTGGAATCCGCTCGTGGGCTCGTCGTACATGATTCACCGCAGACCACTCTTGCCCTTTCAACGTTTCACCCTTTTATCGCGTGTAGCGACGTGGGATGACAAGTGGCTGTACATGGAGCATCGCTTTGAACGCGATGGCGTGCTTTACGCGTTTGGGTTTGTGCGGGCACTCTTGCGAGGGCACGAAGGCAATATTCCAAGCGAGACGGTGGTTCATGCGATCGACCCCGCACTTGTTCGGCCAGCGCTGGGAGCGGCTATCGAACATTGGATTTTGAGCCAAAAAGTGCAATTGGATGCGTTGAAATAAAGATTGAGCGAAGCGCTTCAAATGCTACATTGATGGGACAGCTTTTTTAGGCAGAACACCCCATGCAACACATCACGACACCGTCACGCCAGACCACAGAGTCAAAAGCCGCGATCCAGCCAAGCACATGGAAGGTCATGATGCGCGATGTGCTTGAACGCATTGTGCGCGTACCCCACGTGCATGCTCGCTGGCTCAACACACTGAGCCTGCTTGAACATATGGGTTCAAGAAAAATCATCAAAGCGCTTGACTCGAACCAGCTGGATGAGACCATTTTGCGGCATATCGCTGAAGAAGCGCGCCACGCGCATATCTTTAAGCGTTTGAGCCTTCGTGTGCTTGAAGGCGTGTGCGCAACTTATCAGCCGGAGTATTTATTTTGTGGTGACGCCGCAAAGGTTTATTTTCAGTCGCTCGATCGCCTCGTGGCGGACTACCTCGATCGCACGCTTGGTGAACACAATGTCGAGCTTAACTATTTGTGTGTCACCACATTGGTTGAGCTGCGCGCGATTGATCTGTACGAGATCTACGAAGACGTGTTGAAGCGTCATTCGAGTGCATTGTCACTGCGTGCGGTGTTGGCCGAAGAAGACCGTCATCTTGAAGATATGCGCGTTGCTTTTGGTCAGCGCGGATTGGATTGGTCAGCACACCAAGAGGCGCTCTTGCCGATTGAACACGCGCTTTTTGTTGATTTGCTTGAGACGCTTAACACCACCCTTCAAGCCGCGTGAACTGAACCGTGCCCGTCCTTGATCAAATTGAAACACCTAATGCGCGTGTCTTTTTAGCACGCGACGACAGCGAGCAAATCGACTATGCATATGGTGGCACGCGGCTTGTGCCTGCCGACATGAACGCAGCGCACGTGTCAAGCATGCTTGAGCGTTTGATGCGCGACGAGAGCGCTATCAAAAATCGACTAATCAACTTGGCGATTCATGATGGGGCTTTGGCTGAGTTTGGTGGTGAATTGCCGAGCGCATTTCTTGAAAGTCGCGTGGGTGGTGGACGTTGTGTGATTCAGCCTTATAACGCGTCGACCCATGACACGTTGCAAGATCCGAGTCGGGCTGATTTCCACGAGACGATTGCGCCGATTTTTGAACGCATTGGCGAATACCTTAACCACCGCGATGGCAGACTTAAGCTGACCCCTGATTTTGGTCGTTATGCAGGGCTTGCAGACATGTTGCTTGAGCATACACCCCACGTACTTGGCGTACGCTGTGAGGTAGGCGGTTGCGGGGGTAAATCGTCTTATTCGGCGACCGGTGTGATCGAAGCCTTTGAAACGTTAGACTGTGCACAGCAAACGGCCGTTACGCTGATTGGCGCCGAAGGTGCTCTTGGTTCTGATGTCGCGCGCTATTTGAACAAGCAGCATATCGTTTTTGCCGCAAGTGATGTCGCCTACAACGATGCTCCAGGCGCGAAGAATGCTCAAGGTGCGTCATCAGCGGTGAGGATCCTGCCCGCGCGCTGGGGGCAGTTCACTGACGCCTGCCTTAAGCGCGGAGGTGCCATCGTGGCAACCACTGTTGGCGAAGAGCTCGAGCACTCTAATTGGCAGATCATCGCCGAGGGCACCACGCTGCTAATGGCACATAATCTTGCGGTACCCGAGGGTGACGCAGGGCTTAAGCTTACGGATGCCCTCTCGCGCCGCGGTGTACTTGTGATTCCCGGGCAACTTCTCACCTTGGGTGGTGCGCTGACCTCGCGTCTTGAGTGGTTTTGGCGGCAACATTGTGCAGATAAGCCTTTTGACAAGGCCCTGGCACATGAGGTGGTACGCAAAACGACGCAATATTTGCTGCACCAGACGCTGCGCGGCGAAGCAACGCCCTATCGCAGCATGCTCGCGCTGATTGGCGAGTAAGCTCGATCGCCACTTCACACCCAGGCGATTCGTGCTTAGTGTATAAGTGAAGGCTAATAATGCCGAAGGAGGCGCCATGCGAAAGAATGTGGGTTATGCCGATAGGCTTGTGCGTTTGGTTATCGGGCTTGGTTTGTTGGGGTGGTATATCATTGGGCCGATGGCTGATGTGACGCGGGCGTTTTTGTTCTTGTTACCGGGCGCCGCGTTGTTGGTAAGCGCGTTTACGCGCGTGTGTCCCGCTTACCAAGTGCTGGGTATATCGACATGCGGCAATGCGCGCAGTACACAAACGGAATCAGGGTAGTACGAAACAAATGCGTTCGCGCATTGGGGCGGCTAATGCTAGAAAGGCGAGATATGGAAACGTTTCCTTTTTCGGTTCATTGGCAAGGCAGCACCTCAACCACCACGTATTCGCGCAATGGCATCGTTCGTAGCGACGGCAAGCCTGATATTCTTGTCAGTGCCGCGCCTAAGTTGGGTGATGCGGCGCGCTGGAACCCTGAAGATATGCTCGGGGCGTCACTTGCCAACTGCCAGATGCTAACCTTTTTGGCGCTTGCAGCCAAAGCGGGCCTCGATGTGCGCGCGTACGACGACAAAGCTGAGGCCATCATGGAAATGAAAGACGGCAAGACGCGTGTGACCACAATCAAGGTGTCGCCGACAGTGCGCGTGGCCGGTGCGTTCGACCAAGCCAAGGCACACGAACTATTCGACAAGGCTCACAAGTATTGCATTATCGCCAATAGCATTTTGTGCGAAGTGGTGATGCAGCCTACCTTTGTGGCTGCGTAGCCAGCCCTTGCAGGTCTTTATCGACAAGATTGATCTCGGTGCTGGCCATCAAGATGCGCGATGCAAGAAGTGCAAGTAGCATTGCAATCGGGGTAACAATAAAACATGTCGACGCACCCCATGTGTCGGCAATCACGCCACCAAGCGCCATGCTGACAAAACCCATCAACTGCAAAAGACTATACTGCACCGAATAATCCGTGCCGGGCATGTCGGGGCGCGAGCGATCCATCATCAACGTGTAGAGCACGGCGTATTGCGCCATCATGCCGCCATAACTGCATGCGCTGGCGGCATAGAGCATCGACTTGGGAACAGGATACAGGGCGCAAACAATCAATGGTGTCATCAACAAGGCGCCCACCATGCCGGTGGTATAGAGCGCGGGGCCGCGGCCGAATCGTTCGGTCAGTTTGCCACCGATAAGACCACCCAGTGCCCCTGCTGCGCTGCCAAAAAGCCCCATCGCAATGCCAACTTCACCAATGCTAAGCCCGCGGTCGACGAGCAACACTTGCAGCGGCGTATACATCAACGACGATGCGAGCACGATCAGCGAAAGTGCGAGCAACCAACGCGCGATCCGTGGCCTGTAAAAGATGTCTGCCAACGCGCGCATGGAAACTTTCGTGCGCGCCATGCTCGTCTCGCGGCAAAAGACGACTGATGCGAAGGGCAACACAAACGTGGCGGCCACAATGAGCATCGCATCATGCCAACCCAATTGCTCCATCAACAAGAGCATGCCGCCGCCGCCCACCACGTGACCCGTCATGATGCCCGCTGTTTGTACGCCATTGCCCACGCCACGTTCGGCCGGTGATAAAAGCAATGTTGAAAGCGCATTGGAGGCAATGTCGGTAATGGCGCAAAGGGTGGTAAGACCAAAGATCAACGCGTACGCGAGACCTGCGTGGTCGGTGAGCAGGCCAGCGAAGTCAAGGTTGGCAAGCAATACCAAGTAGACCATCACCACAGGATGCATGATCAAAAGCCATGAACGGTAACGACCCAGACGCACCACTCCGAAACGATCAACGATGGGTGCCCACATGAACTCAAGCGCCCAAGGGATCAGCGAAAAATACACAAAACTGATTTTGGTGACCGATGCACCACGCTGACGCATCATGACCGGCACGGCCTGCGAGAGCAGATACACCGGCATGACTTCGATCATCGCAAGCAAAAAAACGATCGCAAGCCGGAAGGCGTAGGGATGCTCGCCCTTTTGCGGCTCTGACATTTGAATCAACTTGAACCAGATATGCTGGGTGCGCTAGTTTTTTATTCGCGCTCGGCAGCGTCGCACCATTCGCGCACCATGGGATGTGCAAGCACGCTGGTCATATAGCGTTCAACTTCAGTGCCAAGTTGCATGTCATAAGTACGAAAGCGCGTCATCACCGGTGCATACATGCAATCGGCCAAGGACCACTCGCCAAATAAAAATGCACCCACGCGATGTGAACGTTCGCGACAGGTGATGATGATTTGTTCGATGCGTGCAAGGTCTTTGCGCACCGAGTCACTGGGTGCCTTGCTTACTCGCGCGCGGATATTCATCGGATGCTCGTTGCGTAGCGCTGCAAAGCCCGCATGCATTTCGTGGCTTACGGACCGTGCAAGTGCACGACTCGTGCATTCTTGCGGCCATAGATGACATTCGGGATGGCGCTCTGCCAGGTATTCGCAAATTGCTAGCGACTCCCACACGATAACGTCACCTTCGCGAAGCACCGGCACTTTGCTGCTTGGGGACCATTCTCGAATATGCACTTGGGTGTCTGGGCGATCGAGTCGCACAAGAATTTCATGAAAGGGTTTGTTGCAAGCCTTGGCAGCAAGCCAGGCACGCATGCTCCACGATGAAAGGTTCTTGTCGCCAATGACCAGTACTCGCTCGCTTTTTGCCGTCATATTGACCTCACACGCTAACCATGCACCATGCAAAGGTGGTTGGGCAAGCCGATCTGGGCGCGTGGGACTGTTAGTTTAGAACGCATGCGTCGTCTAAAAAAATGAAGTGAGTGCGCGGTAATACGTGGATAATATTGTCATTATTTTACTATTGACAATCTATTGACTATTAGTCATTTACTTGTCATAGTGAAACATATGGCGAAAAATCCCCTCAATGTTGCACTCATGCGAAAAGCACTTGAAAGCCTTGATGCGAAAATGAGTGCGCCAGCTCATCTCGTTATCGGAGGGGGTGGTGCGCTTGCACTTGCATATCAACTACCTCTCACCACAAGCGATATCGACGCCTTCACCGCGAAGGGTGGATTGACGTTACTTGAATTGGATCATGCGTCTAAAGCCGTTGCTAAAGAGCTTAACATTGCTTCTGACTGGCTCAACTCTCATTTTGTTACCTTCACACATGTCCTTCCAGGCGGCTATGCACAGCGCCTGCGTGAGGTTTATTGTGGCAAGTTGCTCAAGGTCGACGCGTTGGGTCCAGAAGACTTATTAATCATGAAATGTTTTGCAGGTCGTGAGAAAGACAGGCCTCACGTACTTAAACTTATGCCCATGGCTGACCTCACGCTGGTCGACAAGGTATTACAAGACTTGATTGAGCGACGTATTAAGGATGCCCGAAAAGCTGCAGACTTTTTCGACGACCTACGGGACGAGGCTGGCTTATGACACCGACCGAGAGCCTGCACATACCCACCGAGGACGACCTTGCACGCTTGTACTATGAGCTCGCCCAGCTGGGTGCTCCTGCGCTTGGCGACAAAAGAGCGTGGACCTACTGTGCGCAAAATAAAGAAGACTTGATCGCACTGGCGAGTGAGCTTAGCCGATATGACGCGCGCCTAATGACGATTCTTGTGCAGTGGTTGCAAAAAGAATGGCACACATTGAACCCACTTAAACTGCGCCATAGTATGAAAACACTGCGCTATCCGCAAACCGTATGCGTCGTATTCACTTTTCTAAAAATGGTGACTGAAGATCGCGAGTTTGAGTTGTTGATTGACTACGTTTGTGCGTCATGGACGCGGGTCGATCCCGCTGAGCGCTATTTTATTAGCGGAGCGAGACCGGCAAGTCACATGGCAAAACGCGAGACCAATCGCAACCTTAGTGCTTATGCGCATTGGGGTTTTATTGGCACCGAGCGCCCCGTTGCCAACCCCATCAATAAAGCGCAAGTAGGTCGATACGATAGTTTCTCACGTACCCGGATCTTGCTTGCACTCGCCAAGGAACGCAGATCTTTTGCGCTCAACGATTACCTAGAAGCACTCGATGGCACGATCTCAAGGCAGCAGGCACTTGCTGATCTTAAGCGCACTGACTTTCTTAAGCTAACCGGTCATGGACGCGGGGCGCGGTGGACGCTTAAGAAACGCTCGCGCCTTAGCACCGGCTAAGCGGGTTATTTTGGACACGTCTTTGTTACGCCTGTCTAGTATGGTAAGACATGAGGATGACAAAGGCTTTCAAGTATTATGTGACGCTAACAACACTTGGCCTGAGTGTGCTTGTGATGAGTGCGTGCGGGTGTGGCAGCCGAACACCTCATACGGAAGGCATTGAAGTAGATAGGCAATCTGATCTAACCATGGACACCAAACTTGATGAACAAGGGGTGCGCGCGCCAGATTTTAAAGGCGCGACAGCTTGGCTTAACACCAAACCACTGAGCATTAACGATTTACGTGGGCAAGTGGTGCTGATCGATTTTTGGACTTATTGCTGCATCAACTGCATGCATGTGCTGCCGGAGCTTGCGAAAGTAGAAGAGGCTTTTAAAGGTCAACCGCTGGTGGTGCTTGGCGTGCACTCGGCGAAGTTCAAAGCCGAGCGCGATCCTGCGCGCATTCAAGAGGCGATGGCGCGTTATCATATCCGTCACCCGGTTGCGGTCGATAGCGAGATGAAAATCTGGGAAGCGTATGCGGTGAACTCATGGCCGACGCTGGTGCTGGTGCGACCCAATGGCCGCATCGCCGCGGTATGGCCAGGCGAAAACAATGCAAGCACCCTCAAACGTGCCATTGAACAAGTGATGAGTGAGGCGCGCAAGGACAATACGCTAGCAAACAAAGCGAAGATTGTGTTGCAAGCACCAGAGCGGGATCTCAATAGGCTTAGTTTTCCCGGTAAACTTGCCACCTTTGCGGACGGTCGTGTTGTGATTGCCGATTCGGGCAATCACCGCTTGCTGATTGTTGATAGCAAAGGTCAAGTGTTGGAGCGCATTGGCTCAACCTACCCCATGCTAAAAGACGGGTCGTTTGATAAAGCGTCGTTTAATGATCCGCAGGGCATTGCGATCGACCCAACGCAAAAAACGCTATACGTTGCCGATACCAAGAATCATGCGATTCGCAAGGTTGACCTAAACAAGAAAGAAGTCAGCACGATCGCAGGCACAGGCGATTTGGGCCACAGCCCCTTGCGTTTCGAGTGGCGCGAAGCACGCGCGACGATCTTGCGCTCACCGTGGGATCTCACCCTTGCGGCAGACGCCAACACGCTTTATGTGGCGATGGCGGGTAGCCATCAAATCGCCGAGCTTGATTTGAGCACGCTTAAGATTAAGGCGTTGGCGGGAACCGGCGAAGAGAATATTCGTGACGGCGCTTTTGACGAAGCTGCGTTTGCACAACCTTCGGGGTTGTCGCTGAACCAACGAATGCTTTATGTGGCCGACAGTGAAACCTCGTCGGTGCGTCGGTTAGATCTTCAATCGCACCAGGTGCAAACGCTGGTGGGCAGTGGGCTTTTTGATTTTGGTGATCAGGATGGTGCGCTCGGCGCGGCTCGTTTACAGCATCCACTACACGTTCTTGCGGACGCTCGCCAAAAACCACTTTGCGGCAGCAACGGCCAGGCTTCAACCAAGCGTAGCTGCTATCCGAGCGTGCTCGTTGCGGACACGTACAATAGCAAGATTAAGCGGCTTAACGAAGACAGCATTCGAACGGTGTTTGCAGGTACGAGCCACACCACCGGCCAAGGACTGAGGCTGCGCGAACCGGGTGGCATGGCGTTTGCCGCGGATGGTGCCTTGCTGATTGCCAATACCGGACTTGGCAGCGTGGTTCGCGTGGATCCACATGACATGACCAAAGCGGGCGTTTTGATCGATCGGCTTGATCAAAGTGCACAGGTCAACCAAGGAGCCATGGCGCCCACGCGACCGATCACGTATGCGTTTGTTGCGCCGGCGGGGCATGAGTTCAGCGAAGGCAGCCCTTACGAACTGACGCTGTCCGATGGAACCAAGCGCGTACTTGCATCCAGCTCGGGAGAAGCCAACGCGGGTCTACGATTGGTGATCACGCTCAGCATACCGAAGAAATTGGCTCCTTTGGGCGCAGGCGTGTTGGTGCTTGATGCGGTGGTCTGTGACGCTAAAGATCACGCTTACTGCAAACCATTCAAGCAGTCGTTCAAGGTGCCAGCGCCTAACGAAAACGCGGGACCGCTCGAGTTTAAGCTTGCATCGGTGAACACCCGCTAAAGAGGGTTTGTTGGGAGGTCGTGGGCGGCGTCCTCGTGTAAGATGCGCAGCACCTCGACGGTCATACGCACGACCAATGGGCCCACCAAGATGCCCCACGCGCCGACCATGGCGAGACCACCGAAAATAGCAATTAAGAAAACAAACCAGTGCATGTCGAGATGTCCCCAGCGGCTAAAGATTGGTTTAAGCAGGTTGTCGATACTCGACACCACCACTAAGCCGACCACAACAAGCACCACCGCCTCGACGCGGCGCCCGGTAAGGGCGAGGCCAGCGGCAACTGGAAACCAAACCAGTGTTGCACCGACCGTAGGGATGAACGAGGCGAAAAAGGTTAACGTGCCCAGTACAAATGCGCGAGGCACACCGAGCACCAGATAAGCCAGTGTCGCCACGAGCGCTTGCACCAAGCCTGTTAATGCGACGCTGATGACCAAACCACGACCGGTCTCAAAGAATGTGTTCGAAAGGCGCCGAAAGTGTTTTTGAATCCACTGAACCGGCATATGTCGTTCAACCCAGGCGCTAAAGTGGTGCCCTTCAAGCAAGATTGAAAAAGTTGCGGCAAAAAAAATGAAAAGTCCCAACAGTGCGTCGACCGTGGCGCCACTGAGCACTGCAAAGATATCCCAGGCACGTGAACCGTATTGTTTGGTGAAGCCAATGACCTGTTCAAAGTTTAAGAAACCGGAAGGTGTGGGCGTAGCGGTGTCTTGCGACTGCGTGACGATGGTTTGCAATGCGCGAAGGCCCGAACCGGAGTGCATCACCCCTTCAGCAAGGTTGAGTGCGTCAACCGTCAGTGGAATAAGAGACGCGACGATCGGACCAACCACGACAAGAAACAAGCCAAAGATGACCAACGCGCCGGCGATATTTGGATGCCGGGTCGCACGCGCGAGTCGTGCAAACATGGGTTGCGTGAGCCCCGCGGTCCATGCCGCCAAAATTAACCAAGGAACAAATGGGAGCAATACGGCGAGCGTTGCCACGCAAAATAGAATAGCGCTGATACGTAAACCCCAAATGATGGAATTGGGTTTGGAAGGAGCGGTCATCTAGAGTAGATGGCATTTTGGCTACGAAAGTCAACGTCACCCCATTCTATGCATAAACGTCTGACTCACGCTCAATCCATTTATGTGTAGACGCTATTTATGATGGATGGTGATTTGGCTTGAGGCGAGTTTACGGTAAAGGCGCGTGCGTTGTAGTAATGGCCACCATTCAAAAAGAGCGATTTCGATAGGGCGCCACAGCGCGACCCATACCAACACGGTGAGGCCCTCTTGCAGCATCGCGTGCCAACTTGAACTTGGTTCGTCTTGCACCTTGGTCAGTACGCGAAGCAGCAAGAGCCCCGTAAAAACACCCAGCGCCAAAACAACGTGGCCCTGTTTGATGGCGCGTCGCAGTTGTGCACGTGCATGCTTGGCAAGTTGCGCAAAATGGTGCTGCATGGCGTGGATCAGCTGAGCGGGACGTACATCGGATACGTCATGTAGATAAAGATTAAACTGCACGGATTTGTCGAGGCCCACTTCCTCGACGGCTTCAGTGAGATAACGAACCAGATCACTGTGCAAGCGGCGCTGCTCAACGGGCGAGGGATCCCACGCCTCAAACAAATCCGCTTCGCTCGTCGCTTGTAAGTCGATGATGTGTAATCCTTCGTGGACACGGTAGCGCGGCGCGACCGAGATCGGTTGTTTTTGCAGGCTCGCCGGTCGCATCATCATGCGTGATATTAAGGCAAGGTTCACAACAATGCAAGGTGTGCCGAGCTAGTTTTTCGCGCCTTTCAGGTCATTTAACTTGTCGGAAAGTAACACGGCCACGCAAAGGTAACCTTCAGTCGAAGGACTCGCTGCCAGACCCCACTCGACGAAACGTTTGTCAACCAATGTCTGATGATCGATGGGATTACCGGCCATGGCCACGAGTGCATCGTCAAGTGTGGACGCACGCACGGCGAGTTGTCCAACGACACCAGCACGAACTCCCTGTGCCCGCAAGTCAGCGAGAGGATTATTAGCAAGTTGAGCGCCTGCAGTGCAGATGCGCGATGCGTGATTTTTTGCGATCTCGTCGAGTTTGGCGTGACGAGCACTCAGTTCGGGTGCCCCCGCGTCGTTGCGCAGATCATCAAGCCAGAAGCTCGGATTACCTTTATATTCGAGATCAAGACGTACATCCGCCAACGTGCGACTCGCAAGCACCCGTGGACCCTCGTCGGTGCGTGCGATCAACTGTAAGCGACCTAAACTTCGTTTTTTGGGCACCATAAGTGACGCGCGCCGATATTTCGTGGCTGCGAGTTTTTGCTCGACCACATGGCCGTCAACCGTTTGAGCGAATAAACTGAGGCTTGGCCATGCGCTTTGCCATGTAGTCGTGACACGATAGCCAGTGCGTTGCTCACGCACATCAAGGGTTGCACGGCGGGGCGACATGACCACGGTGTAATAGCCTTTACTGAGCGCTACTCCACACTCTATACGCGCATTGGTCTCTTTTGCGTATTGACGTACTTGCTTGCGCAAACCTGCAAGATCGTTTTTGCGGGCGCGTACAATGTATACCTCGTCTAAGTCTGAACCTAAACGCTGTACGTGTTTTCTGACATCTTCACCCACGACACGCCGCTCGATGGCATAATCGTCCGCCGTTGACGCAAGCATTGCGTCTTCGTGACACGGCAGACGTGTACCGCAGGCACCCAGGCATAAGATTATCATCGGAAACGCCCAACGCACTGGATGAGGTGGCGATATTGCGCTCATGGATCACTCGGTTTGGTGTCGTCTTCAGATCGAAAAGTGGGAAGGACAAACTCCCAGGGCCTGCGTAACGCGCGCTTAAGCAGCCGAAAAACAATGTCTGAGATGGCCGACCATGGGATATCAAACGCGCGCAGCGCCGTGCCAAGCGAAAGCGAAAAACTAACACCAAGATTGAGTACAAACATAACACCAATGCCCGCAGCTGCGACACCAACCCAGTGCGCAAGCACTGAAGGGTCGGCGTAGTTGGCTGCAAGCACAAGCAGACCGGTGTTAAGCGTGACGTGCCTGACATCCAAAGGCACGCCCAAGAATTTACCAAAGATGGGTGTGAAGCCGAGCAAAAACCCGAGCGACACACTTGTTGCCCAACTGGCTGCATGAATGTCGAGCTTGTCGGCAAAACGCGTTACCAGCGAACCAAGCCACGAGCCGCGCTCAAAACGCAAGCGAAGACCTTGAGGGATGCGGTAGTAGCGTAGCCAATTGTCTATCCATCCTCCCGCTAGGCTCGCAAGAAAAAGTACCCAACCCGTCACGGCTGCGTAAAACACAGTTGCACTATGCAGCGGGCTCAAACCTTCCATGGTCGTTGCGGCTTTTGACGCATCGATAAACGAAGGTAAAGAAAACGCACGCCAACTAAACACCACCAGCGTGACGCAAATGGCGACCACGGTCATGTTTCCAAGCGCGGCGGCAAGTTGCGAGCGCACGATCCGTACAATCGTTTCGACGATGTGATCGATCGACTTTTGTGATCGATCGCGCAGCATTGTGGCCAGCGTGGCCGCCGTCATTGCGGGCTGTTTGGTGGCAAGCACAAAACCGAATGCTCCAAGTAAAAGAAAACTTACCGCGTAGTTGAGGCTTGCGAGAAGACCTTCTACAAAAAGCGGATAATGCGCGGTCGTGATCAAAGCTTTAGCGATAGCGGTGAAGGTCGTTAGGAACCCTCCCCCTGCGGCTGCAAGCCAGAGTTTCTTGTACTCGTGTTTACTTTCAGCAATGTAGTGTTCACCAAGATGGCTTGAACGACCGATGATCTTCTGATGGAGCAAGTTGAGGTTTTCACGCAGCGGCTTTGCTAGGCTGAGTTCGTCGTACACGGAAACCACCAAATCGTTGATCAACGTGTGAATGCTTGCAGCGCTAGGCTTGGACTCACTGCTTGAAAGCACCGCAACGATGTGTTCGAGGCGCTGGAGGCAGCGCTCGATGGTTTCGACGGAAAATACAAGATCTACGCCCACCCCTTCGGTTTGCATGTCGATGACAACACTACGCGCAATATGCCGGCATTCTGTGGCGCTATGTAACCATGCTGCAGCGACGTCTTCGGTGGGATGCCTTACGCTGAGCGTCGACACAAAGTGTTCCGCCTGCATCAGTTGTACGTAGAAGGGTGATTCTGAAATGACCGATTCGCTAATGCGGCGTCTGAATGCGGGCGCAAAACTTTCATTGCTGACACGTGTTGAAAGTAAACGAATACTATCACCAAGGCCCACGCGTAGCCCCTTGAAAAGTTTTGTTGGCTCGGAAGGAAGACAGGCGCTTAACACACGCTCAAACAGTTCGGTGGACATGGCCCTGATTTTCGCCACATCTTTCTTGCTGCGCACACATGAACGCAGGACAGCGATTAGATCACTCTCGTTGTGGTTGGTGGGCAAAAGACGGCGAATGGCACGCTGAGAGAGTTCAGATACCAGACCGCGACCACTGGGCACACCCACACCGCACACCAAATCAACCACTTCGAACGCATTTAAAAATTCGGATAACGCATGCTGAAAGCGTTGCGTCATGACAGCGTCGCTCTCAAGCAAACCTACAAGCTGCGTCACGTTGACGTAGCCGTTGCCGTTAATAAACGCCCATTCAATAAGTTCACTGAGCGCATCGGCACGCCGAACCGTGCTCTCGGCTGAACAGAAAGCTTCTATCTTTTGAGCGGCGCGCATGGTTTTGTATTATAGCCCTTTAGCAAATGCTGGGCCCACCCGACAGGGCACCACGTCGATGTCGCGCCAGACTTTTTCTAAGACATAAGGTTCGACGTTAAGCCACTTATCAAGCTCAGCGCGTGATTCAAATTGACACACCAAGAATGATCCGCACATCTGCTGTTGATCGTTAAGAGCAGCGGCCGCATAGAGCAGCGTGCCAGCTTCTTTCATCTTGTTACCTAAAGCCAAATGCGCTTCGCGCGCAGCCATCCTACGCGCGAGTGCTTGATCATCGGTGGCATCTTTTGCGATCACGATAAACTGCATCTTTTGCTCCTAAAAGGGTATACTTGCTTGATTAGAGGATATGGCAACACGCAGCGGAATTCAATCGCGGTTTGGTGTGCGATCGCTTATCGCATGTTGCATCTTGTTGTGTCCAGTTGATGGGTGTGACAAAAGCGTAAAGATGCCACTGGCAAGCGACGCCTCGACATCGAGCGCCTCGGGGACGTGTAGCGACTACGAGCTCAATAACGAAGAAGAACATGTCGATTGTGGCGGACCCAATTGCATGTCTTGCGGTGCGCTTGCAAAAAGCTGCAAGGCACTGCTGCAAATGAACCCCGGTATTGCAAGCGGCGTACAGATGCTCGACCCGGATGGGAATGGCCCAGAACCTGCCTACACCACGTTCTGCGAAATGAGTGCCGACGAGGGGGGTTGGACCTTGGCGATGAAACTCGATGGTAGCAAGACAACGTTTGCCTATGACGCACCGCTGTGGTCGAACAAAAACCTGCTTAACGCAGCCTCGGTTGATTTAGACAACACGGAGGCAAAACTTAATGCGTATAATGTGATTCCCGCCCGGGCCTTGCGTGTAGGCATGCGTTACAACAACGACCTGCGTTGGATCGTCGTGCCCGTTGGAAAACTATCGACGAAGACGATGTTTGATATCTTCGCAAACGACTATCACGTGCCAACCAGTTTGGGTCGAAGCGCGTGGGTTGGCTTGATCGCGGGCGCGGACGCACTCGACAACTGCAATAACGAGGGCCTCAACGTGAAGGCGCCCGTTTCGGGACGCTCAAGTGTTCGCGTTGGTATCGTCACAAACGATCAGAACGACTGTTTGACACCTGATGCGTATATCGGATTCGGCGCAGGGCCCTTCCCGCAAGTTTGCCCCAATGATGCGTATCTGGGAACCACTGGGGTTGGCCTTGCATGTTTTGTGCCTGTGGTTGATTTGAAAGCCATGGGCTATGTCATGGTGAGAGAATAATGTTCATCATACGCGTGGGGGTCAGCGCCGTTGTGTTTTGCCTGATGGCGTGCGGACGTGTGGGTTTCGACGAGGCGTTTTTTATTTCAAGCAGGGATGGTGGCAGCATCGGCGGGGGGCAGTGCGACGATCACAAGCTTAACAACGGTGAACCACAAATCGATTGTGGCGGACCGAACTGCAAGGCTTGTTTGGTGGGTGTGGCGACATCGTGCAAGGCGCTGCATGCAGCTCAGCCAACACTAACGAGCGATGTTTACACGATCGATGTCGATGACGTCGGGCCTCAGCCGGGTTTTAAAACGTATTGCGAAATGGGCGCCGATGGTGGCGGGTGGACCCTCGCGATGAAAATCGATGGCACAAAAACGACGTTTGACTATGAAAACTTAATTTGGGTAAGTGAGGATACATACAACGAAAGTGCAACCGCGCTTGACGATACCGAGGCTAAACTTGCAAGTTTTTCGACGCTTGCTGCCTTAACGCTACGTGTTGGCATGAAACGAAATGGTGTGACTCAATGGTTGGTGATTCCCGTCAATGTCAGCCCAGCCAAAACGCTTCAGGCGCTGTTTGGGGGGGAAAGTTACGTGGCCACGTCTGTCGGCAAACCCGCTTGGCTTGGATTAGTTAGTGGCTCAGGTCTACAAGCGTTTTGCAATAAGGAAGGGTTTAACGTGCGCTCAAGTGTGCTTGCGAGCACCAAAGTGCGCCTTGGCATTTTGTCTAACGAGAATGGCGTCAACGATTGTGCGTCATGTGATTCGTTCGTAGGGTTTGGCACCGGCAACCCGCGTAGCGACAACAACCAATCAAACACCACCTTTCTTGCCGGCACGGGTAATGGCTGGGGCGGTGACAACAACAACGGTGGCACGCTGCAACTGGATCTGCCGGCGATGGGTTATATCATGGTGCGGGAATGAACATGGTGCGCGAGGTGTTGATTGACCACGATGCCAATCAGAAGCGACACACAAAATAAGTAAAGTGTAAACATGGTAATGGCGATGGCCGCAAGACCCGCTTGATAGACGCTTCCGTCACCCACATTGTCTAGGTACACCGTGTAAAGTTTGCTCAAGAGCACAAACAGCACGACCACCACCGCGCAGCCTGGTAGAAGTGGCATTGTCTTTCGCACAGATCGTGGAATGCCTACAATATAAAGTGATGCGGTAAGAATGAAAACAATCAAACACGACAGTCCGACGCGTACTGGCAACATCCAACCGCTCAGCCACAATTGGGTAATGCTGTCATTGCCAAACACACGCGCAAGTATGTTTTGAAATGCCGATGACAAGATTACAAGCAGCACAGCGTACACACTGAGCACCAAACATGTGGCCAGCGCCTTGCAGCGCTTGATCCACCAACTGCGTTCAAAATGCAGTTGCGTCTCAAATCCATTAAACACAGAGTGAATACCGCTTGATGCAAGCCAGAGGAAGATCACGGTCGCTGTGGGCGCAATCACACCGCCGTTCCACATGTCGATGTGTTTTAGCTCGTCGAGAATTAGTGTTTGAATATGTTTAGGTACTTCAGCAAACAGACTGGTTAATAATTCGGAGTGAGTCGTCGCAATATAAGACGTTGCCAAACCAACCAGTACCAAGATTGGCAAGATCGACGAAAACATCCAGAATGCCATTTCCGCGGCGACACCCAGGGTGCGTTTTTGGTCGATGGTTTCAATCAGTCGTTTTACAGATTCAAGCATATGTTTTCTTTACAAATGGGTTCTCATTCGGGTTGTTTGTCGTGTGTGCCAAGCGCGCGCTCAATATGTGCTTGGCGACGCTTTTCGACGTTCTCGATATATGCGCGCAAATTCTTTACCAACTTGCTGCGTGCGCCAAGTTCTTCTTTTGAACCGCCCTGCCATGGTGGCAGAGAGCAAACGCTAGAACCGTGCTTCAAATCAGCAAGCATTGTCTGCGACTCGCGCACGATGTGCGTAAAAATCCCAAGCATCACAAGACCAGGGAGGGCAATCACTAAAAACCGAATCCACTGCCCAGCGGGCATCATCGCCAGCATCGAGGGCGCACTGAGCAATAAGAGTAAGATCGTCAGGCCGACAACGATCAAGTGGCCGTGTTCATCCCAAATAAGTTGCCAAGTTTCTTTTTTTGCTTTTCCCAGCGAATCGCGACATGCCGGATGCTGAAGTAGCTCAGCTTCTTGTGCTTTGAGCGTAGCTTCGCTTGTGTTGACTTCGGGCGCTGGCGGGGTTGCATCCGGGGCACCGGGTGCATTGAGCACCCGCATCGCGCTGCGGTATTCAGGTGGAACTTTATCAATCGAGTCGACAAAAATGTCTTTACCGCGTTTCTGGTAAATGTAGATCGGTGCCTTGCTTTCAGCCGCGACTTCTGATGCAAAAAGACCCAATCCGATGACTATCAGCCAACTTGCTTTTGAGGTTCGTATCACAGTCCTAAGCGTAGTCGTTTTGCTGGAAAAGCCAAAGATCCCATGATAGGACCATGTCACGGGTTGACGGCGCTGAAGTCATAAGGAGGCGTATGGGCGAAACATCTAAGGCGAATGAGCAAAACATCGTGCTCGCAGCGGGCTGTTTTTGGTGCGTTGAAGCAGTGTTTAAAGAGCTTGGTGGGGTGCTCGCCGTGACGCCCGGCTACGCCGGCGATAGCGCGGAAACTGCGAATTACGAAGCGGTTTGCTCTAAGACGACCAACCATGCCGAGGTTGTGCGCGTCGTTTATGATCCTCAGCAAATCGCGCTGGCGGATATCCTGAAGGTCTTCTTTTTTGTGGCTCACGATCCAACTCAACTCAACCGCCAGGGTGAAGACGTAGGCCGCCAATATCGATCGGCGATTTTTTATGCGAACGACGGGCAAAAGCGAATAGCTGAGGCCTATATTAATCAACTTAACAACGAAAAAGCGTTCGCATCACCCGTTGTCACCACGGTTGAGCCGTTGACAGCATTTTTTGAAGCGGAAGACTATCACCACGACTATGCAAGGTTGCACCCCGAGCAGCCTTATATTGTTTGCACGGCGCAACCGAAAGTGGCGAAGTTGCGAAAACTTTTTACCGACAAACTCAAAGCTTGAGTTTCTTGTAACCTTCCAACCCCTCGCGTATCGTCTTGAGCGCCACATCGGGGCCTTCGAATTCTTGCACCGATACCCATTTGTTTTCGAGCACTTTGTAATCTTCGAAAAAGCGCCGTAGTTCAAGCAGCGTATGCGGCGGTAGTTCATTGATGTGTCTGTAATGACGAAAGGCGGGATCATCGACGTGTACCGCGATGATTTTGTCATCAAGGCCCTTGTCGTCTTGCATACGCATCATGCCGATGGCTCGGGCGCGCATCAAACACATCGGTGTAACTGTTTCTTGGCATAGCACTAAAATATCAAGTGGATCGCCATCACCACAAAAAGTCCGCGGAATGAATCCGTAGTTGGCGGGATAATGCACGGCACTAAAAAGCACTCGATCGACCATTAGCACGCCTGTTTTTTTGTCGAGCTCGTACTTGATTTTTGAGCCCTTTGGGATCTCGATCAGGGCCGGAAGGCATTCGTCAATCGGTTCTAAGACTTCGATGTCGTGCCAGGGATGCGCCATATGACGGATTTTATCATGATGTGCGAAGGGAAGCGACAAAGGATTCGACCTAGAAACTTTTCTCAGGTAACTTTGCGCTGCATATGGCAGCGATCAAGGTTGAAAACCTGCGTAAAGTTTTCAAGGTTCATTCGCGCGCATCGGGTCTGGGTGCTGCGCTGCGCTCACTTGTTAAGCGTGAATATAACGATGTCGCGGCAGTGAATGGCATTTCGTTCGCGATCGAACCGGGCGAGATTGTTGGCTTTTTGGGCCCCAACGGTGCAGGGAAAACCACCACGCTCAAGATGCTTGCTGGGCTTTTGCATCCGAGCGAAGGACAAATTGAAGTTGCGGGTTTTGTGCCTTCTAAACGCGAGGTGCCTTTTTTGAAAAAGGTTATGTTGGTGATGGGACAGAAGCAGCAGCTTTTGTGGGATCTGCCCCCAGCCGACACCTTCGAGCTCAATCGCGCTATTTATGATATCGACCGCGCGGCGTTCAAAACACATCTCGATGAGCTGATCGAGTTGCTCGCGATCGCAGATGTGATCACCCGGCCAACGCGTCAACTTTCACTTGGCGAGCGCATGAAGTGTGAACTGGCGGCTGCGTTGATTCATAAACCAAGTGTTCTGTTTCTTGATGAGCCCACCATTGGCCTCGACGTCACCATGCAAGGTGCAGTGCGCAAGTTCATTCAAACGTATAATGAACGCACCAAGGCCACGGTTATTTTAACCAGCCATTACATGCAAGATGTCGAAGCGCTTTGCGAGCGCGTGATCGTAATCGATCAAGGTAAGCTTGCTTATGATGGCGGTCTTGATGCGCTGACGACACGCTTACGGCCTGAAAAACGTGTTGTGTTGCGCCTGACGTCGATGCCAACGCCTCTGCCCGAGTTGCTCGGGACTGTGGTCGCACAAGAAGACAACACCCTGACGCTGAGCGTGACCCAAAACCAAATCGCGGCCTGCGTGACCCGAGCGCTGAGCGCATTGTCTGTGCAAGATCTCACCATTGAAGACCCGCCGCTTGAAGAAATTATGAGCACTTTTTTTTCGCATGCAGGTCATGCATGACGCGCATCGCGGCGATGAAACGCGTATTGGTGATGACGCCTACTTTGCTACGTGTAGCGTTTAGCGAAGCCATCGCGTATCGCGCTGAGCTGTTGATTTGGACGCTCTCGATCACGATGCCTTTTATCATGATGGCGCTTTGGCATACGGTGGCACTGAGTGGTGCGGTGGGTCGTTTTGGCCCGAACGAGTTTATTGTTTACTTCTTAGCCACCACCATTGTGCGTCAACTCGCCTCGTCTTGGGTATGCTGGGAGCTGAACTTCGCGGTGCGCCAGGGCACCCTTAGCTCGGCGTTGTTGCGACCGGTGAGCGTGCTTTGGTGGTTTGCCACGCAGAATATCGCGGCGCTTGCTTTTCGCTGCATCGCCACGGTGCCCTTTGCGGTGTTGATGTTGATGGCTGCAAAATCGGAGTCGCTCAGTGGAGACCCGCTCGTGTGGGCATTGTGGCTTGTATCGCTTGTGGGTGCGTGGTTGATTACTTTTTTGAGCAATGTCGCGATCGGTTCACTGAGTCTTTATATGGAAAGCAGCCTAAAAGTGATGGATCTTTGGCTTGCACTTTATTTCGTCTTGAGCGGTTACCTTGTGCCCGTTGAGTTGTTTCCGGAATGGCTCAGGCATTTTACCAATGTGCTACCCTTTCGCTTTCAGCTCGGTTTACCCGTTGAGTTGATGACGGGCCGCTATGGTCATCACGATGCGATGGTGATGCTTACGCAACAATGGGCTTATGTCGCCGCATTGTTTGTTTTGGCGGTAGCATGCTGGCGTTATGGCCTTAGGCGCTACGCAGCGTACGGGGGTTGAATGCGACGATATCTCAAATTGTTTTCCATTCAGCTGAAAGCATCGGCGTTACTAGCCATGCAGTACCGTGCAGACTTTTTGCTTGAGTCATTGGTGTCGGCGTTTTGGAGCGCAACGGCCGTCGTGCCTTTGTGGATTGTATTTCAAACACGCAGTGAGATTGCAGGGTGGAGCTACCCCGAGGCATTGATCGTGTTTGGCTGGTTCATGGTGCTTGAAGGCGTGCTCGAAGGTGCAATCAACCCAAGTTTGATCACTGTGGTAGATCATATTCGCAAAGGCACACTTGATTTTGTGTTGCTCAAGCCCGCTGATGCGCAATTTTTGGTATCCACCTCGCGTTTTGTGCTTTGGCGTGTGCTTAATGTGTTGATGGGTGTGACGATATTTATCGTAGCGCTGATAATGCTCAAGCGCGTACCGAGCGCGTTAGATATTGCGGAAGCGCTGGTCTTGTGGGCTGCGGCGATGGCGCTTTATTATTCGTTGTGGATTTTGATTGTGAGTTTGGCATTTTACGTAGTGCGTGTTGATAACCTGAGTTTCTTGATCACATCAATTGTGGATGCTGCGCGATGGCCGATTGATGTGTTTCGCGGTGTGGTGCGTTGGATATTTACCTTTGTGCTACCGCTTGCGCTGGTCACCACTTACCCTGCTCGTGCGCTGCTTGGATCGTTGACGGTGGGGCAGCTGTGTTTTTCGCTGGTGTTTTGTTTGGTATTTTCGTTGATCGCCCGGATGATTTGGCTGCGTTCGATTGCACGTTATACATCGGCGAGCAGCTAGTCCTGTTGAGGCTAGTTGAGGTAGGGGTAAGGTGGACGGCAGCTTTTGTCGTAGGCCATTTCGATTTGTTTGAGAACACCTTTATAGAACGACTGGCTATGATATGTGCCCATCATGTCGCTTGTCACCTGCTCAGGACAATCGACACTATCGTCAAAGTGTGAAGCAGACTTAAGTTGCGTTTGCAAAGTGATGGTTTGAGCCGAAAAGTCGATCGTAAGCTGATCTTCGATTGAAAAGATCCGAAGCGGCGAGTCGACGACTTCAAAATGTTCGTTAAGTGGCAAGAAGGCTTTTGTCTTTAACACCAAGGTGCCCTTGTTGATTGCACTCGGCATGGCGTTGATACGATTGAGTTCACCATTGAGCGTCGCAATGTCGACGGCGCGATAAAAGTAATTTTCAAGGTCAAGATCACCCGCGGTATGTCGCAAAACGAGCCATACGGCGTTAGGCGCTTTGGCTCTCATCCCTGCCTGACCCAAACGGATTAGATAAAGTTGCGCTTCGGGAAACTGCTCAAAGTTTTGAAGCGACTGCACATAGGCAGGCGCAAGCCAGCGCTGCAAATCTTTGAAGAGCTGAGGACAAAGTCCCCGTGTGTCATGAACTTTTCGTTGAGCGACGGGTGTCTTTAACACCGAATATGCATTGCAACGATCCTGCCAGGTTTCAATCTGACAACTGAGACTTTTCTCATCGGAACCGGACCAAGCGCGCATCATGCTCGTGTGATCGGATAAGCTCGACACGGGGTGATCACTGGCACATGCGCCAAGATGGGCCGTGATATACCAACACCAAAAGGCAGGTGTTATTCGATAAGACATGGATTGACATAGTCTCGCGCGCGACGCCCCTTTTGTCAAAACGTCGGGAGTAGTCGGCAAGTTGAGCTGAGCCAACCTGAAAGGCTCAACCCGCTCACTAAGCGCTACACCTTTGGCTCCGCGAATCCGTCGTTACTGTTGGAGGCCTTCAGCCTGGCTCAGTTCAACTTGCCGTACCCTAGCGCAACTGAATTTGAAGCGTTTTTAGGTGTGCGGGAGTACCCGGTGGCGCACTAAAGTCCGCGGGGGGTGGCCAATTCACAATCGACAGCGTTTGGGACGCGATGTGATGTACTGCATTGCGCGCCCAGTCTTCAAATGTTTCTGAGCTGAGTGTTGATAGATTGCTGCACGCAAAAAGAGTGCCGCCTGCAGCAACGACTTCGAATGACGCACGCAATAGCTTCACATAGTCTTGTGCACTTGAGAAGCGCGAAGCTTTGGTTTTCGCGTAGGAGGGTGGATCTAAAATTACAACGTCGAAACGCTGTCCACGCTTGCTTAGTCGCCTCAAGTAAACAAAAGCATCTTCGGTGATGTAGCGATGGATGCCCGGAACACCCGAAGCGCTAACGTTGGCCTTAGCGAGCGCTTGCGCGGCCTTTGATGCATCGACATTTGTCACTTCAAGTGCGCCGCCCGCGCCAGCTGCGATCGAAAATGCACCTGTATAAGAAAAAAGATTCAGCACACGCTTACCCGCACTGAGGTTTTGAACACGTTGACGATTGTCGCGTTGATCTAGAAAGATGCCGGTGCTTAGTCCGTCGTAAAGGCGTACTTGATAGTTGAGCCCGTGCTCGTGGATAGCAAACTCGAAAGGTGCCGCTTCACCTGCTACAGGCTGAGCCGGACTAAACTGTTTGCTACGTGCATCAACAATCACGTTTGCTTGTTTGGGGCGGTGCTTCACATACACACCTTTGCTCCCAAGCGACAGTAACACGCCAAAAAGCTCTTGCATATTGCGCTCTGGCCACGATTCATAAAACTGAGCAAGCGCAAAGGACCCGTAGATGTCGACGGCGAGACCTGCAAGCGCGTCGGCTTCTTTGTGCACCAACCGATAAGCGTCGGTGAGCGTCGATCCTGGCGCCAGGCCAAGGGCGCGGCGTCGATCAACAGCCTTCATGATGCGGCTAGAGAGTTGGGTGACGTCTTTGGTCATGGCCGTAAATTGCCCTAAAACAGGCACCATAGCACACCACGCTTAGATAGATTTCGCGGCAGAAATCGCTTATAATAAAGGTATGCGGTTTTGGCCTTGCGTGATAGCGGCGGTGCTGATCGTAGCGGGCTGTGGTGACGCTGGCACAACGCCGCGCCCGACCGACGGTGGCAACGACGCGTCGATCGATGATGCGGGTAGTGATGCAAGCAATCCCCTTAGCCACAACTTGGTTTTTATTACCTCAAGCAAAGTTCAACCAGGACTCTTAGGAAGCCTGGAGGGCGCTGACAGCTACTGTAATGAGCGCGCAAAAGCGGCGAAACTGGGTGGCACGTATAAAGCATGGCTCTCGTCGTCGAGCGTGGATGCAAAGGATCGCTTGGGTAATGCACGCGGCTGGGTGCGCATCGATGGTAAACCTGTAGCCGATCGGGTCAGCGATTTGACGAGCGGGGTTTTGTGGTATCCCATTTCAGTCGATGAATTGGGCTTTTCTTATTCGGGCAGCGTGCTTGCGCGCGCGCTCACCGCCACGCTCGATCAAGGAACGCGTTACGCTCAAAACTCGTTTTGCGGCGACTGGACAGATATTGGATCAAACCAGACGGCACTGGTGGGCAACGCTACATTCGCAACGTATGGTTGGACAAGCAACAGCTCGGTTGGCTGCAATGAAGCGGTTCAACTCTATTGTTTTGGAGTAGACAAAACCACTGCGTTGACGCCAACCAAGCTGTCAGGACCCATTGCTTTTTTGTCGACGAACTGGTCAACCAACGGTGGTATTGCAGGTGCTGATGCACGCTGTCAAAACGATGCAACGTCAGCGGGGTTATCAGGAACTTTTAAGGCACTGATCGCGACAACGAGCGCATCAGCGGCGTCGCGCTTTAATCAGACGGGCGACGTATGGGTGATGGTCGACGGACTGCCTATTGCCACATCACGAGCAGCCATGTTCGCCGATAACTTCGAACGACCGATTACAGTGCAAGCCAACGGTGCTTACATTAATGGCAGCACTTGGAATGGTGCATTCAAGCCTAACGTGGTGGGCGCCGCTGACCAAACTTGCGAGAACTGGTCAAGTGTGTTGCCCTCTTCGCACGGTGTGTCCAGCACGGGCAGTGCGATTGGTGATAAGACCTTTGGTGCTGGCAATACACAATGTGATTGGCCCTATTTTCGCCTCATTTGTTTACAAACGCCCTAACCTTCTATGTCAACACGCGCCACGTTTGGGTTTGCACTGCTGATGATGCTTGGCGCATGCGGTCGCATTGGTTATCAGCCAACCAGTAAAACAGACGCGAGCAGCAGGGTTGATTCGGGGTTCGATGCTACGGCAAACAGTAATCCGTACAATTTGATCTTTGTCACCTCGACACAGATTCGTGCCGGAGAACTGGGCAGCATCGACGCGGCCGATGCACTTTGCAATGCGCGCGCCCAGTCAGCGCAACTACCCGGAATCTACAAAGCGTGGCTTTCCACCTCAACGGTAAATGCCAAAGATCGATTTGCGGGTGCGCGAGGCTGGGTGCGCATGGATGGCAAGCCGGTGTTTGATCAAATTGCTGATGTGACAAACAATGTTCTCTTTTACCCTGTCGTGTTTGATGAACTTGGCGTTTCATACGCGTCGAGTAATGCCGAATACGCCGTCACGGGCACCCTCGAAAGTGGCGTCGTTAGCGTCAATAAGAACTGCAGCGATTGGACCAACATGAGTGGCGCAAGCGTCGCACAAGCAGGTGAGCTTACCCAAACGGTAATGCGCTGGACCAACAGTACGCAGGTGGCGTGTAATGCTCCGGCGCGCATCTATTGTTTGGGGATCGACAAGAATGCGGCGTTGACCATCACGCCGATGGCGGGACCCTTGGCGTTCGTCTCTTCACCTTGGGCCAACAACACGGGCGTGGCGGGCGCGGATACACTTTGTCAGAATGATGCCAACGCGGCCGGATTGGTTGGTACCTTTATTGCATTACTAACAACCACGACGATGCTCGCGGGCAATCGTTTTAATCAGACCGGTGATATCTGGGTACGTCTTGACGGAATACCGATCACTGCATCGCGTGCCAGATTGTATTCAGGATTTTTAGATGCGCCTGTTAGTCTGACGGCAAACAAGACCTATGTGTCGGATCTTACGTGGAATGGTGGTGCACTGAGTGGAGTAAGCGCCAACACGACGTGTCAGGATTGGTCGACGAGCGCAAGCAACGTGCAAGGTAGTTTTATCTACTCGAGTGGAATGGTTGAGGCAGGGTTCGGTGGTGGTGGTGCCAGTTGCGCAATAAGTGGGCGCGTGTTGTGTTTTCAATCACCCTAGAGCAGAGAAGCGGAGAGAAGTTGAGTTGAGGTGGTCGGGGGAGATCAAACCCGCTCGCTCGTTGTCGCGCCGCTACGCGCCGCGGATGCGCTACGCCTTCGGCTTTGCGAATCGTTCGCTACTGTTTGACCTCCCCCAGACCACCTCAACTCAACTTCTCTCTACTCTAAGTCACGCTCGCTTATGGTGATTGCCCAAAGAGGATCAGCACCAGCTGCGCCTAAGGTCGTTGGCCAGACGCGAGAGTAGTTTTTCAGTCAGTCGCCATAGGGGTCGCATCTTTTCTTCTGCTATTTTTCGCATTACCTCAAGGCCGCGTTTGGGGGCCATGCACATGGCTTGCGGTGCTGGCCCCACGACGGTCATTACCAAGTGTTCGTCGTCGTTACCGATAAGAATCAGCGTGTTGCGGTTGAAGCGATACCCGAACCAACCCTCGGTAAAATTGCCAATTGGTTGTGGCTGCGTGCCAACCACTGCGCGAAAGTCATCTGCGAATAAGTATCCCCAAATATCTTCGTGCAAGGCTTCGCGAAGTGATAGCAAATTGTCGAGCATGGCCTGGCAGGCACTCAGCTCATATGTGACTTGGCCCCAACATTCATTGTGATCGGTAAAGTAGAAGGGGCTAGGATGGGGATCGTCATCGCGCGAGGCAACGCAATTCGCGGTGGTGTTGCCCGAATATTCAAGATCGAGCGCGGTGGACGCTTGAACACAAGCGAAAAGGCCAGCGCAAAACACGAGCATCCATTTTCGACCAATCAAGCTAAGCGACCGCTGAGCCACATGAATAATCCTTCACGAGCCTAGCATGTATCATCAACGCGTCCACTGCCGAGTAGCCGAAAAGACTTTTATCTAAGATGCGAAGCACTCATAAGAGCGCTAGCATAAGATAACCATGCACCACCTCCATCGTCCATTCGCCGCAAGAATCGCTCAGCTAGCGATACAATGCTGCATCCTCGCAGTCGTTGGCATGCCAATATGCGCATGGGCGCAGCGCGGTGCAAATGCAGTCCAGAATGCAGCGCCTGCGCAAAGCAACCCCGGGGAATACTTTGAGCCCTCACCTCGCGATCTTGTTGTTGCCAACAACGTTGGGATGCGCTTTTTTCTGGCGCCGGGCTACTTCATTGGCAGGCACGGTATGGATGGCATTGCTGTTCACACAAGTGGCGCTTACGGTTTTGACACGGGTTCGGTGATCTTACAGCCTGGGATAAACTTCGATGTCTATCTGATGGAAGCCACCGTTTATGCCGTGGTACCTAATCTGCGTGTGATGCTGCCGATCGGTCGTTTTGCACCTTTTGTCGCTGCAGGCGCAGGACCGGGTTTTGTGATCGATCCCAGCGCGCAAGACGTCGCTCTGTTGGGTGAAGCGGGCGCCATGTATTACACGTCGAATATGGGCTTTGGTCTCGTTTTAGGTTACGAACGGATCCTCAATACCGATTTTGCCGTGTGGACGATTTCACCTGCTCTAGCAGCTTCGTTTTAGTGCGCGGATTTCAC
>JBGAKI010000094.1:0-8929 GCA_044224525.1 Polyangiales bacterium | reverse complement strand
CGCTTGACAGTTTTGCACCGCGTTGGTTGATCGTGATGATCGAGCTTAATATCTTGCTTGCGGCGTTTAATATTTTTCCGCTTCCGCCCTTGGATGGTGCGTACTTGATCCCTGAGCGTTTTCATCAGCTGCGGTCATTTTTGACGCAATATTCGTTTTGGCTTTTTTTAGGCATTTTTATGTTGCCCATTCCCGGCATCGGTTCGATCGGATCGCTGTTTTTAGGCCCCGTCATGATGCTCTTGCGTTCGTTGATTGTGACGATCACCGGTTTACAGGCTTAATAAGGAGTGTATGCAAGACATTGAAGTACTCGACCCGTCGCTGCAGATAAAAGTAGGCTCATTTGAGGGGCCACTTGATTTGCTCTTGCATCTGATCAAGAAGCACGAGCTGAATATTCTTGATTTGCCGATCGCTTTTGTGACCGAGGCGTATTGTAAGTATCTAGACCTGATGCATTCGCTGAACCTGGATGTGGCGAGCGAATACCTGGTGATGGCCGCGACGCTTGTGCATATCAAGAGCAAGATGCTTTTACCGATCGAGCCCGAAGAGCACGAGGCGAGTGATCTTGAAGAAGATGCTGAGGATCCTCGTGCGGAGTTGATTCGCAAGTTGCTTGAGTACCAAAAATATAAAGACGCGGCTGTACAGCTCAATGAGCGCGACCTTGAAGGGCGCGATGCCTTTGTGCGGGGTGGGGCGCCGACACAGACGCCGATCGCTGCCAAAACCACCTCGTATCCGATCTTTTCCTTGGTTGATGCTTTTGAGCGCATTTTAAGGCGCGTTGAATCGAAGATTCCTTTTGTGGTGACCCCCGATCAGGTGTCGATTCAAGAGCGCATGACCCAAATCACCGATCGGTTGTTGTCGCAAAAGCAGGTGGCGTTTGAAACGCTGTTTTCTGACGACACGAGCGTGGGTGAGGTGGTGGTGACCTTTCTTGCAATCTTAGAAATGGCCAAGCAGCGACTGCTTGCGATCTATCAAAACGATCTGGCAAGCCCGATTTATTTAGAGCTGCAGGTAAGTGCCGAAAGCGATCATGCGGAAAATCTGCACCCAGGCGTGCAAGACGACGATCCGTACAGATTAAACTAGCATTATTCGGTTGATCTTGAACGATAAGTGAACATAGATACGACGACGCTGTGATATAAAATCATAGGCCCGGGCAAGGTTGGCTAGCAGGTTGGCTTTATTTGGATTGGATTATCCTACTGGCAGGTTGATGGAGTTATGACGAAGAGCGTAAAGAAAAAAGGCAAAGACAAAACACCCAAAGTGCAGGGTCAGGTGGACGCTGCGACCGAGGTCACCGATGAAGTGGTGTCTGCGGTGGTTCCTGTTGAGCTTTCGGAAGAATCAGCAACGCTTGCGGTCGACGCTGTGCTGGAAGGTTTTGTGGCCGAAGAACTCACCGACGAAGGTGATGAGTCGATTGGCATAAGTCTTGATGAGACGCTGCTTAAGTCGGTGCTCGAAAGCCTCGTGTTTGTGTCGGATAAACCTGTTAGCGAACAGGCGCTTGCAAAAGCAGCGCGTGCGCCGCGCGAACAAGTGCGTGCATTGCTTGGCGAGTTGGTTGAGTCGTATCGCAACCGTGGTGTTGAGTTGGTCGAGGTGGCCGGTGGCTATACCTTCCGTTCAAATCCGGCCAATGCTGAGTTTGTGCGCGAGTTCGTGGGCAAAAAGCCAACCAAACTTGCGCGCTCGCAGCTTGAGACGCTGGCGATTATTGCGTATCGCCAACCGATCACGCGACCTGAGATTGACGAGATTCGGGGCGTGGATTCAAGCGCGGGCCTTAAGATGCTGCTCGAGCGTGATTTTGTGCGCATCATCGGTCGCAAGGAAGAGCCCGGCAGGCCGCTGCTTTACGGTACGACCGCGCGCTTCTTGCAGATCTTTGGGTTGAAACAATTGAAAGATTTGCCGACCCTGCGCGAGTTTACCGAGCTCAACGAAGAGAGCCGTGCGCTGTTTGCTCGTCGCACTGGCGAGTCGAGTGAAGATTTATCGTTTGATGCGGCCGCGGTGGAGCAGTCGGAGATCCAAGAGATGTTCGCCGAGGATGACGACAATACCGGTGAGGCGTCGAGCGAAGGCGATGCATTGGAGACGCCTTACCCGCAGGATGCGCTTGAGAGCGCAAGCGCTAGCTGAGTATGCTAGCGCTAGCTGAGAGCGCAAGCGCTAGCTGAGTATGCAAGCGTTGAGCTTGTTTCGGCGCGAACTAATGATAGGGTGGTGATAAGGTGGCAGTTATAAGGTGCGCATTGATTAGGTGCCGAGCACACGGTTGAGCTGACGATGGATTTTCAGACACTGATACGCACGCTATGTGATTTTTGGGCCAAGCCCGAACACGGCGGTTGTCTGATCACGATGCCTTACAGCTCAGAAGTGGGCGCGGGCACTTTTAACCCCAATTCGTTTTTGCGAGCGCTGGGGCCTGAGCCGTGGAACGTCGCCTACGTAGAGCCGTCGCGTAGGCCCACCGACGGGCGTTATGGCGAGAACCCCAATCGCTTGCAGCAGTTTCACCAGTTTCAGGTAATATTGAAGCCTTCGCCGGAAAACATCCAAGATCTCTATTTAGAATCGCTTCGTGCGATTGGCACCAAGCCCGAAGATCACGACATTCGTTTTGTTGAAGACGACTGGGAGTCGCCCACCTTGGGTGCGTGGGGTTTGGGCTGGCAGGTGTGGCTCGATGGGCTCGAGATTAGCCAGTTCACTTATTTCCAACAGTGCGGTGGCATCGACTGCACCCCGATTGCGGGCGAGCTGACCTATGGCTTAGAGCGCATTGCAATGTATTTGCAAGACGTCGACGATGTATATGATCTGAAATGGGACGCACATACTAACTACGGTGAACTTTATAAGCACGCCGAGCGCGAGTGGAGCACCTTCAATTTTCAAAAAGCCAACGTTGCGCTTCATCGTAAACTTTTTGATGACTACGAAAGCGAAGTGAAAAGTTTGCTGGGGCTCGAGTCGGTGGGGCAGGGGAACAAGCTTAACTTTGCCAGTGAAGATGCGTTAACACGGTTGGTGCTGCCTGCTTATGACGCAGTGATCAAATGCAGCCACACGTTTAACGTGCTTGATGCGCGCGGGGCGCTTGGGGTGACCGAACGTCAACGTTATATTGGCCGTGTACGTTTGATCGCGCGCGCCGTGGCGGTGTCGTTTTTAGCGCAGCGCGAGCAGATGGGTTTTCCGCTTCTGAAGGGAGCGCGACCATGAGCGCGAACTTTTTGCTTGAAGTGGGTACCGAAGAGTTGCCCTCGTCGGCGATTGCAACCTGGCTCGAGCATATGCCGCGCTTATTTTCCGAGCAGGCTAAGTCCGCGCGCTTGGGTCACGGTGCCCTGAAGGTGTGGGCGACGCCGCGCCGGCTTGCGCTTTGGGTCGAGAGCTTAGCAGCCGCGCAAACGTCTTTTGAAGAACTGCGCCAAGGCCCACCGGTGAGCATCGGTCGCGACGCAGAAGGTAAGCCAACGCGTGCAGCGCTTGCGTTTTTGCAAAAACAAGGGTTGCCTGAGAATACACCTTTTCAAACGATCGATTCGCCCAAAGGGCCGCTTTTGGCAGTGATGGTCAGCGAGAAAGGCGTGCCGGCGCGCGAAGTGCTTGGCGCGCTGGTCGTGCGTTGTTTAGGCGCGCTACCTTTTGGCAAAAGCATGCGCTGGGGTGATGGCGACAAGGCGATTTCGTTTTCAAGGCCCGTGCGCTGGCTTGTGGCATTACACGGTGGCGAGGTGGTGCCCTTTACCTATGCGCATTTGACAGCGGGTCGGCAAAGCCGCGGTCACCGGTTCTTAGCAAACAAGACCTTCGACATCGCCTCTGCAGACGCTTACCAAGAAACTTTAAATAAGCATTTTGTCGATGTGGACGATGCGGCGCGCCAAGCGCAGCTTGCCAAGTTGCTCGACGAGGCAGCAAGGAGCGCTGGGCTCGTGCTTTTGCCAGATGCGTTTTTGCTTGAGGAGAACACGCGCTTGGTGGAGTGGCCACACGCGATTGTCGGTAGCTTCGACAAGAAATTTTTGGAGCTGCCGCGCGACGTGATCATTTCGGTGCTGCGTAACCATCAACGTTATTTTGCACTGACTGATAAGCATGGTGCGCTTGCCGCGAGCTACGTGTGTGTGGCCAATACGGCACAAAATGTTGCCAAGATCAAGCACGGCAACGATCGTGTGCTGCGTGCGCGCCTAAGCGATGCAGCGTTCTTTGTCGCCGAGGATCGTAAACTGGCGCTTGAAGCGCACGCTGCAAAACTTGCTGGTATTACCTTTCATCATAAACTTGGCTCGGTTGCGGACAAAGTGGCGCGTCTGCAAGCCTTGCTTGGCCGTTATGAGTCGACGGTCAAAGAGTTGGGCGTTGATGTTGGTGAGCTGAAACAAGCCGCGGGTCTGGCTAAAGCCGATCTAACGACGCTTAGCGTGGGCGAGTTTCCGGAGCTACAGGGCTTACTCGGCGCATGGCTTGCGCAAAGCGAAAAGCTCACAGCGAATGTGGTGCGGGCTATCGCGGGTCACTATCAACCCAAAGGTGCTCAGGATGCATTGCCGAGTGATAAGCTTTCCGCGTGGGTGGGATTGGCTGATCGCGCAGACACGCTGGTGGGGTGTTTTGGGATTGGATTGCAACCTTCAGGGTCGGCGGATCCCTATGCGCTACGCCGTGCAGCGCTTGCAATCGTGCGCTTGATGCTTGACGGGCCCTTTGAGTTGCCGTTGAGTACGTTTCTTTCGTGGGCTTACGACGCTTATCCTGAAGGCAAGCTTGGCAAAAAAGAAGAAACGATTAATTCGGTGACTGATTTTGTTAGGCGACGCTTGCAGGCGTACTTTGCCGAGAATTATTCGGCAGCGGTGGTTGATGCGTGTCTTGAAGTGTGGGACTTCGCGTATCTTAGGGATTTGCGCGAACGTATTGTTGCGGTGGATGCGCTCAAAAGTAGTGAGGCCTTGGCGAGTTTAGCTGTGCTGTATAAGCGCGCTTACAATATTGCCAAGACCACCGAGGCCAATGCGTTCGACGAGGCACTTTTTGAACATGGTGAAGAGCGTGAGCTTGCGGCAGCGCTCAAGGCGCTTAGGGAGCCTTTGAATACCGCAATTAATTCTAAGAAATACACACAAGCGCTTGAAATGATTGCAGAAAAGCTTCGCCAACCAATAGACGCGTTTTTCGCCAAAGTATTGGTGATGGCGGAAAACCCGAAGATCAAGGCCAATCGGCTCTATTTGCTGAGGGCGGTTGTCGAACAGGTGCGCCGCGTGGTAGCCTTGGATCAGCTTGCGCAGGGTTGATGACGCGCTTGGAAGGCACAGTTTCCTTCCTAAACGCTATCAAAGTACGGTAAAATAAGGGCATCTTTTCATGAGCGGGGCACCCAACAAGAAACCTGGCGAACAGCCAGATGGACGGTCGTCGAACGTACCCGTGCAAACGATGACGGGCGTCAAAGGCACGCTCGCTTACAACACGCCGGCGGCGATCGATACGACCGCGGGCATCGTTGAGAAATACATGGACGTGCCCTCGTCGTCGCTGAGCGTTGGTTTTGTGATCGACGGTCGTTATCAGATCGAAGGGCAACTGGGCGAAGGTGGGATGGGCGTCGTGTATAAAGCGCGCCACACCACACTCAACAAGATGTTTGCGATCAAAGTTTTGCGCAGCGATGTGTCAAAGAACCAAGAAGTACTCGACCGTTTTGTGCAAGAAGCCCAAAGCGCGAGCGCCATCGGTAACCAGCACATTATCGATATCAGCGATTTTGGCACCCTGAGCGATGGCTCGACGTACTTTGTGATGGAGTACTTGCAAGGCAAATCGCTCAGCGAGGCCTTGGCCAAAGGTGAAACCTTTCCCACCGAGCGCTTGGTGCTAATCGCGCGGCAGTTGTGCGAAGCCATTTCAGCGGCGCACGAGGCGGGCATTGTGCACCGCGATTTAAAACCCGACAACGTGATGCTGGTTGCGCGCGGATCGACCAAAGATTTCGTGAAGGTGCTCGATTTCGGTATCGCCAAGGTGGGTAGTGCTGCCAACAAGTTAACCAAAGCGGGGCAGGTGGTCGGCACGCCGCATTATATGTCGCCCGAGCAATGTTCAGCGAAGAACATCGATCACCGCACCGATATCTATTCGATTGGCGTGATTTTGTACGAAATGGCGTCGGGCAAAGTGCCCTTTGATGCCGATAGTTTGATGGGTGTATTGACGCAGCACGTGTACAGTGAGCCTGAGCCGTTGGCCAAGCGCTCGCCGCCTCATCCGGTGCCTGGTGATCTTGAAGCGATCATCTTGAAGTGCCTGGCCAAATCTCCTGATGGGCGTTATCCGACAGTGGCCGCGTTACACGAGGACTTGAACCGCTTTGCAAGTGGGCGTTCGCTTGTGATGCCTTCGGGTGTGACGGTGACATTTAACACAGGCGAGCTTAGGCCGATCGTGCGGCAGGGCTCGATGACGCGTAAATGGGCAATGGTCGGCGCATTGGCCGTTGTGGTTCTTGGGATTGTGGTCTGGTTTTCAAGTTCAAGTGAACCCCAAGCCAAACCGGAAGCCAAACCAGCCGCGAATGCTGCCGTGGCGCCGCAAGCGCCTGTGCCCGAAGCGGCCAAAGTTAAACTCATTACCGAACCAGCGGGTGCGGAAGTGTACCGCAATGGCATTTTGCTTGGCGGCACACCCCTTGATGTCGACAAACCTGCGGACGCGGCGCCGGTGGAGATCTCGATCAAACTGGATGGTTATCAAGAAAAGCTGATTAAGATAACACGCGACACCAGCGCTGCATTGTCGATTCGCTTATCGGCGGTGGTCAAAGATGTGCCAAAGCCCGCGGCGTCGGGGGGTGGCAAAGGTCATGGCGGACACCATGCTCCCAAAGCCGGTGGCGGTAGCGGTGGTGCTGCTGGTGGTGGTGATATCGCCGATCCCTGGAACTAGCGCTTCGTTCTAGCTGCGCTTCGTTCTAGCTGCGCCTCGTTCTAGCTGCGCTACGTTCTAGCTGCGCTACGTCGTTTATGACGATCTTGGAGTGTTTTTGTACGCATTCGAGCACCTCAACGTGGACTAGGCAGCGGGGCGTTCTCGTGGTAAGGATGCGACGTGAAAAACTGTTGCCTCCATGGCTTGTTGCTTGCGCTTTTGTGTTTGGGTGCGTGCTCGCAAGCGCAAAGCAAACTGCCTCCCGATGGCGATTTGCGTTTTCCGTCTGCGCTTACGCTTTCGCAAAAGCAGTGCGGAGCTGGCGCATGTTATTTGTTCGTTGTGAACTCGAACTTCGATCTCGCTTTTCGCTATGGCAGCCTACATACGTATGACGTTGAACGTGTCGTTTCAACCTTGCGCGCTTGCGAGCAACCTGGAGATGCATGCACGATCGACGACTCGGCCTCGTATATTGTCCCTGGGGGTGAGGTGTTCATTCGCTCATATGCGGCCGGCTTAAAGATGTCTTCGAATGGACAGCGTCTTTACACCGCGCTGCAGAGTGCCGGTAAGTTGCTTTATGTTAACGTCAACGACGACGGTAGTTTGGTGTGCGACGCCACGGAGGCCATGTCGGGTTGCAACGATGACTTTATGCGTGGTTCCGAGAGCGTGATCAATGGTCGCGATCTAAAAATGCCGCGTGACCCAGTGGGCTTGCACGTTGGGTCACTATCGAACGACTTTGCGTTCGCTACGCCTGGCATTGAGTATATCGTGACGGCGCATCGCTTGGGTGAACTGAGCTTATTTGTCGACAACTTATTTGTCGACAACTTGGCTGATTCAACCGCAGGTCCGCATTTGGTCGATGTGCTTGACGGGTTTGATGTACGGCTTACCAATCTGCGTTTTGACCGCGCGCAAAAGCGCTTTTATTTGCCCAATGCGTCGACCAACCTGATCGACCAAGCAACGCTTAGAACCGATGATTCAGGCGCTGATCCCCAGCTGTCGTTTATGGTCAATGCGGGTGCGTTGAGTGTTCGCGGTCTTGATGATGGACGCGATATGCGCGATGTGCTGATGGATCCTGTGCTTGGCGCAAGTCGAGCATATTTGCTGTCGCGCCGTCCGGAAGCCGTCGTGATCGCCGATTTGGCGAGTGCTGAAGAGGCCGAGAATCGAGCGTTGCAAATTTTGAACGTTGTAAAAATTGGCCAAGGCCCTTCGCGTATGATGCTAGTGCAAGTGGGTGCCGAGAAGCGAGTGTTTGTGCTTGCAAGTTGTTATGACTCACGTGATCTTTATCTGATCGATACAAGCATCGGCGATGTGCGCGCGGTCTTGCGCGGATTTAGTGGCCCCTTTGAGTTGAGTTATGACGAAGGTCGGCAACTTTTGTTTGTAGCTGATTTTAGAGCATCGGTGATCCGCGTGGTCGATATGCAGCCTCTGGAAAACAACCTAGCGCCTGTGTTTTTGGGAACGCTCGGCACACCTCAGGGTATCTCAGAACTTCAGTAACATGGCATTCACTCTATCAAAAAAACTTATTCTCTATGTCGTATTCTGTGCCAGTGCATCGCAGTGGCTTGCGTGTAGCAGCGGCGCGTATCCATCGGTGGTTTTTAGTTTTGATCGACCAAGTGGTTTTTCATTGTTTTGTCGACATCGTGACACTGGCGAGATCGCGATGTTGTCCGATTGCAATGCCAAAGACAGCACCGCACAAGATACCTATGTGAAGTACGGTTTTATGACCGAATCGGCACGCGGTGAGATTGCGGTCATGAAGCTTGATTCGGACAAAAATCAGTATGAACTCATTGATGCCGATGTGCGTGTGCCAGGGTACACCTTTACGCCTATCGATGAGGTGCCGTCGGACGTGGTGGTGCCACGGGTGGGCGCGTCGCGTACGTTTTTGTCACACGTGGTGTCGCGCAATGTG
>JBGAKI010000093.1:0-8954 GCA_044224525.1 Polyangiales bacterium | reverse complement strand
GTTTGAGCCTCCCGAAACAGGCCCAACTCAGCCTGGCGCTCACCGTACATCGCTAGATAGGTTTGGCGGGGTGCATGTGCCGAATCATGGCCTCAACCACCTCTTCGACGTCGATATTAGATGTATCGATAACCAACGCGTCCTCAGCCTGTTTCAGCGGCGCAATCGGTCGCTGCGAGTCCTGTCGGTCACGTTTGTCAAGCTCGACGCGGGTTTGGCTGGCGTCTTGCGGGCTTGCCGTGCCAAGTTCGGTATGCCGGCGCATGGCTCGCACCTCCGGGTCCGCTGTCACAAAAAACTTGTACTGCGCTCCGGGAACCACCACCGTGCCGATATCGCGCCCTTCGATCACAACATCCCCTTTGGCCGCCACCTCACGCTGCATCTCAAGCAGCGCTTGCCTAACGCGTGGATAACCCGACACGATGCTTGCACCCATCGAAATGGTCTCGGCGCGCAACGCGGTCCCGGGACGAATCCCATCAACATCGACCACATACGCCTGCTCAGCATCTCGCACAAGACGCACCAACCCGCTTTCAGCAGCTTCGGATACCTTACCTTCGTCGTGCACGTCAATCCCTTGATTGATCACATGCCAGGCAACAGCGCGATAAAGTTGGCCCGTTTCAAAGATGGCAAACGCCAATCTTTTCGCCAAAAGTTTCGCAACCGTGCTTTTGCCTGAGCCCGCCGGCCCGTCGATGGCGACAACGCGTTGATAAGCAGCTCCCGAGTTCATCTTCGTGTCTTAGTCGCTCCTCAGTGAATCTTCAACAGTGAATCTTCAACCTTATCTTAGGTGCTTACCTCTTCGATATGGGCACCAAGACCATTCAGCAATGTCCTAAATCCAGGAAAGCTTGTATCAACGCACTCAACATCCTCGATGATACTTTCACCGGGTGCACGCATTGCGATCAGCGCAGCCGACATGGCAATGCGATGATCACCGTGACTTTGCACGCGCGCCGCTTTGAGCGTGGCGCCGCCCTCGATGGTCATTCCGTCGGGTTGTTCGGCCGCCGTCACACCAAACGCCACCAACACATCGTGCATGGTCTTAATGCGATCGCTTTCCTTAACGCGCAGCTCTTTGGCATCAAGCACGTGGGTCTTGCCGCGCGCGAATGTCGCAAGGGCGCAAAGCGCAGGCACTTCATCGATCATGCGCGTCACAAGTTCACCGCCTGCACTGCCACCACGACAAGGTGAATGGATCACCTCGATATCACCCACCGGCTCTTCGCCTGCCGCGTGACCCTTGGGCAACACTGCGGCGCGCCCACCCATCGCGCGCACAACATCGAGCAACCCCGTTCGCGTCGGATTGGTGCCCACAAACTCAATGCGAATTTGGCTATCGGGCACGACCAACGCAGCGACAATCAAAAACGCCGCACTCGAAAAATCGCCCGGAACATCCCAATCAAATCCAGACCAGCGCCTCGACCATTGACGCGGATCGAGCGTTACTTCATTGCCCATCGTTTGTAATGGCACACCCAGCCCTATCATCATGCGTTCGGTATGATCGCGCGACAAGGTGGGTTCCTTCAACGAGGTGGGCCCATCGGCATAAAGGCCACTCAGAAGCAGCGCCGACTTCACCTGCGCGCTCGCCACCGGCAGCACATATTCAATACCGGATAACCCTTCACCCTCGATCAACGGTGCTATCGAAATGGGTGGATAAATCTCATCGGGTTTGGCACCACTGACACCCGCGATATGCGCGCCGCGTTGCCGAAGCGGCTCGATCACACGCCGCATCGGACGTTTCTGTAGCGACGCATCGCCCACCATGCGCGTGCCAAAGCGTTGCCCCGCAAGCAGACCTGCCAATAAGCGCATGGTTGTACCCGAATTCCCGCAATCGATCACCTGGGTCGGCATCTTAAGTCCGTTAAGCCCCACACCCTCTACACGCGCCTCGTGATCGCGCCAGGCAATCTGCACGCCCATCGCTTCGAATGCCTTGGCCGTCGCCAAATTATCAAGACCACGCGAGATGCCGCGAATGGTGCTTGGGCCCTCGGCAAGCGACGCAAACATCAACGTGCGATGCCCGATCGACTTGTCGCTTGGAACGCGCACCACACCACGAAGGGGCCCCGAGCCATGAATACGCCAACTTTTCATCGTTCTTATTTCAACTCCAGTCGTGCTCGGTCAAAGATGTTTGGTGTCACGGATCAGTTGGTCGCGCGAGGCCTCGTTGTGCCCATCGATTGCTCCAGCCTCTTTTCTCCTGGAGTAAGTGAACTCGACGAACTAGAGGCAGGGTGTGCTTGATTAAGCTTCTTGGCAAGCTCACTCCATTCACCATCGGTCATGGCGATCTGTGCCTGCACAAAACGCTTCTCTTTCTCGGTCACCACGATTTTGCTAAAAACTTCACTCAAACCCAATAATCGCATCACCCAGCTCGACGACATCGACCCCAGCGTTTCGCTAACCGCACCTCTGAGTTCGCCTGTTTTCATCGATGGCGCCGACAAATAGGCTGCCACGCCCACCTTGGGGCCGCTACGCGTCACCGAAATCGCCAAGACGTCCAGTTTGGTCAGCCACATTGGTAAGCCCTGACTCGAACCCTCCACATGGGTCTGAATCTGTTCAGCCACAAGGGTAAACAAATCTTGATCAAAACGCACCACCTGCGTCAAGGGTCCCGATAACCATCGCGGTCGACTCGTGGCAACACGACCAGGCTTCTCAAGTGCGGCAAACTTACGCACGATATCATCGACATGTTTGCTGGTACCCGCTGCCCATAGGCCTGCAGCCAGTTCATCGATTGCATACGTATTCTTGGCGTCGCGCCCGGCCCACCGGTTGTTAACTTTGCGCCAGGTAACAGTCGGGGGTCGCGTGATCGGGTTGTCTTCGTCTTGATGGCGACTGGCCAGCTCGGCCAAAATCTTTTGCACCTGCACACGTTCAAGCTTTTCTCCCCTGAGCAAAAAGGCGTTCCCTGGCGCAAGCACCTTGGACCCTTCTTCAAACACCGCGATGCTCAAGCCATCGCAGTTGCGTAGATATCCGTCGATATCACCCTTGGTCAACAAACCCTTACCCGATGCTGAACTGATGGTGTCGAGGACATTGGCGTTTTGTTTCTCGCGCAACGCCTTAAGATTCACGTGTGCGTAGGCCTTGGCATCACCCGGCAACAACTCTGCCACCGAACGCCCGCCAAGCGCCGGGCCACCCAGCGCGGTTGCCGACTTTTGACTACCGCCACAACCCATCAAGGTTATTGTAACGAGCGCAATCGCTAACGCGACACCACGCAAATAAAACTGCTTCGTTTGTAGATTTGTCATCGCTTACACCGCCACAATTTCTTTGAGCGCCTCGATCGCGCGTTTGTTCTCGTCTGGTTTACCAACCGATACACGCAACCAACCTTCAATCGGCTTAGGCATCGGTCGCGTAATAATGCCTCTTTTTAACCACGCTTGATAAATTCGTGCAGCATCCTCACCGAACGATACCAGCACAAAGTTCGCCTGACTAGGCGCTACCTGAAAACCAAGCTGTTCGAAGGCCTGCCTCAGCCAGGTACGCTGTTCGCGGTTCTGCTCCACACAAAAGGCCAAATGTTCGCGGTCGTCGAGCACGGCAAGTGCGGCCGCTTGTGCCGCGCTACCCACATTAAAAGGTGCGCGCACTTTATTCATCTCGTTAGCCCACGCGGCGCTGGTCACCGCATAACCCACCCGCATACCGGCGAGCCCATAGGCTTTAGAAAAAGTTCTCAGCACAATCAAGCCTGGATGAATGGCCTCGATGGTCTCTGCTCCCATGTCGAGCGCAGACGCACACGCTTCAGGATTGGCAAACTCCGCATAGGCTTCATCGATTACCACCCAAACGTGTCGCGGCAAGCGCTTGAGCAAATCGCTAAGCTGTTCAGCGCTTAGATGTGTGCCCGTCGGATTGTTGGGATTGGCGATCATCACCAACCGTGTGTTGTCCTGCACACCCTTAACCAATGCGTCGACATCCCAATACAGGTGGTCGATCAACCCCACCTCGGTGTATTCAATATTCGCGGTACGCAGCGCAAGTGGATAATACACAAACGACGGATCGCCTATCACGGCGTGATCGGTCGAACTCAAAAATGTGCGCACGACCACGTCGATAAGCTCGTTGGACCCATTACCCAGCAAAATATTGTCAAGTGTTAGCCCCAGATGCGACCCAAGCCCTGCAGCGAGGCGTTCCCTAAGAAACAACGCCGACCCGTCGGGATAACGATGCACGCCTGCCAACGCCTGCGCCACCGCAGCGTTCACACGCGCCGATGGACCCCAGGGGTTTTCATTGGATGCAAGTTTCACCGCCTCGCGAATACCCAGCTCGCGCTCCAACGCTTCGATCGATTTGCCAGGCACATAGGGTTGAATTCCCGCAATATGGGCGGGTGCGCCTAAGGGCAAACTCTTGCGTGGGGTTTCAGATTGGACTTCAGAGGGAGCATTGGCCGCCATGTTCGCGATCATAGCGTGACGCGAGCCCCTGGGCTAATCGACCTGGACATGGCCTATTTTTGACTGTGACTCCCCATCACACTCAATAAGCATCTTGGCTCGATCGAGCACGCTCGCTGGGATCCCCGCAAGTTTGGCTACTGCAACACCATAACTCGCAAGCGCTGGACCCGAACGCAGCGTATAAAGAAACGTGACATCATGCCCGTCGCCATCGTCGCTCACCGCCGCCATGTGTTTGCTGACCATCGCTACATGATGCTCGGGTAAGGTTAGAAGCGAGTGAAAGTGCGTCGCAAAAAGAGTGCGCGCCCGAACCTCATCATGCAAGTACTCGGCGATCGCTTGCGCTATCGCAGCGCCATCTTTGGCGCCTGTGCCACGTCCCACTTCGTCAATTACCACCAAAGAACGCGCGGTTGCGCGCCTTAAAAGTGACGCGGTTTCGCTCATCTCGACCATAAAGGTGCTTTGCCCCCGGCTCAAATCATCGCTCGCACCAATGCGTGTAAAAATACCGTCGCACACGCCTATCTGTGCACTGTCACACGCCACAAACGAGCCCATCTGCGCAAGCAGCACGTTCAAGGCCACTTGCCGCATCAAGGTCGACTTGCCACCCATGTTAGGCCCTGAAATCATCCAAAAACGCGAATCGCCCGAATGCATCTCGATCGTATTGGGCACAAAGGCGTGACGCGCGCCCAGTTTGCTCGCTAAGCGTTCAACCACAGGATGTCGCGCATTCACGAGCGTCAGCTCAAAACCATGATCCACCATCGGTTCGTGATAGTTATGATGAACCGCAACATGAGCAAGCGATGCATGCACGTCGATATCGGCCACAAGCGACGCGAACGCGTAAAGCTCGGCGGCATATTTGCCAATCTGCGCACGAAGCTCGCTGACCAGGCGCGTCTCTATCGCTTGGGCCTGATCGGCAGCGCTTTCGATCGTCTCTTCCAGCTCAGTCAGTTCATCGATCGTAAACCGCTCACCAGAGGCCACCGTTTGTTTGCGTCGATAGTGTGCTGGCACACTCGCCAAGTTGGGGCGTGTCACCTCAATATAGTATCCAAACACGCGTGTATAACGCACTTTTAGCGTCGCAATCCCTGTCTTTTCGCGTTCACGCCGCTCAAGCGCAAGCAAAGTCGCTTCGCCCGATGCGCTCATCTCGCGCAAGCGCTTAAGCTCGGCATTAAAGCTTGAACGAATCACCCCGTTCGTTTGCCCATGCGCGATTGGTTCAGTCACCAGCGCCCCGATCAAATATTGCGACAACCGCGTCAAAACATCCACGGGTCGCGTAAACATGGCAAGGTCCCGGCGCGCTACGATGGTGGACATCAGTTCACACACGCTCACCAGCGACTGACTCAACGACTGAAGCTCGCGTGCGCTCGCAAGGCCCATCATAGAACGGGTCGTAAAACGCTCGATATCGCCAATCTGATCGAGTGCCTCAAACAACGTCGTTCTCAATGTATTATCTAGCAACGCACGCGTTTTACTTAAGCGCCGATGAATCGCGTTCACATCGCCCAGGGGTTGCAGAAGCCGTCGTCGCAACTCGCGACGCCCCATCGGTGTGCGCGTCTGATCGATCACCATCAAAAGTGACGCGTCTTTATCGCCACCACTCGATTCAACAAGCTCTAAGTGACGCACCGTCTTATCGTCGAGCAACACATCACTTGTCGTGCGGTACGCAACACAGCGCGAAAACGCCTCAATACCTGCCGGCTGTGTTGCCTCAACATACGCCAAAATAAGTGCAGCAGGCGCGGCAATCGCGTCTATCACCTCGGCCTTTTCATGGCACAAACCAGCAAGCAATTCGCGCGTTCGTTGGTAAAACGCGGGCGTCGACGCTTCAAGCTGCCTAAGCGGCACCTGCGAAAAGAAATCACGCGCCATCGCTTCAAGCGCAGCATCAGGTGCACAAATTAGTTCGCGCACCTCGGTCATGGGCACCATCGACACAAAACTTGAAACATCACTCGCCGTGCCATAACGCAGCTCCGAGCGTGAAAAGTCGAGCAATGCATACGCCACACCTTGTTCGCTGCGCGTTACCGCAACAAGCCAGTGATCACGCGTTTTGTCGAGCGACTCCACGGCAGCCGCAAGCCCTGGCGTCACCACCCTAACCACCTCGCGCGGAACAATACCGCGCGTCATCGACGGGTCCGCCATTTGCTCACACAACGCCACTGAATACCCCTGACCCACGAGCTTCGCCAAATAACCCGCCGCTGCGTGGCGCGGCACGCCCGCCATCGGGATGGCTTCACCCTGTCCGTCACGCCCCCGCGAAGTCAGGGTCAAGTCAAGCACTTTGGCCGCACACACTGCGTCGTCGTAAAACATCTCGTAAAAATCGCCGAGATGAAAAAAAACGATCGCATTCGGATACTGCGCCTTGGCACGAAAATACTGCTGCATCACCGGCGTCACGCCCGACTCGGCGCGTTTGCCGCGAGACGACTTACCTTCGGTTGTTTTACCTTTGGTTTTCTGTGTCTCGGAATCGAACTGCATGAGCTGTTAACGAATGACTTCTAGGATTTGCGAGGTCGAGGTGCTAATCATCGACAACCCTTGAAAGGCCGCGTCCACCACATATAACAACGAATCATGGTTGTTGTAAAACATATTCATCGGTAGATTGCCAACGCTCGAGCTATTCAGATCAATAAAAAGCTTAGCGGGTACCGCAGTGAGCTGAAACTGCAACCGAGCAAACTGCACGCCGGGGCCGACATCACTCAACGCAAAAGCAACCCAAGGATCACGAAAGACCACCCCTGGCAGTGCGCGCGCTTGGTAACCCGCAGGCAACGCCGTATCGATCACGCATTCCCCAGAGGTTGCAGCCCGAACACGAGTCAGAAAGCCTCCGCGTTGACTCACCACCGCATAAGCACGCTGTGTGCGCACTTCGTATTCAACAAACTCGCCAAAACAACCTACCACGTCAGCAAAACTGGCGCCCGTATCGATTGCCTGATCGACCAACTCTAGGTGATCACCAAACGACCGCTCGATCGTAAACGCAGGTCCCGTGCGCCTGCCAACCGCATCTGACTTCAACCACCCATTGCACGCCGCTGCGGCCCCATTGGCAAGCGGCGATATGATCACCACCTGATCGCCGCCATACGCGGCTTCGGGCTCGCTATTCGCAAGCGCCGCCGCTTGCGCGCGACCGATCACACCCGTCGAACAAAAAGAAACCTCACCAAAAAACACAGGTGCGTTGCGCGAAAGCCGGCCGCGTTGACCATTGGCTTGCGGTATCACTCCATTGTATGACGCAATCCACTGCCCCGACGCCTCGACCCATGGATCCGACGCCGCGCATATCAGCGGCTTGTTTGTGGTTTGCGGGAAGAGTTGTTGCTCTGAATTGCCACACGTGTCTCCAAGTACCAGCAAATCAGGTACTTTATTTGAAGCGGTGATGCCGGTCGCGTCCACCGTCACGCCAGAACCCTCACCCGATAGCGACGGCGAAAAGATCTGCGTCGATGCGGAGACAAACACACCTATGCGGGGTCGGTGGCGGTATAGATAAACCTCTTGATCACTGGAATTGCGCGAGTCGACGAGGTTCTGGCAAACATCACCGCCACGGCACTTGGCATCCAAATCATAAATGTCAACGATCGACAAGGTGCCGTCGGCCAACGCCGCTGCCAAAAAGACACCACGCAAACGTGTGGGCGACGCTTCCGTCGCCAAGTCACTACCCACTTCGCAACGATTCAAGTTATTGATATCATAGTCTGGCGTTAGCACGGCCAATTTTCGCACCGCTGAGCGCAATCGAATGCGGTCGCTGCGCACCAAGGGATCAACACCAACCGCAAGTACCGACCCACTCGCATAATCGATGACCATCAACGAGCCGTCGCTGGCGTCGATCGCATACAAATAACGCGCGGTCACGCTGGCATCGCCGTCCACCGCGAGCGGAACCGGTGGCGTCAGTGCCAACTCGCGCACGGGCACGCCCGTATGAATGGGCGTTTGCTCGACAAGGTCAGGCAAATGCAGCACATGAATCATGGGCAACGACGCATCCGCAATTAACAAGCGCGGGTTCGTCGGATCATCGTCCACAATAAACGACACTGGTTTTGGTGTAGTGCCCAAACTAACCGTGACAGGATTCGTCGGCAGCACAGGTTGAACAATAACACTGTCGCCAGGACAAAACTTGCGATAGGTGCCCGCATCCACCACATAAGTCGGCTCACCAGGTCCCCCAAGCAAACTTACATACGTAGGATCACTCAGTGCACCATTTTGATCGATGTCAAAGAAGGCAATTTTTGCTTCGTCAGGTAATGCCGCAAACAATCTCTGCCCATCGGGCGACAATTCAAGATCCACTGGCCCCGAGCTAAGCATCTTGACTTGCGGCACCAAATCACCCGGAAACTC
>JBGAKI010000008.1:0-68964 GCA_044224525.1 Polyangiales bacterium | reverse complement strand
TGAATTTTCGCCGGGGATTAGAAACGGCGCACCATCCAACGATCTGGGAAAACGTTGCTTGTATAATTTGGCGAGTTTAGGTGCAGCAAAGAAGGCCGTTCCGCATTCTCCGAGTGGATGGCTGTACGCTTTGACCGCGCTGGTCGATTCACTGGGTGCGTCCGAGAGCACGACATCGACTGCATGCAGAGCGAGCTCGCCCATGAACGCTGTTTTTGATCGATCTTCGCGGCACACGACGCGAATCTCTTCGTGCAGGCGAAAAACAGGCTCCAGGATACGATAGACAATCGATTTTGCGAAGACGTCCGACACGCCTACCACCAAACGAATCGCCCGCGGATTGGTGCGTCCTTCAAGGGTATCGAGGAACTCTTGACCAAGCGAGAAAATTTCATCGGCGTAGCGATAAGCCACCCGCCCCATTTCGGTGAGAACAAGTGCGCGACCCTTTCTGACAAAGAGCTTCTCGCCAAGCACATCTTCGAGGCGATGAATCTGTCCGCTGATCGTTGGATGCGCGAGGTGTAGTTCTTTGCTAGCGCGCACGATGCTGCCATGTTTGGCAACGGCCCAAAAGTAGAGCAGGTGATGGTAGTTGAGCCACTGCATGGCATCAGCATACGTGGGTTCGCTGGGTGGCGCCTCCCAAAATAGCCCTATACCTTGCGTTTGAATGTATCGTAGGCTCGCGTGCCTTTGTTAAGTGGATCAGGTAACGGTGCGTTGTCGGCCAAGTCGAGGCTAAGCAAGCGCTCGTTTTCGAGGCGGTAACGCAGGCCACTTTCTGGGCACACCATGATGCCATCTGCGTTTGTGTTGAGGCGGTGTCCGTGGCGACTCATCCAACCCAGTTGCCGTGCAGGCGTGCCGACCATCAGTGCATAAGGTGGCACGTCTTTGGTCACCACGGCGCCTGCACCGATGAACGCGTACGCGCCGATGGTTACGCCGCATACAATGGTGGCGTTGGCGCCGATGCTGCAGCCGCGACCTAGTTTGGTGGTTTCGTAGAGTGCTTGTCGATTGACTTGTGAGCGTGGGTTGGTGACATTGGTGAGCACACACGAGGGGCCCAGGAACACGTCGTCTTCAACCTCAACGCCGGCGTAGAGCGAGACATTGTTTTGGATCTTCACGTTGTTACCGATCACAACGCCGCTCGCGACAAACACGTTTTGCCCAAACGAACAGGCGCGTCCAATGGTGGCGTTGGCGCTGATATGGCAAAAATGCCAAATCTTGGTGCCCTCGCCGATGCTGCAGGGTTCGTCAACATAGGCTGAAGCGTGGACAAAATAGGGGCGTTCGCTCATAGGGTGCTGAGAATAACACTTCGTGTTATGATATTCACGCTCAAGTTCATAAGCCCTTTTTATAAGCCCTTGGAGAACTTTGTATGTTAACTGCCATGATGCTCGTTTTGTGTGTTCTCACGCGGTTGATCCCGCACCCGCCGAATTTTACGCCGGTGGGCGCCATGTCGGTGTTTGCGGGGCGCACTTTGCCGCGTGGACTTGCGGCGCTATTGATGATGGCGCTTTTGCTTGTGAGCGATGGGCTGCTTGCTTGGTATAAAGGTTATGCCTGGCTATCGACCGACACGCTTTGTGTTTACGTGGCTTACCTCGCGCAGATTCAACTTGGGTATTCGACGCGATCGTTTAAGGCAGGCGCGTTGACGGGTGCAACACTTGGCGCCTTTGTGTTCTTTTTTGCATCTAACTTTGGCGTGTGGGCGTTTTCAGGCATGTATGCGCGCACGGGCGCTGGTTTGGTGGATTGTTTTGTGGCAGCGCTTCCCTTTTTCCCGGCCACATTAATTAGCAACGTGCTCGGCGCCCTTGTGCTCAACGCTATTTATCGATTTTCAGCGGCACATGTACCCGCCGATAAACCCTGGATTTGGGTCGGGGCAAACCGTCTTAGTTCTTTATAGTGGCCTTGGCAGGCGCTTTTGCGGGGGCTGGTTCGCCGGAAAGGGAGCCGAAGCCGCGCGCTGCACAACCGCCCAGTTGGGGGTCAGCCAGGCGTCCAGCGATCATTCCACCGAAGATGATACCCGCGGCGAGGGCGAGCACCAGTTTCCAGAGGAAGGCCTTGTCGCGTTTGAGCGCCCAGCGCTCCATGTCGTCGTGCTGCATCGTTTTGTCCATGTTTTAGGGCCTGTGCTTAGCACTATGCCAGGGAAGTTGCTTAGAGGCCAAAATGGCGATAGATCTGGCCTACTATTATAGGAGCGATTGACGTTTTTATGACCACACAAGTCACCATGCCCCGTTTGGGCGAGAGCATTGTCGAAGGCACCGTTGGTAAATGGTTAGTGAACGAGGGCGACCGCGTCGAAAAAGATCAGCCGGTTGTTGAAATCCTTACCGACAAGGCTGACAGTGAAGTGCCTGCAACCACGAGCGGCGTTGTGACCAAGTTGTTGGTGCAAGAAGGCGCTGTAGTGGCCGTGGGTCAGGCCCTGCTTGAAATCGACGCCAACGCGACCGCGTCGGCTTCGCCCGCCAAGACTGAAACCAAGAAAGCCGCGAAAGTCGAGAGCGCGCCAAAATCAGCGCCTGCAGCTGTGGCAGCGACGCCTGTTGCGACAAGCAACGGTAATGGGCAACCCATCGTTGCTTCGCCGGCGGTGCGCAAGGTTGCGCGCGAACGTGGTGTGGATGTGAACGCGGCACTTGGTGCGTTGGGTCGTGGTGGCGTAAGTGGGGCTGCGGCTGCGCCCGTGGCGAGTGGGCCGGCAGGCAGGCCGCTTGCTTTTAAGGTGCCACCTTATGTTGAGCTTCCCGGCGATGAGATCATTCCGTTTACCAGGCGTCGTCGCATTATTGCCGACCACATGGTGTTGTCGAAACAAACCTCACCACACGTGATGGCCGTAGCGGAGTGTGATCTTTATAAGACCAGTGCGCTGCGCGACAAACTGAAAGACTCGCTCAAAAAAGAAGGTATCAACCTAACCTTTTTGGCATTCGTGGCAGCGGCAACAGCCAAGTGCTTGCGGCAGTTTCGCGAGCTTAACGCGCGCGTGCTTGACGATGCCTATGTGCTCCATCGTGACGTGAACTTGGGCATTGCGGTCGACACGCCCGAAGGTTTGGTGGTGCCGGTCATTCGTAACGCTGATGAGCTGACCTTGCGTGGGCTTGCACGCAGCATTGACGAGCTCGCGCTGAAAGCGCGCGAGGGTAAGCTGACGCCCGATGATTTGGCGAGCAAGACCTTTACCATTTCAAACCCTGGTAAGAAGGGCAACCTCTTCGGTGCGGCGATTATTTCGCAGCCGAACGTGGGCATTTTACGTATCGGCGAGATCCAAAAACGCGTGGTGGTGGTTGAGCACGAGGGCAATGACGTGATGGCGATTCATCCCGTGATGTACGTGTCGCTGTCGTACGATCATCGCATCGTTGATGGCGTGCATGCCAATGGTTTCTTGCATACCATTGTCGAGTTGCTTGAATCTGGCGATTTTGAGATCTAGATATTCGCTTGCTAGTTTAGGCAGTCGGCGATCTTTAACTCGACCTTAAAACCTTTGGTTGCATCAGCCAAGGAAGCGGCGTCGATCGCAATGTACACCGTGTCGGGTGCGTTGACTTTGGTGCCCTGATTCCAGAGCGCAGGGTACTCACCGCAGGGGTTTTCATCGGTGATGTTAGCGCAGCTGGCTACACGAATGTTGAAATTAATATGCGCATTGGTGCCTGCTGCTGTTTCGTCAAGCTGAGCTAGGAAAAAACATGCATCCTTGCCGCCGACCTTTGCGCGGGGCGATTGAATCGCAAGCAAAAAGTCAGGTTGGCCGACCGATGCTGCCGAGCCATTGCATACGTTTTCAAATTGGTTTCCCACATTGGTGAAGTTTCCGACGAACTCTGCAGTATAGACGCCGGTCATCCCTGCTTTCGGAGCCAATTCGATTGCAAGTGGTTTTTCGCAGCTGTCGCCTGCACAACTATCGCTGGCATCGGCCACGCCGTTGCAGTTGCTGTCGATGCCATCGCATTTTTCCGTGGCGCTTGGGTGGATGTTTTTATCCTTGTCGTTGCAGTCGTTTCCGCTGCACATGGTCGCGTTGATGACTTTGGCCGCGTAGCCATCTTGGTCTTCATCGATCGGGTCGTGTTTGCACGTGTAGTCAGAAACGTTGCAGGTGTCTTTGGTGCACAGGTTGTTGTCGTTGCAGTCGACAGGCGTGCACATGGTGACGCTGCCGTCATCGCCTGCATCGGGCATGTCGCCGTCCATCGGCATGCTGCCATCGTCGTCTAAGGTGGCAAGTTTATTTTTGTCGGGATTCACGACGATGTTGCATGCAGCCAATAAAGCGCATACCGCCAGTATAAGATTGAAGTTTTTGCGAAACGACACGTCCACACAGACCTCGCTTTACCTTCCTACAGTATACCCTAAAACCACCCGTAAAGACATAACCTGTCTTGGTAGGAAGGGGTCGTACAGTGTGTACGTATCATGGGCACGGCTCGATTTTTACCTCGACCTTAAAACTCTTTGTGTTATCGCTCGTATCTCGTGCCGCAACAATTAGATAGACCGAGTCGTTGAGCGCGAGCGAGGACGGGTTGGTAAGCGTGAGTTCTCCGTCGATGGGGTTGTTGCCAGCAGGACACACGTCGTTGGTTCCTACGTCCATGCCACATGTTGAAGTGCGGTTGTAGCGCAAATTGAGCTGGGCTTGCTGTGCGTTAGCGTCGGGTGTTTGTTCGGTGACGCTGATGCAGCCGTTGTTGATGGGTGACACGGTTCTGAAAACAAGTTCGTGGCGACCGTTGCGATTGCAAATTCCGTTGATATCGGCTTCGGCGTAGCTCAGATTCCCTTTGATCGTACCAAGGTATTGCCCTGCCATCATGGCATTTTCGGTTAAGGCGACATCGATGGGTTTGCTGCACGTATCGCCGACACAGTTGTCGTCGACGTTCGTGTTGCAGTCGTTATCGATGCCGTCGCATGTTTCGGCGTTGCCGGGGAAACGCGTGTTGGTCATGTCGTCGCAATCATCGGCGGGTTTGTTGCCAGCAAAACCAACGCACGATTTGCCGCCCACCGAAATAGGCCCGTGATTGTCGTTGTCGGTATCGACCAGCGTGTGTTCGCACATCATGCTGGTGGTGTTACAGGTGTCGTTGGTGCAGCCGTTTGCATCGTCACATGCGGTTGAGCTGCTGGCTGACGAACACATGGTCATGCTGCCATCGGTCATGGCATCGTCGGGCACCGAACCGTCATCGGGCGCTGGGTTATCGAGCACGGCCAGCCTGCTGTTGTCAGGATTGACCACCAGCTGGCATGCGCCAAGCGAACCAATCGCCAAGGCCCACATCGCGGCGTGTGCTTGACCACGAATGAGGGATGCGAGCATGGAGTGTTTATGCGAGGGCGACATCATTTTTGCACCTCGGTTCAGGAGGTCTAAAATTGTGTTCTAAGAACGACGCCCGCGCCACCCGAATAAATACGTGGCCGAATGCTAAACCCCGTGCTTGCGCGTTTGTCTTGGGAATTGGGGTCTTGCGAAAAGAATAAGAACAGTGCGGCGCCCGCGCTTACCAGCGCGCCACCCAAGAGCACATCGGTGGCTGTCGCCATATGTGATGCTTTGTCGGCGCTATTTTTACCGTCTTGCACTGCGCGTTGACGCACACCGTCGGAAAGGGTGGGGTTGTTGGAATCAGACACAGCTTTGTCGAAATCGGAGTTGGCTTTGAGCGCCATCAACCCTGTGACAAGCGCGCCCGCGCCCAAGCCCAGGGCAAGACCGCCGGTGATGAGTACAGGCGTGGTAATCTTTTTGCTGTTGCTAGATTTCTCGCTGAGCAGAGAAGCCTCGCTTGCACCTTCGGGTTGCAACGTGCTTGGGTTTTCGTTGCTGCGATCGATCGCACTTTCCGTGGTGACTAAGCGAACGTTGAGTGTGACCTGTTGACCGGGCGAGACGGGCACTTCGCGACGCTGGCTGATGTAGCCATCGCGGCGAACCATGATGCGATGCATGCCTGGGTTGACCAATGCGGCGCCCTCAGCATCTTTGGTGGGCACGTTGCCGTCGACAAAAATCTCGGCGTCGATGGGCCATACTTTGAGTTGAATTTGTCCGATTTGGCGTTTGAGGCGATCAATCGCAAGTTGAACGTCGATGCGTTGAGAAGGCTTTAGCTCACTTGAAGAGTCGTTAAGGAAATCTTGAAAGGATTGAATTGCTTCAAGAGGTTCGCCAAGTCGTTCATGACAGTTGGCGATGTTTACCTTGACGGCCGGATGCGGCTTGAGGCGATAGGCTTCTTCAAAGGCAGCCAACGCGTCGCGGTAACTTCCCGCGGCGTAAAAGTTCACGCCTTTATCGAATGAGGCGCGCGCTTGTTTGGTGTTTGCAACGGTTGATGCGTGAGCCATCGAATGACACACCAACACGCCGACCAGGAAAGCCCATAAGTGGGTTATCTTGTAAGACATAGCCTTAACAATATTATTGTAATTATCGCATGAGAATGTCAATGAAAAATGGTTCTTTTCTTGATCCGTTAATGCTGTAAACGTGGAATTACTCGAGACATATCATCAATCCATGCTAATCAATGGAACGCTTATTTTGCGAGGATGGCGGAACTGGCAGACGCGCCAGACTTAGGATCTGGTACCGTAAGGTGTGCGGGTTCAACTCCCGCTCCTCGCACCCCATCTCAGTGTTGACAGATCATGGAGCAAGAGTCGGCGATTGAAAGGCTTATTGAGGCGCTCGGGCATCCTTTTGAGGAGCGCGCGTTGCTGCTGCAAGCGCTGACCCATCGTTCGTACGCACATGAAAACCCGAAAGTGGCGGTCGACAACGAGCGGATGGAGTTTTTGGGGGATGCCATTTTAGGGTGGGTGACCTCGCTATGGCTCTATCGGCGCGATCCACATGCCAACGAGGGTACGCTAACCAAACAACGTGCGGCGCTTGTGTCACAGAGCAGCTTGGCACGCGTGGCCAAAAAGTTGGGTTTCGCGGATGCGATGCGCTTGGGTGCAGGTGAGGCGCGTTCGGGTGGTCGCAGTAAACCGCGGTTGCTTGCCAGCGCATTTGAGGCGTGTGTGGCGGCGGTTTATTTGGATGGTGGTGCGGACGCGGTGATGGCCATGGTGACGCGGCTTTTTGAGGATGAGCTGCGTTTACATGGGTTACCTTCGACCGACGAAAAATCAAACCTGCAAGAGCGTGTGCAAGCCAAGAAGCAAGCACCACCCGTGTACAAACTGGTGCGAACAGAGGGGCCGGATCACGACCGGCGTTTTGTTGTGGCTGTTGTGCTTGCCGATGGTGCGCAGTTTGAAGGCGAAGGCCGCAGCAAAGCGGAGGCTGAGCAGGCGGCGGCCCATGCCGCGCTTGACACGCTTGGCAAGAAGACCCAGGCCCAGGCGTAGTGTGGTTAGGTTCTTAACGGCCATGGCGGAAATGACGTTACGAGTGTGTGTGGCCGTCGCGTGTCTTGGTTTTTGTTTTGCGACAACGCCCACGGTGCATGCGCGCAAGAGCCGTGCACTTGTTGAAAGAAAGGTGGTTGCGCCCAAGCGTTGCAAGAAGAAACGTTGCGGTTCGAGGCCCCCGGCGCGCCTATCGAAGGCATACATAAAGATGCGCGCTCAGTGGCACCATGCGCCAAGCAAACAAGAGCGCGCTGAGTATGCGGCGTTCGCCAACCAGCCTTTGGTGCTTAAACCAATCTATCGCGATCAAAGTTATATTCTTAACCCGATGATGCCCTCGCAAACCTTTGACGCATCATCGCTCGACATTGCTTCGCACGTGTTTTGCCCCGATGAGGCGACGCTGGTTGAGATTGATCCGCGGTTGCTGGCATTGCTTTATCAACTGCAGCGTGAGTTTGACGTGCCTTATGTGCGCTTAATTAGCGGATTTCGCGACACACGTGAGACGAGTCGGCATTTTCAGGGGCGTGCGGCAGACATCGTGCTCCCGGGTGTGAGCGATCGTAAACTCGCGAAACGTTTGCAACGAGAACACGGCGTAGGTGTCGGGCTGTATCCCAACAGTGGTTTTGTGCATGTGGATGTGCGCGATGCCAACTATTATTGGGTTGACTATTCGCTACCAGGAAGCAAGCAACGGCCCAGAGCGCTTAGCAAGACAAAACTTTTTGGGAAGCGACTTGAGGCTGACGAGGACAGCTCGCATGCGGGTGATGTGGGTCGCGCGATTCCGAGCAAGGCGAGCCCATAACAACCATTAACGTTTATGCACTGGCTCTGTCTTGGATCCACTTGGTGAGCACGGAGGCTTCTTCATCGAGAAGTTTTGAAGCTTCAGAATAGATGACGCGCTCGCCGATGACGGCCAACGGCTTAAGCAAAAACGGCAGCGCAAGTTTGAGTTCACCAGAGGTAATGCGCTCGGTCAGATTAGGGCTTTTGGCGACAAGCGTGACCGACCCACGGTTGACGAGCATTTTTCGAATGCTGCTGCTGGTGGCCACATTTTCGAAGTTGAGCTGGTAGCGGTTTTTGTCGAAGCTTGAGTCTTCGATGAATGCGAACCATTCGGGAGGGACGGTTTTGGGGCCGATCTTTTCAATGACGGGCTTGGTGCGATAGCGGATTTTGCGACGCAACACTTGGCCTTCTTCGGCCTGGCTTTGTGGTTCAACTTCGAGGACCAGCGAGTGGTGCTCGAGCAAGTATTTACCGTAGTTTGGGTCGAGCATCGCGCTGGTGACCTGATCGATGTGTGCGTCGAAGGTATGTTTGAGTTCAAAGTGCATGAGATGACCCTGTAAAGGCTCTTGGCGTATCGTATTGAAGTAGGGTAGTCAAGGTGCTAGCTTTCGAGCACAAACGATGGCGCTGATGTATTCAAAGGGTATGCCAATAGGCACCAGGGCCCCCGACTTTTCGTTGAAGGGCGTTGATGGGCAGAACTATTCGCTTGCATCGTTTGCGGACGCACGGGTGCTTGTTGTGGTGTTTACGTGTAACCATTGTCCTTATGCCAAAGCCAGTGAAGATCGGCTTATTGCACTGCAAGAAGCCTTTGGAGGCCAAGGGGTAAGACTTGTGGCGATCAATCCGAACGACACCAGCAAATATGCCGAGGACGACTTTGCGCACATGGTGCAACGGGCCAAGGAAAAACATTTTAACTTTCCCTACTTGCGCGATGAATCTCAAGATGTGGCACGCGCATACGACGCTGCGTGCACGCCCGATATTTTTGTTTTCGATCAAGCGCGCAAGCTTGTTTATAACGGGCGCATCGACGATAACTGGCAGGCGCCCGAAAAGGTGACGCGCCATGATTTGCAGACCGCCATCGAAGCGACACTTCAGGGTGCTCAACTCGGGTTTGAGGTGGTGCCTTCGATGGGCTGCAGCATCAAATGGCGTGCGGTGTAGGGTGAATGCATGAAAGTGGCGCCTTTTGGTTATGAAAAAGACACGATTCGCGAAGAATTAGCGCGTATTCGTCACCCGTTTCGCATCGCGATCGAACGCGCTAAAAATCCATTTAATATTGGTTCGATCATTCGTGTGGCGCATTCGTTTTTGGTCAAAGAGATTATTTTGATTGGCACGGAACCTTATTATGAGCGCGCGGCCATGGGCATGCAGCGCTTTGAGAATGTGACGCATATTGATACGAACGCCGGGTTTCTTGAGCGTGCAAAGAAAGAAGCGTGGAAACTGGTTGTGTTCGAGCGTGAGTACGCGCAGTGCGGCTTGTGGGATGCACAGATGCCCGACGATGCTGTGCTGGTGTTTGGCAATGAAAATGATGGCGTGAGCGCTGAGTTGCGCGCTGCGGCGCACGAGATTGTTAGCATTCCGATGTTTGGCATCAATCACTCGTATCCGGTGACGGCCGCAGCGAGTATGGCGATGGCCGAGTGGGCGCGCCGTTATTATCAGGGGGGCCGTGTGGTCGAGGGGTCTGAATCGCGTTCGACCGCTGAATTTGGTGCGTGAGATAGTTTTTTGGCTTTGGACTTGCAAGCGACCTTTGTGCGACTACAATCGCTCGGTCGGACTAAGACATGGTGGGTGTAGCTCAGCTGGCAGAGCACTGGGTTGTGGTCCCGGGGGTCGCGGGTTCAAGCCCCGTCACTCACCCCATTCTTGATAGGCATATTTTAAGAGCGCCCGTAGCTCAGCTGGATAGAGCGTCGGACTTCGAATCCGCAGGTCGGAGGTTCGAATCCTCCCGGGCGCGCAAAAAAAATGATTTGTGATGTGACAGTGAAGGTGGCCATCTTGAAAAGAGTATGGTACACCCCTCCGCGTAACGCTGAAGCGCAGACGTATCAGGGCCATTAGCTCAATGGTAGAGCAGTGGATTCTTAATCCATTGGCTGAAGGTTCAAGTCCTTCATGGCCCACTAAAGTTGGTCAGTTAAACTGACAAGTGACGCTAAACGTTTAGAGTGATCAAAATTTTAGGCGTTAGCGTTTTTCTCGCGTAGCTCACCCTCGTCATGCATTGGGCATATTTTGTACTGGTTCGAAGAATATTTAGACCGTGCACGTGAGTGGGTGGACGCGCACCGCGCAAAGACAGCGTGGATCGCGGTTGGGTGTTGTTTTCTGATTTTATCGCCATGGATGGCGTCGCAGTTGACCTATCCGGTGCGGCGGCAGGTGGCGAGCAAAATCGAAGACCGCTTGGGTGTCCAAGCTGAGATCGGTGGGCTTGTGCTTGGTCCCAATGCGATTTGGCTACGAAAGGTGCAGATCAGCAGTCGGGATGCACGCGCACTGCGTGTCTCGATTCGTTCTGTGAAACTTAGCATGCCGTGGTTTGCCTGGTTGTCGCTTAGCCCACGTTCGGTGCGGGGCGTTCGTGTGCGGCACGCCGAGGTGCTGGTGAACATCTATGACCCACAAGCGAACGCGGAGCTGAGACATATTTTGTCGCGCGCGGGCCGCCGCAGTGCTTCATCGGATGATTTGAGCTCCAGCAGCGCAGGACGTTGGCTTGAGCTTGAGGACGTGCAGTTTTTGCTCCGTGACACCCATGGCGATCTGGCGAGTGTACGCTTGCAAGATTCGCATATCTCGCGCTTTCGTGGGCGCGCACGCTTGACGCGTGCGGTGTTTGGTCGCGTGAACGGCGAGCATATTAAGGTTAGCGATCTGTATTTAGATGTGTTGCGTGGCAAACAAGGTTTTCGCATCAAAAATGCAAGTGCGGGCGAGCTGAGTGCTCAATGGATGGGTAAGATTGGTTTCAAGCAGAATGTGACTCAGAAGACTCGCCCTTCTGTCAGCGCGCCTGCATTGGTTGAGCGGCTGCTTGCATTGCGTCAGTTGGTGCCGAAGCGAAAAGAAAAAGGTGCGCGCGCAAGTAACACGGTCGCGGGTTCAGTTGGGCCGCGCTTGTTTGGCGTGCCTTTTGATGACAATGCGCGCTTGTCGCTCAAAAAGACTCATGTGGTGTTGATGTCGGAGCAGGGCAAACAAACGCTCTTACGGTCGCTCCAAGCCAGCGCGCAGTTCAGTGAACGGGGTCGAGCGTTGATGTTGAGTGGCTCGGGGCACACAGGTAATCAGGGCAAACTTGAATGGAATATTCGTTGGTTGCATGAAAGTTTGCAGCTGAGTGGGTCGGTGGTGGTGGATCGCGTGCCGCTTGGATTGTTTTCGCCCCTTTTGCCAGTGTTGCCTTGGTATGAACCCGAAAAAGCGCTGCTTGAAGCGCGAGTTAAGATTCATGCGTGGGGGGCTGATCACCTGGAATTTGAAGGGCTTTTGGGCGTTGATAACGCTGGGCTTTTTTCGGAGCGCATTGCACCTGAACCGGTGGCGGGGATTCGGTTGCGGTTTGTGGGGTCGGGGGCATGGAAGCCACTTTCGCGCTTGTTGACCTTGCGTGGAGGTTACGTGCGCGTTGGAGACGTCACGGCGATGGTGGCAGGCCGCTTGGGCTGGCGCTCGCCCAACTATTTGATCGACATGCAAGCCAAGATGGCGCCCACACCGTGCAATGCAGTGGTGGGGGCGATTCCGCCGGGATTGCTGGGCGAGTTCAAAGAGTGGAACATGAGTGGCATGATGGATGGCATGATCAATTTGAAAGTGGACAGCCAAACACTCGATGATAGCGTGCTCGATATCGACATTAACGATCATTGTGTATTTGTGAAGACGCCGGAGGCGCTGGCGCTGAGTCGCATTGAAGCGCCCTTTATGCATCGCGTTGAAGAACCCGATGGTCGCGTGATTGAGTTCGAATCGGGGCCGGGTAGCGACACTTGGGCGCCGATTGAAACGATCAGCCCCTATATGGTGGTGGCGGTGATGACGCACGAGGATGGCGGGTTTCAGGGGCATCATGGATTTTCAGTGCGCTCGATTCGGGATGCGTTGGTGCATAATCTAAAAGCCGGGTATTACGCGAAGGGTGCGAGCACGATTTCGATGCAATTGGTAAAGAATCTTTTTTTGCATCGACAAAAGATGCTGGCGCGTAAAGTGCAAGAAGCCTTGATCACGTGGTGGATGGAAAAGACGCTGCGTAAGCGCGAAATTATCGAGTACTATCTCAACCTGATCGAGTACGGGCCCGACGTGTACGGTATTCGCCAGGCAGCACACTACTATTTTGGTGTTGAGCCTTCGCAGATTACGCCTGCGCAAGCGGTGTATATTGCGACGATGTTGCCCAACCCAAAACTTTATTCGTCGCAGTTTCGTCGAGGTGCACTATCGGAAAGTTGGACGGAGCGCATTCGGCGCATTCTACAAAAGATGTATGAGCGTAATCTCATTGACGGTGATGCGCTTGACGCTGGGTTGAAGGAACTTGAAGACTTTCATTTTGTGCATGACATGGTAAGCAACTAGGGGTGATATGTTGAGGTCGGATGGGCTGGTTGCGCGCGTTGCTGTCGAGCGTTTGCTTGATAAATATAAGCGCATGCTTGGATTGCGGCAGCGCGCTGGGCACACGTCACGATCACAGGCAACGCGTGCGATGAGACATCTTTCGGCGATGTTTCCCGGGTCGCTTGTTGAGCTTGATCGGATGACAGTGGTTCAAATCCAGCAGCGGATCGCTGTGCTCAAGCACGTGTTAAGAGGGCGCGAATCGCTGCCGGATTGGGCGCGTTGGATGGTTCATTTTCACGGCTGGTTGCGCGCGTTGCTGCGTTTGCGTCGACATGTAAACAGCACGCGCTTAAGTCCAAAGCGCACAACAGTGGTGCTAACAGGTTACCGTGCCGATATCGATGAGCCCGGCAAGGCGCAACTTAATGCCGAGGTGCTTGGTGCAATGTGTAAGCCCCCTGGGGGTCGTCTCAGCGAATGGTTGCAAGCGTATCTTGCCACCATGTTAGGCGTTGAACGTGATGTGTTCGTTACAACATTGTTTCCCTGGAAACTTATAAAGCGTAGGGAAAGTTGATTTCGAAACGGTTCTGTTTGAACTTGGGGAATTTGGCGCCTTTGACAGCTCGGGCAATGCATGCCGCCGCGGGGCCGCTTGCAAAAGGACCGCTGGCTACTTTGGCATTGACCACTTTGCCGGTGGTGCCCTCGACGGTGACCGTGGTCATGGCTACGCCTTTTTGGCCACCACCACACGCGGTGACTGCGGGCTGCACGCCACGCAAAGCGCTGAGTACCTGAGTGCGTGAGGGCGTTTCCGGTAAGTCGGCTGAATCGTCGCCACCGCCACCACCGCGTTTGCTACCAGCCGCCTTGTCGAGCAGCTCAGAAATGGATTCGTCGCCGCTTGATTTTGAAGTGTTTTTGCCGCCCGCTTCGACATCAGCGCCGCCGCGTTTGCCGCCGCGAGCCGACGTTTTAGCGGAGTCTCGAGCTGTGTCGCTGCTCGCGTGTTCTGCTTTGACGGGCGCGTCGGCTTTGGCTTCGGCGGGTTTTTCGTTATCGACTTTGGGCGTTGCCGTTGTTGTGGGCTTAGCGTCGGTCGACCCCACCTTGGCTGTGTCTTGTGTGGCTGCGGCTGTGGCTCCGGTGGTGGCGGGCGGCGTCGCACCCGTGGCGGCCGTTGTTGCACCTGCTGTAGCAGTGCCATCGGCGACGGGTGTTGGTTTGTTCAAGAGCATGAATACCACCACACCGGTGAGCATGACGGCAAGCACCGCTGCACCGATGGCGATATAAACCAGCTTGTTGCTTGAAGATTCGCTTGGCTCGGGTGCAAGAACGGGTGCGCCAAGACCTCCGGCGAGAGGTGAACTTGGTAGCCCGAGCGATAGGATGTCGTCCATCCCTTTGTTGCCAGCGCCTCGCGCCCCGGTGCCCGTCCCGGTTAGGTTGGCAAGCGAACGAATGTCGATGAGGCCTGAGCTGTCTTGTCCAGCCGATCCTGTTTTTGCGCTGGGTGCCTGGTTTTGAGCGTTGGCTGCAGCCTGCAAATTTGAAAGCGAAAAGAGTACTGAGTTTTCGTTGCGAATACCGGTTTTGAACGCTGCCTTGGGTGAAGATGCTTGAAACGAAGGATGTTCGCCACGCGTGCTACCGCTTGAGCTACCGGAGGCGGCGAGTGGTGCCGAGCCCGTGCCCGAGGCCGCTAGGGGTTTGGTGCCAAACGCTTGGGCGAGCTGTGCTGATGAATCGGCGACCTTGGTTTGATCGTCTTGGCCAAAAAGATCTGCACCTTCGTCGGTTTGTGACATGCGTTGCGCTACCGCGGCTTCGCGTAGTTTGCCGGTGTTCGATGCTGACAAGGCAGCGCCCGTTGCCGACGCGCGAAGCGGGCTTGCGGCTGCTTGTGGTTGCTGGTTGACCTGGTCCCATACGTCAGAGGGCATTGAACCGACGCTGGTTTGGTCTTCGTTTGAATCGTCGATGAAGCTTTCCTTTGTTGAATCTGCCGGGATGAGCGCTACGAGTTCGGGCACTTCGTGCATGTGTTTCCAACCGTCCATGCCTTCGCGCCAGATATACGATTCCCAGGCGACCTTTTTTTGAAAATAGAGCTCTAAGATCTGCTCAGGGCTGTAGGGGCCTTGCTGGTTGCCGTCGACCACCGCATACCAAATGCCCTCAGCGCCAATTGCCGCCGGGTTGGCTGCCGCGATGGCTTCATTGGTGGCCGCGGGTTGAATGGAGGTCGAGACGGCACCATCGGCACGAACGACAATGCTGGCACTGCATTTTTTGCAACGAATGCGGAAGACTTTGCCAGCTACTTTATCGTCAGCAATCGAATATTTCGCACCACAACTTTCGCAAACGATCTTCATGTTGAGCTTCTCAGGGGCAAGATAACGTTTCGCTGCTGCCCTGCACACATCAGGCAGCTAAGCTTCACGCGATCATAGCCTTGTTTAGCCATGTCAGGCAAGTAAGCCCCGTCAACTGCGGACTTTTTTGATTTCGCTGGTCAATGCTGGCACGGCATTGAACAAATCGGCCTGCCAGAAGTAGTCGGCAACTTCGACGATCGGTGCTTCTTTATCGGTATTGATAGCGACAATGACCTTGGAGCCCTTCATACCGGCCAGGTGCTGAATGGCACCGCTGATGCCTACCGCGATGTAGAGCTTGGGCGCGACGATCTTGCCGGTTTGGCCCACCTGTAAGTCGTTGGGCACATAACCCGCATCGCAGGCTGCGCGCGAGGCGCCCATGGCCGCGTTGAGGCTGTCGACCAGTGGTTCGAGCACTGTTTTGAAGTTGTCGGCGCTTTTGAGTGCACGCCCGCCCGAGACGACAATGCTGGCTTCGCTGAGCTCGGGTCGAGTGCTTGGCACCGATTCAAGGCTGACAAACTCGACTTTGCCTGCAAGGTCTGCGGCGCTGGCGGCCAAGGTTTGCACTGGGCTTGCCGCGCCCGATTTGGTGGCGGGGGCAAACTCGGTTTGACGCACAGTGATCACATGTTGTGCGGTGTTGACTTGCAATGAGCCAAGCACATTGCCCGCAAACATCGGGCGCGTGTAGGTGACCGTCGTGCCGTCGACCTGCATGCTGACCACGTCGGATACGAAGCCTGCGTTTAGACGTGCGGCAATGCGCGGCAATAAATCTTTGCCATAGCTGCTTGCGGTGGCGACAAGCGCGCCGTATTTTTTTCCAAGTTCAGCGACGGTGGGCGCATACCCTTCGGCGGTGTAGCCGCCGGCGATGTCGCTTGCGTAGACGTTGCGTGCGCCATACGCCGCGGCTTCTTGGCTAGCGGCGGTTGCACCCGCGCCGATGCATAAAATATCCCAGGCGCCTGATGTTTTTTCGGCGAGTGTTTTAGCGAATGTAAATGCTGACAATGAGGTGGTGCGCAGTTCGTTGTTGACGAGTTCTGCGACGACGAGAATATCGGTCATTGAGATCTTCCTTGTTAGATGACTTTGGCTTCTTCTTTAAGTTTTTTGACGAGTTCTTCAGCGCTTGAAACAAAAGTGGCTTTGCCCGATCGACCTGCAGGAAGCGCGAATTTTGTGTATTTGAGGCTCAGTGTGGTGTCGACGCCAACGTCACTGAGGTTGAGTTTTTCGACAGGCTTTTTCTTGGCGGCCATCACACCTTTGAGCGACGCATAACGCACTTGGTCGGGATAGGCGAAGTCGGCGGGTGTGACTGCGTTTTTGATCGCGTGTGGGCTGATGATGCGCAAATCCACTGTGACGACTGCGGGTAGACTGACTTTGAGTGTGAGCACGCCCATGTCGACTTCGCGGCCAACCTTTACAGCCTTGCCGCCATCGACCATTTCGATCGACATCGCAAAGGTGGCCATTGGCCAGCCGAGCATTTCTGCGAGCATTTGGCCCGTGGCATTGGTGTCGCCATCGACGGCTTGTTTACCCATCACGATCAGATCGGGTTTTTCTTTGTCGGCGACGGCTTTCAATGCGCGCGCGACCACGAGTGCGTCGAATTGATCGTCATTGGCTTGCACCAAGATGCCGCGATCGGCGCCCATGGCGAGGGGTTGCTGCAAGGCTTCGGTTTGCGCTTGCTCGGGGCCAATGGTGACGACCACCGTTTCGCCGCTCGGCGTTTTGGTGGCGCCATTTTCGTTGAGGCGCAGCGCTGCTTCGACGGCGTATTCGTCAAAGGGGTTGCGTTTGTTTTCAAGGCTGCTTGTGTCGACGGCGCTGCCTTGGGCGTTGACCTTAACTTTGTTGGCATTGTCGGGGTCTGCGACCCGTTTGACTGGCACTAGAATTTTCACGATGAGCTCCGATATAATTGTGATGATTTTTCAGAGGGTTATAAGATTTCTGGCGTGCTTATTAGAAGCTATTTTGGCCGCACAAGTCAAGCCTCTTGGTGCCCGGCATGTGGTGGTCGTGCGAATATGCTAAATATGTAAAAATATGCTATTATTATAGTTGTGTGGTGCTGATGGCTGTCAATAAATTGGCTTGGGGGTTTGTAAAACGATCACATGGGTTGGTGATCGGTGCGTTGCTTGCCAGCGCGATCAGTTGCGCTGCAAACTCTCATTCACAAGCGACGACGTTGCTACAAACGAGCCGCACACGTTCTGCATTTACATCGACGACTTATTCTGCGGCGCTTTTATTTCGTGAGGCGTTGTTGTTTCAGGAACACGGACGCTGTGAAGTGGCGCTTGGGCTTTACGATCGTCTTGACGAGGAGTTTCGTCAAAGTGAATATGTGGGTCCTGCACTTTATAACGCAGCGCTCTGCGCCCGCGCACTTGGGCACAATGATTTGGCCAAATCACATTTCGAACGTGTGGTGGCGATTCGATCGTGGACAACCCATGCAAAACATGCGCGTTTTATGCTGGCGCGTTTAGCGCGTGAACAAGGCGATTGGCTGGGGGCACGCAGGCAACTTGAGCACCTCTTGTCACATCGTGATCTTAGCGTCAATGAGCGGCTTTATGTGCTTTATCAGCTGGGTGAAAGCCAATTACACGAAGGTGACCATGTGGGTGCGCTCACGCGCGCGCAGGTGACCGCTACGTTCTTAGTTCAGTCCAGCGCACGGCTTACCGAGGCTGAGCGCGTTGCGTGGCGCGCCAATATTGATTGGTTACGCGGCGAAACATACGAGCGCCTAGTGCGCGCAGCGCGCGTTGAGAGCATCAAAAATCACGATGCGGCGGGTGGATCGATGCCTGCGCTTTATCAACAACTCAAACGTTTGGAGCTCGCGCGTGCGCATTACAAACGTTGCGCTGGCTATCGTGGTGCTCTGACCGGGCTGTGCCTTGAGCGCCTAGGTAAGATTCATCAGCTGACACAAACCTTGTTGGTTGAAGCCGAGCATGGTCCGCAAGGTGAGACGCTGAAGGTGGTGGCTGAGCGGTTGCAGATGAGTGATGATCTTGTGGCGGATGATGCGCTGTCGCTCGGGGACGGTGCTGGCAAGTTAATGGCGGCGGCGTCGAAAGCGAAAAACAAGGGTCAGTGAGCGATTGCGGTGGTGCAAACGCTTGTGATGGCTTGACAATTGGGCGCTCTGCGCATAAACCCGTGTCGGATTTGTGTCGTTGCTTGTTTTTGGGCGACTTTTAAATCCGCGAGCAGGTTTGGATGCTGCTGCTCGATTGGCTGGCGTAGCTCAATTGGTAGAGCACCGGTTTTGTAAACCGGGGGTTGCAGGTTCAAGTCCCGTCGCTAGCTCTTACTCGTACTCGCAAAAGTCCGAGGACTTTTGCTTAACGTTGGTACTCGCAAAGTTTCGAGGACTTTTGCTTAAGGTCTTATGATAGGTGTGTTTGAGTTTGGTTGAGAATTGAATAGTGATGAGGAGGGTTGCCCGAGTGGCCAATGGGAGCAGACTGTAAATCTGCCGGCTTATGCCTACGGTGGTTCGAATCCACCACCCTCCACTGATTACTCGCTGATGCTCGCAAAAGTCCGAGGACTTTTGCTTAAGGTGTTTTATAGTCGCAAAAGTCCGAGGACTTTTGCTTAAGGTGTCCGGGTGACACGCACTAAAGTGCATGTCACCTTGTGTGGTTTGTGGTGACACGCACTAAAGTGCATGTCACCTTGTGTGGTTTGTGGTGACATGCACTTTAGTGCGTGTCACCTTTTTTTCTGGCACTTGCAAGAGTTGGAGGACTTTTGATGGAGGTTGTCTTTTTTTGGAATTGAGGCAAGGTTGAGACATGTCGAAATGTGTTAGGTTTCGATTTGTTTTTGCTTTGAGCTTGGTGTTGGGCTTTGGGAGCACGCTCGAAGTGCAGGCGAGCCCAGGTGTGCGTGAAAAAAAAGTCGAGTGTCCTGTTTTTGACAAGGAATGGGATGAGCGCTGGTGTCAGATTGAACGTGTGGCGGTGCTTAGTCATGGGTGGTGTCCCGAGTTAACTCGGTCGATGCTTCGCTGGAGCACGGCAGAGATCAAGCGACTCAAACGTTTATTTGAAGACATTGAAGTGGACGGGATGGATATCGAGGGGTTTCTCAAGGTAGAGAAATCTTTTCTGCAATTTATCGAAGCTGAGGCTCATTATACTGACGAAGGACTGATCGCGGTTTTAGATGATGTCGGATACTATGCGCCCACCGATGCAGAGCGGAGCCAGCAGGTTGCGTTTCTTGATTCGTTGATTGGTGATGACGATGCGCTTCGCGATATGTCCGACTTACGTGATGCGTACATGCTTAACTTTGAGCTTGAACGGATGAAGGCACATGCGCTGATCGACATGGATAGCGATTTTGGATTTAGAGACTTTAACAGTCTTGGTTATGACGCAGAGGATCCTTGGGGAAGTCACGGTTCGCAAGAGTTTGTGATTAGCGCAAATGGTCGTGATGTGACGCTAATTACCAATGGTCGTGATGGTCGACCTGATCGAATGTTTGAGTGTCTTTACAAAAAAGAAGCGCGACAACGACACAACAGTTCGACTTTTCAGCGTTTTATTGAGCAACTGGGTAAAAGGTATCCGAAGGACTGTAAGTCTTTAGCGTCGCCTGCGGCCAGTGCGTCACGCTGAACGCGTCCATTTTTGGGCGTGACAGCGACTCGAGGGCGTGTCATTTAATGCGTAGAATGCGGGCATAGCTCAGTTGGTAGAGCGTCAGTTTTCCAAACTGAATGTCACCGGTTCGAACCCGGTTGCCCGCTCCGACCTTTCCTTGTTGCGATCTGCGTTTACTCATCGATAAGTTGGTTGCTGTCTGTGTCTTCTGTGACACAATGGGCGAGTGGTTCGTTGTGATGTTTTCTTAGGTTTCGTGGCGGTCGCCTCGTTGCTTGACTTCGCTGCGTGTGATGCGCAGTCGCCGGGCGAGGATGTCGGGTTTTGGTCGCAGGGTGATGATTATGCGCAAGATTCGCCGCCGACCGAAACAATCACTGAAGGTCGTTGTAGGTATTTGCGGCTCACGCCTTTACAAAAGGTGGACTGCGTCAAGGGGGCGTTTGCGCTCGATCGCAGCGCCGACATGTTCAATCATCGCATGCTCTATAACGACTTTGACGGGTTGCTTTATGAGCTTGAGAAGCTTTGCGGCGATGCGCTTTACCCGGCGCGCAACTCGCTTGAAGATTGGGCGCGGCGGTTGGGTTTTGTGATGGCCGCTCGTCCGCATTTTGTTCCACAGGTTAAATGTTGGGCAAGTTATATCGATGTCGCGAATCAAGACATCACGGTGAATGTTTCGGTGGGTCAAAGCGGCGCAAAGTTGCCTTTTGTGCAGCTAAACTATTCGGCGAAGCAGCCGTACATGATCGGCGTTGAGCGCCGGTTTGCGGCCCGAGGCGCGCTCGATCGCGCGGAATTCACAGAAGCGTTCGCTGGGGGCGACATGTGGTGTCTGGATGTGCAAAGCAATCCAGTCAATCGTGTGCTTGGCGTGTTTGATCGTTATCTGATGCGACCGTGGTGACACACCCCTTGGTGTTTGGTACTGCGGATGCTGACGAGATGTCTGAGTTGAAAAGTATCAGGATTGCGTTAGAGTTTCGCGATGCGGGGGCCGGTTTTTGTTCTTGGTTTGCTTTGTGTTATAGGGTGTGATGCTGCAAGTGCAGATAACACCAGCACAGTTGAAGCTGCGCAGAGCGCGCCGGGTTGCCAAAAAGGTTGGACGTGCACGTTGCGCGCGAGCGAAAGTTTTTTAGCGCCGCTTTACCGTTGTTCGGTATTGCCCTCAGATGATCCGTTTTTAGGTCCACAATCACGGTGTGGTGCGGTGACGGTTGTAAGTTCGGGGCATACGTATGAAGACGAGGCACGGCAAGCGGTGCTTGGAAAGCAAGACGAGGCGGTGCGACAGGCTTGCGAAGCGCGACATGTTGTGTTTGGGCTGCCAGAACGGGACTGTGAGGTTTTTGTTCCGCACGCGGACCCGAAGAAAGAATATTATAAGCCAGGGCGCTGGATTCGAGAAACCACAAACGATTGGGTCGAACTTGTGGGCGAGAGCATCGAATGCAGTGAAGTGACGGGTACTGTAGCCGAATAGGTAGCACTTGCAGATTGGGTGCGTGCTTTTGCTTGCAAAAAATGGGGATTGAGTTAACACTCGCATGCGTTTTTGACGCGCCCAGGTAGCTCAGTGGTAGAGCAAGCCATGTCTAAAGAGAAGTTTAATCGAACCAAGCCCCACGTGAACGTCGGTACGATCGGACATATCGATCACGGAAAAACGACAACGACTGCTGCGATCACCAAGGTGGCGGCGAAGGCGTCGGGCGGTAAAGCGATTAGCTATGCGGATATCGCCAAAGGTGGCACGGTTCGCGATGCTTCCAAGATTGTGACGATTGCGGTGAGCCACGTGGAGTACGAGACGGCGACACGGCACTATGCGCACGTGGACTGCCCTGGACACGCGGATTACATCAAAAACATGATTACCGGTGCAGCGCAGATGGACGGCGCGATTTTGGTGGTGTCGGCGCTGGATGGCCCGATGCCGCAGACCAAAGAGCACGTGCTTTTGGCGCGCCAGGTGGGTGTGCCGCAAATCGTTGTGTTCTTGAACAAGTGTGATGCGGTTGAGGACAAAGACTTGCTTGAGCTGGTGGAGATGGAAGTGCGCGATCTCTTGAACAAGTACCAGTTTGAAGGCGACAAAATTCCAGTCGTGCGCGGTAGCGCCTTGAAGGCGATGGAAGGTGATGCTGAGGGCGAGAAGAGCATCTTGGACTTGCTTGCGGCGCTAGATAGCTGGATCCCAGAGCCACAGCGCGATATCGACAAGCCCTTCTTGATGGCCGTAGAAGATGTGTTCAGCATCAAAGGTCGCGGCACCGTGGTGACGGGGCGTATTGAGCGCGGCATTGTCAAGGTGCAAGACGAGATTGAAATCCTTGGGTTCAAGGCACCGGTGAAGACGGTGGTGACGGGCGTGGAGATGTTCCGTAAGCTTTTGGACCAAGGGCAAGCTGGCGACAACGTGGGGTGCTTGCTTCGCGGTGTTGAAAAGAACGACGTGGAGCGCGGCCAAGTGCTTGCGGCTCCTGGAAGCGTGAAGACACACAAGAAGTTCTTGGGTGAGGTGTACGTCTTGAAGAAGGAAGAGGGCGGCCGTCACAAGCCATTCTTCACGAACTATCGTCCGCAGTTTTATATGCGCACGACGGACGTGACGGGCACCATTCAGCTGGATGAGTCAGTGAAGATGGTGATGCCTGGAGACAACGTGACCATTAACGTGGAGCTTATCACGCCGGTGGCTTTGGAAGAGAAGCAGCGTTTTGCTATCCGTGAGGGTGGTAAGACGGTGGGTGCGGGCGTCATTACTAAGATTATCGAGTAGTAGCTGAGACTCGCAAATCGTAAACGATTTGCTTAATCAAGTGAGAATACATGGCAAAAACGACCAAAATTCGCATCAAACTCAAGGCATACGATCATCGTTTGCTTGATCAATCGGCGGGAGAAATCCTCGAGACCGCGCGTCGCACTGGCGCGCGCGTTGCGGGACCGATTCCGCTGCCGATTCGCATTAACAAGTACACGGTGCTGCGCGGGCCGCACGTCGACAAAAAGTCGCGCGAGCAGTTCGAGATTCGCACGCACAAACGTTTGCTCGATATTCTTGAGCCCACCCAGCAGACTCTCGATGCGCTGATGAAGCTTGAGCTTTCGGCGGGTGTGGATGTGGAGATCAAATCGTAAGGTGAAGTTAGGGTGACACGCACTGATAATAAAAACACTGCGTGTTTTTGATGAGTGCATGTCACCAAGACGAGGATTTATGGCCAAAGCAACTGTTTATAATTTGAAGAGCGAAAAAGTTGGACAAGTGGATTTGTCTGACGAGATCTTCGCGACTGAAGTCAACCAAGACCTGCTTTACGAAGTTGTGAAAGCACAACTCGCTGCGCGTCGCGCAGGTACCGCCAAGGTCAAGGTTCGCTCCGAAGTCGCAGGTTCGACCAAGAAGATCTACAAACAAAAGGGAACGGGCCGCGCACGTCACGGTTCGATTCGTGCACCGATTTTTGTGGGCGGCGGGCAAGTGCATGGTCCAGTGCCACGCAGCTATGCTTACGCTGTGAACAAAAAGGTGCGTCGTGGGGCATTGTGTTCGGCGCTTTCGCTGCGTCAGCGTGAAGGTCAGCTTTTTGTGATCGACGAACTTAAGTTTGGCGAGATCAAAACCAAAACAGCTGCCGCGGTGCTTAAGGCATTCAAGGTTGCAGAAGGCAAAGGCGCACTTTTTGTTGATCTGAAAGACAACGACAAGCTGGCCAAGAGCACACGCAACTTAGCCAAAAGCCAAACCTTGCCGCCAGAAGGTCTGAATGTGTACGACATCATGCGTCACCCGGCCTTGATCATTTCCAAACAAGCGGTTTCAAAAATTGAGGAGCGCCTTAAAGAGGCGGCCGAATAGGTAGAAGAGGGTAGTCATGCAACTCGAACAAGTTATCAAGCGCGCAATCGTACTCAGCGAAAAAGGCGCCATCATGCGCGAGAAAGACAACAAATATATGTTTGTTGTTGATCTGAAGGCGAGTGCTCGCGACGTTAAGCGTGCGATCGAGACGTTCTACAAGGTGAGCGTCAAGCAAGTCAACACGCTGATCACGCGTGGCAAAGACAAGCGCATGGGTCGCGGTTTTGCCAAGCGCCCCAACTGGAAAAAAGCGATCGTCACCTTGAAGCAGGGCGAGAGCATCGATTTCATGCAGGAAGTATAAGGAATACGTTATGACCATCGTACGTTCAAAACCCACGTCACCTGCGCGTCGCTATTACGACCGTCAGGTGGTTGAGCACCTTTCAAAGAAGGGCCCCGAGAAAAAGCTTGTCGAGTCGAAGAACTCGATCGCGGGCCGCAACAACCATGGCCGCATCACGAGCCGTTTTCGTGGGGGCGGGCATAAGCGCCTTTATCGTTTGATTGATTTCAAGCGTAACAAGATTGGCGTGCCAGCGGTGGTCGACTCGATTCAGTATGATCCGAATCGCACTGCGCATATCGCGCTGCTTAAGTATGCCGATGGCGAGAAGGCTTATATCTTGGCGCCTGATGGTTTGAAAGCGGGCGATCCGGTAATTTCATCGCGCACGGCTGACGTGAAGCCAGGCAATGCGATGCCGATTCGTCATATTCCGGTGGGTACGATGATCCACGCCATCGAGCTTAAGATTGGCAAAGGCGCACAGCTCGTTAGATCTGCTGGATTAGGGGCTCAGTTGATGGCCAAAGACGGTGATTATGCTCAGGTGCGTTTGCCTTCGGGCGAGGTGCGCATGGTGCATTTGAACTGCCGCGCGACCATTGGGCAGGTTTCCAATGGCGAGCACAGCTTGGTGTCGATCGGTAAAGCCGGTCGCGTGCGTTGGATGGGTAAACGCCCGCACAACCGCGGCGTCACCATGAACCCGGTTGATCATCCAATGGGCGGTGGTGAAGGCCGTACCTCGGGCGGTCGCCATCCATGCTCACCTTGGGGTCAACTTTCAAAGGGCCTCAAGACACGTACCAACAAGTCATCAACGCGCTTTATTGTTAAGCGTCGCAGCAAGAAATAGCTCCATAGATAGTTAGAAGGAACACCTAGATATGCCACGTTCAACTAAAAAAGGTCCCTATATTGACCTGCACTTGGTCGAGAAAATCGAAAAAGCGCGTCAGGCCAAAGATCACAAGATCATCAAAACCTGGTCGCGTCGTTCGACTATTACCCCCGATTTTGTTGGGTTAACCTTTGCGGTGCATAACGGCCGTAAATTCATCACCGTGTTTGTGTCGGAGAACATGGTGGGCCATAAATTGGGCGAATTTGCGCCAACCCGGACTTTCCACGGCCATGCGGGCGATCGAAAGGCTAAAAAAGCCGCCTAAGGGGCGGTTGAAACTCGGCCTCCGGGCGGCTTGAAGAACGGATCTTTTCTGATAAATTAAGGGACTTTTTAGGAATTTTTGAGGACATCATGCAAAGGCTCAACCAATACCAGGCACATTTACGGTTTGCCCGTATCGCGACCCGCAAAGCACGCGTCATCGTTAACATGATCCGCGGCAAAGCGGTGGGCGAGGCCGCCGATTTGCTTAAGTTCACCAATCGCGCTGCGGCGCCTTTGGTTGCTAAGCTTCTCGACAGCGCGATCGCCAACGCCAAACAAAAAGACTCGGGCGTTAATCTGGACAAACTCTTCGTGCAAACAGCGTTTGCTGATCAGGCTCCCAATGGCACGATGCGCCGCTGGCGTCCACGCGCGATGGGACGCGCCACCAAAATTACCAAAGGCATGAGCCACATCACGCTCGTGTTATCGGCCAAGGCATAAGTAACTAGGCATAAACGACTACTAAGGAATAAACAAAGGATTAACGATGGGTCAGAAAACACATCCATATGGCTTTCGAATTGGCGTTATCAAGTCGTGGAACTCGAAATGGTTCGCCGATAAGAACTATGCGCCTTGGCTTCATGAGGATTTGAAGCTTCGCGACACTGTTAAAGAGAAGTTCTATCATGCTGGCATCGCTAACGTTGAGATCGAGCGCGCGGCCAACAAGATCAAAGTCATCATTCATACCGCTCGCCCGGGCATCATTATCGGCAAGCGCGGCGCGGGTGTTGAGCAGCTTAAGGCAGAGTTACAGAAGCTAACCCAGAACGAGCTTTTCATCGACATTCAAGAAGTGCGTCGTTCAGAGACCAACGCGCAGCTTGTTGCTGAAAACATTGCAACCCAGCTTGAGCGTCGTGTGGCGTTTCGTCGCGCAATGAAAAAAGCCGTTACAACCTCGATGAAGTTTGGCGTCAAAGGTATTCGCGTGGTGGCGTCGGGTCGTTTGGGCGGCGCTGAAATCGCCCGTACAGAGAGCTACCGTGAGGGTCGTGTTCCGCTACACACATTGCGTGCAGACATCGAGTTTGGTGTGGCCAAGGCCAAAACCACTTACGGCATTATCGGCGTTAAGTGTTGGATTTTCAAAGGCGAGATTTTGCCGCAGCGCCGTCGTCTTGGTGCAGCGGCGCCCGCAGCTCGCTAAATGAATAGATGCTGCACGTGGCAACGAAGTGTCGTTTGGTGATTTTTCATTGCAGGTCACTGAATGTGGTTGGATCAACTCGCGCCAGATCGAAGCTGCGCGTATGGCGATTCAGCGTCACGTCAAACGTCAGGGTCAGCTCTTCATTCGCGTGTTTCCTGATAAGCCCATCACCAAGAAGCCACTTGAGACTCGTATGGGTAAAGGTAAAGGCCCCTTGGACGGTTGGGTATGCGTGGTGAAGCCCGGCAAGATGCTTTATGAGATTGAAGGCGTGCCGGAGTCACTTGCACGTGAAGCGTTTAACTTGGCAGCGCACAAGTTGCCCTTGAACACCCGTTTCGCGCGCCGTGAAGATCGACTTTAAGATTTAAGGAATAATGAGTATGAAAATCGCAGACATTCGTAAGCGCAGCCCTGAAGAGCTCGCAAAAGGGATCCGAGACCTTAAGGTGCAGGTTTGGAAGGCACGCGTTAACAATCGCGCTGGGCTCTTGACGAACACTGCGTCGATCAAAGCAACTCGCAAGGATATCGCACGTTCATTCACTGTTCTTAGCCAAGCTAAACTTAGCCAGGCTAATCCTAGCAAGGCTAAAGCAGGCGTGGCAGTGAGTGTGGCGCCCAAGGCCGCAAGCAAAACAACCGCAAAAAAAGCGAGCGCGCCTCGTAAAGCCGCTGGCAAAGCACAAAAGACTCAGGGAGCGAAAGCATGAATTCGCAGCAAGCAACAACAGAAATTGAGCGCGGCCGTCGTCGCGTCCTCGTGGGCAAGGTCGTTAGCAATACCGCCAATGAAGGCCGCATGAAAAAGACTGTGATCGTTGAGGTCGTCAGCCGTTTTCGTGACCCGGTATACGGCAAATACGTGCGCCGTAAGAACAAGTTTCACGCACATGACGAAACGCATGAGTACAAAACGCATGATGTTGTCGAGATCCAAGAGAGCCGTCCGCTTTCTGCGACCAAGCGTTGGGTTGTGACGCGTCTCGTCGAAAGGCCAGAGGAGGTCTAACATGATTCAAACTGAGAGCGTCTTAGACGTAGCAGATAACAGCGGTGCCAAGCGTGTGCAGTGCATCAAAGTGATCGGTGGTTCGCGTCGCCGTTATGCCGGTTTGGGCGATGTGATCGTGGTGTCGATCAAAGAAGCGCTGCCCACGGCCAAGGTCAAAAAGGGTGAGGTCGCCAAAGCCGTGATCGTGCGCACCACGCGTGAGTATCTTAGGCCCGATGGCAGCTACATTAAGTTTGATGCCAATAGCGCTGTGCTTATTAACGCTCAGCTTGAGCCGATTGGTACACGCATTTTTGGTCCAGTGGCTCGTGAGCTGCGCGGCAAACGTTTTATGAAAATCATCTCGCTCGCGCCGGAAGTTGTTTAAGGAAAGTGGTTTAATCATGGCATCGCGTATTCGAAAAGCAGACAAAGTCATCGTTATCTCGGGCAAAGACAAAGGCGCCGTTGGACAAGTGCTTTTGATCTCACAAGAGCACGATCGGGTGGTGGTTGAAGGCGTCAACAAAGTGAAGCGTCATCAGAAACCCAATCAGCGCAATCAACAGGGTGGCATTGTGACCCGCGAGGCACCGATTCATATCAGCAACGTGATGCTTGTGGATCCCAAGTCGAGCAAACCCACTCGCGTGCGTGTCAAGACCGACAAAGAAGGCAAGAAGGTTCGTGTTGCTGTGAAGTCTGGCGCCGAGATTGTGGCCCAAAGCTAGTTTTCAATGAGTAAAAAGAAAGTTTTCGGAGTTTGAATATGAGTCAGCAAATCCCATCGATGTTGAAGCGCTACCGCGAAGTGGCTGTTCCTTCGCTCGCTAAAGAGTTTGGTTTCAAAAACCCAAACCAGGTTCCACGTATTGAGAAAGTTGTTCTTAATATGGGTCTTGGTGAGGCGACACAAAATGCCAAGATTATCGACGTTGCAGTGGCAGAGCTTGCGGCCCTTTCGGGTCAAAAGCCTGTCGTCACGCGTGCAAAAAAGTCGATCGCTACGTTCAAGTTGCGCGAAGGTGTGCCGATCGGTGCGATGGTAACCTTGCGCAAAGAGCGCATGTGGGAGTTTCTTGATCGCTTGATCAACCTGGCGTTGCCACGCGTGCGCGATTTCAAAGGTGTGAGCCCGCGTTCGTTTGATGGTCGTGGTAACTACACGTTGGGGATTCGCGAGCAAATTGTGTTTCCAGAAATCGACTATGACAAGGTCGACAAAAGCCGAGGTCTTAACGTTTCGATTGCAACCACAGCGGGCTCCGATGAACACGGTCGCGCGCTACTGACACAACTCGGAATGCCTTTCCGTAACTGATACTCATACTCGACTTTTGCTGTGAGACACAGCAAAAGTCGGATGGGCCGATGAATCCAAGGTTTTGAATTACAGACTCCGAGAATCAAAGAATTTAGAGAAGGTAAAAATATTATGGTGACCGATCCGATTTCCGACATGTTGACTCGAATCCGCAACGCGGCAATGGCGCGTTTGCAGCGGACAGAAGTGCCGCTTTCGAAGATGAAGCAAGCTGTGGCCAAGATTCTCAAAGAAGAAGGCTACATCAGCGACTTTAAAGTGTTGACCGACCATCCGGGCAAGCTTGATGTTGAGCTCAAATACAGCACCGATCAGCGCGCAGCGATCGTGGGTATTAAGCGCATCAGTCGACCAGGGCGTCGTCAGTACGTGGGTTATCGCGATATTCCCAAGGTCAACAATGGGCTTGGTATCGCGATTCTTTCAACGTCGCATGGCATCATGACAGACAAAGACGCCCGCAAGAAGCAATTGGGCGGCGAGATCTTGTGTGAGGTGTGGTAATGACACAGGTGGTTTCAACAACGGGTTCAACGCAAAAGCAATCACGTCTTGGCAAACGCGGCGTGGCTGTTCCCAAGGGCGTGCAAGGTTAATATTAGCGCTGAAAGATCAGTTTCAGGGTCCCGCAGGTAAACTCGGCGCACGATTCCCAAAGAGATCGAAGTGGTGCAGCAGGGCGAAGAGCTGATCGCGAAGATCCGGCCTACCACGGGTACGGAAGGGCCTCGCTTGCAGGGCATGGTTCGCTCACTTTTGAACGGGTGGGTTGAGGGTGTGGCCAAAGGGTTTGCGTCGTCGATGGATTTGCACGGGGTCGGTTATAAAGCTGACGTTGCAGGTGAGATGTTGACGATGAGTTTGGGTTTGTCGCATATCGTCAAACTTAAGGTGCCTGCTTCGGTCAAAATGAAAGTTGAGACGATCGACGAAGGCGGTCAAAAGCGCCCACGTTTGCATCTGAACTCAGCGGACAAAGAGTTGCTTGGACAAACGATGGCCAAGATTCGTTCATGTCGACCGCCCGAGCCTTATAAAGGCAAAGGTGTTCGCATTACCGATGAGAAGGTTCGCCAGAAGGCAGGCAAAGCCGCATCTAAGGGCAAGAAGTAACTAGTTTTGGTAGCAAGTTTTGAAAAACGAGCTGTACACGCCAGTTCGGATAAATAGAGGTTAGTGGTTATGGCACAGATCAACAATAGAGAAAAACGCAAACGCCGCATTCGCGGTAAAGTTTCGGGTTCGGCCGAGCGTCCAAGGCTCACCGTATTTCGCAGCTTGGGCCACATGTATGTTCAGGTTGTCGATGATGTGGAAGGCAAAACCTTGGCGTCGTGCTCGTCTCTCTCAAAAGAGTTGAAAGACCAAGTCAAAGATAAGAACAAGACGGAGACTGCTTCGGCTGTAGGCGAAGCAATCGCTCAAGCCTGCCAAAAGAAGGGCATCTCAAAGGTTGTCTTTGATCGCAATGGTTATCTTTATCACGGCCGCGTTAAAGCAGTGGCCGATGGCGCTCGCAAGGGTGGACTCATTTTCTAAACAGAAGTCGCGGAAAGAAAAACATTTATGAAACATATTATCGATCACACGCAGCTTGAAGGACTTGTCGAAAGAATCGTCCACATCAATCGCGTGGCCAAGGTGGTCAAAGGTGGCCGTCGTTTTGGTTTTAGTGCGCGGGTAGTGGTTGGCGATGGCCAAGGCCATGTGGGTGTTGGTTTGGGTAAAGCGAACGAAGTTCCTGACGCGATTCGTAAAGCCAACGATCAAGCCAAAAAAAGCCTGATCAAGGTTCCCTTGTTTGGTACGACGGTGCCGCATACGATTACGGGTCGATTTGGCGCGGCGAATGTACTGCTTAAGCCTGCGAGCCCCGGTACGGGCGTGATCGCCGGTGGTGCGGTGCGTGCGGTGCTCGAGTCGGCGGGCATCAAGGACGTGCTTTCAAAAATAATCGGCACGAGTAATGCACATAACGTTGTGCATGCCACGATGCATGCGCTTTCCAACGTGGAGTCGATTGAGCAAATTGCGTCACGTCGCGGCAAGCCGGTTGAGGAATTGGCCGCACAACGCCCCAATATGGGCATGAAGGTCACTAAGCCAGTTGCCAAGGTTGCAGCTGAGCCAAGCGCCCCCGCGGCAACAAGCGTGTAAGGAGTAGATGATGGCCTCGCAAATTAAAATTAAGCAGATTCGTAGTGTCGCGGGTCGTCCTTGGAACCAACGTTTGGTTCTTAAGGGATTGGGCTTACGTGGCATCAACAGCGTGGTGGTTAAACCCAACACACCAGATTTTCGCGGCATGGTGAAAAAGATTATTCACCTCGTGGCAGTGGAGGAAGTCAATGGCTAATCGGGCTGAAACCCAAAAAACAAAGGCACAAAAGGCTGACGTCAAAAAAGACGAGCAGGTTGTGTCGATTACTTTGTCTAATTTGCATCCTCCGGTTGGCGCTGTTCGTAAGAAGAAGCGTGTGGGTCGTGGTGTGGGTTCAGGCGTTGGCAAAACCTCAGGTCGTGGTCAAAAAGGTCAAAAGGCGCGTTCGACAGGCCGCTTTCATAAGCTGCATTTCGAAGGTGGACAGTTGCCCCTTCAGCGTCGTTTGCCAAAGTTTGGCTTTACCAATCCTTTCACCACCGATGTGGTAACGGTTAACGTTCGCGACCTTGACGTTTTCGATGCGGGTGCGCAGGTTAACCCCGACGCGTTGATCAAAGCAGGGCTCATCAAGAACCGTGCACGTTTGGCGCAGGTTAAGATTTTGGGTAATGGCGAGATCAAAAAAGGTCTGAAGGTTAGTGCTCACGCGTTTAGTGGGTCGGCCAAGCAGAAGATCGAAGCCGCGGGTGGCAGCACGACCCAAATCGAGATCAAAGAGCCCGCCATTCAAACGCGCGTCAAAGAAGCAAAAAACGCGAAATATGCAAAGAACAAAAACAAGCCGGCCAAATAAGATCGCTGCCGAATGAACGCGTTATTAAACATCTTTAAGATTCCCGAGCTGCGTAAACGTCTGACTTTTACGCTCGCTATCCTTGCTGTTTATCGTGTTGGTATTTTCATCACCACACCGGGCGTTAATCGTAACGTCATGCAGCAAATCGTCTCTGAGAAGACCACCGGGTTTTTGGCGATGTTTGATCTGTTCTCTGGCGGTGCGCTTGAGCGCTTGTCGATTTTTGCACTTGGGATTATGCCCTATGTGTCGGCAAGCATTATTTTGCAGTTGATGACGGTGGTGTTTAAGCCACTGGAAGAGTTGCGAAAAGAAGGCGAAGCGGGCCAGCGCAAGATCAATCAGTACACGCGTTATGCAACCGTGGTGCTGAGCATCGTGCAAAGCATGGGTATTGCGCTTTATCTTGAAAGCCTCAATGGCACAACGGCGTTTGGCGACGTGGTGCGTGAGCCGGGGCCAATGTTTCGTTTCTTAAGCGTTGTGTCGATGACCACCGGCACGGCGTTTATCATGTGGCTTGGTGAGCAGATCACCGAGCGCGGCTTGGGCAACGGTATTTCGCTTTTGATTTTTGCCGGCATTGTTTCGGATTTACCGCCTGCGCTACTGAACACGCAACAACAAGTTAAGCTTGGTCAGCTGCAGCCGATTTCGATTCTTGTGATCGCCATGATTTGTTTGGTGGTGATTTACACGATCGTGTTTTTTGAGCGTGGGCAGCGGCGTATTCCGATCAACTACGCCAAACGCATTGCGGGTCGCAAGCTGTATGGCGGGCAAACGTCGCATCTGCCATTGCGCGTCAACTCAGCGGGCGTGATTCCACCGATTTTTGCGTCGTCACTTTTGCTTTTTCCAAATACATTGGCCAACTTTAAGGTGCCGGGCATGGACTGGGTACAAAACCATTTGGTGTATGGCCAGTGGGGTTATACCGTGCTTTTCGTTGCGCTGATTGTGTTCTTTTGTTTCTTCTATGTTGCGGTGACTTTTCAACCCGCCGAAGTTGCTGACAACCTGAAGAAACAAAGCGCGTTTATTCCGGGTGTTCGCCCTGGCAAATCAACCGCTGATTACATCGACTTTGTGCTCTCGCGCATTACCGCGGGTGGCGCGTTTTATATTGCTGCGGTGTGTGTGGTGCCGACCTTACTTCAGAATTGGTTTCGCGTGCCATTCACCTTTGGTGGTACGTCGATCATGATCGTAGTGGGTGTGGCGCTCGACACGGTGCAGCAGATCGAGTCATATCTCATCTCGCATAACTATGAAGGTTTTGCGGGTGCACGCGGACCGAAGATTCGCGGTCGCCGCGCTGAACAATAGGAGTCGGTTAGGCAATGAACGTGATATTGTTTGGCCCTCCGGGAGCGGGCAAAGGCACACAAGCGAAGTTGCTTAGCAGCGCGCGCGGATGGGTGCATTTGTCGACTGGCGACATGATGCGTTCAGAACGCAGTGCAGGCACAGCGCTGGGTGCCAAGTTTGACGAGTACATGTCGCAGGGCAAGCTCGTGCCTGATCAGCTAGTATTAGACTTGATTCGTTCAAAAATCAGTAACCTGGCCACTGGGGCGGTTTTTGATGGGTATCCGCGCACCACGGCGCAGGCCGAGGCACTCGACCAGATGCTTTCGGGCATTGGGCGCAAAATTACCAAGGTGCTTGAATTGAAGGTCTCGCTCGAGGAAGTTGTCGGGCGGATCGCCGGTCGGGTGACGTGTTTAGATTGTGGACAAATTCAGCACGTGAGCTATATTTCCTCGCTCTCGGATCAAACCTGCAAACATTGCGGCTCAGCCAAACTTGTGCGCAGGCAAGATGATTCCGAGGAAATGGCTCGTATTCGTTATAACGAATATCGAGAAAAAACCGAGCCGGTGCTTGCGTACTATCAGAAACAACACTTGGTAGTGGGCATCGACGGTCTTGGTAGCGTGGACGAAGTACAAAAGCGTTTGGTACAAGCGCTGAGTGACGGTAAGTGACGAAGAAGAATCATAAGAAAGCGAGGGGTCGATAAGGTAACGCGATGAGCGAAAAAACGAGGACTGAGAAAGGCGTTGTCGAAGAAATGTTGCCGCAAGGACTCTTCAGAGTGCGGCTCGACGATGGTCAGATCATCAATGCTTCAAAATCGCTCAGCTTCAAGCGCATCAACATTCACATTGTGCCTGGAATGCAAGTTCTGATCGAACGTTACGCCATCAACCCATCACGCGGAAAAATTATTGACCAACTCAAATAGCCCGGATTTAAAGCAGCACGTTTAGAAACAAAAGTTACGCAAATAGGATTTAGTCATGAAAGTACGAAGCAGCGTCAAGAAAATTTGTGAGAAATGCAAAATCGTCAAACGCAAGAATGTTGTGCGTGTGATCTGCGACAACCCGCGCCATAAGCAGCGTCAGGGCTAATTTTTTAGGAAGGAATAAGGACAGACCATGGCACGTATTGCAGGTGTAGATCTTCCAGGGCGCAAGCACATTGTGATTGCGTTGACTTATTTGTATGGCGTCGGCCCCGCGCGCGCCAAAGAGATTTGCGAAAAAGCAGCGATCGCTCCCGATAAGCGTGCAGAGGCGCTCGACGAGAACGACATTAAAAAGATTCGTGATTTGCTCGACGCGAACTTTAAGGTCGAAGGTGACCTGCGTCGCGAAATTGGCATGCACATCAAGCGCTTGATGGATCTTGGTTGTTATCGAGGTCTTCGTCACCGCAAGGGTCTTCCGGTTCGCGGCCAGCGCACGCATACCAATGCGCGTACACGCAAAGGCCCACGTCGTGGTGTGGCGGCGAAACCCAAGGCAGCAACCTAAACTTTTTTACTAAACCGCAAACGAACATAAGGTAAAAGGCGTCGAAATATGGCTAACGCTTCAGTCAAACCCTCAGGCCCTGCAAAAGGCAAAAAGCGCGCGAAGAAAAACGTGCCCAACGGCATCGCTTACGTGCAGTCAACGTTTAACAACACACTTGTCACGATCACTGACACGTCGGGTCAAGCCGTCGCTTGGTCAAGTGCTGGCAGCCGTGGTTTTAAGGGTTCGCGTAAAGGCACTCCCTTTGCTGCGCAGCTTGCGGCGGAAGATGCAGCACGCAAAGCAGGCGATCAGGGTGTGCGTTCGGTGGCTATTTTTATCAACGGCCCAGGTGCAGGTCGCGAGTCGGCGCTGCGAGGGTTTCAGGCAGCAGGTCTACGTGTCACTTTGATTCGTGACATCACACCGATTCCCCACAACGGTTGTCGTCCTCCCAAACGTCGTCGTGTGTAATCCTGATACTCGCGAGCGCGCGGGTGCGCTCGCTTAAACTCAAAGATTAAGACTCGGTTTAAAAATAAGATTTAGTAAGGAAAATTTATGGCTAGATATATAGGTCCTGTTTGCAAACAATGCCGTCGTGAGAACATGAAACTGTTTCTCAAGGCTGACCGCTGCTTGAGTGACAAGTGCGCGTTTGATCGTCGCCCATATCCGTCGGGCCAGCATGGTCAGCGTCGTTCGAAATATACAGAATACGGCCTGCGTCTTCGCGAGAAGCAAAAAGTACGTCGCATTTATGGTGTGCTTGAACGCCAGTTTCGTCGCTACTTTGCCAACGCCGATCGTATGAAGGGCGTAACAGGCGAGAACTTGCTTCTTTTGCTTGAGCGTCGTCTTGACAGCGTGTGCTTTCGCATGGGTTTTGCGGTCACACGTGCTGAAGCGCGCCAGCTTGTTCGTCACAAACACGTGCGTGTGAATGGCACCATCGTCAACATTCCATCGTACATGTGTAAGCCTGGCGACGTGATCACCATCCACGAGCGCAGCAAAGAACAAAAGCGTATTGTGGCTTCGCTTGAAGCGATCGAGCGTCGTGGAATTCCTGAGTGGGTTGAACTTGATAAGGGCAATTTGTCGGGCACCATTCGCGCGCTTCCAAGTCGTGAGGAAATTAGCTTGCCTATCCAAGAGCAACTGATTGTTGAGTTCTATTCACGCTAGATACTCATACTCGCGTGCGCTTTGCGCACGCTTAATTGAAACAAGCTAACGCATCACTATTTTTTTTTTGAGAGCATTTAGAGAAATCTAAGGATAAGAGGAAAACATGTCTTCATTTGTTGCAAGAAACTGGCGCGATTTGATCAAACCTCGGGCGGTTACCGCAGAGCAAGACTCGCTCAGCGACACCTATGGCAAGTTCTTCTGTGAGCCCCTCGAAGGTGGTTTTGGTATTACCTTGGGTAACTCGCTACGTCGCGTGCTGCTTTCGTCGCTTCAAGGCGCCGCTGTCACAGCGGTTCGCATCGAAGGCGCGCAGCACGAGTTCATGGCGCTACCGGATGTGGTTGAAGATGTAACCGATATCGTGCTCAACTTGAAAGAGGTTGTGTTTCGTTCGCACACTTCCAAGACACACGTGCTTCGTATCGACAAGCAGGGCCCCGGCATCGTGACCGCCGCTGATATTCAAGTCAGCGACCAGGTTGAGGTGTTGAACCCAGAGCATGTGATCTGCACGCTGACCAAGGGTGGTCGTTTTTCGGCAGATTTGACGGTGAACGTGGGCCGCGGTTATGTGCCGGCTGAGCGTAACAAAGCAGCGGGCTTGCCGCTTGGCACGATCCCGATCGACTCGCTTTTCTCACCGATCCGCAAGGTTAACTATTCAGTGACCAATGCGCGCGTGGGTCAGATCACTGATTACGACAAGCTTGTGCTTGAGGTGTGGTCAAACGGCGCTGTCAAACCACAAGACGCTGTGGCATTTGCGGCTAAGATCCTCAAAGATCAGTTGACGATTTTCATCAACTTTGAAGAAGAGCCAGAGCCGGTTGCCATGATCACGACCAAGGAAGACTCGATCAACGAGAACTTGTTCCGTTCGGTCGATGAGCTTGAGTTGTCGGTGCGCTCGGCCAACTGTTTGCAAAATGCCAACATCACCTTGATTGGTGAGTTGGTGCAAAAGACTGAGGCTGAGATGCTTAAGACCAAGAACTTTGGTCGTAAGTCGCTGAAAGAGATCAAAGAGATCCTCAGTGAGATGGGCTTGTCGCTCGGCATGCGCATCGAGAACTGGACACAGTTATTGGAGCGTTGGAGAAGTCAGCAGAATGCGAACTAATTCTCGCGGGGGCGCAGGTGCCCCCGCTTAAGTAATACTCGCGAAAGTCCGAGGACTTTCGCTTAAGGGCTGATACTCGCAAAACGCAAGCGTTTTGCTTAAGTTAGTGATAGGGACGAACATCGTCGAGTGATAAAGACGAATAGAGTTTGGAAGTTAATGGGGTAAGTTATGCGACATCGGGTAGATGGAAGAAAATTTGGGCGTAATACATCGCATCGTAAGGCGATGTTTCGTAACTTGATCGGTAACCTGATCATTCACGAGCGCATCGAGACCACCGAGGCCAAAGCAAAAGAGCTGCGTCGCGTTGCAGAGCGCGCGCTCAGCATTGCGCTTCGCCTTGGGGATCAGCTCACGCAAGATGTGGGTAAGCTTTCTGATGCCACGCGTGAGCAGGTGCTTGCAAAACGCACGCACGCACAGCGTTTGGTACGCACGATTGTGCCTGCGATGAAGCTCACGCAGACCAAGAGTGCGAGCGAGTCACAGGTTGTGGACCCGGTGTTCAAGCTTTTTCACGAACTTGCGCCGCGTTATCTTGAACGTGTTAAGAACAAAAAAGGTGGCGGTTATACGCGCATCATTAAAAAGGGCGCGCGTCGTGGTGATGGCGCTGAGATGGCCTTTATTGAGTTCGTCAAGTAGTCACGCACGTCGCTAACCTACGATTTTAAAAGCAGAAAATTCACCAGTGTAGCTGCGCCAGCGCGTTTCGATGTCTTCTACGCGGGCGGTGGTTGGGCCATGCTGGCTCCAGTTGAGGAACTCTTTAACCTTCGTCTCGTCGCCCTCGACCAACGCTTCGACGGTTCCGTCTTGTCGGTTCTTTATCCACCCAGTAATTCCTAGCCTTTTGGCCTCTCTTTGGGCGGAGGCTCGATAAAAGACTCCCTGTACGCGGCCGTGAATGATGATTTGAACTCGCTTTTGACTCATGACACCCTGAAATTGATGCTTAACATATAAAGAATCTGCTCAAGTTTGCGCGGGTTCGATTTGCACCGCAAGCTAAAACAGGGTAATTATAAAAGGTTTATTATGAAAGACGCAATACATCCCGATTACAAAGAAGCCACCGTTAGCTGTGCTTGTGGCGCAAGCTACCAAACACATTCTACGCGCGGCAGTTTTTCTGTTGATATCTGTTCCGCGTGTCATCCGTTTTATACTGGCAAGCACAAGATCGTTGACACTGCTGGGCGTGTCGAGCGCTTCAACAAAAAGTACCAACGCAAGTCGGCTACCTAGTTTGGAATGTTTTGAGCGGCTGATGAACTAGTTTACTGGTTCATCGACACGACTGCTCATTACTTCGAGAATGGTGTGATGAACTTGCTCAGTTCGGAAGGCGCGACGTTGGCCAACGCACAACCCTATGTGGGTGGCCAAGCGGTCATCGAGGGCGTGTTGATGCGCTCGCCATGGAGCGCATGTGTTGTTGTGCGGCGGCCGGACGGGCAGCTTGTGTTGCAAACATTGTCGGCGACAGCAGGCATCAAGGGCACCGCGCGCAAATGGTTTGGTTTGCGTGGCATTGCCACCTTGGTGGAATCGTTACGCTTGGGTTACCGCGCGCTGCAGTTTTCGGCCGAGCAACAAGATCCAAGCTTAGCCGAGGGTAAAGGTTCGTCGTCGAGTGGCGCGATGTGGCTTTCGATGCTTTTTGCGGTCGGTTTGTTTATTGCGGCACCGCAGGGATTGGTTGTGCTCGCCAATCGGGTGTTTGGCTTTAGCTTAACAGTTCAATCACCGCTTTTTCATCTTTGGGTGGGTGTCGCCAAACTGTCGATTTTATTGACCTATCTTTTTGCCATCAGCCGCATCAAAGAAGTGCAGCGCGTTTTTCAGTACCATGGCGCCGAGCACAAAACGATTTTTGCCTATGAAAAAGGTCTTGAGTTGAATGTTGAAAATGCGCGACAACAATCGACGCTGCATCCCCGTTGTGGAACGACATTTCTGATCGTGGTGATTTTTATTTCGGTTGTACTTGGCTCGCTGGTTGTGCCGCTTCTGGTGCCACGCAACGCGGGTGCGTGGACACAACCTTTAACGTTTATGATTCGCTTGGCGCTGTTGCCCTTTATCGCGGCGCTTGCGTACGAGTTTCAGCGCTTTTCGGCAAAGTATTGCACCACAGGCCCGATGCAAGTTTTGCTCTGGCCTGGTTATTTGGTGCAAAAAATCACAACACGTGAGCCCGATGACACCCAGCTTGAAACAGCCGTGGCAGCCATGAAAGCGGCGATTTGTATTGAATACGACGCGCGTACGGACTACAAAGTGCAGGCCTTTGCCGATTTGAGTGGTCTCTTGGGTGGGTTGCCCAAGCCGCTTAAATCTGCTGCGTAATGCCATGTTGCCGATTGCTAAACTTGAAGCGCTGACCTTAAGATTCGCTGAAGTCGACGCGCAACTTGCGCGACCCGAAATCTATTCGGATTCTGGTCGATATAGTCAACTTGCGCGCGAGCGCGGTGAGCTAGCGCCTTTGATTGACACTTTTAATCAGTACAAAGATTGCGCAAAACGACTTGAGGAAGATAAGCAAGCGCTCAACGACCCAGAGCTGCGAGAGTTGGCCGCCGAGGAGATCCCCGAGCTCGAAAAGCAGTTGGTTGAGTTAGAGGCGCGGCTTCAAACATTGCTCTTACCTAAGGATCCCAACGACGCACGCAATACGATTCTAGAAATTCGAAGCGGCACGGGCGGCGAAGAAGCGGCGCTTTTCGCGCAGGATTTGTTTCGCATGTATACGCGTTACGCTGATAAACAAGGTTGGAAGGTCGAGATCATGTCAAGCAGTGAAGCCTCTGCGGGTGGCTTCAAGGAAGTGATCGCGTTGATCAAGGGCGACCGCGTTTACTCGCGCTTAAGATTTGAGGGTGGTGTGCATCGTGTGCAACGCGTGCCGGCAACCGAAGCGCAGGGCCGTATTCATACGTCGGCGGCGACGGTGGCGGTGCTACCCGAAGCCGAAGATGTTGACGTGCATATTCGCGATGAAGATCTTGAAATTAATATAGCGGCGTCAGGAGGTCCTGGTGGGCAGGGCGTTAACACGACCAACTCAGCCGTGCAGATTCAACATAAACCTTCGGGCATTATCATCAAATGCCAAGACGAGCGCTCGCAAATCAAGAACAAGGCTAAAGCGATGAAGATCTTGCGTTCGCGCTTGCTCGAACGTGAGCAAGAAGCGCAGGCACAAAGCATTTCGGCTGAACGCCGCGAGATGGTGGGAAGTGGTAGTCGCGCCGAAAAGATTCGCACTTACAACTTTCCGCAGAATCGGGTCACCGATCATCGCATCGGATTGACACTGCATAAGCTTGATTTGGTGATGCAGGGCGATCTGGACGAGATGATCAGTGCGCTGAGCTCACATCGGCAGACGGAGCTGTTGGCGGCTGAATCGCAGCCTTAGGTAGGGGTGAGTTGAGCCGAACCGTCTGAGGAGGCTCCAACCCGCTCACTAAGCGCTACGCCTTCGGCTTCGCGAATCGTTCGCTACTGTTTGAACCTCCTCAGACGGTTCGGCTCAACTCACCCCTTGCTCTAACTAACTTGAGCGTGGATGAGGTTGGCGACGCTTGTCAGGGGGATGCGTTGCGGGCAGCGTGCTTCGGCATGCTTTAATTGTTCTACCACTTCGGATGAAAGATTCGTCATGGCAAGATCGCGCGCTTCGGCGGGGATAAGAAGGCCAGTGGTGGTTCGACATTGCATGCAGTATGTGCACAGGCTGGATGCCGCGATGGTTTGTCGCTGGTCTTTTGCAAGTGGATAGAGTTTATCTATCTGGACGTAGTCATGCTTAAAAGCTGACAACGCGCGCGCGCGTCCGAACATACGTATGATGATTTGGCGAACAAAATAGAATCCAAGTGTAACGAACGAGCGGGGGCTCATGACTTATTCTACGCCGAGCTCGATGAGCTTGGCTTTGACAATGTCGCGGTCGCTCGCGTTCAGTGGAGCAAGTTTCATGTATTCTTTATAGTGCTCGATGGCTTCTTTTTGATTGCGCATGTTCATGGCTGCATCAGCATAAATACGATGGGCTTCTGCTTTCCAAGCGCTGGGCGCCATCGGCGCTAACACATTTTTTGCGGCAAGTGCTTTGGATAGGGCGGCTTGTGCTTCTTTGGCGTTGCCGTCGTCAAGCACGAGTCGACCAAGTTTGTACCACCAGTAGCCGCGCTCCGGGTCTTGTTCGAGCGCCTTTTTGTAGGCTGCGATCGCGTCGTTGAGTTTGCGTAGTTGGTCAAATGCGTCACCAATGTCGGCATTGATCGCATACAGCTGTGGTCGCAAGGTAAGTGCTTTCTTGAGATTGACCAACGCATCGGCAACCGCACCTGAGCGCACTTGCACCTTACCCTTGACCCATAACGCTTCGGCCATGTTGGGTTCTTTGTCGAGCGCGGTGTTGGCTTCGCTGAGTGCGCGGCCTAGGTTGCCTTGGTCGAGTAGGGTGCGCGAGAAGTAGGCGTGGAAATCTGGTCGATCCCCGTCGAGGTTGATAGCTTCAGAGAAGCCTTTAGCTGCCTGTTCGTGTTCACCGCGTTCTTGCGCGACGCGTGCTTGGTAGAAATGCACGTCGGGCATTCCGGGTTGGGTCTTGAACACTATCTTAAGATTCTTCTCCGCCTCGTCTAGTTGGCCGGCGCTTATTTGCGCCGCCGCCAGGCGTACGCGCAGATTGTAATCGTCTTTGGATTTGTCGAGTGCTTGCGTAAAACTTTCGATCGCTTTTTGCGTTTCGCCCATCAGATCAAAGAGAATGCCGCGCTCCATCGACAAGCCCGGATAGCTGGGATCGACCGTCATTAACTCGTCAAAGATTTGTGCGGCTTCAGGGTGTTTGCCAAGTCTGCGTAGCGTGGCGCCTAACCCAAAAAGCGTGCCTGAGTCTTTGGATGAAAAGGTAAGCGCTTCGCGAAAGAAGCTGTCGGCTTTTTCAAGTTCACCACGCTTCAGTTCAAACATCGCGCGTTCGCGCTGCGTGTCAACATTCTTTTCGACTTGTGCGTCTGCTTTGGCAAGCAGTGGATCAATCTCATTTTTGCGATCGGTGGCCCAATAAAGCTCGGCCATGGCGATATAGCCACCGAGCTCGGAAGGTGACCCCTTGATTGCTTTTTGTAGATAATCTTCAGCCGCCTGATATTGCTTGATTGTTGAGAGCGATTCACCGAGTGCAATCATGATCTCGGGATCGTCGGGTGATTCGCCTGCAAGTTCTTGTAAGAGTGCGGTGGCTTGTTGTTTTTGACCAAGCTCAAGCATGGCTTTGGCGGCGCCCAGTTTGGCCGCAAAGATTGGGCTCAATCCGCGTTGCATCAGCGCGGAGCGAGCGCTTGCTTCTTTACGCGTGATGACTGCTTCAAACCGTGCGAGCGCTTGCTGATAACGTTGCTCGCGCATGAGCACGCGACCTGCACCCACCAGCGCCCAACCAAGATCGGGGTCGGCGTTGAGTGCTTCGTCGTAAGCTTCGCGCGCTGGACCCCATGATCGATCGGCTTCATAAAGTTGTGCGATGAGTGTCCAGGCTGCGCCGCGTTCTTGGCTTGAACCGTAGACGGTTTTACCATCGATGGGTGTTTTTCCAACGGCTTGCATTGCCAGTGCAAAGGCTTCTTTGTTATTTTTGTTTTGCCGCTCTAATTGTGCTTTTGCGATGAGGGCGGCGGCATGGGTTGGGGTGTGGGCAAGCGTTGCGTCCACGGCAAATTTGGCGCCTTCGATGTCCTCACCGGCGAGTGTAAATGCGCGCGCCAAACCCCAGAGCGCACGGGCGCCGGTGCTTTCTGATTTGCTGGCTTCACTAAACAGCTTGATCGCGCCCGCAGGATTGTCTTTCTTCATAGCGATTTCGCCGGCGATGAGGTTCCAGTAACCTTTATCGGGGTTTTGTGTTTTGGCTTGGTTGAGCGCTTGTTCTGCGCTTGTTATTTCGCCGAGGCTAAGCGCGTAGGCAGCGCGCGCAAGGTCGATGTGCGGCGCCAAAAACGATCGCTGCTCGAGGCGGCGGAAGATGGATGCTGCACGGCCTTTGCTGCGCGCGTTAACACCAAAACGCACTTGAAACAGGCTTTCTTGTAACAGACTCTTAACTAGTAAGTCGCGATTCAGGCCGAACTGATTGCGCGCTTTGCTTAGCGTTTGTAGGGCTTCTTTGACGCCCTTGTAGGTATCTGAAGCGGCGAGCTTATCGGCAGCTTTGATCGCTTGCTCGACTTGGGGGCCACCCGCTGCAGAGCTATAATAACGCTCTAAATAATACATGCCAAAAGCACCCCATGGGGTGAGGCTCAAACCAAAACCTGCGCCAAGGCCGACCAAAGGAATCACGGTCAGGATGCCGATGGTCATCCACTTGCGTTTTTTTGCAGCTTTGAGTCGGCGCGCTGCGATCATTTCGGGATCGGGGCGATCTTCGGGAGGTGCGATGTGCTCGGCTACCTCTGGCGAAACGTCAGCGGGGCCTTGATCGACCTGCAGTGACCCAGCGGCGCCCACGAGATCGACCTCAAGTTTTACAGGTGCGCCAAGGTCCAATTCGCCAAAGCGAATGCCGCTGGGCGTATGCTCGGGGTTAAAGCCGGGGCCGGTGCGCGTCTTTCCGTCAGGGTCCATGCCACCCTCAGCGGTCCCGTTGAGGTCGAGCTCTCCCCATTGTGGCGCTAAGCCGCGACGCTCAGCATCGCGCAGTGAGTTGAGCCGCTGACGTTGCTCTGGGGGCAGCGACTCAATCGAGGGCAAATACTCTTTGATGAACTCGTCGGGGTTGTTAGGGTCGACTGGTTTCTTGTTGCGAAACTGCGTTGCGTTGTCGTCGTCAAGTCCCATGCTTGCCGCACTGAAGTCGATCGGTCCTGGCGCGGGCATAGAATGTCCAGCGCCTCCTTTGGTGGGCAAGTCGGCTACATTGGCCGAGGCCGGCAAGTCGGCGTGGGGTGCGCCTGGAAGATCGGCGAAACCGTGTGCTACGCCTGGAAGATCGGCGCCGCCGCGCACGCCTGGCAGGTCGGCTTTGGCCGAGACGCCAGGTAAGTCTGCATTACTGCGAAAGGCCGGCAAGTCGGCATTGGGACGCACGCCTGGAAGATCGGCGCCGCCGCGCACGCCTGGCAGGTCGGCTTTGGCCGAGACGCCGGGTAGATCTGCGTTGGGCGTATTGCCGTCGCTCATACGAGGCAGATCGAGTAAGCCCATTTTGGCGATATTGGACACCTGTGTGGGAAGATTTTCGTCTTCGTCGGGTTCGAGCTCGATGCCGGGAATGGACGCTCCGGGTGGTGGCGGAGGTGGCGGTGGTGGTGCCTTCTTGGCGGCAGCGCCAAGAGCGCTTGCAGGTGCAAAGGCGGGCGCGCCTTTTTGAGGCGCAAAGGCGGGTGAAGCACCTGCCGGGCGTAACGCATCATTCTTTTCTTGGTGTTCGCTGGTCTTGCCGTCGGGCATCACACGAAAGCTTGCGCTGCATTTTTGGCAACGCATTTTCATCCCTTGCGCTGGAATGCGCTTGGGGTCGAGAGAGTAGGGGGCCTGGCAAGAAAAACATTGCACTTCAATCATCGGGATCATGGTTCACCGTTCAGACGAGAATTTCAAACAGAGGATCATTCATGCAGCGAAAGTGATCACCTTTGCGTCGAAACTGATCTTTAGATCGCATGTTATCATGATTTTCTTCCATAATGCTCAAAAGACGCTTGATTTCTCAGATCACAAGTTATATGTGAAATGAAGATCGATCGCTAAGCATCGATAATTTCGGCAGCGACATTTTCGGAGCATCCATCCAGTGACCACACCACGCGCAACGACGGTACGAATTGGCGGTTCAGATTATCGCATTCGTTCTGATGCCGACGAAGATCACTTGCATTACTTAGCCTCGATTATCGATCAAAAAATGCAAGATCGCGCCCATCGTTCGGGTCGATCGGCCGCTTCAACGCAGCTTTTGGTGATGGTGGCGTTGGAGCTTGCTGATGAGCTTGTGTCGGCTCGCTCAAAGCAGGCATCGCTCGAGCAAAACGTTCGCCACACGATCGAGCGTGCGATATCGCGTATTGATCGTGCGCTTGAAGACGACAACCGACGTCGCCCGGGCGAGAACTCGCAGCAGGGCTAGGGTTTGGTTGTCCATGCACGATGACGCATGGGAAGCGCAGGTTCGCAGCGAAGCCAAACGCGTGTTGCGGTCTAAGTTTCAGGCGCTGCGGGCGAAGTTGCCTAAAGTGGCTTGTTTAGAGCGATCGAAACATATTGTTCGCCATTTAGTCGCGCTGCCTTCTTTCGGTGAGGCAGGTGTTGTGGGAATTTTTTTACCGATCGGTAACGAAGTGGATGTGCGAGCGATCGCAGACGAGGCGCGCGCGCTTGGTAAGCAGATTGCTGTTCCGTATTTGGGTCGAGATCCAAACCAAAGCGCGATGCGTTTTGTGGTGCTCGATGCAGACTCGCCGCTTGAGACGCATGGTCGTGGGTTCATGCAACCTTCAACGCCCGAATCCGCACTGGTGGTGGTCGAACCCGATTGGGTGCTTACGCCATGTTTGGTCGTTGATCTTGCGGGGTATCGTATTGGGTATGGTGCGGGTTTTTACGATCGCTATTTTGAGCGACATCAGGTGATCAAGGTGGCGGTGGCTTACGACTTTCAGCTGGTGGGCGAAGTGCCACATTGTGAAGGTGATGTGCCGGTCGATTGGATTGTGACCGACAAGGCGGTTCATGCTGCCCTTCGTGGGGCTAAATAGGAGACTGAGCGCGGGCGCTGGGTCGGGGCAAACCCGCTCACTAAGCGGTCCGCCTTCGGCTCCGCGAATCGTTCGCTACTGTTTGCCCCGACCCAGCGCCCGCGCTCAATCTCCTATTGCAAGCGAAGATGTCAGTGAAGTGGGAGGGCTGGCTTGAGGCGTAGGCCGGTTAGGTAGAAGAGTTCATCTTCGATGCGTCGAACGCTGAGGGTGTGTTTGGGTGATTCGACGCCTTCGGCGAAAGCCTTTTGCAATAGTTCAAGGCGCGTGTAGTAAAGATCGATCACGTGTTTGCGTGCACGTTCGCGATGGTGTGAGAGGTTTTGTAGGGTGTGTAGCCACTGACCTTCTTGTGCGGCGACCAGTCGTGACAAGTCAAAGCTCAGCGATGCACGCAGCGTGCTTGCGTCGCTTAAATAAGCATAGGGATCGAGCCCTTGTTGAATGCGTTCACTCTGTCGTGTGCCTCGCGAATAACCAAATGATAAGTGTGGGATAAGCGCGGCATAACGAGTACGAGCCATCGCCGATTCGATGTCGCCTCGGCCGCGTGCAAATTGTCTGTCGATCGCGCGTATGAACGCGTCAAGCGGGTGATCGGACACGATCGCTTGATGCAAGCGTGTGGGTGATGACGCTACGGCAGTGCTTGCGTATGTTGAGGGTACGTCGTCAGAGGGTGGTGCTGTTTGTGCCTGCGTTGGTAGATGATATGCGATCGCGCACAGAATGATTGTTAAGCGACCAAGGTTCGAGCTCGGTACGCGAAATAAATGATGCATGAAGGCTCCGAATGAAGATCTATCGGGCGCTCTGCGTGTGCGTTGCGTGTGTGTTTAAAAATCTGCGAGCCAACGAGGGACACGTCTTTGTGCTACTTGAGCGCAGCGTGCGATGTCGATTTTGATTTGTTCGGTCAGCGCGCTTACGCTTGCAAAGGTTTGCTCGTCGCGCAGGCGTTCAATCAGCGCCAGCTGAATGCGTTGACCTTGTAAATTGCCCGAATAGTCAAGCAAGTGTACTTCGATCGAAAACCCGGCGGCAAAGGTGGGTCGAACGCCGATGTTGAGCGCGCCGGCAAATAGATCGTGCGCGCCCATATGAACCGCGCTTGCGTACACGCCTGGCCGTGCAGCGATTGTTTCGATGTCGGTAAGGTTGGCTGTGGGTACGCCAATTTGTGTGCCGCGACCGTCACCCTTGACGACGATACCCTCAATGACGTGATAGTGATTTAAGAGCTCAGCGGCTAAGCCAACATCGCCGTCGCTCAGCGCTTGGCGCACTCGTGTTGAGGACACTCTGGCGTGGTTGTGCTCGACGGGTTCAACGATCTCTATCTTCAAACCGTGTGTCTTGGCAAGTGCGCTGAGTGTTTCGATGGTACCTTGTCGGTCTTTACCAAAACGAAAATTCTCGCCAACGATGACCGTGTGCGCGTGCAAGGTGCGCACCAATACCTGTTCAACAAACGCGTCGGCGCTCAGTTCAGCGTACTCTTGATCGAATTTTTGCACGACCACTTCGTCTACACCGTAACGCTCGAGTCGACTGATGCGCTGCATAAGTGTGGTGATGGGCTGAGGTGCGAGTTGTGGTCGCAATACCGCCAACGGATGGGGATCGAAGGTCAAGGCGCGAACGGGCATCGCGTCACCGGCGAGTGCGCGCGCTCGGGCAATCAGCGCCTGGTGTCCTAAGTGCACCCCGTCCATATTGCCAACGATGACCACTGAGCCGGCCGGGGTTGCCTTGGTTTTTGGCGCCATGGGTGGTTTCTAGCCCCGAAACGCTCGTTTTGCCACAAAATCGCGTGCGAGATTGACGTGCCCCGCTTTTATGCAGCATAATTGAGCGCTATGGAATCTCAAGACAGCAAAACGTCGAAAAAGAAGCGTTCTGAGGACGACGAGACCGATCAATCGTTTGAAGCCATCGTGGCGCGACTGGGCGAGTTGGTGCAGCAACTTGAGCAAGGCGATATGCCGCTTGAGCATTCTTTGAAGGTGTTCGAAGAGGGCGTGAAACTTTCGCGGCTTGGTACGGAGCGGCTCGACGAAGCGGAGCGACGCATCGAATACTTGCTTAGTCAAGACGACAACGCTCAAAATGGTGGTGGAGCCAAATCGTGAGCGCGCAAATTGTCATCGATACCTCGTTAGAAGACGTCAACGCGTTGGTTGAAGAGCTGACCATGCGCGGTGAGGGAAGCATGCTGCAGTTACCGCATGACCAAGATGTGTCGATTGGCACCTGGGTTGAGTTTGGTGTCAACTTGGCGTCGGGTGAGACCGCCTTTGGCGGCACTGGCTTGTGCATTGATTGTGCGGCCGATGACCAAGGTTATTATATGGTGACGCTCGATGAGCTGCGCCTTGATGACACCAACACATTGATTTTTCAGCGTGTGCGCATGGGCCGCGGGCAAGCGCCTGATGAGTTTCAAGTATCCAACTCGTTGATGCCGGTGGCAACACACGCGAGCATTCCGCCCCAACGCACCAATGGGCATAGCAAGGGTGCCAAAGCATGGGCTGCGATTTACACCGATCCGGCAGCAATTGAAGCGCAACTTAGGGGCTGGCATTTGTCGCGGCCTGTTTTTAAGCCACCGACCAGTGCATTTGAACGCTTCAACGAACATGGCCATTTGAGCGATAGCGGCATGTATAACTATCCTGGCGAGGATCTACCCGTGCCGACGCGCGCGCCGCGTCCTGAGGGCGGCAGCGGATCCAACGGCTATGGATCACATCATGATCGACCCGCATCGATGCGTGCACCAAAACACTCGGACGTGCAGGAGCTTGATTTTAGCGAAGGTGATGTTCTCGACGACGAGAACAACTGAAAACTGAGCCTATCTGGATGAGTTTTGATCGAGTTTGCGAGCGATAATCGTCTCGGCGTCGCTAACCTGGTTCATGAGCCAGCGCGCTAAGATTGCTTGGGCTTGATCGACAGACACTTTTGTGGCCTGGCGCGTCAGCGCGTGGAACGTGACTGCGGCGGCCACTGACACGTTGAGGCTTTCGACAAAGCCGCGCATGGGAATTTGATAGGTGCCACTGATGTGATCGTTCCATGCTGGGTCGGGTCCACGATGTTCGTTGCCCAAAATGACGGCGATGGGGCTATCGCACTGAATCTCGTCGACAGCCTGTTGACCATGCATGGATGCGACTAGCAGGCGAAAGCCTTGTGCGTGTAAAACGCCTGCACATGCTTGGATTGAGGTATGACGCTGAAGGTTTAACCAATGGTGCGCGCCACGTGTGACAGCACGCGATACGGCAAAGGGTCTGTTTTTTTCGACGAGATGCACTTGATGCACCCCGAACGCTTCAGCGGAACGCAACACTGCTGCCACGTTATGCGGGTCGGCAACATCATCGAGCACTGCTGCAATACGAAGCGTGCGTGCGTGGGCTACGTCTTGCATGCGCTGGAGGCGCTCGCCTGTCACGTGGGTGCTCAATGTATCGACAATTAGCTTAGCATCGGCAGGAAGTTGGGCCGTTGCATTGAGGAGATCGACGTCTGGATGATCGCGCTTCACAACAATTTTTATAAGGAAAAGAAATCGCGGATACGGGCAAGCAAGATGCGTTGCTCGTGCTGCGCTGCTTTTGTGCTCTGCATGGCTTCTTGTGTCAAGTGCTGAAGCTCGCTACGGCGGGCTTCGAGCATCTGCCAAACTTCGGTTGCCACCTCGGGGAACTCGTTGATGACTTGTGAGAAAGCTTGTTTACTAACCACAATCAGTTCGGAGGCTTTGCTTGCTTTGACGGTTGCGGTGCGTTCCTCGCCTGTTAGGAGCGACATTTCGCCAAACACGTTGCCGCTGCCAAGGCGTGTGACCTCGACTTGCTCGTTTTGGCCTTCTTGGCCGAAGTACACGGTGACTTCGCCGCTGGCGACAATAAAAAACTCTAAGCCAGGTTCACCCTGGCGCAGCACCACTTCGCCGGTATCGTAAAGGCGTGTTTCACTTTGTTTGGCCAAGCGCTCGTGCAACTCGGGTGGGGCTTTGAGCAAAAACTCAACCTGCGAGATCGCTTTGGTGCGTGCGTGCTGTAGTGCTTGTTCTTCTTGCTCGCGCTGGGTTTCACCTAAGTCGGTGGTCAAAATGGTGCGTTTGGGCTGCGCAAGCGTAAGTCCCGCGCGTTTGAAAGCGTACCATGTGCGTTCGCGCACCGTGGCGTCGACCTGTTCGCGCGATTGAAAGTCGCGCACATAATAACGCAAATTGTATTCGATGCCTCGCTCGTTGAACTCGCTCACTAAGATGGTTGGCGGGGGTTCTTTGAGAATGCCCGGCACATCACCCAGCGCTTGCATCAGCGTTTCGGCGACTCGATTGGGCGCCACATCGTATGTTGCGACGATCTTGATTTGCCGGCGCGACGCCGAGGTGGGTTTGCTGAAGTTGCTGATGGGGGCTTTGGCGATGACACCGTTGGGGATGGTGACTTCAACTTGATCGAGCGTGAGTACTTTGGTGGCGCGCCAGTTGATTTCCATGACGCGACCGACGTGCTCGCGAATTTGGTCAAATTGGATCCAGTCGCCGACATCGAAGGGTCGCTGCGCTTGAATGGCAAGGCCCGCGAATAAATTGCCAAGTGTGTCTTGTAGCGACAAACCGACGACGGCCGTGAGCAGTGCTGATGTGGTTAACAGCGATCCAGGGGCGACGCCTGCTTTGCTGAGCGTAAACAGTGCGGCCATCGCGTAGACGATGAACTGTAAGAGGTCGCGGAAAATACGCGGTAGCGGACGGGCCAGACGGCGGCTGACAAATGAACGAATAAAAAGCAAGAAGCCGCTGCGCGCCATCGAGAGCAGCAAAAACAAAAGGGCAGCAAGGCCCACGTCTCGTCGCGCAGCAGCGCGCAAGGTGCCGTTGGTTTGCCATGCAACGAGCAACAAGTGCAAAAGTAGCAAGAGCAGCGGACCACGGGCAAAGCCACGTTCTTTTTTGGGCACGAGGAACATCACGCCCAGCACCAAGACAGCGGCGGTGATGACGCCTGCGCTGCCAAAGGTGCTCGCGTTGAGGATCTTTTCGAGCGAACGAAGCAAGGAGTTAAACATGGTTGCCAGCAGTTTCAATGCGCTGTCCACTAAGGACGAAGGGACAACGGGACGACGCGCCTTATTAATCGTAGCGCATTCGAGGCCTGCGCGCATAAAAACCATGGCATTTACCCATGCGTCAAGCACAGGACTGGCTGATGGGATTAGGGTGTGCAGTGAGGATAACGCACGGCCACTGCGTCCAAATCGAAGCCTGCACTGGGTGGGCCAATCTGCGATGTTTTTAGGTCGCGAATGCGTAAATAACGCGTTTGGCTTAGGCCCAGCGTCGCCAAATCAAAGGTATCGCCGCCTGCTTGTGCTTCGTCAAAGGGTGAAACGCCGTTGTTTGGGTTGCTGTACACCGGGTGCCACCCGGCGCAGCCATCGTACGGGTAGCTTTCCGCGTGACAGGTAAAGCTTTGCCATGCCATAAGGTCGTTGCTTACGCTGATTTCACCAAGTTCGGCGTAGGGTAGGTTTTGTTGGCCTGAGACATAAAAAGCGTTTTCAAAGACGATGATGTCTGCACCGGGGCCATCGACGATGCCAGTTGGGTCGAGTTCGATGATGATCTCGCCGCCTACACCCAGCGAAAGCACATCGTCGATGTTGCCATTTTCGTCGCCGAGGCCCTGTGGTGGGCCGAGCACGATTTCAGGGAGCCTGTTTTGGCCCGTGGTGGCGTCTGGCCCAAAGTTGGGTGAGCCCACGATGTCTACGGCGAAATGGGGTGCACAGGGGTCAAGGGCTGCTTGTTCGCCCGTGCATCCATTTGCTGCGATCACGACGATGCTGTGTATGGCCAGCCGCGATACTGCGTGCAGTCGAAGTACTAGTTTGTTTGTGGACTTGGACATGCGAGCACCGTGGCGCAGGTGGTTTGCAGATCAACATTGGCGGGAAAGCCAAGCGGATTGTATTGCTCGTCGGACTTATCAGACCATGAGAGACCCGCCACGTCGCCTGGCACGAGCTTTGTGCCGCTCAAGCCGTCGTTGCTCGATATCCATGCGTTGGTCTGCACGGTAAATAGTTGCCAATAAAAGTTGCCACCGCAAAAGCAATCGTCGGCTGGGCAGCCTGTGTCATCGACCTTGCAGAGGCCTTTTCCAAGCGCACCAAAATCGGTCAGCTCGACGGCCAACATGGTGCAATGGGTTAACTGTTCAACGCTGATGGTGCTTTGGGCGCCGATGTCAAAGCAGAAGTTGGATTGTTTGTCGTCGCTAAAACGAATGGCAAGTACAACGTGATGGGTCATGTTGTTCTGCATCATCGACGACATGTCGTTTTGCTCGTTGTTGGCTGCGTTGTCGTTGACTTCTTGCGCGGGCGGATCAAGGGTCGCGTTGGTTTGATCGGTCACACATGCAGATAAACACAGGGCGAGCATCAGGCTGCCAAGTCCGTGGCTGTTTTGTTTTGCTTTCATGGATTCTCCTTGTGTGCATCCCCGCACACAACAGTGTCAACGTTGGTTAAACGTCGAGGTTATGAGGCTATTGAGCATGGGGTCGGTCTCCTGGCTCGCAGAACACGCGCATCACCTTCCCAGCTACTGTTTTTAGTCAACAGATTGCCAGTGGTTCGATCGATGCAGCGCGCAGTTATCGATACTGCCTGCTTACAGTGGCGGGGGCCGCGTCAGCATTTCACTGACTTCCCTAACAAACGTCGTTCACCCACATGTCGTTTTGGTTTTCAAAGATACAACTACCGAGCTAACTAGCGCCATCCATTCGTTGAGTCAACTCGCCTGTAGTGCAACGTGTTTTAGTAGAGCGCGAGGATGCGTTCGCCGTAGTGTTTCATGACTACGCGGCGTTTAACCTTTAAAGACGGCGTGAGCATGTTGTTGTCGACAGTGAAATCTTGGTCGATGAGTGCGAACTTTTTAATTTTTTCGTAGTGTTTCATGTTGGTGAGGCGGATTTTGATCTCGCTCTCGATGAGCTTTTCGACCTCTGGATGACGTAACAACGCTTCCCATGAAGCATAGGCGACGCCTGATTGTTTGGCCCAATGTTCGAGGGCCTCGCGGTCGACGCATAAGAGCGCGACGTTGAAAGGTTTGTCTTCACCCCATACAAACGCGTTGAGCACGAAGGGCGACAACTTGAGCTGCTCTTCAAGCAAAGTTGGAACAACGAATTTGCCGTTCTCAAGTTTATATTTTTCTTTGATGCGACCGGTGATGAACAAAAAACCGTCGGCATCGATGTATCCCATATCGCCCGTGTGCAAGTACCCATCGGCATCAAGCATGTCGCGCGTTTCTTCGGGCAGTTTATAATAGCCTTGCATCACGTTGGGGCCACGTACCCAGATTTCTTGTTGTGCTTCGCCGTCACGCTCGCTTTTGGCGATATGCACTTGTACATTGCGCAGGGGGCGTCCCACCGAGCCGATGCGACGGTGTGCAGGCGTATTGACGGCCACCACGGGCGATGCCTCGCTGAGCCCATACCCTTCATAAACGTTGATGCCTAGATTATCGATAAAGCGCGCGACTTCGGGTGACAATGCTGCGCCGCCGCTGACGGCAAGGCGCAAACGGCCCCCAAAACGCTCGCGCACTTTGGCGAACACGATGTGATCCAGGATCTTGGATTGTACGTCAATCAATGCGCTTTTTTTGCCGCGCTCGGCCAATGCGCGCTTTTGCGAAGCGACCCGCATGGCGTGGGCAAAGATGGCGCGCTGCAGTGGCGAAGCATCTTGCATTTTCTTTTGTAAGCCATCGTAAATGCGATTAAAAATACGCGGCACGCTGATCAAAATATTGGGCCTGATCTCGCCAAGATTGTGGATGATTTTCTCGACGCTTTCGGCAATGCCGATGGCTGCGCCTACTGACGTCAACATGTGTAGCTCTGCGGTTTGCCCAAATGCATGCGCCCATGGCAAAAACGATAGCGATACATCTTGGTCGCTGATATCAAAGAGCCCTTGAAAAGCACTGACGTTGCTGGCCAAGTTGCGCTGCGTCAACATCACGCCTTTCGGGTTGCCCGTGGTTCCCGACGTATATATCAGCTGGGCTAAATCGTCGGGTGTGACATTGGACGAGAGTGTTTGCGTGTGCCCTGAACCTGCGTTGAGCCATGCGGTCCACGCGATGGCTTTTTCGCTGCTGGCTTCACCCCAGTACACCAACTGTCTGACACGTGTGAGATCACCGACAAAGGCTTCGACGCGTTTAAGAACGCTTGCGCTCGACACAAAAACAAAAGTGCTTTCGCTGTTGTCGAGAATAAAGCGCCACTCTTGATCTTGCTGTGATTCATACATGGGTACGATGACCGCGCCCAGATGCAACGCGGCATAGGTTAACACGGCCCATTCGACACAGTTGTTTGAAATCAAGCCGATGCGATCGCCCTTGCGCACCTGGTTGGCGACCATGGCGGCGTAGGCGCGAGATACTTGCTGACCAAACTCTGCATAACTAACCCATTGCCAATGCGCGCCACGTTTGGTGCCAAAATGGGGGCGATTGGCGAATTTCTCGACGCTTTTTGCGAAAAGGTCGGGCAGGGTGCTGAAATCGTCGGTCGGGCCCATCTTATTAAGGTGCCACAGATCATGCCTTAACATCAAATCCCTAGCGTATGGCAACATTTAGAGCAAAGAGAAGTTGAGTTGAGGTGGTCTGGGGGAGGCCAAACCCGCTCGCTCGTTGTCGCGCCGCTACGCCCCGCGGATGCGCTACGCCTTCGGCTTCGCGAATCGTTCGCTACTGTTTGACCTCCCCCAGACCACCTCAACTCAACTTCTCTTTGCTCTAGGCATGCGCATTTGCCGCGCCGGATTGCACAAAGCTGTTTTGGAGCGTAGCTTTCGAGCGCAATGGATCGTTTGCGGATCACAGCTGCTTGGCTTTCGCTCGTGTGGGTTGGCTTTGTTTGCGTGGGTTGCACGGGGTGCGAAAAGTCCCCGGAAGAAAAAGTGGCAGAGTTGCGCGCACGCGCTCGGGCACGCGGTGATTCATCGGGGGATGACTCGCTTGCATATGGTGGTCGCGCGAAGTCGTCTTCGGCGCGTTACGCGAGCAAGCCCTCACAAGATGAACTGGATGCGTTGCCCTTTGTTGCCCGCAACGAATCGCTCGAAAAAACCGTGTCGCGTTACCGTTCGATTCCCGACTGCGTGTTGCAAGTGCGCAAGAGTCTGCTGCCTGAAGTTTGGGAAGGTATTGCAGATTTGGAGTATCACAGTTTTGAACAAGATATTTGCCGGGGTTTGTTTGCGCTGAAGAACCAATCTGCGCAAGGGTGTTTGGGGCTCAGTACGACCACGGCAGTCAACGGTTGCCTGCGGCGCTTGGCGTTACTGACGCACAACGCAGTGCATTGTCCAAAAGATGCTTTTGTAGGCGGTAAGGATGTGCTTTGTTTGGCGTGGGCGTCGGGTAATTTGCAACTGTGTGAGGGAGCCTCATTGTCGGCGCAACGCACGCGCTGTCGAGCAGTGCTGCGCAATGCAACGACAACCTGTTATGCGCTTGGTGGAATTGAGCGTGAAAAATGTGCGGCTGAAGTCACACGTTACGGGGCGCTTGTCGCCAAGGCCGATAAGTCTGATGAGGCGCTTACTACGCGTTATGTGTTGAAGGGCAAGTATCAGTTGCTGCGCGAGCGTGAGGCCAAACACTTTGAGATCGAGGAAGCACAGGTTGCTCAGGGCTTGTATTTGCGTGCTGAGGGTTGTCGGTATGTGCTTGAGTTAGGCGACGTTCAGGACTTGGCGCTGAGTTCGACGACGCTGTTTGGTAAGCAACGCGCCACGGCACATTTGCGTGCTTATCTAACGCAACCGATGCAAGTGCCTGCCAAGGTGCCTTTTGATCCAGCCCACGTGTTGCTTGAAATTAAGTTTCCCGGGCACGCTGTGGCAAGCAGCATTGTGCATGGCAGTGGGCATTTGGAAGTGCTTGCCTTTGAGCCCAAACAGGGTGGCAAGTTCAATGCAAAGATTCAGGGCCAAATAAAGGCTGAGCAGATGGTGATTGATGTGTCGGGTGAGTTGAATAGTTTTGTGCGTGATTTGGACCACCTTGCGAAACACTGTCATCCGTGAACGAAGGTGCCTTAACATGATGTGCCACGAGAGGACCCCGTGAACGAAGAACTCGAAGCGTCGAGCGAACTCGTGCGTGCCATTGCTGACATTGAGGCCATTCACAGCGCGGATCCTGAGCTTAGTGAACACAAGGGCCAAACGCTACCCTATGCGTTGATCTATGCGCGTCGCATGCACGCGTGTTTGCTGCGGCTAGAGCCCGATGCGTCGCTTGCGCTGAAGGTGGCGGCGTTCGCACAACATCTGGGTCGCTGGCAAGTGCCGCGCGCGAGTTTTCCAAATGGTAAGGCTGGATATTTTGCTTGGCGGCAGCGCATGGCCAAACATCAAGCCAAGTTGGTGCACGATACCTTGCTTGGGGCGGGTCTCGATGGTGAGTTTGCAAACCGAGTTGCGAACATCGTGGCCAAAAATAATTTACGCTATGATGCTGAGGTGCAAACGCTCGAAGACGTGGCTTGTTTGGTTTTTTTGGAGCATGAGCTGGAGGCCTTTGCTGCAAAACACGCTGAAGAAAAGGTGATCGACATTTTGCGCAAGACCTGGAAGAAGATCAGCCCGCGCGGTCAAGCGGCCGCGCTCTCGATTAAGCTGAATGATGAAGCGGCGCGCCTTCTGGCGCTGGCATTGGCGTAACGAGGGTTTGTGGGCGCCAAGGGCTTAGTGCAAGTGCTTGCGCGATCGGTATGTCCGCAAAACTTCCCTGGCGCAGCGCGTGAATGAACTTAAGGGTTCTAAATGCGTCGAAATAGTCGTCGAAGGCTTTTTGGCGACCCCGGGCGTGCCGCGGCGCATGCCTCAGTGCTGCGTTAATCTCTTGGGTGAGTGTTTGCAAGACCTCGGTTGGTAACACTGAAAGTGTGCAGATGCGTGCAACATGTTGGGCGAGGGGGATGCCTTTGGGCTCGTTGAGCCAGCTGGCCATGGCGTTGAGGAATGCCTTAAGCACCACGAATGTGTGTGGATGATAAAGCAGCAAGCTTTTTGCTTCGAGCGTTTGCTTCACGCTCATCCCTGTTCCAAACGCAGTTCGTTCAGAAATGCGCGCTCCAATGTGAATAGGGGTGCCTTCAAGCTCAACCACGCGGCCAAGTTTTGCGAGTTTATTGAGCAAGTAAAAGTCTTCACCCGCTGAGCGCTTAGGAAACCCACGCGCCGCGGCGTAAGCTTTGAGGTGGATGGCCAAGGTGCTGCCGATCGTATGGTGGGCGTATGGTGAACCTGCGAAACGCAGACCTTCAACATAGTGCCGAATGCGCTGTTCGTAGGCAATGGTGTTGTCGAGCAATCGACCGGCCTTTGCAAAGGTATGCCTAAAAGGATAGGTACATGCTGCAATATCAGCTGACGCATTGGTGGCTCGATCGCATTGGGTAAAGTAGTCGCTTGGCAGGTGGACGTCAGCGTCGGTGTTTTGGACAAACGCCGTCGTTAGATGACCTTCGCTAAAAAGTGTGAGCGCGATGTCGGTTGCTATCTTGCGCGCCTTGCCGACCCCTTCTTTTACATCGAGCCAGCGTGCGGGGGCAGTATTGTCGATCAACCATAGCTCGCCTTGTGGGACGCTTAGACGTGTGAGCCAGTCGAACATTTTCTGCGCATTTGGCGGATAGAGGGTGCAAAGGCGTTGCATAAGCCAAGCGTTGATGTCGTGAACTCCAAGGGGGCTTTGTGCATGTGCGTTGACAACTAACAAAATCAACACACTACCTGAACCATCGTGAGGAATGCTGGAAAGTGTGCGTAAAAGGTTCGTGCCTTCTGCATACGCCACGATGGTGACGCAGCGACTAAACAGTGGAACTGTTTTTAGAAAACGCGCGTCGTTAATGGCGCGCGATTCCGCTTCGGCATGTCGCTCAAGATATTGGTCGATGGCTTTGTGATCGCTCACGAGATGCTGCTGCGTTTTAGTGTAAAGCCGCGTGGGTTGGCAGGTTGATCATGATATGGGCTTCGGCTTCAAGTAATGCGTTCAGTCGGGTATGGACTTGCTCTTCTGGGAAATAGCGGCGTGCAAGGCTCAAGAAGGCGCCTGCGTGCCTTGCTTCGGATTTGGCGAGGTCAGCGTAGTATGTTTTGAGCGCTGTGTCGGGGTGATGTTCGCCTATCAGGGCAAACCGTTCACAGCCGCGTGCTTCAATGACCGAGGCAACCAACAAGCGATCGAGTAGATAGTGTTCGCGGCCATTGCGCACATGGCGCGTCAGTTGCTGCACATAGCTATCTTTGCGATCGGCTGCAAGCTGCCCGCCGCGCGCATCGATGAGCTGGTAGACTTGATCAAAGTGTTCCAGCTCTTCGCGTGCAATCGCCATCATGGCGTGCACAAGCTCGCGTTTATCGGGATAATGCGCCATTAGGCTGAGTGCAGTGGCCGATGCTTTTCGCTCACACGCAGCGTGATCGAGCAAAAACGCGTCAAAGTCATTGAGCACGGCGTTAAGCCAGGTGCGTGGAGAGGGTTGTTGTAATTTCACGGTTTGATTTGGGTTCGAGCCATGCGAGCAGTCTGCCGATAAAACCTATTTTGGCTAGTCGCTCAACTTCAAAAAGGGGTGCGTACGCGACGCCGGACACCATATAACTAAATACGATCGCCATCAGCGCTACAATGCCGACATGAAAGCTCCATGCGGCGAGCGCCCAAATCTTAGCGATCTTGCGATGTAAGAGCGCCGTTGGCGCGCCAAGCTCGACGATCATCGTGAACCAAGCCATCCAAACGAAGGGCTCACGAAAACGCAGACTCCATACGCCGATGGGCGAGTGAATATGCCCCAGCTCGATCTTGCGCAAGTTATCGAGCGCGATTTGATGGCGCAGGATGTCCGAAGTCATCCACGCGATGCCGCTGTGTCGCAGTTTGGCGACGCCGCAAAGTACATAGACGATGATCGCAGTGAACACCATCACCCGGATCGGCCAACCGTAGATGCCAGTGGATGCTTCGCGTTCGTAGCTTCGCCCATGGACCACATCGAGCGACCAAGCGTCGGCGCTGCGTCCAGCAGCTAGCGCAATCACGTGCAGCACCAGCAAATTGTCGCTGTGAAAAATCTGACCCCAGCAATGACGGTAAGTCACGATCCACAAAAAAAGCGCAGCAAACACTGGTGCTGTTACCGCGAAGCGCAGGCCAAGTGTAAATGCGATGCAAAACACAAGCGTGAATAGCGTGATCCAAGGCAGCCATGCTTCCGGTAGCGGCTCACTAAGAAAGGCTGCAACCCCGATGGGTTGAAACTGATCACGTGCCAGATGTTGATAGCTTGAGAGGCGTGCAAACTGCGTCAGCAAATAGGCGAGGCAGAACAGACCGATGAGTAGACGCAACATGGCCAGGCGTTGGGCGGGCGCCGCAAAAAACCAGTAGCGCGCGAGTGCTTTCACCGCGCGACCTCACAGTGAGCGTGCAGCGATAAAAGTGTAGGTGTGGCGTGCTCTGCCAAAAACGCCAGTGAGCGGTATTCGAAGGTTGCAATCCAAATGCTGGTGACAGTGCGTAACTCGGCGTCGTTGCTTTGGGCCACACGTTCAGCAATGCCGTGGCATAACGCCATGCTTGCCTCGACGCCACGTGCTGCCGTTTGCGCTAAGATTTCGCCTGCTGCGACAACTTCTTCAGTGCCGATATAGCGCGGATGCAAGGCGTGCCGAGCACCTGTTGCGTCGATTCCTACGGCGCGTGTGAGCGCCATTCGGTCGTCGATGCGTGGTGTTGAAAACATGGGAAAGGTGGAAAAGGGGAAGCTGTCGTCGTCGAGGCTTGCTCCAAAGGGTGTGGCCGTGCCGCCAAGCACTAGCACGCTCACCAGCGCGCCCCAGATTTTTTGCATGGTTTGCATCGTATTTCAGCACTCTACGCGTGCGGCGAGGGCTTGCAAGCAAAGCTCGAAGACTCGATACCTATTGATACTATATAAGTGAAATTATTTATGAATAATGGAATAAATCTTGATCCAATTTGATAGATCCGCGATAATTTTTCGTGGCGGCGCAAGATCAGCGCCCTTCGTCTGGGAGGTCAGCGTGCAGTTCATTAAGCGTGTATTGTCGTTATGGTTGGCGGCAGCGATTGTGTTTAGCGGCTCGATCGGCTTTGCAGATAGTGCGCGAGCGCGTGACACTAAAAACACGCCGCTACGCGCCTTTGCTGACGCGCTTAACCAACCGGCGGGACCGCAACGTTATGTCGACTTGATGAGTGAACAAGGTGTGCATGCTCAAGGGCTTTATATCACGGGTCCTTTCGTGCGTTATTTTGGTGCGCAGGGTGTGATTAGTGCTGTGCGAAATGCAGGTCTGAATGCTGCTGTGATCGATTTGAAAGACGATCAAGGGCGTGTGACCTTCAAAACGAAGGTTGCTCAGTTTCAGCCGCAAAGCAAGAACCTGTTGCGTGATGTCAATGCGCTTGTGCGCGAGCTCAAACAAGCCAACATTTATACGATTGCGCGCGTGGTGTGTTTTAACGACAACCAGCTTGCGGCACGCGAACCTGAGCGTGCGATCCACGACAAACGACCGAGCAAAAAGATCTGGAAATCATGGGGTACAGCGACGCACTGGCTCGACCCATACAACACCAAAAATCACGACGTGTTGTTAGAGCTTACCAAAGAGGCCGAAAGTTTTGGTTTTGATGAGGTACAGCTTGATTATATTCGTTTTCCAGTCGACGAAGGTACGCAATATGCGGTTTATCCGTCGCAGATCGACAAAGAACGCCGTTATGTGATTCGCGATTTTCTCAAGCGCGTTGACGAAGCGTTGAGCGTGCCGCTGGGTGTTGATGTGTTTGGGCTGACCGCTTTTCATGTTGGCGATAAAACGGGCCTGGGGCAATCGCACGAGGATTGGGCGCCTTATGTCGAGGTGTTCTCGCCGATGCTTTATTTGAACGCGATGAAATCGTGGGGCCGCCAGTATCCAATCGGTCAGGGACAAGAGTTGCAGCGTGCGCAGCGCTTGATTCAAGCAGGCGTGGCCGCGATGCGCCAGCGCTTGGGCGCGGGACCCGTGATTCGGCCTTTCTTACAAGCGTTTCCCAATGGCGCCGATTATTACGATGCGCGCTTTATTCGCGAACAGCTTCAGGGTGCGTATAGCGGCGGCGCTCAGGGCTTTTTGTTTTGGCACCCCGGCTCACAATACGGCATGGTGCAACGCAGCCTTTCGGCCGGCGGCAACCCTTATAAACGCCCCAAAGAGCGTGCGCCACAGACGAGCCCCGCCATGCAGGCCAGCCTAAACAGCGGTCCAGCGGCAAAATAGCCGCCCAATTTGCATAGATGCCCGATTTGGGCTAAAGCTACGCCCTGACTGAGTTTAGCGAGAATCCTATGTCACGCGTATGCCAAATCACCGGGAAAAAGGCCATGAACGGCCACAAGATTTCCCACTCAAACCGTAAATCTAACCGTTTGACCTATCCGAACCTGCAAAGCCGCCGGTTTTGGGTGGCGAGCGAAAACCGTTACGTACAACTGCGTTTGAGCACCAGCGCGATCCGCACCATCGACAAGGTGGGCATCGATGCAGTGCTGCGCGAGCTTCGTGCGTCGGGTTCGGCTATCTAATAGGAGAGATCAATGCGTGACCTTATTCGTTTAGTGTCGACTGCCGGTACCGGTCATTTTTATGTGACCAGCAAGAACAAGCGTACCAAAGGCGAAAAGCTTGAGATCAAAAAATTTGATCCCAAAATTCGCAAGCACGTCGTCTACAAAGAATCCAAAATCTAACGCGTTCGTTCTTATCGTGTTGATAAGACGCGTTGATAACGCGCGTCCAGGTTCAACGCGATTGATTGATCACCGCATTGGAACACGCCCTAGTCGAGGCGTTTGAAGGCTTTGCGCATATAGGCCTTCATTTCAGCTTCGTTGGGTTGTTTTGTCGGTGCGCCGGGTAGTTCGACAATCGATACGCGGGCTTTGATGCCACCTTGCGCCAAGGGCAAGATCGACACGTCTAAGAGCGGGTTGCTTTCGGGTGTGCCGCGCACAACTGCGCGTCTAAATACCAAACCTAAACCATGTTTTTCGGGTTTGGTGCTAAGTAAGCGTTTGGCGAAATATATTTCGAGCATTTTAACATCGAGGGTTGAATAAAATGTTTGTTCGCGGTCTTTTTTGAATTTGAGCTCAAGGCCCCTTGGTAACCTAAGTCCGTGCACGACCTGATCTGACTCGATTAGTTTGCCCTTCTCATCCAATGCGGGAGGGGTCACTTTGTCTTGGCGCACCTGCTTGGCTTTGCTGGCCCATATGTCAGCGGGTGTGATCTCTTTTTTCTTTCGACCACACGATATCAGCGTAAGCAAGACTACGGTTGCGATGAGAAAACGGTGCAGTTGCATACGATCAGCCTAACAAATTAAGCTTCGCTACGTCACAAAAGATTGGTGTGATATGCGGCGTTCGTGTCTGTTAGTACTCGACTTCGCCTGCCCACGCCTGAATGTGGGTATAGCGATCGGGCATGGGTAACGCGCGAGTGATCGTGCTGACAGCCGGGCCGGTGGTCGAGGGTTGCGTGCCGCTCACCTGTCCAACAAGGCTGAAGCTGCCGCCGCTGGTTTGCTCAACCACGTAGCGGCGACCGGTGTAGGGGTCAACTTCTTCACGACCCGCATAACAGGTGGGTCGCTGTACGATACTCACACCTGTGACGATTTGGTTTGTGTAGGGGCCAATATAGGTCGCGTCGAACACACCTGAACCTGCCACTGACTCGATGCCGGGTACTGGGTCAAGCGTACCGCTGACGTTGTCTAAGTACGACACGCCCCAAAGGCGACTGATACCGAAGTTACACAGGTTAGAGGGATCGCTTGCAGATTTGAAGCTACCAAAATAGACCTTGCCGCTAAACAGCTCGAGCGGGCCTGTGGCTTGCTCGCTTTGTTCCAGACGGATCTCCCAGTTGATTTTGGCGGCCACGTCGGTGACGACACCCGAATCGTTGTACGTAAGGTTCTCGGTCAGCGATACAACACGATGATATGAGTTGTCATCAAGGTTATCGACGTTACCCGTGGCTTGAATCACTACCACTTTGCCGGTTTTGTCGGTCGAGATGACGGGCGGATAATAAGCGTTTTGACCTTCGCGTGCGCCAGCGTCCCAGAAGATGTCATGGAAAGGAGACACCGACCAGTTTGCAATATTGGATGACGACATGTCTGCACGCCAAATCACACCGTCGGCGTCAGTGATGAATGCACGACTGGCCAAGGTGCCGACTTCTCCGGTGAAGAACGAGATACCACCCGTGAGCGGTGAGTTGAACACGCGGTCGTCAAAATGGCGCAGCAAGGTGCCGGAACCGACGTCAACGAAGTAAAGATGACGACCTTCGACGCCCCAACATTTGAACTTGGTGCGTGAACTGGTGGCGCCATCTGAGGTTGGGGCCGCGCCCTTGCCGGTGGGCGTGCATCCGGTCGTGTCGGCAGGTGCGCCGCAAGTGCCGCCTGTGCCGGTGATGTCGGTGGCCTTACCGCCAGGCAATATCGCCAGGCCGCGCTCTTCAAGACTGGTGTCCTCGCCGATTAGATACTGCGCTAGGCCAGGCAATGCGTAGGTTGCTTCAAAGCCGGGTGCAGCAAACTGCCACAAGAACTTGGGATCCAGCGGGTCGGTAACGTCGAGTGCAAAGTATGCACCGCCACCACCGCGCAAGCCAACAAGGAGCACCGTGCGATAGATGCTTGCGCTTGCGGCAGCACCTGGTGTGCGTGCGCCGAACACGTCTTTAACGATGGCGGTTCCATCTAACATCCACTGGTGCGATGCTGTGGCCGATTTAAGTTTAGGTAACAACACCGGTGGGATGAATCCCCATAATTCTTCGCCTGATTCGAGGGTTGTTCCGGAGTGAGGGCCTGCGCTGATCTCGGTGCGTTCTGCGGCGAAGGCGTGAAGAATACCGTCGTTGGTGCCGACATAGACAACTTTGGGGCGATATTTTACCGCGTCTGTTTGTCTGAAAAGATTGAACGACTCGTCGGGAAGGTCGTATTGTGGCGGGCCCACTACGACAGGAGATGAGTTGTAGATGTCACCAAGGCGTTTGCTTTCACGTGCTGTGCCGGCTTCACCGTGAATCCAGTTGATCACTGCATCGCGCTCGGCGTTCGTTGCCGCGCCAACAATGGCGGGAGTGATGCTTGAGTTAGCAATGTTGAACTCTGCTAAGCTGAGACCGTCTTGATCGGGCGCGGCGATGGTCGTGTGATCGACTGACCCAAGCGGACCAACCGAGCAGCTCGCGTTACCCGAGCCGGCGCTTGCGCCAGGATTGCGCACATCGCCGGAACTTACGGTGGGTGCACTGCCACCAAATGTGTCGCCAATTAGGTAGCCATCAAGGTCGGCCGTGTCGGATGGAATAATGGTGTAGAGTTTGCGCGGTGCGGTGCGTTGATTGAGAACCACCTGGAAGCGATCACCCGACGCGTCTGAAAGTGGTTGTTGCACGGGTTCAAGTGAGCTGTTGCATTCGTAACGCGTGCGTTCAAGCACACCCGACCATGGCGCTGAACTTGTATCGCCCACTTGAAAGCCTGTGGTGAACTGGTATTGACCAGGAAAGCCACCCGACGATGTGGCGTTGGCGACCGTGGGGATGGTACGTGAGGTGGTGCCAGTGGCAGCACGATCAAATACTGCAGACAAACTAGCTAACAGGGTGGCGCGGTCGTTGGCTAAGAAGGCCTCAGTGGTACCGCCCAATGCTGCGATGTCGTTCAGGCGCGCGATGGCGGCGTTGTCGTCAAGCGCAAAACCGACGACGAAAAGGCCGTCGATGGCGCCGCTGCATTGACCACTTGCTGGATCATATTGACACAGGTCTGAGGCGATTTCCTCTGGGCGTTCGTAAGGACAGGTTGACCCTGTTTGCTCACAACTATAAGGTGCTTCGCGCATGTCTAGGTTGGGGTAACCGTCTGTCAACAACAGCACATAACGCGGACGACATGAATAGTAGGGGTCACCGGTTGATCCGTCCGACGGAATCACGTCGTCGTTATTATCGAAGTAGTAACGCACGTCATCGAGCATGCCAGCAATCGGTGTGGCACCAAAAGGTCGCACCGATTGTAAAGCTGTTTGGATTTGTGCGTTGATGACTGCTTGGTCGGTGTTATATGCGCCGACCGAGACGAGCCCACCAGAAGGCGAGGAGGCGCTTTGTGCACCGACGTCGATGGTGTATGTGGTTGGGCAGCCTGGCAGGTAGAACTCTTTGGGTTCACCATAAGAGTACATGCCGGGTTCGGCTCGACTTTGTGCAAGGAAGGCTGCCCCGGTAAAGGTGGCCGTTTCCACCAAGGGTTCGCTTGTGGAAAGTGTACCGATGCCATCGAACGTCATCAGACCAAAGCGAATGCGGTCGATGTACGAGTCCAGGAGCCCGTCGCTTAGCTGACCTGTCGTGTCAAAAGCAACGTGGGGAATATAGTAGGTGTAGTCAAAGCGCCCGACGTACGCGGCGGTATTGCGCGTTTCATGGGTACACGAATACGTTGGGATGCTTCCGTTAAGTGATTCAACCACGGTGGCCCAGCGGTTGCGTTCGCTGGTGGCGCCACAGGTGGGTAAACATTCATCGCAGTCGGGCGTTGAACACACACAGTCCATGGTGCGTTCCATCGAACCGGAGCTATCGACTGCCAAGACCATCAAAGGTTTGATGTCGCGAATATCTGGGCTTTGGGCTGCTACGTGTTTAGCGAAGAACATGGCCCCCATGCCTGCACTCAGCACCGCTAAAGTTATGATTAATGCTATTTTTTTCATACCTTCACCCGCTATTTACTGAATGGACCCGAGATGCCATAGGCGCGCGCGTCAGTTGCGCCCTCGTTGAAAGCGCGCGCATCACCAGACACTTGATAGTCGCCGTTTGCCGCAACGTCGCTTGCAACCCGCGTGCGTCCACGTGCCGTATAAGTGGCGTACATGAACGTAAACTTGGCGAAGCCGTCGGAACGTTCACCCGGCATAATGCCCGTATAAATATGATCGTCGGTAATGTCGACCATGAATTGGGGTGCAAAGGCGCGCTGAGCCACAAGCGACGCTTGGCTACCGGTGACGCGTGCGTCGATTGGTTGTGCGGTGACGCCCTGAATGGATGCAAAGTCGGTTGATTGAATGCGGTACCCACGTTTTCCAGGTGCAAGATTGGGCTCAAAGGGTTGTAAGATAAGTTGGTCAGAGCGATTCATCGCATCAAGAATCGGTTTGGGGCCAATCTGATCGATCCACGCGAGCACCGAGTTCAGGCCGGTTTCGGCGACTTGCTGTGTTTCGATGGCGCGCACCATGCCGCCTGTCGATCGAATTTCAGAGGTGGCTGAATGAATAGCGAATGTTGCGACCGAGGTGCTCATCAATAAGACGAGCATCACAATCAGCATGGCGGCGCCTTCTTGTCTATGATGACGCGTGTTGATCATCGCATCCCCCTAAACGCAACATTGGGCAAAAACACCTCGGCGGTTTGTGTGCGTACGCGCGCGGCACCCGAGCGTGTCGAGTCATCCGAAAAACGGTATGTGCGAAGCGGCTCGGCGGTGCTGGTTCTTGCGACAAACTTAAAGCGCGGGTCAAGCTCGGGCGTGCGTACTGAAAGCGAAATCTGCACTTGTCGCGCCACCTGGGGTCTTGCAGCCGGGTTGGCGTTGACGTCGGCAAAGCGTACCGATGCCGTGGCGTCATCGAGTTTTGCAAGCACTGGTGGGTCGCTGTTAAGAGCCGTGTCGACAATAAAGCGAAGATTAAAATCGACCGGGTATTCGACAACGACGCGTTCGGTATTGACCACCGGTGTAGCGGCAGCATCAAACTGCACCTCGCGGCGCACGAGTTGTGTGGGCGTGCCTTGAATGGTCAAGTCGTTCGATGTGTCGTAGTCACCGCCCAAGTTTGTGATGAGATATTCGATGCGCACCAAGGGTGCAACGATCGCGCCGTCGCCCAAGCCGCTCATACAAACACTGCCAACTGGCAATGCAGGGCTCACGTTAACCGTTGCGGTGGCGGCGGTGGTACTGGTGATGTTAACATAGAAATGACCGCCCTGAAGGGTTTGGATGTGCAACATGCGACCCACTTGAAAGGCTTGCTCGAACAAGGTTGTGTCGTAGGTGTTGCTGATGCGGTTAATAAAGCTGCGTTGAAAGCCTTGCCAGTTCTGTTGTAAACGGATGGAAGTGCCGGTTGGGCTGACCGTGTTTACTAAGTAAGAATCCGATGTGGCGTAGTTACCAATTAAGCGTACTCGATCGGCTGAGACCATGTTGGCGTCGGCGTTGGGGATCGACGCGTTGTCAGTGTCGTTAACAAACTCGATCGCTTGTACGTGGCGTGGTGGTGGCAAGCAGTTATTTTCGGCGAATGAGTTGGGTGAGCCCATCAAGCCGGCTCGCGCAATGTCGCGGCGTATTTGATCGATGGCGGTACGTAGGCCCATTTGTGATTGTGAAATTCGGTTTTCACCTTGAAAGTTGCGCGCGGTGCCGGCCCCGATCACATACACGGACGAGATCACCAAGGTGCCTGCAGTGAGCGCGACCATCAGCTCAAGCAGCGTGAAACCCCTGTTTTGGCGACGATGTGAGCTCGTATGAACCATTTAGCCTCCCACCGGATTGCGTCGCAGAATGACGCTGGTGTTAAGAAAACGGACGCGCTGCTCGCCGTCCATCGCGGCTTCTTGCCCGATGCCACAGTTTTGATAAAGCCGCCGATCGGCGAGGTTGGCATCTTGGGTGTTGACTTGGCGATGCCACCACACCCGCACATCGGCACGAAGGGCTTGCCCAGGCACCACCCAACGTGTGCGCGATTGCACACAGTATTCAATGTTGTTGGTGTTGCCACTTGCGTTACCGGTGTCGTTACCAAAATGATCGAATGCGTATGATTCGCCGCTGCCTGCCGTGGGAACTGGTGTAGACCATGCGCTTGGTGTTCCATCCACAGGCGTTCCGACCAAGTATTGGGTTGCAGTTAAGTTGGCCGAAGCTGCGCCAGCGCCACCAACCGTCCATCGCAGCGAGTCGCGCCTTAAGCGATCGACCCAAACGCGCGCAACGGTTGCAGCGGTGGTCATGCGTCGTGATTCCTGGTTGGCCGTGGCAGCCACGTGCTGCATGCTGGCCAGGCCCATCGCACCCACCGTGAGCACACCCATCGACATCACGACTTCGATCATCGTGTAGCCGGCGCGTTTGGTTCGGCGTGTTTTGTGGGTCCGCGTCATCATCGTGTCATCCTCGGCATTCCGCCCATTGGAAACATCAAACTGCGTGCGACGCCGACCACGGTCGTGCCGTCCATGCGTTCAAAGTTGACGATGAAGTCTTTGCTGCCTGAAGGCGCGTTTTGATTAAAACTTGTGCCGTCATCGGTGCGCCACATCATTACGCCTGACGACGAATAACACAGTTCAAGGCCGGCGTTGTCGACCGGAGTCATTTTGAGCGTTCCTGCGGTGCTCGCAAAATCCTCCATGTCGACATAACCCAAACAATAGCTGTTGGTTTGGCCACACGCGGGGCCTGACATGATGGTGACCCAGTCGTTGGTGTTGCAACCGTTGTTGATGCCGCGAAAGAGCTCTACTTTGCCGTTGGCGTTGGCGCCGTCGCTAAAGCGAAGCATGTGCGCGCGACCCAGCGAGAGCGCGTCTGAACGTGCACGAAGCGCGAGGCTCAGTACATCGAGCGACGCTTGCTGGTTGCGGCGGTTGGCGAGCGCCGAGCGGACCGAGGGGGCCGCCAGCGCCAGGGCTGCACCGATAATGCCGATCGTGATCATCATTTCGATCAAGGTAAAACCGGCACGATTTTGCTTATGTTTAGACATCTCCACCCCTTTCTTAGTGCAAGGGGCATACCATCCCAAAAAGGGCAAAAAGTCTAATGATTTTGCGTATTCCGCGCTGCTGGCTGCGCAGTCATTGCAAAGGTGCGCAAACTTTGCATAGCTGTATCAATAGTGCGAACGGAGGGAGTCGAACCCTCACGGGTGTTACCCCACAGGAACCTGAATCCTGCGCGTCTGCCAGTTCCGCCACGTTCGCATACGACGAGAGGCGTCAAAACTGACCGCATCGCTCTTTTAAGTCAAGGGCCACCTGCTTGGTTAAGCAGCCAGTTGAGCAGAGCCAGTTTGGGCGTGGGCAAACCCGTTCACTAAGCGCTGCGCCTTCGGCT
>JBGAKI010000007.1:0-69004 GCA_044224525.1 Polyangiales bacterium | reverse complement strand
CCTCGAAGCGACGTCGATTATACTTCGCTCAGGATCCTATTTATGTCTAAACAAGTTATTGAGAAGATTGCCATGCTTGGCAATCATCTGCCGCGGCAGTGCGGCATTGCAACTTTTACAACCGACCTGGGGGCCGCGTTGAGCGCAAGATTCCCCGAAACCGATCTGTGTGTTCTTGCGATGAATGATCATGCCAAACGGTATAACTACCCGCCAATCGTGCGTTTCGAAATCGAAGCAGGGGATGTCGAGTCGTTTCGTCGAGCGGCAGATTTTCTTAATATGAACACCGTCGACGTATTAAGCGTGCAGCATGAGTACGGGATCTTTGGCGGCAATGCCGGCAGTCATGTTCTTACCCTCTTACGCGAGATGCGCATGCCCATTGTCACCACAATGCACACCGTCCTAAGCGAACCCAACTCCGAGCAACGTGTCGTCACCGACGAAATCGCGCAACTGTCCGAGCGCATTGTCGTCATGAGTCACCGAGGCGCTCGCATCCTTCAAGATGTCTACAAGATTCGCGCAACGCAGATCGATGTTATTCCACACGGCATCCCTGACATCGCTCATGCGATAAACAACAAAGATAAGGTGGGCGTGCACGGTAAAGCGGTCATCCTGACTTTTGGCCTACTTTCACCTGATAAAGGCATTGAGTATGTCATTGATGCGTTGCCGGCCATCCTTAGAAAACATTCAAATGTTGTCTACATTGTGCTTGGCACAACACATCCGCATATCAAGGAACGTTTTGGCGAAACCTATCGCACCATGCTTGAGAATCGCGCCCACCGTCTAGGTGTCGATTCCAATATTATTTTTCACAATCGGTTTGTAAGCGATCATGAGCTTGCTGAATTCATGTCGGCGGCTGACATCTATGTCACACCTTATTTGAAAGAGGAGCAGATCACGTCGGGTGCGCTCGCCTATGCGGTTGGGTCTGGTAAAGTAAGCATTTCTACGCCTTACTTATATGCATGTGAGCTGTTGAGCGAGGGGCGCGGTGTGCTTGTGCCCTGGCGTGATCACGAGGCACTTTCGAATGAGATTATTGATTTACTGAGCAACGATGCACGCCGAGAAGCGCTCAGCCGGGCTGCAGCAGAGCAAGGAAAACTGATGCAATGGCCCACGGTCGCGCAAGATTATTTGCGCTCGTTTGAGAAGGCCCGCGATGATCATGCAAGTCGCCGCCACAGCACTTTCGAAATAAAGACACTTGCCAAGCGCCTGGCCGAACTTCCCGAGATAAATTTGCAACATGTGCAGCTTATGACCGACAAGACCGGAATATTGCAACATGCGAGTTTTGGCATTCCCCGTTACGACGATGGCTATTGCCTTGATGACAACGCGCGAGCATTAATGCTTATCGCCCTGCTCGAAGGAAGCAGCCTCGATGTCGGTTTGGTTCGCTCGCTTGCATCGCGCTATTTAGCCTTCGTGAACTACAGCTTCAGTCACGACTCGGGTCGCTTCAAGAATATGATGTCCTACTCCAGACAGTGGCTTGAGGAATGCGGCTCAGACGACAGTCACGGGCGCGCACTTCGCGCGCTTGGCACTGTTGTAGGCCGCTCGCAAGATCCGGGTCGACAGTCTTTGGCGGGGTCTTTGTTTCAGGCAGCGCTTGGTGCTGCAAAAAACCTTACGAGTCCACGTGCCTGGGCTTCAACGTTACTAGGCATCGGTGAGTACCTAAAGGCTTTTCAGGGCGATACCTATGTGCAAGCCATGCAACGCATTCTGGCTGAACGCTTGATTGAACTTTTTTTCAACGTAAACCAACCCGACTGGCCATGGTTTGAAGATATATTGAGTTATGACAACGCGGCGCTGTCGCAAGCACTGATCGTATCCGGCCACCAAACCGACAATGAAGAAATGATACGGGTTGGCTTGAAGTCGCTAGCCTGGCTTGAGTCGATTCAACGATCAGAAAACAACTATTTCTCCCCCATTGGTTCGAATGGCTTTTACAAACGCGGATTCCAAAAGGCGCTTTTTGATCAACAACCGATTGAAGCATGTGGAATGGTTTCGGCATGCCTTGAGGCCATGCGCATAACCGGTGATGATAACTGGCTTCATCACGCGCGTCGTGCGTTCAATTGGTTTCTTGGGCAAAACCACTTACAGTTGCCCCTTTACGATTCAACCTCAGGCGGGTGCCGTGATGGTCTGCACATTGATCGTTTGAATGAAAATCAAGGTGCAGAATCAACATTGTGCTTCTTGCTTGCGCTGACTGAGATGCGCTCGGCAGACAAAACCGCATTTAAGGCGACGCAAGCCAAGCGTCATGCAAACGTAGCACTTAGCATCGATAAACCAGTTACGTTATAGACACGAAAGCAATGCACATGACTCTGCAAAATGGACACAAGGTTCTCTTTCATCGACATTCAGCGAACCCTATTCTAACGGCGTCGCAATGGCCTTATCCAATTCATACTGTTTTTAACCCCGGGGCAACGCTCCTAAAGGACGGGACAACACTTCTGCTCTGTCGAGTCGAAGAGCGCACCGGAATCTCTCATCTATGTGCTGCACGATCAAAGAATGGTGTTGACGGTTGGGTGATCGACGCTGAGCCGACGCTTAGACCTGACCCCAAGAATCACCCAGAAGAGCTTTGGGGCATCGAAGATCCTCGTATCACCTATATTGAAGAGCTGAAGCGATATGCCATTTCGTACACCGCGTTTAGTCACGAAGGCCCCGGCGTAGCGCTGGCGTTGACCGAAGACTTCAAAACATTTGAGCGACTCGGGTTGATCATGCAGCCCGATGATAAGGATGCCGCACTTTTACCTCGTCGGATTGACGGTAGCTTTGCGCTGCTGCATCGGCCGATGACGGATTTGGGTGCGCATATCTGGATGTCGTATTCGCCGGATCTGCGTAACTGGGGCGGACATAAGTTAATTTTGCAGGCACGCAAAGGTGCTTGGTGGGATGCAAACAAGGTTGGTCTTTCACCCCCGTTAGTCGAAACGACGCGTGGCTGGTTGATGCTTTATCACGGGGTGCGGCAGACCGCGGGAGGAAGCCTCTATCGGCTTGGCGCGGCGTTGTTTGCGCTCGATAAACCCGACGTGTGTCTCTTGCGCGGCGACCAGTGGTTAATGGGTCCCGAGGCACGCTACGAAGTTAAGGGCGATGTCGGAAACGTCGTCTTTCCTTGCGGGTACACCCTTGGCTCGGACGGCGACACGATTAATCTATATTATGGTGCTGCCGATACGAGCATTGCGCTTGCAAGAGGCAGCATTCGCGAAGTGTTGGCTTGGCTTGATGAACGCGGTGAACCAGCACACTTCTGAGAACGTGCCACGCCGCTGTAAGCCAGTAATGTCGACGACGTGAATTTAAAACTAAAGTGATCGGGAACGGACCTCGACCAGAGCATTCGCCAAAACGCGCTGTCAATACACGGACGCGTGCCAACAAGACGCAGCGCACCCAAGGCATGCTCGTGGCACATCTGCCTAAGCTCGTCGGGCTTGATGAATAGCTCAATCACGTGCATGTGGCGTGGTGTGTTGCGAACAAACCACTCGACGCCTTTGATTACGATAAGCCATGCGAGTGGATTGCGATTAAAGGTGTGAAAAAAGAAAAGTCCGCCGGGCACAAGCACACGAGACACTTCTGCAATTACTTTTTTTGGCTCAGAAATGTGTTCAAGAAAATCCATTGCACACACGACATCGAAGCTGTTGTCACTCAATGGCAGCGACAATGCGTCTGCTTGCTTGTACGTTACTGTTCCTGTTTGATCGTGCCGCTGAGCAACCCTTAATGCTTGTTCGGCGGTGTCGATGCCGGTAACGCGATGACCCGCATGCGCAAGATGGTTTGACAGAAAGCCGGCGCCGCAGCCAATATCGAGTACACGTTTGGGCCCCGATCCTAGCGCGCGTGCAATCTCAACTTCAACCCATGGATTCCGTAAACGCGACTCCGCTCGAAGCAACGCCACCGGGTCATCGTTGGCGTCATACCAGCGCTCGTCGAGTTCAGCATAGATAGCGTTATTTATTTTGGCGTTGGCTTCCATGGTTTCCAGTAGAATGTTTGGTAAATCGCAAAAGTGGATGTGAGCACCAACTGTGCGCATAGTAGCCAAGTGAGCCGACCCGATATCCAAAGGGTTGCTGCGACAAAAAGCACCGTAGGGTGCAAGACGAAGAGCATAGCATGTAGCCAGCTTTCTTTAACATCACACAATGCCTTGTGTACAAATTCGTCTTTGGTAATGCATATGCAAGAAATCGATGCGAGCGAGATGTAGATCGCGACGGCGTGAGGAGCCCGTGGCGACACCGCGACTAGCCAGGCAAAACAAACAACCACGCTTATTGTGTCGATCGGGTGACCGATACGTTCCCATCGCGGCAGGCCGCGCCGGCGATGATATACGCCTTCATCAATCGCCATGAGGGCTGCTTGAAGCACAAAAGGCACCATCGAGACCACTGACATCATCGCTTTTTGAAAATGCTACCACAAAGCGTAAGCCCTGGTCCGAAGGCCAAACTTAACACTAGCGACCCCGAACGAACGGTCTCGTCTTGCAGGATTCGCATCCATACATGTGGAAGTGTTGCTGATGACATGTTTCCATAGTCATAAAGCACCGAGCGACTTGCAGCAACCTGGACATCACTAAGCTCGAGCACGGCACATACTTGATCGATAATTTTTGGCCCACCCGGATGCACCGCAAATAGGGTAGATGACAAGTTTTTTGCCAGATGGATCCCAGCTTTCTCGTACAACGCGGTCACAAAAGACCGTAATGCACTTGCGATGCGCTCGGGTACGTCGCGAGCGAGGGTCATGTGCATGCCGTCCTCTGAAATGCCCCAACGCATCGACTTCGACGTGTCTGGAACTATGCATTCGGTCAATGCCAACAACTCGAAGCCGCTGGCTTGTTCTGACTGAGTTATCGAATAACGAATTAGACCGTCGCCAAATAAGCTCTGCACTACTAACTGTTCAGGCGAATGATCGCTTGGATTAAGATGAAGCGTGCAAAGTTCGCTATGTATAATATCGACACGCCGCGCTGCGCCCTTATTGATGTCGCTAACCAACGCAAAGCCTTGCGCGATGCGCAGCGCGGGTATCGCGGCATAACAGCCCATATGATATGCATGTGTCACACGGGTGATTTGCGACCATCCACGTTCGGCAACCAGCACTTGCGCAGGGCTTGGTGAAATGTATCCGGTACAGGTCACATGAATGAGGTCTGCGGGGGCCTCGGAGTGTGGGGCATAGGTCGTTCGGAAATATTCAGTGACCTCGCGTTCAAAGAACGCCATCCGTGCGGCGATGCCCTCACCGGCCGGGTTTCGATCGAGATTAAAGATTTCCTTTGCGCACCACTCAATGTTCTTCGTGTCGGCCAACATCGACGCTCGCCAGCCAATGCGATCGCTTGAACAGCCATAACGCTCGAGCAATTTTACCATCTGTCGATGCAAGGTGTGTTGTTCCTCTTGACTGAGCCCCTTGCGGGTGGTTTCGGAAGCAGCGTGGGCAGCTGCAATCCACTCAAGCGCGTCGTCCTGCGACGTTTCGTACCTGGGGCGAAGCATCGAAAAATCACGAATGACGATAGGCGTGTGAGTGGTCATCGAGGTTGAGCTTAGCAAAGAGGGTCCGTTAACCCTAGCGAATGTTTATTCGAACAACGACGCGCTGATACCACCCGTTTTGGGCTCGACGTGCTTGACAGACCTGGCTGTTGTGGAAGGATCTGCATTAACCGCAACAAGGAGGTCTATCGTGAACCACACAATCAAAGCATTGATATTGGTAAGCATGACCATTACGGCGACGCTAACGTTGCGCGCCAATGCTCATGAACATACGCCAGCCGCGATGCCTGCGGAGTTTGATCAACTCAAACAGCTGGTGGGAAGATGGGATGGCAAGACGACGATGAATGGCCAGGAACAAGCCATCAAGGTGACCTATGAGCTAACGTCTGGAGGAACAGCAATCATTGAGCGTCTTTTTGCAGGGATGCCGCACGAAATGGTGACGGTTTATCATGTAAACAAAAAGAAAGTTGCCTTGACGCACTATTGTTCGCTGGGTAACCAACCCACGATGGTGCTAAAAAGTGCGGATGCAAAAACCTTATCGTTCGAAATGAAGGGTATGGGTAGTTTGGCTTCACCCAAAGAGCCGCATATGCACGCCGTGTCGATCACACTTGACAACCCGAATCAGGTGACCGAAGAATGGACATCGTTCGAAAACGGAAAAAAGAAAGAAGCACACAGCTTTGTGCTAACTCGTGCTAAGAAATAGGCATGACGCTCAAAGCACAACTTGATAATGATCTGAAAGAATCCATGCGCGCCAAAGATACGGTGCGCATGGAAACGATTCGTAACGTTAAAAGCGCGATATTGGCCAAGGAGGTCGACGGTGGCAAAGCACTCGATGACGCGGCCATCACGGCAATTATCCGTAGCTTGATTAAGCAACGCGACGATTCGATCGAACAATATAAACAAGGTGGCCGCAGTGATCTGGTCGACAAAGAGCAGCGCGAAAAAGATTTGCTCGCGGCTTATTTGCCTGCAGCCCCCGATGCAGCGACCACACAAGCCGCCGTCGATAAAGCGATTCAAGATCTTGGTGCAACCAGCATGCGCGACATGGGCAAAGTGATGCAAGCAGTGACCTCGAGCCTTGGCGGTGGCGTTGACACCAAACTTGTAAGCGAGCTGGTTAAAGGCAAACTTTCAAGCAAATAGCATTCATTTATTGATTGCAGGGCGCGACCAGCGCGTACGACAGAGGCTGGTTGCCCGTGTAGTCAGGCAAAAAATACGTGCTGATGTTGTTCATGTCGCACGCACCGTAGACGTTGTAAAATTTGTCGCCACTGAGCATGGGGCGGGTTCTACAGTAGCTCATCACGTCATTGCGCCATTGACATGCATTACAACACGACTGCCATTGCGTTTGTGTTGCAGCGTCATTGCATTGGCTGCAGGCGTGATCTAACCGCATGAAATGACCGGTTTCATGGATGGTTTCGTCGGCAGCAAAATAGAGCGACGAGACGCTGCGGGTGCCTCCACTTGGTAGGTCCCAACCCGACATCGCATAGGTGTTTTGAAAGATGGCGTGTTTATCGGCCGCGGCGGTCAAGAATGCGATGCTGTCATATTGCGCGTCGGTCATCACGATGAAGAGGTCGTAGCGACTGAAATCGGTGTTCGAATCAATGATGGCTTGCGACACGTCGTTCACCAGTTGTTGGTAACCTTTGAGGTAATACCAAACGCGCGGTAAGTCTTCGTTGCTGAGATTAGGATAGAACATCTTGACGGCGGCGTAGTTGTGATCGGCGCTTTCGGCCGGATATGCAAATGCTGGGCCTTGTTCGATGTTGATGTGGATCTTGTTTTGCGCGGCATTGGCAAAAGCTGCTTTGACGAATGCAGGATAGTCAGTGTAATTAAATCCCACTGAGGCATATTCGTATCGAATCACCACCGCATTGATTTGTGCGATGCCATCGGCGCCAATCCGAGCATACGTTGATGCAAGCGCAGGTGAGTTCATGAGTGCGGGGTTGATCATGATCTCATTTTGCTCACGGGTGAGTCCATTGGGATGCTCATCGGTGTGGGCAAGGTCTTGATTGCCTTGAGCTGCAAGTGGGCCGCGATCGGCGCAGCCTGCTGCGGACCCGGCGCATTGGTTCGTGTCGATTTGACCCGTGCAACCTGTTGACGTGACCAAAAGCGTCACGCTGAGTGTGAGGACGATGAGTCGGAGCATGAGAAAACCGTCGCAGATCGACGAGCGTGGCTATGCGTTGATCGTAGTTTGCAAAGGTCGTGCCAGTAGGTGTTCGCAAAAATTCGCGATAAAACGCATTAAAGGCGACACCGGCATGGTGCAAATCGTGTGCTGGCGCGTTTGGTGAGCTGAAGCGCTTACCAGCTCGCGGAACCATGGCATGTGGGGGTGCAACTAAAGCCATTCCAGCTCTTGATCTGAGACCCAGCGCCGCCCACATTTCTTAGACCGTTGACGTGATCGGCCACGCGTACGCTGGTTCTGCTGTAACCCGTGCCGTGACAATCGGCGCATGCAAGGTTGACGTGTCGACTGAGGCGATGCCGGCCCGTAGCGGGTGACAAATCATGACAAGTTCCACATGCAGCTTGGGATCCGTTCACCGTGGTCCATTGTGGGGTGGTGGTTTTGCCACCATCAAAGCTGCCATGGCAATAGTTGTTTGTGCATGTGGTGCCCGTCCATGCGGGAGTCGCTCCATCGGTTTTTGACAAACGACCGAAGGTCAGCTCGGCTGGCAGCGGCGTGTCGCGATGGCCCGGAGCTTCAATCGATGCGGGCACAACATGACATTCGGTGCACACAAAGGCCTTATGCAACGCACCATCTTTTAGGTGTGCTTGATGGGCGCCGACACCCCGTGCGCTGGTTGCCATATTTCCGAGGGTATCTTGAGGTGGTGCGTTGTTTGTAGCACTGCCATGACACGCGTTGCAGTTTTGACCACCCGTGACGTCAACCACACCGTTGATGTGCAATTGTTTGTTGATGATATTCTTATTGGCATCGACCACGGTGTCGTGGCAATCCACACATTGGGTGGTGTTCGCATTATGCGGCGGGGTTGAGGGTGGTTGCCCGTGGCAACTGCCACACGCGGATTGTGTGCCGTCAACTTTGGTCCAGATGGGTGTGGTGTCGGTGCCACCTGTACGTGAAGCGCCGTGGCAGTAAACACCCGAGCAGGTTGCAGTGGTGGTGTCCCACATCGGATTGAGTCCACCGGTGGTCGCCAAATCGCCAAAGGTGACTTCGGCCGGTGTAGGCGTGTCGATATGCCCGGCAGAAGACACTGCGCTTGGCACCAAATGACATTCGCCACATTGCACTGCAACGCGTAACACTCCATCGCTTAGGTGCTGGGCATGTGCGCCGACGCCCTTGGCGGTGGTTGCCGTGTTACCCATAAGGTCTTTGGGCGGCGCGCCATCGGCGGTCGTGCCATGGCAAGCGTTGCAAGCGAGTAGATCGTTGGGGTCGGGACTTGTGCCATCGTTGACGGTGAACGGATGTGAGCCTTCGATACGCCCGGCCACGCAGGCACCCAAAAGTAGGGGGACCGCAAAACCGAATGCGGTGACAATTGAGCGGTTGGGGTGTATCATGGGAAGTCGCAAAATTTGCGCGGATATTATAGGCTTTTTAATAGTGTATCAAAGCAAAGGGGATTCTCAAAACCTTTTGTCAACGATGACCTTTTTTATCGTGAAGAACACGTGGTAAGACAGCGTCGTGAAGATCGGCGAGACTTTTTATGCAAAAAACCGCAGGGCGTGGCGAGCGTGGCTTAATAAACACCATGCGGTGAAAGCCGAAGTTTGGCTCATCTATTATAAGAAGCATACCGGTCAACCGCGCGTAGCATACATCGATGCAGTCGAAGAGGCGCTTTGTTTTGGTTGGATCGATAGCACCGTCAAAACGATCGATGACGCGCGTTACGCCCAGCGCTTTGGCCCGCGAAAGAATCAAACAAACTGGTCCGAGCCAAACAAAGAGCGCGTGCGGCGTTTGATCGAGCAAGGCCATATGAAACCTGCAGGGCTTGCCAAGGCAACGTTTCTCAACGATGCCAAGGCCAATAAGAAGATGACCCTTAGCGAGATGCCTCGCGATATCATCAAAGCGCTTAAGGCGGACGCGACAACGTGGAAATACTTTCAAGCGTTTCCAGCACTCTACCAACACATGCGAGTGGCGTGGATTGAGGCGGCTCGACATCGACCCGAGCTATTTCAACAACGACTGCGCCATTTCATCAAAATGACGGCGCAAAACAAACGCTACGGCATGCCACGCTAGATGCCCTACGCAAACAGAGACGGGCTGAGCATGAGTCAAACGCTCGGGCGCGGGTACAGCCCTCCTCAGGCGGGTCCCGCTCGCTACGGCTGAACTGCGCCTACGCTCCCGCCCACCTTCGTCGGACCGCACCCGCGCCCGAGCGTTTGACTCATGCTCAGCCCGTCTGTTTGTCGTTGAGCAAATTCGACGAATACACCTGTTCGCGGTGCGGCTCGATGGGACCCCCTTACGACGGTCATTGCCTCTCACGAGGAACTAAAGTACAAACGACGGGTCTACTATGATGAATTGTTTCGTGCACGCTTTGGTCGTATTGGGTTTGTTCGCACAAGCCAGCTGCGCAAAAACCACCGCGCAACCGATCCAGGGATATGTTGAGGGCGAGTATGTGTATGTGGCCCCTGCGATCGCGGGTCGTTTGGATCGATTACTTGTTAAGCGTGGCGACGCCATTAGCAAAGGCGCAGCCCTTTTCGCGCTTGAGTCGCAAAGTGAAGCGGCCGATGAGCGCCAAGCGGATGAACGCCTGAAGGCTGCCCAGGCGAAGCTTAAGGATTTGCTGCGTGGCAAACGCCCGCAAGAGCTTAACGTAACACGCGCACAACTGGCGCAAGCTCGCGCCGAAGCAGAACGCGCCGCTGCCAACCATGCCCGCGATCTAGAGCTCTTTAAAGCACACGTGATCGCGCAAGCGCAGCTTGATAATAGTCAGGCCAATGCGCTTGAAACCAAAGCACGCGTAGCGCAGCTTGAGAGCGAGCTTGATGTTGGCCATTTACCTGGGCGCGCCGAGGCCGTGCAAGCGCAAAGCGCAGAAGTTGCGGCTGCGCTTGCGGCACTGGATTTGACGCGGTGGCGTATTGGACAAAAAACCGTGGCGGCACCGAGCGAAGCGCGAGTCGTCGACACGCTTTACCGTGAGGGTGAGTGGGTGGCAGCAGGCAGCAGTGTCGTGAAGCTCTTGCCTCCAAAGAATGTGAAAATCCGCTTTTTTGTTGCCGAGAATACATTGGGTCGCATTAACGTCAATCAGACGATTCACGTTCAATGTGATGGCTGCGCGCAGAAGGTGGCCGCCATCGTGACCTATATCTCTAACGAGAGCGAGTACACGCCACCCATCATCTATAGCAACGACACGCGCGCCAAACTTGTGTATATGATCGAGGCGCACCCAGCGCCGGGCGATGCAGCGCACTTACATCCGGGTCAACCTGTCGAGGTGGCGCTGCGATGATGCTCGATGCGACGCCAGGTGCTGAGCATGCGCCCGATGTGCTGGTCATCGACGTGCATGGCCTGAACAAACATTTTGGTGACAAGCATGTCGTGATCGACTTAGGGATGCAGGTTAAGCGTGGCGAAATTTTTGGTTTTCTTGGGCCCAACGGCAGCGGCAAGACCACGTCGATTCGCATGATGTGTGGGTTGCTCACACCCGACTCGGGGCGCGGCACGTGCTTGGGTTATGACATCTTGCGCCAAAGCGATCAGATCAAGCGGCATGTGGGGTATATGACGCAGCGCTTTTCATATTGGGAAGACCTATCGATTCGCGAGAACCTAGATTTTGTTGCGCGCATCTACGGGATGCCTAAACGGCGCCAGGTGGTCGATCAAGCGCTTGAAACATTGGGGCTCGCGTCACGCGCCAAACAACTGACTGGTTCACTTTCGGGCGGGTGGAAACAACGCTTGGCACTTGCCGCGTGCATGTTGCATGAGCCTGAACTTTTGCTCCTTGATGAGCCTACGGCGGGCGTTGACCCTACCGCGCGGCGCGACTTTTGGGAGCAGCTGCATCATTTGGCGGCGCGCGGCGTGTCGGTGCTTGTAAGCACGCACTATATGGACGAGGCTGAACGTTGTCATAAGCTTGCGTACATTGCTTATGGCCGACTGCTTGCGATGGGCACAGCCGCAGAGGTGATCGCAAGCCAAGCACTGACCACGTGGGTGATTCATGGAACGCAGCTTGCGCAAGTGAGTCAGATGCTCCGCGGACAACCAGGGGTTGAACAAACCGTGGTGTTTGGATCAACTTTACATGTGACAGGTAAAGACGCGACGCTGCTCGACGCCACCATCAAGGCAGCCACCACAGGCGCGAAGCTGCGCGCAGAAAAGGTCGACACCAGTCTTGAAGACGTTTTCATTCACTTGATGGGTGCGTCGAAAGACAACTTTGAAGGTTTGTCGTGAGGCGTTTTTTTTCAGTGTCGCGGTGGTGGAGTGTTGTGCTCAAGGAGTTCTTACAACTCAGGCGCGATCGCATCACCTTTGCCATGATCGTGGGTTTTCCGTTGATTCAGCTTGGGCTTTTTGGGTTTGCGATCAACACGGACCCAAAACAGATGCCCACGGCGGTCATCAACAACGACCCAAGCGAGTTTAGTCGCAGTTTTATCGCCGCCATGAAAGCATCGAACTATTTTGCGATCGCCGGGCAACCCGTTAATGAGAAGGCGGCGCAGGCACTGCTTGCACAAGGCAAAGTGTTGTTTGTGGTCAATATTCCAAGCGATTTTAGCGTTCGCTTGGTGCGTGGCGAACGCCCTGCCCTGCTTGTTGAAGCGGACGCTAGCGACCCCTCGGCAACTGGCACCGCACTTGCAGCAATGGAGAAACTTGCTCAGAGCGTGATGCGAAAAGATCTGGTAGGTGCGCTCGCGCGTTTGTCGGGCCATCAAAGTGCATTTGAGGTGCGCGTTCATCGCCGCTACAACCCCGAGGGCATCACACAATACAATATTATTCCAGGTTTGATGGGAGTGATTCTTACCATGACGATGGTGATGATGACGGGGCTATCGATCACGCGCGAGCGCGAGCGAGGCACGATGGAGAACTTGCTTGCTACACCCGTACGACCGATTGAGGTGATGACCGGAAAGATTATTCCTTATATTATGATCGGCATGATTCAATCGACGCTGATTTTGCTGGCAGCACGTTTTGTGTTTCATGTGCCCTTTATGGGCAGCCTAAGCGCGATTTATCTTTCGGCGCTGCTTTTTGTGGCAGCTAACCTAACCGTGGGCATCACACTTTCGTCGCTTGCGCAAAATCAATTGCAGGCGCTGCAACTGACGATGTTTTATTTCATGCCCAATATGCTGCTAACGGGATTCATGTTTCCCTTTCAGGGCATGCCTCAATGGGCGCGTTTTGTGGGTAGTGCGTTACCGTTGACGTATTTCAATCGTTTAATCCGAGGGATTTTGCTTAAGGGTAACAGCTGGCCTGATTTGTGGCCCAATGTGTGGCCACTGATGATGTTCACCGTGGTGGTGATGGGCGTTGCGCTCAAGTTTTATCGCAAGACGCTCGACTGATCTGCAAGCAGCGTTGGCGCCGCTGTCACATCGGCAACCGGTTCGATGACGGCTTGTTTATCGCGGATGAGAAAGATGCCCAGAAAAGCCGCGCCGCCTAGAAGCCAGCAATAATGCACTGAGCGCGCGAGCGCAAGCGGCGATACGCTGGCGAGCGAACCCGCTAGCAAGATCTGCGCGCCATAGGGGATGACCCCTTGTACAACGCACGCAAAAATGTCGATGAGGCTTGCCGCACGGCGCGGTGACACGTTGTGCGCCTTGGCCACGTCGCGTGCGAGTGGACCGCAAATCAGCACGGCCACCGTGTTATTGGCAGTAAAAGCATCGGTGGCAGAAGTGAGTGCAACGATTGTCAGTTGGCCCACTTTCGAGTTGCGCGTGTTGCGGCCGAGGCGTGCGATCGAACGCTCGAGCCAATCAAGACCCCCGGTCGCTTTCATCAACGCACCCAAGCCGCCGATAAAAAGCGAGAGCAAGGTGATGTCGACCATGCTTTCGTAACCGTTGTAGATGTCGCCGGTGAACTTTAGCAACGAGTAGTTGGGTGTGAGCACCATACCGAAGGCGCCGGCAAGCACGATACCTAGTCCAAGTACATAGACGACATCAAGACCCGCCAAGGCGAGCACAAGCGCGATCACATAAGGCACGATGAGCCATGCGGATTGTTTTTGCTCAACGACGACCGCGGCCGATGATCCCCCGTGCAAATAAAGCACGACGATCGTGAGCAATGCTGCAGGCAGGGCAAACTTGAAGTTCTCAACAAACTTCTCGCGCAGGGTGCTACCCTGGGTGCGCGATGCGACGATTGCAGTGTCGGAAATGACCGAGAGGTTGTCGCCAAAAGTTGCGCCACTAAGCACCGCGCCCATCACCCACACTTTATCAAGCCCCGCTGCGGTGGCGGCGCCCAGCGCAATCGGCGTGACGGCGGCAATCGTGCCCATCGAGGTGCCGATGGCAAGCGAGATAAACGACGACACGACAAACACGCCTGGCAAAATAAAACTGTCGGGTACAAACCCGAGGCCAAGTGCCACCGCCGCGTCGACTGCGCCCGTGGCTTTTGCAACTTCAGAAAACGCGCCGGCAAGCAAATAGATTAAGCACATCAACACGACGTTGACTTCACCCATGCCCCCAAGCAGCGTCTCGATCGGCTTTACCTTGGCGCGCTGCGCTAACAAGAGCCCCAGTGCAAGCGCGGGTAAAATCGCCACTGGTGCACGCAGTTGATAAAAGGGCATCTGAACACCGGAAGCACTGAGCGCAAGGCCCGTGCCAAAGAAAACGCCGAGGAATAGAAAAAGTGGGGACAACGCTAAGAGCGAGCCTTTGCTCGGCTCTGCGCTCTTGAGCTGGTGACTAGAAAGCATACGCTTATAAATAGCAGAGATTGGCTTGCAAACAACATAAATCCGATAGGAAAACGGGTGTTTAGGCAATTTGTCAGCAATTTGTGCACGATACGAGGGTGGGATTGGGTTGGAACTCGAGTTGGTAGGCCAGATCGGTTATCCTGAATAAGGGTCGATTCGACCGATATAGCGCGGCTATGTTCATGCGTGTTCAGATATTGGTACTTTGGATTTGTGTTGCCCTCAGTGGCATGAGTTGCGGTGTGATCGGCACGCCGCCTCATGTCATGCAGCCCGGGGCGGATGCAAGCGCAACAAGCGATGCGAGCGTTGACGCGGACGCTGGTGACGCCGCTGGCACGCTTGCCAACTGCAACACGATGACGAGTAAAATCGATGCGCCCGAAGATGATGGCGAGTTCTTTGGCCCGATGTTTTATCCTAGTGGCGACGTCAACTCGCTAGGGATGGGGCACTGGAACAACTATTTGCTTTATGGCTATTTTCGTTTTGCCCTGCCCCAAGCACTTCCCAGCAACGCGACCATTGGCAAAGTAACGCTTTCACTTTGGGGCATTGACGTGAGTGGTGATTGGGTGAGCGGCAATGCCTTCTTGAAGGTCAGCATTGAAGATGTGGCGGACGCGATGGTTGTTGGCACCACCGATCGCAGACCTGGCGGTAAGTCACCGGTGAATCTTGCGGTGCGCACGGTGCGATGGCCGGCCACGGGTGGCCTGAACTGGAACCTGAACACTTGGAATGACTCGCCCAATCTGGGTGCGATGATTCAACATCTGGTGGATTCGCGCAGTGGCCTTGCGATGGGCAACTATGTTCAGTTTTGGATCGATTACCCTTCGCCCACCTCACCTTTTAATGGTTCGGTGGGTACCGAAGATCGCTCGGTCAATGGCGGACACGAAGCAAAGCTTTCGATAAGTTGGTGTCCGTGATAAAAATGACCGCATGCAGGCAGTCATTCAGCTCTTTGTTTTATTAGGTTGTATTGTCGTAGGATCACGGATCGGCGGCATTGGCCTTGGCACCGTGGCGGGCGTGGGCATGGTGGTGCTGGTGTTTGGGTTTGGGGTGCTACCAGGCAAAGTGCCGGTCGATGTGCTGCTGATCATCTTATCAGTGATCACGGCGGTGTCAGCGATGCAAGCAGCGGGCGGACTGAGTGTGCTCGTGGATGCGGCCACACGGGTGATGAAAAAACGACCGCGGGCGATCACTTTTGTGGCGCCGCTGGTCGCGTATACATTGACCGTGTTGTGTGGCACAGAACATATTACCTATTCGCTTTTGCCTGTGATCGCTGAAGTGGCACGCAAGGCTGGGATTCGACCTGAGCGACCGCTTTCGATTGCAGTGGTGGCAGCTCAGCAAGGCGTCACCGCAAGCCCGGTGTCGGCCGTGACGGCGACAATGTTGACGCTGCTTGCAGGCAGCACACATCTGACGCTGGTGGATATGATGAAAGTGATCATCCCATCGTCGCTGGTGGGCATTGCGGCGGGCGCCTTGTCGGTGGCTTGGCGCGGCGATGAGATTAGCGCTCATGACGATGCACATGCCGTCGAAGCAGCTCAAAACGCGTTGTCGGCTGCAGACGTACGGCGCGCTAGGCTCGCCATCATGCTTTTTTTGTTGGGTGTGTTTTGTGTGGTGCTGCTCGGCGCCGTGCCCTCGCTGCGTCCGATCGATACGCGCCTAGCAGAAAGCAAACCTTTACCCATGGCAGCCTGCATTGAGATGACGATGTTGGTGGCCAGCACGCTGATCATGTTGCTCACGCGAACAAAACCCGAAGCGGTGGTGTCGAGCACAGTCATGCGCAGCGGCATGGTGGCGTTGATATCGATCTTTGGCATCGCGTGGCTTGGCAGCACCTATTTTGAAGGCAATCAAACGGCGATTGTCGGAAATATTTCTGACCTGATCCGTACACACATTTGGATTTTTGCGCTTGGTTTGTTTGTGCTGTCGATCTTTTTATATAGCCAAGCGGCGACGGTGGCGGCGCTGATGCCCTTGGGTTTTCAGCTTGGCATCGCACCGCCCTTGCTCATCGCGATGGTGCCAGCCGTGAATGGCTTCTTCTTTTTTCCAACCTACGGAACGCTGGTGGCGGCTATTAACTTTGACACAACCGGATCAACACGGGTGGGCAAACTGATTTTGAATCACAGTTTCATGCGCCCTGAACTTGTGGCTTCGAGTGTTGCCGTCGCAACAGGGTTGTTGCTCGCGCAGTGGCTATTTTAGTACCGAGTGACGTTGGCTATAGGCGAAGTAAATCACCACGCCAGCGCCCATCCAGATCGCAAAACGACCCCAGGTCCATGCGCTCAACCCAAGCATAATGAAGGTGCACAACGCGGCGCCAAACAAAGGCAACCACGGCGACCAGGGTACGACAAACCCGCGCTTTAGCTCGGGATGACGTTTTCGCAATGTGATGATGCCAACACACACCATCACAAACGCATAGGTGGTGCCGATGCTGACCATCTCGCTTACCACGGCCATGGGCAAAGTGGCCGCGCCCGCGGATACAATTACCCATGTTAACAATGTCGACTTAAAAGGCGTGCGAAAGCGCGGATGCACTCGGGAAACCCACGCGGGTAGCAGTCCGTCGCGCGCCATCGCCATTAGAATGCGCGGCTGCCCCATCATCAACGCAAGCGCGACTGAACTGAGCCCAGCGACCGCACCAATGGTGACAAGAAGATGACCCCAGGTAATGCCCAACCCTTGTAGGGCAAATGCCACGGGGGCTGGATGATTCAACTCGCGATAGGGAACAAGACCCGTGAGCACACACGCCACAGCCACATATAAAATAGTGCAAACGATCAGCGAACCGATCGTGCCAAGCGCCAGATTGCGTTGCGGGTTCTTGGTTTCTTCGGCGGCGGTCGATACAGTGTCAAACCCCACATAGGCATAAAACACAGCGCCCGCGCCACCCAGCACACCCTTCCAACCGTAAGGCATGAAGGGTTTCCAGTTTTCAGGATGTACATGCGGCGCACCCAAAAAAAGAAAAAGTAAGACGACACCCAGTTTGATCGCCACAAGCAAACTGGCAAAACGGGCGGACTCTTTAATGCCTACCAATGAAAGAACGGTGATCAATGTGGTTAGCCCGACCGCCGGCAAGTTGATTAGGCCGCCATCGTAGTAGCCGTGGTAAAGATAGCTGGGCAGATGAATATTAAAGTCTTCAAGCAACTGAACAAAGTAGCCTGACCAGCCAACCGAAATGGCGACGATGCCCACCGTGTATTCGAGGATCAGCGCCCAGCCCACGGTCCAAGCGATGAACTCACCGAGCGCGACATACGCGTAAAGGTAAGCGCTGCCAGCCATGGGTAGTGCAGCCGCAAACTCTGAATAACACAACCCCGCCACGCTGCAGCCGCAGGCTGCGAGTACAAACGAAAGCATAATCGCTGGGCCTGCTTTGGTGGCGGCCGCAACACCTGTCACCACGAAAACGCCGGCGCCTAAAATGGTTGCAATGCCGATCGAGATCAGGTCAACGGCACCCAGGCTTCGTTTGAGAACGGGGCCATGATCAGCCTTGGCTTGTGTTGTATCAGTGGGTGACTTAAACCGAAGCGTAGGCATGAAGGGCCACAGTGTAGGACAAAAAAACCTTTGTGCTAGAGCAAAGGAGCGCTTGAGTTGAGTTGGAAGAACTAGGCTCTATCTAGTGATTTACGTAACATGCTAGGGTTCTAAGATGAGTGACGAATCTCACATTGAGAATGTATCGGACACCGCATTATGGGTCGCGATGTTTCGTGCACGCGAGGGTCAGCGTGCGGATGCCCTGTTTAAGGATCCGCTGGCTGAGGTACTGGCGGGCGAGCGCGGCAAACGACTGGCGGCCACATTGCCATTTAAGAAGTTGCTCACCTGGGTGATGGTCGTGCGCACTGTGGCCATCGATCGATTGATCATGACGCGCGTACACGAAGGCGTCGATACCGTCATCAACCTGGGCGCAGGCCTTGACACCCGCCCTTACCGACTCGATTTACCAAAGCAGCTGCGCTGGATTGAGATCGATTTTGCAAACATTATTGAGATGAAGAATCGTTTGCTCAGCGAACACGCTCCGGTGTGCCAGCTTGAGCGGCATGCGCTTGACCTCGGTCAAGATGGGGCGCTGAAGAACTTGCTCTCAGGGTTGGTCGCGGGGTCTAAAAAATCTTTGGTGTTGACCGAGGGCGTGATCCCGTATCTTTCGAATCAGGAAGTGGATCAATTGTCACATGCGCTTTTGGTGCTGCCCCAGGTGGTGTATTGGGTACAAGATTTCTATGAAGACATGTATGCTTTTGGTGACGCGCGCGGCTGGCGAAAGGTGTTGAATAAGGCGCCGGTGCGCTTTAAGACACATCACTGGATGAACTACTTCTTTGAGCGCGGCTGGCGAGCACATGAAACGGTTCACGTTGCGGATGAAGCGATGCGCATCGGGCGACCCTTTCCTTTTATTTTTCCACTGAGTCTTGGCTTTTGGTTAATGTCGCAAAAGAAGAAAGAGAAGATGCGGCAAGCAACTGGTTATGTGGTTCTATCACGCAAAGAATAGTTTGTTGTTGTATTTTCGTGTGTGATTTTTTTCATTTTTTGAACATATTGGATGTTCATTACGTCTAAATTATTAGACGTGAAAAGGAATCAAGATGACTAACTTTTCGTTTTTTAAGATGCAACACGTGATGATGCTCTTCATCATCGGGGCCGTTGTCCACAATGCGCGCACAGCTCACGCGCAATCCTTAGCATTGGGTGTAAGCACAGCCTATTCAAACGCCACAAGTCCACATCTTTCCGATGGTAGCGAAACGGGTGGTTATCTTGGTTCAAAAATCGATGGTGGTTTCGTTGCAATACAGCCGGAGTTCATGGCGACTTACACCACCTTTGGCAGCAACGTGCACGGTGGGCGCTTTGTCGCCGGTGGACGCGCTTGGCTGGGTGTGGTGCTTTTGCCCGGCGCTTACGCGCACATTGGGTATGGTGATGTTGGCATCGCCAAAGGCAGCACCTACGACTTTGGCGGTTTGCTCGATTTAAGTGTTGGATTTGCACAAGTGGGTCTTCACGTCGGTTATGAAGGGCTTGATAATCTCAAATGGGTGAGCGCCGGGCTGCACGCGCAACTTAATTTGTAAGCACGATCGCCGTGCGCGTGAACCTGCGCGAGCGCGCATGGTTTGCGTGAACAGAATCATGATTTATACTCGCAAGGCTGGCTTTATTGAGATTGCTGGCCCAGGTTGTTGTGAGACGATGTTGTACGATGTTTGCGCTTGGGTATTTACTGCTGGCTTGTGAATCGGCGCCAACAGAGGCGCCCGCACAAGCGCAAGACGCGGATCGGTCGCTCAGAATGTTGTGCCAACTCATCAGAGAGCGTTGGGGCAACGAACCCATCGCGTTTGACGAAACCAAAGGTGACTATCAGAGGGAGGACTGCAGCATTGTTAACTCGTTCACCATCCCCCAAGGACTAAGGCGGCCCGATGAGTGTCTTGACGATGCGCTCAAACAAGCCGATGTTTTTCTTGTGGCGACCGTCGCTCACTCCCTGCCAAGATTTCGCGAATATCCTGTCACGCTGCACTATCTGCCCTATAAAAGCCAGGGTGAGGCGGGTCAGCATCTTTTCTTTGACGTGATGGCAAGACCACGTGTCGACTTTAAGTTTGAGATTCAACGAAATATGCCCGCTTCGCTAACGATTAAGACGCTCTTGAATAGATGTCCGAGCCAACTTGAAGATCCCGAGTCTTATGTTCGCGGTTGGCACGAAAGCAATCCGTTGTTGACGGGATTGCGCGAGCATCTCAACGCGACGCTTCATTGTCATTAACGCGGCGGCGACTTTACAAAGCCTGGCATTGTGCGTAACACTTGGGTTCGATGGACACGCGCCTAAGGATCACATCGTCGCTCAGCATCGATGCACACAATTTGCATTATAAGGCCGTGCGCGCGTCGGGTCCTGGGGGACAGAATGTTAACAAAGTCGCGTCGAAGATTGAACTTTGGTTTGACGTGGTAGGTTGCGCAAACCTGAGCGACGAAATCAAAGTGCGCCTTGTTAACCTTGCGAAGAACAAGATAGACAACGAAGGTAAGTTATTGATCACCAGCCAGCGCACGCGCGATCAAAAACGCAATCTTGACGATGCGCTTGAGAAACTCAGGACTTTAATTTTGCGCGCACTCGCCCCACCCAAGCGAAGACGCCCCACCCAACCCAGTCGCAAGTCACGGCAAGCGCGCCTTGACCAAAAGCGCAAACAGTCACAAAAAAAGCAAGGGCGCACAAAAGCGTTTTTAGATCATGACTAAAGGTTTACGCATCGTGACGCTTGTGGTGTGCAACGTGCTGATGGTGAACCGCACCCTTGCAGAAAAGAACGTCGAGCCGAGCGAAAGACGCCCCGAAATGGGTAACGCTCAAGACTGTGCAAAGCGTCTTTTTGAAGCGATTGTGCACAACGACCCACGCCGAGCGGCCGATTTCTTTTTTCCAAAAGAAGCGTTTATGTCGCTTAAGGCGATTGCTGATCCTGCGCGTTATTACGACAAGCTCTTTACGCGTTATCTTGAAGATATCCAAACCCTGCACCGCACCCACCCCGAACTTGCACACGCGAGCTTCGATAGGTTTGAACTGTCGCGGCGCGGTGGTTGGGTGAAACCTGGTGATGAGGGTAATCGGTTGCCCTATTGGGCCGCGCGACATTCGTTTATTCACTATCATGTCGGAAAACAGAAATACCGAATTGAAGTGCGCGTGTTGATCACACACCAAGGCCAGTGGTATGTGACGCACTTGTCAGAGTTTAAGAAATAGCCGCCTACCATCGACCCAACGCATTTGTTTATCGAGCCTGATGGGCTGTCATGGGCGTTGGCGTGCCCGTTGTTCCGGTGCTACGTATCCTGAATGAAGCCAAAATTGCTTCGTAGTTGGTTAGCTTGCTTATCGATGCGTGAGCTGTGGACGTTTTGGTCTGCAAGTTGTTGGCTCGCCGCATGTTTGTCGGCTGAAGAGCCTTCGCCTCTGCGGGCGAACCAGGCATCGTCGACCCCACCCTACGGCATGCGCGTTCTTTCGATTCCGATCACGCCTCAATGCATTCCACACAATCACCACCAGCAGCAAATTCATTTTGATTTGAAGGTGAGACGCAACACCGACGAAAAGCTTCTTGAGATTCCTAACGTAGACGCCAACGGAAAGATTACGAGTTACTTTTTAGGGGACGTGACTATTACTCTTAGGTACCATTTCTTTGGCGCAAGACCTGCAAGCGTTGACAAGCGTTATGCCTGTAAGTACTCACGCACTATTGAAAAGGATCTAACATCCACCTATCACCTCATATGCTCACGAGGAAACAACTGGCGTCGTAAGCACGAGATCACCGTACCAGGTTATATGACGATCTATACAAACCCTTTTGAGGTGATGAACGCGTTCCTAAGTGAACCTGACGCTTATGTCTCGGTCAAAGAGCAAAATATTGTGGCTGTTGAAGTGATCTACCCAAAGCACTTTCGACTCGATCTTGTCGCGTCAAGGGTGGGTTTAGACTCAAGGTTCGGACGTGGTGATGTGCCCGATGAAGAAGATCTTTACGTCGCGAACTGCGCGAGCCCAACGCAGGCGTCACTCAATCGAGAAGGCAATACGCATACCTTTGGTGATTCGGTGGTGAACGACACTTTAACAGAATATATTTATTTGGGAACACCTGTCAGGTGTGGCGCACTTGAGCATCCGCGCGTCAGCGTACTGTTGCCCAGTTGGTATGCGCATGACTTCCGATTGATGACGAGCGAAGGGAGCGGCATTCACTTTTCTGAGCCCTATGGGTTTGATCACTACAATAGCTGGCAATATGGCTCGCCGATATGGATGACGCCGGGCCAAGCGATCGGTGGATTGAGCATCGACTATGATCGATCGGCCGTGCATTTTCTTGCATCCAAAGCTGGCGTCGAGCACGTGCACGACTGGGTGGCGCGATTAGACCAAAAAAAAATGGGGACGGGTTGTTACGACCTTTTGACTCGCGGCGAAATCGACGCAATTAATGCGGCGCAACGCGAGTGAGTCTAGTGCGTCAACCCATAGAATTAACTGGACTTTATCCCAATTGTACGGTATTCCTATAGGAAATATGTATATTGTACATTTGGGAGAAACACCATGATTCACCAGCCCGATGCGTCGCTTCATACCCCGTTCATGCGTCACAATGCGATCGCGCCCACCGAGCGAGCGAGCGAGCAGTTGCTCGACACCGCTATTGATTTGGCGCGCCACCCGCGTATATGGCCCAAACTTGCGGCGCCTGACGCGACGGGGCGTTCGTATTCACTGATTGTTCGCACCCAACATTATGAGGCGTGGTTGATCCGATGGATGCCTGGTGCCCTGATTCAACTTCATGATCATGGTGGCTCGGCAGCGGCGCTGGCAATTATCGAAGGCAACCTTACTGAGCGCGTGCTTGAAGTTAGAACCAAGCGCCGTTTTTTCACGCGCGACCTCGAAGCGCAAAATGCGATATTTTTGCCACATGACCATGTTCACGAGGTAAGTAATCGTGGCACGAAGGCGGCGTTCAGTGTTCACGTTTATAGGCCACGACTGAACACGATGACGTTCTTTGATCACGATGGCGCCGAAGGATTGCAGCCATCGCGCGTCGAACATGTGAACGATTGGCGAAAATAGGCAATGCCGCGTTCGATCGATCAAATGCTTGAAGAAGCACGACAAGGCATTAAGCGCTGGACTCCACAAGAAACCCAAGCGCTCGTTGCCAATGGTGCCCTGCTGATTGATATTCGCCCCGCTGCACAACGCAAGCTTGAAGGTGAAGTACCCGGTGCATTAATAATCGAGCGCAACGTTTTAGAATGGCGCCTCGATCCGCAGTCGGCGCATCGCATCGATGCAATAACCCATCATCAACAAACTGTGATCATCTTTTGCTCGGAAGGTTATACGTCGAGCCTTGCTGCTTTTTCGCTGCGCCAACTTGGGCTTGAGAATGCCGGTGATCTTGAAGGTGGCATTGCAGCATGGAAGCACGCCGGCCTTGCTGTCACCGTTTCACCCTAAAAAGCCACCATGCACCTGCATGCCTGACAAGCTGCAAGTTAACCTGTTGAAGCGCCTTGACGGGCTTTGGCGTTGATAAGAGCAGCACGTGATCAAAACGTTGAAGATTAGAACTTTGCCAAAAGTCGGGCGACATCGAACCCGTTACACAGGCGGGTCGGATCGCGATGCCATAATAAGGACGGATCGCGAAGGTGTCGTCGGTCACGCCACCGTTAAGTGTGCTGTGCAATGCCTTGGGAATATGCCAGAGCGGGCCCATATGAACGAGCGTGTGATCGCCATCCCAGCGCATATAACCAAGCACGCTGCGCGCGGGAAGTGAGGCGATCATGTTCGGCAATGCCTGCACCTCGCGATCAAAACGTCGGCACACGTTATAGACATAACTCGTATAGACGAGCGAAAGAGCCATGATGCAGATCAAACATGCGCGCGACACTTTGGCGCCGAGGTTGCGCGGCCAGAGCATCAGCGGCGCCCACATGAAATACGCCATGCGATCAGAAATGTTTTGCGCTTCCTTAACGTGTGTTGGCAGGACGAAATAAGCAAGGGCACCGAGCGCCGCTAACAACCAAAGCGTATGGTCTTGTAACCAGCTGCGTAGCCGCACCTTTGCGGCGGGTGGTTGAGCCGTTGGCGACGCGAAAAGCAGCACAAACCAGATAAGGCCAAGTGCTGCACAATACCACTCGTCGACCGATGAACGTGCGAACTGGAAGCTCCAATCATAAAGATGGGCGATTCGCTCGCTGAACGACGCATACACGGCACCGAGGGTACCCTGATCGGTCAACAGACGTTGTTCGCCGATATTGGCCTGGTTGAGTACCATGCGCTGATAGATCCACTGCATAAAAAGTGGCGTGCTCAACAAAATAAAAAGGCCCGCGCGCACGATCTGCTTACGCGAAACCCACACAACAAGCACACAACTCACCAGCCCCAGCGCCGCAAGATAGGTTAAGATATGCGCTAAAAAACACACGGTAAGCACGCCGCTTAACGCAATGCCTGCCGCGTTTGTGTCGGTGGTCACAAATCTGTGCGCTAGCGCGACCGCAAGAAACACGCATGGCAAACCAAGCATATAATTTAGGAAGCCAACGTTAAAGATGGCGCCAAAGACAAGCGGCGTGGCAAAAAAAACAAGGGTCAGCGAACGGTTAAACGTGCGCGCAAGATACGCGAGCGATGCGGGCACACCGAGCACATACAGCGAAAGCAAAAGTTTTGCGACTAGCACTGTGCCAAGCCAAGGCGATACGATACGCGAGACTAACAAAGCAAGCGCGTTGGCGGTCCACAGCGAACCCACGCGATAACACTGTGGGTAAAGCGTTGCTGGATCGTGCCCACGTTGGGCGATGTCCATCAGTTCAATGTGGCCACCAAGATCTCCAAGCGGCAGCCAAGCGAACGACCATATTAACGCAAGCGAAAGCAGCGCCTGTAGCGCCAGGGCAATGACGCTCAGCTTAGCTAGACCTATGCTGGGACTCGTACTGGTACTGGTGCTGGTACTTGCGAATGTCGCGCTGCGCATTCAACAGTTTTGCCCTAAAGACCTAAAAGTTCAAGGCTGGTTTGCGCGAATCAGACTTAGGTAAGGTTGGCCAAGGCGCCCGTACAATAGGCGGCGTTACCAAAGGTCTTGTCGGTTATGCCGTAGGCATTAAGCAGCGACACCAACAGATTGTTGTGGGACACGTTGTTGTATTTTATCCAACGCCCAGTGCGAAAGGAGCCTTGCGCTGCGCCGGCCAACAAAAATGGCATATTGGATTGACCGTGACTGTCGGCTTGTTGCAGCTCGCTGGTGTACAGCACGGCCATGTTGTCGAGCAAGGTGGCGCCCTGTTCGCTAATTTTGTCGAGCTCTTGTAAGAAGTATGCATATTGACTGACATACCAAGTGTTGATTTTGGTTAATGCGTCGGGCTGATAGCCATTGTCGTGTTGGTAGCCGTGGTGGCCGTTGTTCAGATTCAAGAAAGGAAACGTGTCGTAGGCTTGTGAATCGGTGAACTGCATGGTGCCCACACGTGTAAGATCACAAGCGAATGCCATCACCAACAAATCCATCATCGCTTTACCTAGGTCGGGCATGCGTGCGTCGAGTTCGGGGTTTTTCTGTTGATTACTGCCAGCGTCGCCAATATGGCCCGTGAGCGGGTCGCCAAGTGGGGTGGGTACTGGGGGCTGCTGACACGCCGCGGCGCTTGAAACGAAAGGGGCAAGGCTCATTTCGATTTCGCGGATGCGTGTAAGGTGCTGATCGAGTTTAGCGCGGTCGCTCGTGCTTACGCGATTGAGCAATCTTTGGTAGCTGTTGGAAACGGAATCAAGGATGGATTTTTTTCGATTGTATTCGGCGTTCACCTGATCTGCGGGTTTGCTGAAATCCTTAAACATGCGATCCCAGACGGCTTTGGGGTCAATCGACATGGGCACCGGTTGGTTGGCGCCCGAAAAAATGATCGTGTTCATCGGAGATGACGTGCCTCCGTCGCGTAAATCCGTGGGCCAGTTGACGGCAACTTGCACCGATTTGAACTTGCTGCCTGTCCAGATTTTGTTTGCGATCACTTGATCGACCGAGGGGCCACCCGGAAAACCCGCCTGCCCGCCACACGTTTCGTAAGGGCCAGGGGGTAACTCGCGACCTGTCAACAGTCCACCCATACCCTTTGAATGAGGGTGACCACTGCCAATCTCAGTGATCTTAAGATCGATGCCATCAAGCACAAGCAGCTTTTGCTTCAACGTCGACAGGGGTTGTAGCGTTTTACTAAGAGTGAAGTTGCTTTCGGTGCCGGTGGGTCTCCAGTCGGTGAGCACGCTGCCACCAGGCTTAAAAAACACAGCAAACCGTTTGGGGACTGACTGCGCAGCCGCACGACCGGGTGCTATCATCACGTCAAGCAAAGGCAGCGAGATGGCCACGCCCGCGGCACCCTTAAGCATGGTCCGTCGATTGATGAGCCACTTGTTCTTTACGCCCGACATAACAACACCTGTGGTTGAATGAGGTTCATTGGCTTCATGGTGCATCCGTTTGACGATACAAAAATGCGTCTGTTTGGGTTAACTCGACGAGCAAATCGCGCACTCGGCCCTGTGACTTCTCAAAAGCATCGATCAGCGTCGCTTCAGTACACGCGTCTTCTTGAACCTGTGCTCGACCGTAAGCAAAGGTGAGCCAATGTCGCACTATGCATGCGCGAACCTCGGAGCTTTGCGCAAGTTTGTCGGCGAGGCTGACGGCATCGTCGTTATGCCCTGCAATGGCGGTACCGAAGGCTGTGAGTTCAGTACTGGTGTTGATCGGTTTGTTGTTATCGGTGTCGCGCCAACGACCGATGGGATCGTAATGTTCAAAGGCAAAACCAAGTGGATCGAGAAGTTGATGACACCCCGAACACGCCGGATCTTTTGAGTGCGCTTCAAAACGCTCGCGCGTGGTCAAGGTGGGATCGGGGTCGGGCGCCTTGGGAACAAAGTTCGCCGGCGGCGAGGGTGGCGTGGTGCATAAAAGCTGCGCGAGGATGAATTTGCCACGCAAGACTGGGTTGGTTTGGGTGCTTCCAGGTGAGAGTGAGGCGGTCAACGCCGCTTGTGTCAAAAAGCCAGCCGCACGCGAGGGATTTAGATCAACGCGAACGAAGTCCGTGCCTTGCGGCGCGCCGGCGCTTGGGTTCACACCGTAAAACTGTGCGAGCTCAGCATTCATGTATGAATAAGGCGCCGTGAACATTGCACCCAACGTGCCCTCGCCCTCCCACACCACGTGATCAAGAAAGGCAGTGGTTTCTTGTTTCAAGAGACCAGGGATGGTGGGACCGAACATGGGAAAAGTTGTGGTGTCTTTAATCAATCCTTCGACACCACGTAGTTTGAACAAAGTCTCGTGAAAGAAGGTGACGACGTCATGCGCTTTGGGGTCTTGAAGCATGCGTTCGGCTTGTGCGCGCACCTGTTGAGGGGTGCTGAGCCCGCCGGTCTTGGCGACTGTTAACAGTGTTTCGTCGGGCATGGAGCCCCAAAGCATGTACGAAAGGCGCGATGCCATCAGATACCCATCCACACGGCTTACTTTGTCACCACTCGATGGGGTCATATCGGACTCCACGCGATAGAGAAAAGCCGGCATTTGCAAGGTGGCTTCTATCACCGCTGCGATGGCTGTTTTGAAGGTTTCACCTGGCAGTGAGCGAACCTGCGTATAGATGGCCAAGAGCTGAGTTTGTTCGTCGCTTGAAAGCGGGCGACGAAAGGCGCGGCTGGCGTATTGGTCGATGAAACTCTGCGCACAAGCCGCTTCACCTGTTTGAGCAATGTTACAATTGAGTTGCTTATTGAAGCGTGCATCATCACTTATTAGGCGCGAGGCAATGCCGCTCGCCGCGTCTGCGTAGTCGCGCGCGAGAGTGTCCGATACGCTCATTGCGTCGGCGTCATTGCCAAAACCGTTGCCTATTTCTTCAGCTGGAAACGAGTTGGCTGGCTCAGTGGTGTCGCCTAGCAGATCACGCAGGGTGTTGTTGTATTCAAAACGTGTCAACCGCCGGATCGGCGAAGGCCCTGGTGAAATCGGTCCGCAACTGGTGAGTCGATCGCGTCCATCGCCAGGCGTCATGATTTGTCCTGAGCAGCCGACGAACATGCCGACCACAAGCAACCCACCGGCAAGCCGGCATAGCGTCAAGCGCGCATGCGTCGGCAATATTTGGCGTGTGCTCGACTCGGCCATCCAAGGTATGTAGTGCAAGCAACGTGCCGTACAAACCATGAATAATTATCAATGATTATAGACGTTTAGCGAAATACCGGAAGGGGCAACGGTCCTCTAGAGCGCGCCATGTCCTGGCCGTGGCTCAGCCAGTGATCAAAATAGGGTTAAAGCCCCTTGGTCACACAGGGGGTTCCACCGGCTTTACAGCAGCGTGTTGTTTTACACACCGGGTAGTCGATCGGACAGTCTCCGCACGTCACTCGCCCATCGGTGCACCCAGTGAGTGCGGAACCACAGACGGCCGTACCGCAGGCCTGTGCTTGCGTCTTGGGTTTGCAGCATAGCGTGCTGCTATTTTTACAACACTTGGTTTGCTGACACATGGGATAGGTCGCTGAGCACACGCCACAATTGACCGAACCGTTACAGCCGTCCGGTGCCGTGCCGCATACATTGGTGGTGCACGCAATCACAGCGGGCTTAGGGATGCAGCCGGCAATGCCGCCGTCGCTGCTAGTCACCGCGGCGTCAACGCCAGCACTTGTGTCGTCACCGCACGCGCAGAAAAGCAACCACGCCATCAATATTAAATAAGAATAGACTCGACCCAGTCGCATATCCGTATGTGCTCGTTTACAACAGTATGCGTCGAATCTCGGTATAACGCAAAACGACTATCACGAATACCTACTTGCCAAATAAGCCTTTTAGACGCTTGGCGCCTTCTTGTTTAGCGCGTTCTTGGGCCGCGCGACGCTCGGCGTCAGCGGCTTGTTTGGCTCGCTCGGCTTCTTGGCGTGCGCGCTCCTGCGCTTCGCGCTTCACGGCATCTGCGCGTGCCTGCGCTTCGGCTTGAGCGCGTGCTTGTTGTTCGCGCGCCTCTTGCTCGGCCTTGGCTTTTGCTTCGTCGGCCACCTGCTTGGCTTTGGCCTCGGCTTCGGCTTTGGACGTGGGCAAAGGGCCTACTTTGTCGAGCAGTTTACCAGCAGGTGAGTTTTGCAGCAGCTTGTTTGCTTCTTGACCCAAGGCCGAGTTGAGCGCGCCCTTGGCGTAAGCGGCAAGGTAGATCTTGGCCACACTTTCAAGTTCAGTGGGCGCAATGTTAGGTTTGGTTAAGGTGCCACCAATCTTGAGCTTGACCGGTAGCGGTTCACTGAGTTTCACGGTGTTACCCACCAGCTGTGACGCGGCGGCAGGTGCCATGTGTAAATCACCCTTCATGTCGAGTTTGGTATTGAGAAAGGTTTTACCGGCCAACGACAAGGGACCAAGCGCAGAGTCGGTCTCGAGAGGTTCTTCAAGAACGAGCGCACCATCTTTGACGATGATCGTTGCTTTGGCGGGCTTGGCGTGTGGATCGGCAAACTTGGGAGGCGCCAGTTTTGAACCCTTTAAGAAAGGTAACTTTGCGCTGAGCGGTTTAGCAATGCTTTCTGCAAGATTGCCGGCCAAGAACGTGACGTCGATAATTTGGCCTTTGAGTTTACCGTCTAAATGCGCTTTCATTTCATCGGGTGTTGTGCCGACACCTTTGAGGTCGACCTTGCCCGAGAACCGCCCGCGGATCACCCCTTTGGTGTTCATCAAGTAGCCGGTGGTTTGGTCGAGATCAAGATTGTCGATTTGCCCAAGCATGTGAAAAGGTCCGTGTTCGTCGACGACGCTCAGCTCGGTGCCATTGCCACTAAAGGTTCCGCCAAGCGCGTTGACGCTCATGGTCTTGGCGGTGGCGCGCCCCGCGTCGATATTGAGGTCACATTTGAGTGTGTCATAAGCCAAGCGCGCAGCTTTGCCTTTGGCGACCGTCAGCAGCACGTGACCGCGTAGGTTACTAAGCGCGCTGCGATCTGATTTCTCTTCTTTTTTTGCGGGCTTATCGGCGACGAAATCCGTCATGTCCAGATACCCCGAATGGGCTTCAAGATCGAAGCTCGGCTTGACAAGATTGTTCAAAACCAACTTACCCTTTAGATCGCTTTGTCCTGCTTTGACGTTCAGTTCCTTAATTTGGACATGCATCTTGTCGGGGTGGCCGACTTGACCTTGCGCATTCATGTCGCCGTCGACTCGAATAGCCTTAACGTCAGAGGCGGCGAGCGATGGCAACATGCTCTTCATCTGCAGCGTGTCAAAGTTTGAAAAGCGCAACGCGGCGTCAAAGGTGGGAAAGGTTTCGCCACGCAGATTGGCGTGACCATTGGCACTGAGCGCTGCGAGCTTTAAGTCAAACTGTGTATCGCTCACTTTGCCCTCGGCCGCACCCAAACCTTTTTGCTTGAGTTGTAATACGAAGGGGACACCCGATGCCTTGTTGAATGCGTCACCGTAGTGCACGTCAAGCGCGCTAAGATCGGCATCGACCGTGGCGCTCATGCTTTGCGTCTCGTCGCTTTCGCGGCGCATGTTTGCCTGCACGTTGAGATGCGCATTGCCAACCACCCGCATGTCGGGCGTTTTGAGATCAGCTTGCGTGAGTTGAAGATTGGCGCTCATCTGGCTCGATTGTGTTGTGCCCTTGGCTTTGGCATCGACGGCGAACACGCCGGCTACGCTTTGGTTGGCAGGGATCGACGCGGCGGCTTTGGGTGACAAATGCGCAAGACCCGTTAAATCAGCCGTTTGGGCGGTGGCTTGAAGATCAAAACTTGGGCTCTTGAAATGAGTAACGCTGCCTTGACCGCGCAGATTGAGATCCGCGAGTTCAAATGAAAGAAGGGTCAAAAGCAACGCATCGGGTTTCAACTCGCCACCTGCCGCGAAACGCAACACAACGCCTGCAGGTTTTGCGAAAACGTCATCTTTGACGATCGATGCACCGGTCAAATCAAGTCGCACATTAAAGGTCTGCGCACTTTGATCGCCTGTGGCCGCCACACGCAACTCAAGTGGGCCACCAAGCGTGGCGCCTGCGCTTTGGTCGAGCGCTGGGTAAAGTTTGCGAATCTTGTCAAAGTTCACACCTTGGCTTTCGATCAGCACATTTTCGAAACGTGGCGTGCTCTTGAGTGCAAGAAGCTTGCCCTTGCCTTTGATAGCCATGTCGGCGGCACTGATGTCTAAGCGCTTAAGATCCACATCGCCCTTGTTTGCATCGGCGGTTAATTCCGTGACAGCGTTAAGATCGAAGGCTTGACTGCCTTCTTTGAACTTCATCTGAGCCAGTTTGACTTCAGCATTGAGCGCGGTTGGGCCCGTGCCACCGGGCGCCGCTGCGCCAAGCGTCGCATCGATATGCGCCGCGGCGGTCATGTCAGTCAAGCCAGGCACGCGTGTGGCAATGAACGGAGCGATCGGCGACAAATTGGTGGGCTTGAGATCCACCTTGAGGGCGATGACGGGCGGGGCTTCTTCGAAGCTTTTCGGGGTAACGCCCAGTTGGGTAGAGAGCGTGAAATTGGGGGTGTTTGTTAAGATAGCCGCCGAAAGCGACACGTTGAAGGGCGCAAGCACGCTTGCCTCAAGGATCTCTAGATTGATTTTGGAGATTTCCACCACGGCGCTGTCGCGCTCAAGATCGACAAAACGCACGTGCGCATCGGATAAATCGAACCGACCAAGTTTAAATCCGCGAATCAGTGTGCGAGTCTCTTCACTCATGGGCTCAGGTGGCTTTTTGTTCTTGTTCACCTGCTCCAGAATATGGTCAAGGTTGAGCGTGCCATCGGCATAACGCACCAGATTTAACGCGAGACCATCGACCAAGACTTCGTTGATATGGATTTTTTTGCCGCCTGAGGTGATCAAAGGCCAGATCGACACGCTGACTTGTAGTTTTTTTAGCTCTAAGAAGGGTCGTGGATCGTTGGTGTCTTTGGGATCTTTTCCAACCACCAAATCGTCGACCCTCACGCCAACACCTGTCAACACGCTGGTTGAAATCTTGCCGATGGCCACCGGACGCCCAAGAAGTGTTGACAGTTCGGGTAAGTACTGATCTTTATAGCTATTGACGATGGCGTCGAAGCGTATTGCTGCAAACGCAGCGCTTCCCGCGAAAAGAAGCGCGGGCACTAAGAGCCATAGCCATTTGCGCGATGTGCGCGTAGGAGGATTGCCGAGAGTCTGGGTCATGTACGAACCATAACCCAGCCTCTTGCGGCTTCAAGCGGAGTCTTCTTAAACCGGTAGAACGTCTCACACATCGCCACTGCAGATGCGCAGATCGCTGCGAATCACGCCGTCGACGTTATGAAGTGAATTGCTGCAAGTTGCTTTATACGTTGCGACGTTAGTCGTCTTTTTTGTCGTCTTTTTTGATCAAGTCTTGCACGTTCTTGAGTTTGGTGCGCAGCGTCTCAATGGCTTGGTGACCTGCGACGCGGACTTTTTCAGATGTCAATGTCTCGATTTCACGCGACACTTGGTCCCACAGGGTTTTGGTCTCGAGGCTTGCCAAGTGCAGCTTCACCTTTATCTCGTCGCGAAGTGCAATCAGTTCGTCGAGCGCTTTGTTCGATGTTGCGGTATCACTCATAAAAACCTCCGTTACTTAAACCATGCCAGAAGCATGCCCTAAGTCAACGCGGGGTGTTACCATGGGCCGGGTTCATGAGCGACACGTCCAAAACCGTCACCGTTGAGTCCACCGAGCGAGCCTATGTCGGCACGATGATCGGCGAGCGTTATCGTTTGCTCGAGATGATCGGCGAAGGAGGCATGGGGTCCGTTTTTCGCGCCGAACATGTGCTGATGAAAAAGACGGTCGCGATCAAACTGCTGCACCCTGATTTAGGTCGCGTTGCCGAGATCTCGGAACGTTTTGTGCGCGAGGCACAATCGGCGAGTCGTTTGTCGCACCCCAATATTATTCAGGTAACCGATTTTGGGAAAACTCCCGAGGGCACTCTTTATCTGGTGATGGAGTATCTGAAGGGCGAGCCTTTAGATTACGTGATTGGCCGAGGTCCGCTGGCTGTGAATCGTGCGGTAGACATTATTCAACAGATTCTTGAGGCGCTCGATCATGCCCACCGACAAGGTGTTGTGCACCGCGACCTCAAACCAGAAAATGTGATGCTGATCAATGTAGATGATCATGCCCAGGTCAAACTGCTCGATTTTGGCATTGCCAAAATGACCGACAGCACATCCGTGAAACCGCTCACGCAGGTGGGACTGGTGTTTGGCACGCCACACTATATGTCGCCTGAACAAGCCGTGGGACAGACCACCGATGCAAGGACCGACATCTATGCCTGCGGTATCATCCTGTATGAAATGCTGACGGGTAAAAAACCCTTCGATTCGCAAAGCCTCGCCGACATCTTGTCGATGCAGCTAACCATGCCGGTACCGGCTATCAATAGCGTTGGCCCCAATTTAAACATCCCGCGTGAAGTTGAAAACGTCATACTGCACGCGTTAACCAAAAAGCATGAAGACCGCATGCCCTCTGCCGAAGCTTTTTTAGAGGCCCTTGACCGCGTGACCCATCGACATGGCGGCACGGCCAAGGTGCGGCGCTCGGGCGTACACGTCTCGGCTGCACCAAGGCCCTCTCAGCCCAATCGCCATCTACCTCGCATCACACTTACGATCGACTTAGCGGAAATGCGCACCCGCGCTAAAGCTGCTTGGAGACGAGCCTCTCTTAAACAGAAAGTGTTCTCAGGCGGTTTAGGTGTGGGTGTGATCGCACTAGCGTTTGTGCTTATTGCGATAAAAGGGGTCACACCTAAACAGGCTTCACCGCTTGCGCAGCTTGATAGCGACATGCGTGCCGACATCGAGCATATTGAAAAAACCATTGGGCGTGGTGAACTTGTAAACGCGCGTGCGTTGCTCGCAGCGGCCATTGCGAAACATCCAAAGGTTGCACATCTATATTATCTCAACGCCAACGTTGGATTCTTGCAACATCGTTATCCCGATATGTTTAAGGGCTACCACACAAGCATTCATTTGGATGCAAGCTACAAGACGAACCCCGTACTTCTTTCGAATGTCGCTTCATTGGCCGATGATAAAACGCAAGCGAACCACGCACTCGCGTTTTTAATCAGTGATGTGGGGAATCAAGCCTGCGCAAGTTTTGCAGCGCTCGCTGCGACAAACCGAGGCATGCACATGCGGCAGCAAGCACTGATGGCCTACGAAAAATTTTTGTGCTCGGCGCCCATCGATCGTTTGCAAGTGTATCTGCTAGATCTAGCGCAAGCGCCGCGTTGTGTTGAACGGCGCGAGACGATCAAAAAGCTGGTTGACCTTAAAGATAAGCGTGCACTCGAGCCGCTACGCAAACTGAAGCGCCGAAAAAATGACGTGCTCGGGGGTTTGTTTGGAACGCCCAATGATTGTTTGGCGCGCGATTTGAACGCCGCGATCGCAACGCTTGAAAAGCTGCGCTAGAACGGATTGAGCGCGAGTCAGACCTTTGGGCGCGGGTCCCGCTCACTCCAGCTGAACGGCGCCTACGCTCCCGTCCACCTTCGTCGGACCGAACCCGCACCCAAAGGTCTGACTCGCGCTCAATCCGTTTGTGTATCGTTACAACATGAGTTCTATTTCGTGAGTTGTCTCACGCGTTTGGAATGGTTTCGGCCTGCCGATTTCGGGAATTAAAGTCGCTTGAGCTCGAGCAGGCTTGCGGTAGTATGACTCGCGGAGATTGACCATCATGAAGCTTAGCGATTTTGACGTTGATAGTGAGCGCGGGTTTTTGCCTACCACCGATCCAGCAGTACAGTTACCGGCAAGTTCGCCGGCACTTGCGGCCGCCGACGCGTTGGCACGCTTGTTGCCTAAGTGGTTGACCACTGGCAAGTTTCGTCAAGAGGTTCTCAAGCTGTCGGAGGCCACTAGCGCCGAGATTCAAGCGCTTAAAGAACCCGAGTTGCGTCGCGCGATGCTCGTTTATTCGTATCTGACGCATGGATACGTTTGGGGCGAAGCCAAAGCTGCCACAAAGTTACCGCGAGTGCTCGCCGTTCCGCTACACGCCATTGCTACGCGGCTTGGACGCCCACCCGTGTTGTCGTATGCGTCGTACGCCATGGATAATTGGAAACGGCTTGGTGAGGGCGCGCCTGAAATCGGCAATATCTTTTTGCAGCAAAACTTTTTGGGCGGGCTTGATGAAGACTGGTTCATTCTAATTCATATCGAGATCGAATCGCGCGCCGCCAAGGCACTCTCGGCGATTCCGCTGTTGATTGAACGTATTACACAATCTGACGAGCCAGGTGTAATCGCTGGGTTAGAGCAAGTGCATAACGCGTGGCAGCGAATCAACGAGACGATGGAGCGCATGACCGAAGGCTGCGATCCCTACGTGTATTATAATCGCGTCCGGCCCTATATCCACGGCTGGAAGAATAACCCTTCTCTGCCTGAGGGGCTGATTTATGAAGGCGTTGGCATCTATGCCGACAAGCCACAAAAGTTTCGTGGCGAGACCGGCGCACAAAGTTCGATCGTGCCGACCATGGACGCGCTCTTTGGCGTTTCCCACGAAGACGATCCCTTGCGAGTGTACCTGCTAGAAATGCAGGAATACATGCCGCCTAAACACCGCGCCTTTATTGCTGAGGTGGGTCGACAAAGCTCGCTGCGCGCGTTTGTTCAGGCGCGCATCTCGCAACAAACCTTGCGTGATGCTTACAATGCGTGCATTACCGAACTTGAAAAGTTTCGCACAAAACACTTGGAGTTTGCCGCGAGCTATATTCATAGCCAAGCGCCGCGCGCCAACAATGCGACGGACGTGGGCACCGGGGGAACACCCTTTATGCAATACTTAAAGAAGCACCGTGACGAGAGCCGCGACCATCGTCTTTAGTCCATGTGTAGCAGTACCCAATTTATCACGCCGCTTATGATGGGTGTGGCCTGCCTAAGAAAGATTGCGGCGTTTATAGCGAGTACTGAGCACTGCACTCAAACACCTGGATCGCGCGGGCGATCATCTGCTAGGGTCGAACCATGCAGACCTTGACCACGCCGCCTGGTCGAAAGGGCATTGCACTCCTTGGTGAGACGCTGCCTTTTGTCAGCGACGGCTTTCGTTTTATCAACGAACGTGTTGAGCGACACGGATTGATTTTTAGCACCCATCTGTTTGGTCGCGAAACGGTGATCATATGCGGCCCCGAGGCCACTGGCCTCTTCGCTGATGACACCAAAATTAAGCGGCGTAATGCCATGCCGCCCCACATTGCAACACTTTTTGCAGGTAACGTTTTACCGCTACTAGACGGCACCGAGCATCGCGAGCGCAAACATTTTGTACTGGCAGCGTTCGACGAGCCCATGTTGCGCGGCAGCGTATCGAGTTTATCAGGTGCGGTGCGCGAAAGCCTGAATCAATGGTCCATGCACAATCGTGCATACGCACTCCTTGATGATCTAAAAAAACTCTCGCTGCATTGTATTCTGAGCACCGTATTATCGATCAACAATGATGCCGAGATTAACACGCTTAATGATGACTATGCGACGCTTACGCAAGCGATGACGCGCCTGCCGATTAATTTGCCAGGGTTGCCATTTTGGAAGGCAAAAAGAGCCCTTGAGCGGATCTTGGCGCGATATCAGCGCTGTATTGACGAACATCGCGCTCGTCCTTTCGATGATGGCCTTTCCCGCATGCTTCATGCACGCTCACCCATCGACGAGCGACCCATTGGCGACGATGAGGCCAAACGCGAGCTGCATCATATTGTCGTCGCCGGGTTGATTGTGTGGTGCTGGATGGCGCGCGCGATCATTGAGACATGTACAAACGTCGAGTTGAAGAGCACGCTTAGTGAAGAGGCAAGCCGCGTGTGTGGACGCGATGCCTTGACGCTGGATCATTTTTCGCAGATGCCAACACTGGATCGCGCGGTCATGGAAGTGCAGCGCGTGACGCCTATTCTGCCGCAACTTTTTGGCATTGCGGCGAATGACTTCGAGTTTCGCGGACATCTGGTGCGACAAAATACGGCCGTCATGTGGGCATGGCAGGCATCCCATCACCTCGCGGAACATTACCCCCACCCGAACGTCTTTGACGTGCAACGTTTCGCTGCGCCACGGCTTGAACACACACGCTGCCCACATGTTTTTGCACCCCAAGGCACCGGAGACGCGACGCGGACACATAAATGTCCGGGTTATCAGATGGCGCCGCTCATGTTAAAAGTTTTTTGGGTCGAATTGTTACGAGGCTACGACATCACGTTGAATGGTTCGCAGGATCTCGGTTACCGTTATTCGGTATTACCGCCCGAGCCAAAGGATAAGCTTATAAGCTCAATCAAGAAACGCGCTGCGATTTGAACCCGCGTATATTGGGTATTATTTTCGCTTGGAATCCGCCTATTCTGGGTTTGTGTTGTAGGGTATGGACAATGGACATGAGGCAATGGAAGTGTGGTGTGGTAAGCGCATTGGTTTTGGGTGCACTCGGCGGGTGTGGTGACGATACCCACGCAATCACTGACGCGAGCGTAATTAATGTTAACTGTGACGCACACTTTTTAATTGAGGTGCCGTCGCTGGCGACGTTCAATGAGATAGCAACACAAACGCCGACGATTGCTGCCGACACGCAGACAGGTGTGAGTGTTGATTTGAGCGAGTGTACCTCGCAGCGGTGGAGTGTATCGCTGGCGCTTGGCAGCGCGTGGGGCCTGGTGCATCCGCGCATTGATGGGATGTGCGAACTATGGTTGGGAGGCGAAACAGAAAACCCGATGTATGATGGACATCCAACGCAGTACTGTCTGTTTGCGCGTGCGGGCGGTGTTAAAGTGAGCTTTGGTGGCGGCGGCCCCGCGACCCTTAACGACACGCATTGCGTGAGTCTATAAAAAAAGGGAAGGCTGCAAACAGCCTTCCCTTTTCAATCAACCACGGGGTTGCTTACTGCGCACGCTCGTAGCTGATTTCCATGCTCTTGAACTCGTTGCCTTTGTCGTCTTTCATGTAGCTTGTGTAGGTATAGTGATTGGCATCAACAACCTTCACAACGCCACGATAGGGTTTGCTCTTTTCGTTGGTCATCGGACATGAATAGGTGCCTTGCTCGACAATCGAGCCCGTGGCGGCGTCATATTGACCGGTGGCCATCATTGTGCCCGTGTTCATGTTATCGAGCCAAAGTGACGTGTATTCGCCACGCACGTTGTCGTAACCAGAAATGCCAACGCCCTCGAAAGGTTTGCCCATCACAGTACCCTTGTGATCAGCCTGTACAAAACGACCGCCAAGGATCCAGCGGTTTTCGTTGGTGCCTTTGGACTCTTGTGGTTTGCCTTCTGGGCTCATCCAAAACTTAACCGAATGTGTCCACTTGCCAATCAAACCCTCAAGGCGTTTGTGATTGGGGCCAGGGGCTGCCATTTTCTGTGCTGCTGCCATTTTCTTGGCATCGGGTTTGCCGGCGACAGGCGCTTTTTTCTCGACTGCAAGCGCAGTGCTGACAATCGACATGGCTGCGATCATACCCATAAGAAATTTGAGATGCTTCATGATGTTCCTCCTGATGTTGTTCACTCATCTTGCAACCCAAGGGTTGCAGGGGTAACCATGCCGAGTGAGAGCACCCTTGTCAACTCGCGCTGCCCTTCGCCTAATAATGTTAAGGCGATTTGATGCGTTCGACCACAGAGGCTTTGCCATTTGCAGCAATGCCGTGCAGCTCAATATAGTCGACTGATGCATTCAGCAAGCCGGACACGTGCGCAAAGACGTGATCTAGACGCGCAGGCTTGCCTTCGATTAAGGTGCTCGGTTCAACGGTGCAACCCTTTTTGGTTTGTGTAATCTCAAAGGTAATCGCCCGATCGGAAATGGCGCGCAGCTTAAGTTGCACCACGGACTTTTTTTGATCTGCATTCTTCTTGCTTTGCGTAACAACCTTCTGCTCGATGATCCCGTACGCTTTATGTTCAAAGTCTTTAAGGGGACTTAACTTGTTTGGGCCTTCTTCGAGGTTACGCCAATACGAAAATACAGGATGCGAACCGCGTGGGATACATCCTTTATCGAGCGCTAACGCAAAATCAACACGGTTACGGTTTGAACTTTTGGAAATGTAGAATGTGGTCGGAATGTCTAATGGACCAAAACTAATCTCATCAGCGAAGGCAATGTTAGTCAATAGAAATAAGCTTATCGTCCACATGGGACCGATACGTTGCCATGCTGCAACTGAGTTAGTGGTGATCATTTTACTTTCCGTGTGTTATTATAAACTAAGCTTAGTCACGGCTAAACGCAATGGGTCGCCCACTGTCAAACATATATCTATCGATGATGGTTGTAGCCACGTTTGGGGGTTGCGCGGACCCACATTTTCGCGCGACGTCGATCACGCCAATAATACCCGATGCCACGATGCCCGTCGTTGGCGAGGACACCATTGACGCAAGCCTGCCAAACGAAACGGTGACTCCCCTACCCGAGATTCCCGACCTTCCCGAGATCGTTGACATGACCATGCCCATTCCTCAAGCAGTGACGCTTGTGCGTGTGATCCATACGCAGTACGCCGCGGCAACCATCGATGTCACGATCCAAGGTGCATCGCTAGCGCAATCGCTGCAGTACCGATCGAGCTCTGGATATGCAGGGGTCAATAGCGGATTGAACAATGTTAAGATTTTTAACGGATCACAAACGTTGTTGGAAGTGCTTGTACCCTTGATTGGTGGCGAAGCGTACAGCTTCTTTGTTGTCAAGTCGGGCGCGGATACAACCATCGTGCCTGTTGAAGATCATCGAAACGTCGATGTTAGTAAAGTTAAGTTGCGTTTTTACCAGGCGTCACCTGACTTACCGACGGTAGACATCAAGTCGAACAATAAAACCATCTTTAACAATCGCGCGTTTGGCTCAATACTCGACTACGAGGCATTCAGCGATACAAGCTACTCGTTTGTGGTGATTCAAAAGAACAACGCTGCACAGCTTGCACTTTATAAGACCATCGTACTCGAGAAAGGAAAGCTGTACACACTGGTTGCTACAGGCACGATGGACACTGGCGATAACATTGCGTTTGGTATTCGTGTCTTTACCGACAACGGTGACGGCAAAACTTTCACCGATTTAGAATTAAACTAACCACTCGGCGTTTGGTTCTTTCTTGCGAGTAGACTAAGGGCACCAACCGATGTTGAGTTTGGCTTCGTGGCCACCGTTGCGTGAGCGGTCTTCGGTGCCTACATCTGCATCATAGGCGGTGGGTCCAAAGGGGTAACCGAGCCAAAACTGCACATGCGCATTGGCAGCGAGCCCACCATAGGTGTCAACCAAATGCTGAAGCAGCGGCGCGACGCTTGAACTGGTATTCCACGTGTTAAGATTCCATGGCAGGGCACCGGTTGTGGGCCAACGCACCACGGGTGCAGCGAGTACCCGCGGTTGGGATCCGTTGGGATACTGGTTGAAATTGGCGACGACAGCAGCGTTGGCCGACTCTTCGACGTTGATTTGTATGTATTCTTGAAGTGCAGTGTTCCAGTTACCGCCAGTGGTTACTCCCCAAAACGACAGCGATGCCGATGTAATGGTTGAGCCGGGCGCAATCGCGCTTGGTAGCTGGAAACGAAAGTATCCGTACTCGGTGGTTGTATTCCAATGGCCAAAGAACAAAGCGGCTGCCTCACCGTTGACGTTCCAGATGGTGCCATCAAACGAGCCATCGTCCTGCGCTGTTTGAATGGTTGTCGCAAGTGTCTGACAATCCGCGCCGGAGCTCGCGTCTGAGCCGGTGCTTCCGTCTGCGCCAGTGTTGGCATCGGCGTCAGGGCTGGCATCCTGATTCGTCTGAAAGGAAAGCCTGTCATAGCGAATGCGACCACACCCAACTAAGAGCGTTAGTGTAAGGATAAGTAGAGGAAGGAAGGTCTCGCGATACACTGGCTGGCCCTGGTGATAAGCAATTAGCGCATGCTTTGACCTTGATTTCCAAGTTACAGGCGACTCCTTATCGCAAGTGTGTTGACGCGTGTTGGCGGATTTTATATAACTATTTGGTTATATATGATAATTGGGGTACAAGATGCGCCTTTTGACGTCCTTAGCGTGATCTTTTCCGCGTTGGCCGATCCCACGCGGCGGGCGATTTTGGCGCGCTTATCGTCAGGACCGGCCAGTGTGACCGAGCTCGTCGAGCTGTTTACGATAAGTCAACCGGCTATTTCCAAGCATCTCAAGGTACTTGAACATGCGGGTCTCGTCGAACGAGGGCGCAAGGCACAATGGCGTCCGCGTCGCATCAGCGCGGCCCCGCTTGAGCGTGTTGCCGACTGGGTTGAACAATATCGGTCGATTTGGGAAGCGCGTTTTTGTCACTTGGATGACGACTTGAACGACATGCAAACACCTGAAGGAGACAAGCACGACTAGCTAGTCATTAAAGGATTCATGCGCCCACGATCGGCTGGCATTGTGATGGCAATTGACGCATGTTACAAGCATCAGGGAGCTCGACGATGCAACTACCAACACAGAACAAAAAAATGGTGTGGACTGGCCATGCGCTTTCAGTCTCAGTGTCGTTACTGCTCGCTTTTAGCGCGGTGATGAAGTTGATGACAAGCCCGGAAATCCTCAAAGGGATGGATCACCTCGGCATACCGCACTCACTGATTACAACAGTGGGTATTCTTGAGATTTCGTGCGTCATTGTCTATTTGGTTCCCGCGACATCGGTTGTCGGTGCGATTTTACTTACGGGCTATATGGGCGGCGCGATTTTAACGCACCTGCGCGTCGGCGAAGCCGTGCCCGTGCAAGTGTTGTTAGGGGTTGTGGTTTGGCTTGGACTCTATTTGCGCGAGCCACGATTACACGCGCTGTTACCTTTGCGAAAAAAGGCGAGTGCGTAAGCGCAGAACAGAAATACCTTGAGAAGATTAACACATGCGTAAAATTATCTTTTGCAACATGGTGTCACTTGATGGGTTCTTTGAAGGCCCAAACCACGATATTGAGTGGCACTACGCGGATGAAGAACACGAGAAGCATGCGGTAGAACTTTTTGAGCAAGCCGATACCTTGCTCTTTGGACGCGTGACTTATGAGCTGATGGCCGGTTATTGGCCACAGGCGCCCGCAGATGCTGTTGCCGATTATATGAACGGGTTACCCAAGGTGGTGTTCTCAAAGACGCTCGATCAAGTTAACTGGAACAATGCACGTCTTGCAAAAGCCAGCGTCGCCGACGAAATTGCGTCGCTCAAGAAACAACCTGGCAAGAACATGCTGCTTTTTGGCAGTGCGAACTTGGCTTCGACCTTTATTAACCTTGACCTGATCGATGAATACCAAGTGTTGGTGAGCCCCATCTTGCTTGGAAGTGGAACACCGCTTTTTAAAGACATTGGCGCCAAGCACAAGCTCAAATTGATCAGGACTCGCACACGCGTTTCTGGCGTTGTGGAACTTTACTATCAACGTTTTTAAGATCGAAGCATCGGCTATGCTAACTCGACTAGCCAAAGCACGTAGCCCTTTGCTCCAGCGAACGTCACAAGCAAGATTTGATTTTGCTGCGTAGACACCAATGACGAGACAACCTGTGTTGCGTTGATCGCTTTGAGCGCCGGATCGTCAGTCAACACCCAAAAACGTTCGTTTTCGTCGCCAAGCTCGCGAATAATAGCGTTACGCTCGATGCGGTAGGCACCGTTGCCTAATAACTCGCCGCCGTGCCCTTTCTTGATGGCGCCCTGAACGACCAGGGGGGTGGGTGTTGACTGCGTTAGGTCTTGAGGGTCCGTTTTGATAATGCGATTGTGACGAATATAGAGTACGTCTTGCGCACCGATGCTAACGACTTGATCTTGCATGACCTCGCAGGCGCCCTTCTCGTCATTTGCGCAGTTCATAAAATCGCAACGCGTTTTGTTCTCACACACAGCCCCACACGGTTTACAAAAGAAGTTGTCAGGCCACTTGGGGGTTTGTGCCGATAGGCCCAGGCGCCAGCGATGTTCTTGTGGAGAATAACAACGCATTTTCTTGGGGTTTTGATCATCAATCACACACAGTGCGTTCGCCTTCCAAAACACCGTTGCAGCGGCGTCAAGATGCGGCAACTTCGGTTTATTTTTCAGCGTAAGAATCTGTCGCACCGCCTTGATTCGCACAGGCATCGATTCGGATTGCAAACGATGCAGGGCCTGTCTCGCTGCTTGCAGTGGCGCGCATGCGTCAGTGTTGGCGCATGCGGTCTTTTCGTCGATGGACGCTAGAATATCACTTGCCTGCAACCAACGATGATCGAAGAGCAGTTCACGCACAAAGATGAGCTTGGTTGTTAACATCAACGATCGATCGACGATAGTGGGCACAAGCTGCAATGTTCGATAAAGAACGCGCGCATTTTGATAAGTCCCTGGATCGTGCTCTGGAGATTTCGTAAGATCGCTAAGTTTCTTCTTTAACGATGGGGCAAGTGCAAACTGCTTGGTTTGCTTATTCCAAATCAACGCGACGACGTGTTGATTAATCTTTAGTGTTGCCTGTCCGGGTTTGCACGAAGCACTCACGTCGGGACTTGCATCTTGTAACGACGAAATTGCTATTGGTAGCTCATCCAGCCGACCTTCGACTGTATACCGACAGCCAGGAGCGCTGCAGTATTCGACGCGGGTCACGACAAACTGTGCGCCCTTTTGGTAGCCACATGCGAAGGTTTGCGAAGACACCTCCCTACGCTGATCTGCAAGCACAGAGGCTACCATGCCCCAATTGAGCATGCCCAAACATAGAGCGACTGAACCAAAGACAACGCGGCGTTTCACAGTGGCTCAGTTTATCACGCGAAGTCGTGCCAGGGTAATGCTTTATCGCAGGTAGCCGAGTTGACCCGTGACCCTTTTTTGCCCACGCTCTGGGTGCAACTATGACGACGATTGTCTCTCGGTTTTTCAACGCTAGCGTGCTGAGGTTATTTGTTCTGGTCTTTAGCCTGGTTTTGGGAGGCGTGAACTGTACAACACCCCAACCCCTCGATGCTTCAACGATGGCCAAAGCAGTCGCAGGGCTTACGCGCGAAACATCGTGGACCCTCAAAACAACCCTACCATTGCGCTTTGATGCACATCATCCACAAGGACTGGCCATGGTGGGTGATGCGTTTTTCTTATCGGCGGTTGAGCGCTCAAAGAAAGCCGGGCACCTTTTTCGCTTCAATCGCCAAGGTGAACTCACCGGTCATATTCTATTCAATCGTCTACCCAGGATTCACCCAGGGGGCATCGATACCGATGGCACCCATATTTGGCTGCCACTGGCGGCGTATCGGCCTGATGGGAAAACAAGCATTTTAAAAATTGACGCTAAGACGCTCAAGTATAAAGAGGCGTTTCATGTCAGCACGCACGTTGGTGCGCTTGCGTTCGATGCGGCGAGCAAAGACCTGTTTGTAGCTGATTGGGGAGCGCGTCATCTCTTACGTTACTCGACGTCGGGTGTGGCCCTGCGCATGATCAAGAACCCGAGTCAGTTTGTCGACTATCAAGATTGTCAGGGGGTGGGCGCTGGGTATGTGTTGTGCGGCGGGTATAGCCCGTTTGAGCCAAGGCTCGTGCCCAACTCAGCGAAGCGTACCATCGATGTCGGTGGACTTGCTTTAGTTAACATCGACAACTTTGTGCTTTCGCAAGAGTTGCCGCTGCCGCTTTATACGCCCGCAGGTAACTCAGTGGCGCGTAATGCACTCTGTGCCAAATACGTCGGTAATAAAGTGATGTTGCACGCCGTAGCGGATGATGGACGCAGCGCACTTTTAATCTATGAGAGTTCAAGTCCTTCGCGATGATTGTGTCTTACAACTTACGAAAACTTTTCGTATCGCGTGTGGGAACTCTTTTGTATTCTATGCCGTCTCTTATCGTTGATTTGACTTCATTGGCAGCGCCTAGCATTCTTCGAAAGGGATCTATGGCCAAGCGAAATATCATTTTCTCAATCTGTTTTATAGTATCCACAACCGCATCAATTCTCATATGTTTTTTCGCGGGCTCAAATGCACACGCCGTTTATCAACGCCAGGGCAAAGCCGAGGTGAGGTTTCACGCAGCCGGGCCCGCAGGCATGAAAATTGATGGCGTTGGACACACTGTGGAACTGAAAACTCAGTCTGATCAGCTTGTCGTTCAGGTAACGCTTGGCGATATCAAGACGGGGATCGATCTGCGCGACGAGCACATGCGTAAGGCGCTTGAAACAAAAAAGTTTCCTACAACCACACTTAGCGTTCCAACAACGTGGATCGCGCAAGCGGTTCGTTCAGGGCATGGCACAGGTAAAGGTTTGGTGAGTTTGCACGGCAAGCAGAAAAGCTTGCCTTTCACTTACACGATCAAGACCGTAGCGGGTGTTCACACGGTGAACGCCAAAGTACGCATCAACATGAATGAGTTTGGCATTAAGCCACCGTCGTATTTAGGTGTTACGGTTAAACCCGAAGTTGATGTCGCGCTTTCTTTCAACGCACTTGAGTAGCCCATCTATCGAGTAACTCTGGCGACATGACAACTCTATTGCTAGCAAAGAACACGCTTCTTAAGCGTTCACTGAAATCTTTACCCTTGATGTTGGGCGCGCTGTTGATGTTGGGCGCGATAACATCCAAAGTGCACGCCTACGCGTGGATGGTACGCCACGGTTATACGAGCTGCGCCACGTGTCACGCAGACCCCTCGGGGGGCAGTTTGCTAACGATGTACGGGCGTGCGCAGGGTGAACTCTTGTTGCGCACACATTATTCAAAAAAGGACAGTGAAGACCCCGGCCCTGCGGGTAAGTTACTTTTTGGTTTGATCAAAACACCAGAAGACGTGCTTTTGCTTGGTGGCGATTTTAGATATTTTGCTTATAACGTTATGCCCAAGACGGGGCCCAACAAAAGCGATGCATTCCTAATGCAGTCGGACATACAGGGTCAACTCACCTTGGGGCGGGTGCGCACGAACGTGAGCGTGGGTGTTGCGCAAAACGGCGCCACCGGGGCGGCCATCACGAGCCAGGGCGAAGGCAATATTGTTTCACGCACACATTGGGTGGGCGTTGATCTAGGTGAGGATCGCGAGTTTTTGCTGCGCGCGGGACGCATCAACCTGCCTTTTGGGCTGCGATCGATCGAACATACCGCGTTTGTTCGTAGCTCAACGCGTACTGACATCAACGATGCACAATCCCACGGAGCTGCGTTGTCTTATCAAAGTGAACAGTGGCGCGGCGAGTTTATGGCGATGCTCGGCAACTATCAGATCAGTCCTGATCGTTTTCGTGAGCGTGGTTATTCGGGTTATATCGAGTACGCGCCTGTTAGCAATGCGGCCGTCGGGTTAAGCAGCTTGGTGGGCGTTGCCGGCAAAGATCCACGCTTTCAAACGTCGTTGACAAGGCAAGCGCATGGTCTTTTTGCGCGCTATTCGCCAACCTTGCCGCTCGTGTTGATGAGCGAGGTGGATATGCTCATCGACACATTGGGTGACGGCAATGCAAGTGGACTCACCCATCGCACGGGCATGGCCGGTATGTTGCAGCTTGATTACGAGCTCATTCAGGGGTTGCACTTAGGCGGCATGGGCGAGATGCTCAAACGTTCGAGTGATCCAGGGTCAACGTATGGCGCGTGGGCTACGCTCACATGGTTCTTTTATTCACATGTCGATTTTCGTTTCGATACCGTCTATCAGTCATTTTACGCGGGCCCCACAGCGCGTACCCATGCGGTGTCGATATTGGGTCAGTTCCACTTTTATTTGTGAGTTGATATGAACACAAAGCACATCATTGGTGGGTCTATTGTGGTGATGGTATCGTGGTCCCTTAGCGCATACGCAACGCCCAATTTTCCTGAGGCGATTCGCAATGACTTGGCGCTCGATTACACGCCTGACTGTAATCTTTGCCACGATGGTGGACATGGCGGACACGGTGGTGGTGAAGGCGGCGTCACGACTCCATTTGCACGATCAGTACGCTCGTATGGCTTGGTGCCTTATAATTTACGCTCACTACGCGAAGCGCTTGAAGGCATGGTGCGCGATAGAGTCGACAGCGTTGGCGATGGCACACCAGATACCGATGACCTGATCGCGGGCAAAGATCCTAACTTTGCCACGACGTCTGATTCGACCGCTGCCTTTGACAAAGATGTGCCCGACCATGGATGCGCCATTGGATCTGCGCGTCAGACGACGACATGGTTTTTGTCATCGCTACTTAACACAATGCTGCTGGCATCGGCGCTTGTCGCTTCACGTCGCATCCGCTAACTTTTGCATTGCACTTCGCTTGGTGTCGCTTCGCCATCAAACTATAAAAATGGGGTTATCTTGTGCATCGAGCTTCCGTGAAATTAGCTTGTGTTCATCTGATCATAGCGCGCAATGTCCCTGATTACAGTCTCATTGCATTTAGAAGTATCACCCCGTTACTTTCAAAGTGGCTGGAAAAAGCGGTAAACTATAGGTGTGCAGCGTTTATCCACGCTAGTGATTTTTATGTCATTCGCACCCGTTTTGGCGGGCTGTGGCTACGTTGGTTTTAATCGAAACGCACCTGCTATCACCGATTCGGGCACTTTGAATGACTCAGGCACCGTGAGCGATTCGGGCACAAGCGGGCCGTGTAATGGCGTCGACGACGATGGCGACGGCAAGGCCGATGAGTTTAAGAGCCTGGTCAATGCCAGTTGGAGCAACGCGGCACCAGGGCAACCCGTTCGCGCTTATTTTCATTATGCAAGCCGCAATGCCATATACGGTCTGACGGGAACTCAGACCATCGTCAAATGGAACGGCTCGAGCTGGAGCACTTTGACCAATACAACTGGGTTACCGCCCAATGGATTGGTTCCGATGTTTGTGTTCCTTGCGGAGAACGATATTTGGGCGCTTGGCGATGATCTTGGATTAAACAATCGCACCGCCTATCAGTGGAACGGCTCAAGCTGGGTCTACCGATCGGCGAGTAACACCACCAATAGTTATATTAATAGCCTTCAAATTCAGAACCCGACTTTTTACTATGGCCTTGGCAATGAAAATGCCGATGGGTCATCGACGCCCTACACGTTTACGTTCACGGCGGGTGACTGGGTGATTGGCGCAGTGTTAGATGCGTACATTAAGGTCACAAAGATTAACGCTGGCAATAAGATTTACAAATATAGTCGCATACTATCAAACACCGAGATGTATGCAGTGAATGCGGACACTGGTCTGCTTTCAGTATTTAACAAAACCAACGCGGGCCAATGGGATGTGCTTGCATCCGGTAAACAGATTAAGCCGTATTTTAAGTTTGTCTCGACGAAGGAAGTGTATGCGGTGGGCCTAACCGATAACATTGTTTATGGATGGGATGGTGCCGATTGGACCGCTCTTAGCCCGCCACTCGCTAACATTGTCTATTTCGACGTGATCAGGAATGAATGTGATGGCGCCGTCTACGCCATTAGCGATGCGGCTCAGGACAACATCAAAGTTGTTGACTGATGTTCAGTTAACCTTGGATTCATGTGATGAGTCGAGCGGGAGTCCAGCTACGCATGCGCCGCGAGGCTCGATTGGATGGATCCTCGCCATCGAAACTCATGGGGGTTGGCGTTTGTGTAAACTCAGCACGAGCGTCAAAAACGTTAATATTGATTACCGCCAGAGCGGGCTTATTTGGCTCGCCGGGTTCATAGGCACCGACATATACGCTGCAGCAATTGCAGAAAAGAAAATCGGCGAGCTTGAGACCAAAGCGGTAACGCCCAAGCTGTGTTGGATTGCGAACAGTGATTTCAAAATGACCTGTTGGATCTGAGGTATAACGCGCGTTGTGGCGTAGACAAAACGAACAGGTGCAAAAGCGCACGGGCAGCTGCGCCACGGTTTTATCGCTGGCTAGCGCCAGATGAATGTTCTCACAGTGACAGGTGGCTTTAATGAGCATTGGCAATGGTGAAAAGGGGTAATCGAAATAATTCCCTTGTTAGGTCATGGCTTCGAGTTCGACGCCGGTGGTTTCAGCGACGCGCAGATAGACAAATAACAACGAGGCAAGTGCGGCGAATGCGTACACGCCATAAGCGAAGGGAAGCCCAAGTCCGCGTTGCATGATGGGAAATGTCATGGCGACCGCGAAGTTTGCGAGCCAACCCACCGCCGTACACACCGACATGGCCGAACCACGAATGCGATTGTTGAAGATCTCACCCAGCATAACCCACACGATAGGGCCCCACGAAAATCCGAAAAAGAAAATGTAGACGTGTGCCGCTAGCAATGCAAGTAGCGCTGTTTGATCGTCGAGGTGCGGCTGTGCACCGCTGCTTGTAGCCTGGGCAAAGGCCCACGCCAAAACGCTAAGTGAGAACACCATGCCCACGGAGCCTGCCATCAAGACGGGCTTTCGTCCAAAGCGATCGATCATACCCATGCCCACCAATGTTGTCATGATGTTGACCGCGCCACTCACCACGTTAATTAAGAGCGATTGCCCCTCAGAAAAACCCGCTGCCTGCCAAAGGACAGCTCCATAATAGAATACGACGTTGATGCCTACCAGCTGTTGGAACGTTGCGAGCCCTAGCCCTACCCACACAATCGCGACGACGCGCCCATGCTGGAACAAATCGCGTATGCGTGGTTTTGTATCGCGCGTTGTCGTCCGACTGATCTCTTCAATTTTATTGCGAGGGGATGGCTCACCGATGTGATGCAATACCTCTTCGGCTTCCAATAATTTCCCCCGGGCTACGAGGTAGCGCGGGGACTCGGGAACAAGCATGGCCCCGATGCCATACGCAACTGAAGGCAGGACTTGGATACAGAGCATCCAACGCCATGTTTTGAGCCCCAACCAAAAGGCAGCATCGGCCGAACCTGCAAGGCGGGCAAGGCCATAGTTGCTGACGAACGCTATGAAGATACCAAGCACGATCGCGAGCTGCTGCAGTGAACCCAGGCGGCCACGCAGTTGTGCGGGCGCTACCTCTGCGATATACGCTGGGCCAATCACGCTGGCCGCACCTACGGCGACGCCACCAAATACGCGAAAGAGCACAAATACCAGCGCGCTTGGCGCGAGTCCTGCGCCCACCGCCCCCAATGCAAACACCGTGGCGGTCAAAACCATGGTCTGCTTTCGCCCGATGTGATCTGCGAGTTGCCCAGCATAAAAGGCCCCAAACGCTGATCCTAAAAGCATTGCTGCGACTGAGAATCCGGTGCCTGCGCTTGACGAATGGAATGTGGCTTCAAGTGCCGAGACCGTGCCATTGATGACGGCACTGTCAAAACCGAAGAGAAATCCTCCGAGCGCAGCGACCGACGAAAGCAATACAGGATAGTGTTTGGATGTAGACAGAGGTGGCAGCGTCTTATCCCTGCTTGATTGCACGCGTCAGCAAATAGTCTTGGCGCACACGATTGTCCTCAAAATACAGCGCGGTCAATGTGTCGCATTCTTGCCGAAACTGCGCAAGTTTTTTTGGATCGGCTTTTTCTAGCGCTTGGGTCAACTTGTAAATGGGCCCTACGTTCTTTTCCATAAAGAGTCGATAGTGCTGTGGGCTCAGGATTTGAAAGAACATGGTGCGGCGCGTGAAGTGTAGGTTTGTGACGCTGCTGCCTAGTCGTTCTTTAACAATGTTAACGTCGCCCCACTGCCAAGGGGGCGAAACGCCATCGGGCGGAGGCGGCGCATAGCGACCAGTGAGTGAAAAAAGCTGCCCGATAAAAAGTTCGGGCGGCCATGTGGCAAACGCAATCGTGCCTTTTGGTTTTAACACGCGCAGCATCTCTTTGATGGCAACCTCGGGTCGCGGTGCAAACATATGGCCAAACTGGCTGACGACAATATCGAAGGTGGCATCAGCAAAAGGTAGCGCCTCTGCATCCGCTTCTTTCCATTCAACTTCGAGATTCATCAGCGACGCATTTTCCCTGGCACGATCAAGCAAAGTCGGCGTCAGATCGGAACCTACTACCTTCGCCCCGAGGCGGGCTGCGGTAAGCGCTACCACACCGGTGCCACAACCGACGTCTAACACTTTGTTGCCGGCGCCGATGCCAGCAAACCTGACGAGGTAAGGTGCGACCGACCCTGTTGCCATTTCGGTCGGCGCAAAGGTTGACCATGCTTGTTTGGCAGACTCTTTAAATTGCGCGATCGCATCCATGTTTCACCTATACCAAACGTTATAGCGATATCGAAGGACAATGACAATCTCACTTTATGGTGGTGCGACAGACGCTACAATAAAGGAAGTTGGGTTGAGCGCGCTTGGGGTAGGTCAAACCCGCTCACTAAGCGCTACGCCTGCGGCTTCGCGAATCGTTCACTACTGTTTAACCTGCCCCAAACGCGCTTAACTCAACTTCCTTTTGCGCTAGATAGCCACTAGAACGTCAGTGCAAAAGGTGTGCCGTTTTGTGTTGACAGCACAGCTGTCAGGGCCGAACCGTCGCCCAAATTGCCCCATGCAGTTCCGTTGAAGGTGCGACCAAAAAGTGCAGATGTTGTGCCAACAAGAAAAACAGCTCGACCATCGGGCAAATGTCCGACTGCACGATATTGTGTTGGCGTTCCGGCAACCTCGCTCAGCGCAAGCGCCGCAGCGGTCCAACCGGGTCCGCTTGACCAGCGCGCCAGCATGATCTGGCCGGAGCTCTGATAAACCATTGCAACCGATCCGTTGCTCCATGCAATGGCGATCGGGCTTGATCCGGGTCGGCTTTCATAGTCACTCGTGCTGCCTGATGGTACGTCAAAAGAGATCCAGGTTGTGCCATCCCAAATCAATCCGATCGCGTCGTCGCCAGTGCCAAACGTTACCTCATGTACCGCCGCAGCAATACGATTGGATCCCGTTTCGCTTGCGAGCGCTTCGGGCCCCGCAACGGCATTGATGCCGACGGTTCCATTGGTATACATATCGTTTCCAAGTGCACGCGTCGCATAGGACAAACTGGAGCCGACACCCCAGATCACCATTACATCGCTGCTCTGTTGTTCATAGGCTGCGTCAAATGCTTGAAAGTCTCGCGTGGTTAAATTGGTTGCTAGACGGGTGGCGCCCACCCAAGTATTTGAGCGCAGTGCGACACTCACCAGTTCTCGGTCCGCCGTGCTGTAGAGAAGCGTTACTTCGCTCGCATCGGGACTTGTAACCAAGCGCACCCATTCCACCGCGCCAGTATTAGGTGGCACGCTAAGAACGTTTGCTTCGCTGCTCCATCCACTGCCATTCCAGATGCGATAACGCGGACTGCTCATGCCCCTTGAATAAACCACCAAAACATCACCGTTAGCCATGCCAGCTAGATCAAAGTAGCGCCGCTCGGTACTGGTTGTTGCTGTTTGGATTTGCAGCGCCGCAGTTGCAGACGCGTCTTGAGACGCGTCGCCAAGCGCAAGCACAACGGGATCAGTGCCAACTTGTGCCCCGAAGATCACTGCTCGAGACGTTGGTGCGACGACCACATGTTTGACGTCGGTAGAAATGCTAGGAAACAAAAGCGGTGTGGCAAAGGTTTCTGTTTGAGGATCAAACACCCGGGATGCCAACGCAGCAGACGCCTGTCCGTAGATAAGCCTAGGTGCTGTGCTCGACTGGCCTGCGTCGTTACCGGCGTCGCCTGATACCGAACCACCGCCGGATATCGGGTTGTAACGAATGCGACCGCATGCGACTGCAAAAACCAACAAGGAGAATAGATGAACCGCGCGCATGGGCCTAAGGCATAATTATGATACGAGCGAGCGCCAAATAGCAATGTCTAGGTGAAAAACGGCATCACGCCGTACCTTTCTTGTTGCACCTGTATGTGTTCACGAAGGTGTAGCCAGACGTTTTTCCAAATAACACGTGCCTGCAACGGGGTTTTCTCGATAAGGTGCAATCGGATAAAAGTCCATTGATTTATACATGTTTATCGCTGCCTTCATGCTGGGAACTGTGTCGAGGCGAATTTTCTTATAGTGAGTTTGCACCGCCCGTTCGATGATTAAAGTAGCAAGGGCTCGACCGATACCTTGACCTTGATGTGTTTGCTTCACATAGAGGCGCTTCATTTCCGCGATGTCGGGGCCAAGCGGTCGCAACGCAACACATCCCACCGCAAGTGAATCATGGAAGGCTATCAGAATGCAGCCTTTTGACGGTGCGTAGTCCCCAGGAAGCGAGGCGAGCTCTTCATCGAAGTTTTGAAAGCAGAGGTTGAAGTCCAATGTTTGCGCATACTCTAAGAATAGGTCGCGCACCAGAGGCATCTGATCAAGTGTCGCTTCAACGATTTGAAACACATGCATTTCTTACTGCTCGAGCTTTGCTTGTGCAAGAAACTCGAGATTTATCGCTAAGCGTGCCGCTGGATCGTGTGGTAAATAACGGCATAGGAGCAAGACAATGAAAAAGTTTATCGCGGTGTTTATGGGTTCAGAATCAAGCCCGGCGTTTTCAGCGTGGAAAGCGCTTGATGAAAAAACTAGGCAGCAACGAGACGCCGAGGGCAAGGCGCAGTGGATGCAATGGGTTGGCAGGCATCAAGGCTCGGTCATCGATGTCGGTGCGCCTCTTGGCAAAACCAAACAAATCAACATCGATGGCATTTCAGACATAAAAAATCAGATCACGGCTTATACCATTGTACAGGCGCCTTCGCATGAGGATGCGGCAAAGCTATTTCTCAATCATCCACACTTTTCGATTTTTCCTGGTGAGTCGATTGAGATTATGGAGTGTTTGCCAATACCGACGTAACGTTGGTAAATGGCAGCCAAAGCGCGGTCGCCCTCGTTTTGTGCCTTGATCTAGGTTGATATATACGCTTTAACAGCGTTGTGGTTGACCGTACATCGAGCAGAACTGTAGCCGAGTTAGAGCTTGATCTTTCATTGGATGATGCTGCTGATGAAGAGAAGATTCGTAAGCTTGCAGCGCGTAAACTAAAGTGTGATGTCGACACATTGCCGGCGCTGCAAGTAAAGCGCAGAGCCATCGACGCACGTGGTGGGCGAACACGCATCAAGCTAAGTCTTGCCGTTGGCGCGCCTCCCTATGATATTGCGGCGCACGCGGTACTGCCGCGCGAAGTTTCGACCACCCCGCGCGTCGTCATCGTGGGCTATGGGCCGGCGGGGCTTTTTTGTGCTTATCAGTTGGCGCGTGTGGGCATTGGATCGACCGTTATCGACCGTGGCAAACGTGTGCAACCACGGCGCCACGATTTGGCGACGCTAAACCGTGGCGGAACCGTTAACCCGGACAGCAACTATTGTTTCGGGGAGGGGGGCGCGGGCACTTATAGCGACGGTAAACTTTATTCGCGCGCAGACAAACGCGGCAATCTACGCGATGTGCTTGAAGTGCTTGCTTTGCATGGCGCACCCGGAAATATTTTGACCGATGCACGTCCGCATATCGGTAGCAATAAGTTGCCTAAGGTAATCACTGCGATTCGTGAGCGCTTAGAAAACGTGGGTGTACAGTTTCGTTTTGAAACACGTGTTACGCAGATGTTGCTACGCGACAACGGTTCTACCAAGACCATGACGGGGGTTCGATGCGCCGACGGCTCCGAGATTGAAGCCGATGCAGTGGTAATCGCCACGGGACACTCGGCGCGGGATGTGTACACCATGCTGCACGATGTTGGCGTGCAGCTTGAGAGCAAACCCTTTGCACTGGGCGTACGCATCGAGCATCCGCAAAGTTTGATCAACCACATTCAGTATAAAGAGGCCGCTGGGCATCCCATATTGCCTAGCGCGGCGTACCGTTTGGCCACCACGATTGAAAACCGTGGTGTGTTTTCATTTTGTATGTGCCCGGGTGGATGGATTGTCCCTGCCGCGACTGAAGAAGGCCAAGTGGTGGTCAATGGGATGAGTTTGTCTAAACGCGATTCACCTTTTGCTAACTCGGGGCTGGTCGTGGGTGTCGAACCGCACGATTTGGAGCGCGCAGGGTTTAAAGGCCCAACGGGAGGGCTTGCCTTTCAACAAACGATCGAACATGCCGCGGCGATAGCAGGTGGCGGATCACTTCGAGCACCCGCTGTGCGCGTTGGTGATTTTGTCGACGGTAAAACTTCAACATTGTTGCCCGCGACAAGCTATCGACCAGGGGTGAGCAGCGCCAATATGCTGGATGTGTTGGATGCTGGAGGCGTGCCTATTGCAGGGCGTTTGCGCGAGGCGCTCAAAGTGTTTGGTAAAACAATGCGCGGATACGTGACCGATGAGGCGGTGTTGTTGGGTGTTGAGTCGCGCACCAGCTCGCCAGTGCGCGTGCCCCGCGACCGCACGACGCGACAATCACCTGATATTGCGGGGCTCTATCCGGTCGGTGAAGGCGCCGGTTATGCGGGTGGCATCGTTAGCGCGGCCGTCGACGGAATCAACACTGCGGTCACGCTGGAACAAACACTACGTGCATCGCATGTGCTGAAGCGATGACAATCTAGACGCGGCCATATGCGAACGCTGCTAGTCAAGACATGCGCGCGAGGCCTGCCATATGTCGTAAACGCCCCCGCGATGTTTAACTCGACGACTTCTGTGGCGACGCCAAAGGTGCCCATGTATTACAAAGCTTTGAGAAATTGATCCCTCCGGCATCTGCCGAAGCATTGCTACCTGCGTCGGCACTTGCGACCACACCCCTGTAGCGTTGCGGCTATTAAGGCGACGACAACCAAGCGACTGAAGACTGGACGAAAAAACATGCTGATGCGCGTAGGTTAAGCCTACAAGCTTTTGCTGAAAACATTAAGGAATGGCCCGTGGTACGGCGGCCAGACAGCGATGCGTCATTATCACCCTAGGGGTTGCGCACGCAGTCATTTGTTACAACGATCTCAGAGGTGAGGTCGACCACTTCAAAATCGCTGACCGAGAGCGCTTCAAACGATGTTGCAGTTACGCCCAGATCGGCCCATTTTGCTGTGCTGAGTCGATCGTCGGCAAAGGTGAGCGCAATCTGTCCGCCATCTGAGAGCAGCATGCCGTATGTCTTTAGCGCATGTAGAATGACTTTTTCAGCTGCGTTGAAAGGCGTCTCGTCGAACGATGCCTTTAGCCGAAAGCGTACGCCATAAGGCGGCGCGTTCTCATCCGCGCTCACCGGCATGCCTGCATGTGTCGCTGGATGCACATACACCTGCATTTTGATTCGGGAATTGGGTAAGATAAAGCGCAACGCGTGTTTTAATATCCCCGCCTTAACGTCGTCGGCCGTGGGCGTCAGCGCGGCCATTGGAAACCCAGCAGCGTCGGCCGATGTGCATTGGTCGCCGCGCAGGTTGTTGGGATAGCTTTTTTTCAAGTCCCAAACGAACGCCCCCAAAGTGGTGAATGTGCTGCCAGACTTTGTGGCGTTGTAGAGTTCATAGAGCTTTTTTTCGTCTTTTTCGACAACAAGAACATGGCAATCGCCCTGACCCGCAGTCTCGCCCGACGTGTCGCAAGTATAATCGCTACTTCCTTCAGTATTGCCGTTGGCGGGCATCGGCATTTGCAAAGGAACGTCATCACAATCAGGACCTGAAAAACAATAAGGCTCGCCAACTTTGGCGCTGATGGTTTGTCGTGGCGTCGATGCATTGGCCATGAAAACTGGTAGTGAGAAATCAATTTTAAACTTGTTACCAGCGCCCCAACCACCCGCATCGACAAGGGCGGCGATGATTGCGGCGGAACGTGCATCCGCACTCAGCGCTGATACGTCTATGGTCCATGGCTCTGTTTGTTCAAACAAATTGTTGGTACTCGGCACGCCTGCTTGCGATGAATCATTGAGCGTTCCTGCATCGACCAGTGCAGCCTTGCTGTCGTCACCGCAGGCTGTGGCAAGAAAAACCATGTATAACATCGGTGCATATGTTCTCATGATCCGAGCATACAAGAAGTGAGTAGCTTGGACGCTGTTTTTTTTTGCAGGACGCGGCACGCATCGAGTCCACGCAGCATGACACGCCCTAGCTGCGACAACAATCCACCTGTGACACTGTGATGCGTTGCTCGCTTTGGAGTCCAGCGTCGGCTGGATTGGTAACGCGCACTTTGTATGTTCCGGGTGGCAATGCATTGTTTGGAATGGCGATGGCAATGGCGTGACATTGAAGCGTCGGCAGCGTTCGAATTCCCTCAATGGAGGTACAGTCGGCGGCTGTAGATTTTGCACGAAATATGATTGTACCGCTGGGGTTAACAATGTCGACGGTAGGCGTAAGTGTGTCGGCGACGAGAAAGTTTTGACCTATCAGTGTTAAGAGTTGATTGGATGCCGCGTCACAGAAGCTAGTTTGCTCTGGGGTGGTTGCATTTGACACTTCAAGCACGGTGGGAAGATCACTACCCGTAGCTAGCGTTTGAAGGCGGTGCATCACCTTGATGTCGTAAAAGCCCGCCGTGACAATGATGATCGAAACTGCAAAAAAAGAACGCATGCCTACTTTGCGCATAGCCAACCTCCTGCATTGCGCCTTATTGAATGCCATATCCCGCAGCCCTTACCGTACATGGCCATTAATTGAGACGCAGGGCCCAAGCAAATGGTTCCACTCGCGCGAGATAAACTCGTGTTTATAGCGATTTCAGAATGGCGGTAACCGGGATGTTATGGGAATGCGGCCGCGGTTGTTGTGAAAAACCAGGCTTTAGCGACTCATTTCCCACCCATTGGCATGCACTTTGTGGTAGTTATCCGGAAGGAGAATCACATGGCCAAAGGACAAGAAAAGAAGAAGACCGTGAACAAACCTAAACTGAGCATCAAAGAAAAGCAGAAAAAGAAGCAGGAAAAAAAAGCTAGCAAATAACGCACACTCCATCGTCACTGCAGCCGATATCGATTGAAGGGGTTGAATGATGGTGGATGTGACCGCTGTTCCCCCTTCTAAGAAAGTATGTTGATCATGCTCAGGACGTTCGCGCTTGCTGTTACGGTGTTTTGTTGGGTTGGATGCAAGTCAACCCATGACTCGCTGACCGATGTTCTTTATAGGGACGCAGGCGTCGATGCAACCATCGACGAGAAGTGCAGCACACCTTTCACCACCACAAACACTTGCAGCACCGCAGTGGGTCAATGTTTTGCAAGCGAAGGACAAGCACATGTTGCGCAAGGTTCGGTCATCGATTGGGTGCACAACCCACCGCATTCTGGGCCTCATTACCCCTCGCCCGCGTCGAGTGTTGGCGAATATGCGCAGCCGCTTGCACGCGGCACCTATGTGCACAATCTTGAACACGGCTGGGTGGTGCTCGCTTATCACTGCACCACCGCGTGTGATAATGAGCTGAACGTTTTGCGCCAGGTGCTGACCGAGCGAGCTAATAAACGCATTATTTTGACACCTGACCCGGCTCTAGACGCGCCACGTTTCGCTGCCATCGCGTGGACTTGGGTTTACGAATTCGACACGCCTGATTTACAAAACTTGCTTTGTTTTGTTGATCAACACGAGGGCAACGCCCCCGAGAACCTATAGCAGCAAAAACAATTGTGATCGCACGTGAGACTGGCCGTTTCTTCGCAAGGAGTATGCAGAAACCTCTCGGTGCATACACGTTTTATGGCTTAAGGCGTCGCTTGGTATGCATGTCATACTTGTAAAGGTTGTTGATGCCGTGGGTTTTAGTCTAAACCCTTGTTTACGTGAAAAGGAGCGATGACGATGGATACCGAGTTTTGGAAAAAAGCTTGGAACGAGGGTCGAACAAACTTTCATCGGGAAAACGTCCACGAGCAACTGACTGAATACTTCGTCCAGCTAAAGCCTGGCAAGGGGCAAAAGGTACTCGTACCCCTATGCGGGAAATCTAAAGACCTTATTTGGCTGAATGGATTGGGTTTGCGTGTGCATGGAATCGAGCTGCACGAGCAAGCCGTCGAGTCATTCTTTGTAGAGAACGACCTCGCGATTGCTAAGACGACACAAGGTGACTTTACCAACTATACACACGAAGATATTGTCATCAGTTGTGGAGACTTCTTTAAACTCGATGCCGACCAAACCTACGACTTTGTGTACGATCGGGCTTCATTGGTCGCTTTACCCTCTGAGATGAGACGACGTTACGCTCAGATCGTCAAGCGAGCGCTAAAAAAGGGCGGCAAGTGCCTTCTTATTGTGTATGAATACGACCAATCAAAAATGGACGGACCGCCGTTTAGCGTCGACACCAACGAAATTCAATCGCTTTATGCGGATCAGTTCACCATTAAGTTGATGCAGAGCAAACAGGCAACCAAAGAGGGTCCCAGGCTCTCGGCGTTGGACACTATTAAAGAGAATGTCTATATTCTTGAAAGAAAAGAGTAAGCCCTGACTGCCATCTCAACTTGTGCTAAGGAACGAACATGAAAGAAATCACTGCACCCACTGATGTTGCCGCAATCCCCTCAGACGCTGAACGAACGGGTTCAGGTTTGGCATCAAAAATTATCAAAGCTGGCAGCGGCACCACCAAGCCGGGTTCCAAAAGCAAAGTTGAAGTTCATTACACGGGCTGGACCACGGATGGGAAGATGTTTGATAGTTCTGTCGCACGTGGCGAAACCATCGTCTTTGGCCTCAACCAAGTGATCGCTGGTTGGACCGAAGGCGTTCAGCTGATGGTCGAAGGCGAAACGCGACGTTTGTGGATCCCCGAAGTGCTTGCCTATCGCGGAATGCCAGGCTACCCCGCTGGCATGCTGGTGTTCGATGTTGAGCTTGTGCGCATCGTAAACTAAACGCAACGCGTTCGCACGCATGTAGACCGATTAGAGGGTAGACGTTGACCCAGACCGTTATTTGCAGTTGGTCGTGACTCTGTCAATGCTGCAAGATGGGTTGGTTTTGCTAATGATCAGCTCGGCAAATCTACACTGACCTCTAAGTCTACCGTGCAGCGTGGCATCGCAGGTTTGTTTCGCGTTGTCTTGTGCAACCTTTTCCACCTCGCTGCATGCTACGACCCACTGCTCTGCATCGTCACTTGGATAGGGCTTTTTCACCGACGCCCGCGCTGACGCACTCACAACAATGCCGCGTTTTACCTTTGAGCCAGCCTGTTCGCACGGCCAATGGCCTTTGGCGGTTGCGGTTGCTTCTGCAAAGGCATCTCCATCTCCATGAAGACTTGTATCGGGAACAACAACGCAACTACTTGCTGCTTGCTCGACCTGCGTCACCGCCGGCGCCTCGTTGCACGCGACAACAAAACAAAATAGTAGGTAGTGCATACGTAGGTGCGAAAACACTGAAGATCCAGGTCGTAGAGCAGAACAGGTAGTTAATAAGCCAAAACAAAAAGTTGTAGCAAAAACTGTACCAACTCTGTTGGTCTTAAAAGTAGCTAAGTTATGCCTAGATCGTATGAAGAAATGGGGACACTTGACCTAATCTTCTGAGCGACCTTGGGCCTGGTTTGGAGGCAAGGCATCGAGGAAAATGCGTGCTATCTACAGGAAACCTGCGGTACATGAATAAGTTGCGCTATTTAGAGCAGCGCGCGATCCGCGCTGCGTCGGGACCTACCTATCGACCTCAATGCATGACATGCTTTCAAACTGAGGTCACTTGCTTTTGTCATTTGGTTCAACCTTTTGAACCCACGATTCGTTTTGTTATTCTGATTCACCCACTTGAAGCGCGGCGGCGCATTGCAACAGGGTTGATGTCGCATTTGTGCCTAAAGGGCTCATTGCTTATTCGTGGCGATAGTTTTGCCGAGAGTAAGCTCGTTAACGAGGTTATTGACGATCCAAACGGGTATTGCGTGGTGTTGTATCCTGGACCAACGGCGTTAGATCTTTCGAGCCACCAAGTGCGTTCTGAGCTGGGCGCTTTAAATAAAAAACTAACGGTCTTTGTCATTGACGGCACATGGCGTACGGCTAAGAAGACATTACGTCTCAGCCCTAATCTGAGCACATTACCTAGAATTTCATTTTCACAAGCACACTCGTCGCGATTTCGCGTGCGTCGTCAACCTGCCCCTGGATGTCTTTCTACCATCGAGGCGATCCATCGTACGCTCGAACTCATGCAAAACGACTCGTCCGATGCCTTGGAGTCTCATAAACAGGATAATCTCTTGCAGGTGTTTGACTATGTCGTCGAACGCCAGCTTCATTTTATTGAGGAAAAGCGGCGAGCCACTGGAGGAATGATGTTCCGTAGGTAAACATGAATCGTTATAAATGACCGCTTCGCTCGATTATATCGTCTTGTATAGATCCTAGAGTATTTCGCGTTTGAATTTTTGTCGAAGATTGAGCGAACTCCCGGAAACCATAAACATGCCGTCGCCACGATAATGAAAGGTCTTTGGATATTTAGGCAATGTAGGTACGACGGCTCGCACTACTTCGAAGGTGAGAACTATATTTATTAATTAGTTGCGCAACGACCAGCTTGTATTCGAAGTTCGCATAACACTCTTTGATGAGGGGCGCATTGACCTTGGTGCCAGCAACTGGTGTCAAATTGAAGGCTTCAAATTGGTTTATCTCGGGACCCGATGAATTCCCGATACCCACTACCTTCTTTGCAAGGTCAATGGCGCGAGTGTTGATGACGCATTCTTTGCTCTTGCGAATCATATCAAAACTGAAGTTGACCGACGAGATCACGCAGCCAAGGAGCGCCGGCGAAAACTCGATCATAGTTTGCCACGCCATGGTCTTGATATTCCTTTTTCCACTATCGGAAGAGCTCACCAGCACAACGGGCCCTGGTTCAAGAAAACATCGAATCTTATTCAGCAGCATTGGTCTTTTCCTATAGCTCTTCATGCGCTTTTCGCCATCATGACGAGCAAGAATGATGTCAACGTTCCATTCGAAGGCCCGATCAACACTCACCGATGTGGCGCTTGAGCATGTACTAACGGAGGCTGTTTGTCAGACGCAGGAAGTATAATACGCTGAGCCGGCGTGTGGTGTTCGTGGCGCTGGTAGGGCATAAGCGCGATCGATCGTTTTTTGTGAAGCGATTGGTTTAAAGCCTCGATAACCCGGACATCTAGCAGCCCTTCTTCGGCGGAGGGCTCGGGTGCACGGCGTTTGATGATGCAATCGGAGAAGTAGCTAAGTTCAGCGGCAAATTGGTCCTTCTTGCTGAACGTTTTCTTGGCTGTCTTGCCGCGTGTGGTTGTGTATTGCACAAGCTTCTCGTTGTATTGGAATGCTGGATCCAATTGGATATGACCTTTGGTACCCACAATGCGAAACGCCGAAACGTGTGCGGCACCAAAACCAACTGTAAATTGAGCTAGCCGATCATGATCAAATCGCATGAAAGCACTGATGGTTTCGGCAACCTCACTAAAACGGGCATCCACGCCTTCCGTGCTTTCAAACGCGCATACTTCGATAGGTTCGGTTCCAAAGAGCGTACGCGCCGCGTTAATACAATAAACGCCGATATCGTATAGCGTTCCGCCGCCGTGTTCGCGCGACAAGCGAATGTTGTCTTTTTGCACCTGCATCGAAAACACTGAACTAAAGTATCGCGGCTCGCCGATCTTCCCGTCACGCACCATTTTTAGTGTCGATAGATTGGCGGCATCGAAGTGTAAGCGGTATGCGGCCATGACATACACACCAGCTCTATCTGCTTGCTCAAGAATGCTTGAGCAGTCACTAACCGTTGTTGCAAGTGGCTTCTCGCACAGAACATGCACACTCGATTTTAGCGCTTGAATCGCATAGTCTTTGTGCATGCTGTTTGGAAGAGCAATGTACGCCACGTCAATCTCGCCACTTTCCAGTAAACGTTGTAGTTGCTCGTAACGGCAAAGATGGGGCACTTTATAATACATACCTAGTGTATCGAGTTTTGTTGGATCATTTGAAACCAACGCCACCACTTTTGAGTTATGTTTGGCGCGAGCGAAAGCAGGCAAAATGGCATTTTGTGCAATATGACCTAGACCTATGACCGCGTAGCGAATTTTTTGCGAACTGCTCATTGGCTTCTCACCCTTTCCGCTAATCTCGTATTAGATAGAGCACGATGCCAAGCGTTGCATAAAATGTGCCAATCAAAATGGTGACTTCCATAGAGAACCTTGATGCACTCATGCATCAACATCATGGTGTGCACAAAACATGCCTGTTGCGATGCGTTCGCATTTGAAGCTTTAAGTCGTTATCTAAAGCTTTTGCGAGTGGCGTAATGTCTCAGCGAGGCAATGCGCTACACGCCTGGGCACTAAAGCCCTGTAAGATATGTCGATTGTGTCTTCTCATGCGGTCAATGATTTGTGCCTCATATGGGCACTCGTGGTTATTGCGTGACAACATAAGCGCATGAAAACAACTCCATTCGATACCGTACAGTTCTGATATCATTCATGGCGGCGCTGAAGCTTTCTTATTGGCGCAAGACTACTTTTTTGTCAGCCACGACCTTTTGTTCTATCGATCGAGGTTCAAACAGAGGAAATGACGCATGAAGAAAAGCAAGGTTCCAAGAAGTGGGTCAGCTTCTAAGCTAATCGACGAGAGAGTCAAAGAGCTAGATGACTGGCGGGGCGAAACGCTCAGCCGAGTACGCACGTTGGTGAAGCAAGCTGATCCAGAGGTTGTTGAAGAGTGGAAGTGGCGAGGCGTCCCCGTGTGGTCGCACGACGGAATTATTTGCACGGGCGAAACGTATAAAAGTGTCGTAAAAATGACCTTTTTCAAAGGGGCTGCGTTGAAAGACCCCGCGAACCTCTTCAACGCGAGTCTTGAGGGAAATACACGCCGAGCTATCGATTTTCGCGAAGGTGAGAGAATAAACGAGAAAGCGTTGAAGGAGCTCATTCGCGCGGCGGTGACCTTGAATAAGTCCAAGGCTAAGGGCTAACACGCAGGCTCAGGCTCAGTTTGTAGCGATGCCCAGCAGGTTTACGGAGTATGCTCAGCCCTTCGTTAAAGAAGTATCGAAAATACTGACAGACAGGTTGTTCAAGTATGTTTTCGTTAGAGCGTTCACAGCAAAACTTCTGGCTTGATCCCGCGCTTCTTTCCGACAAGCTGTAAGCCTTGACTCTTCGGTTGGGGGTTACCACACTTGTGACTGGAGGATTTCAACATGGCGAACACACTGCGTTTACATCGGGTTCTTCGTACGAGCCCAGAAAAGCTTTATCGCGCGTTTATTGAACCTGACGCGTTGTCCAAGTGGCTGCCACCTGATGGTTTTGCCTGCACTGTGCACCAACTCGACGCAAAAGTAGGCGGGCGCTACAAAATGTCATTTCGCAATTTTACCACGGGCCAATCCACGGGTTTTGGTGGAACCTACAAGGAGCTGGTGCCCGGCGAACGGTTGCGTTACACCGATGTTTTTGATGATCCGCAGCTTCCTGGTGAGATTCAGGTGACAATCTCGCTTAAGAAGGTGTTATGCGGCACCGAGCTAAACGTTGTGCAAGAAAACCTTCCCGAGGCGATTCCTTTAGAAATGTGTTATTTGGGCTGGCAAGATTCTTTAGAGAACTTGGCTCGCCTCGTTGAGCCTGAAATCAATCAGTAACCGAGAGATCACAAAAGGGGGACGTGGCTAGTTTTTTAGCAACGTCCCCTTTTAACTATTGGTTAAACTTTGTGCTTCGGCCCAGTGTTTCGTACATCGCTTCGGTGACTGCCTCCCATCCCTGACGATGCGCTTTTTGGTCTTCTTCACTGTTCAAACCTTCGTGAATGAGTTCAAGCTTAGCGCTATCAGCAACGTCTGCTTTTTTGAACATTAGGGTGACTTTGCTTTGCTCGAGGGGGCCTGTGCAGCCCGTGAGCCACGAGAACGAGATTTTTTCGTTGGTTACAATCTCTAAAAACTCACCTTTTATTTCGTTCTTTTTTGTAGGCAATTGGTATTTCCCACCGACGCGAAAGTCGACAGAACCGCGCGCTACGTCGCCCATGTGAGTGAAGAAGCTCTGCGGGTTGGCGCACGTGGCAAAGAGCTTTTCGACAGGTGCGGCAAACTGCCTTACCAAGCGCAAACGACCATACTGAATTTCGGCGAAAAGATCGGTAATGCCAGCGGTCCAACCTGTTTCGTGTCCATCAGATAGTTCTTTGGTCTTGAAGCCTACATGCGTAAGCACTAAGCGCGTTTGTGGGCCATCGGCAAATAGCTCGATGGTCACTTGAGTATCGGGCTTCTGTTCGGGCTCGAAGCTCTGGCACCAGCTAAAAACCAGCTTTTTGTCGGGGATGATTTCTAGAAACTCACCAAAGTTTGATTTTTGGTAGCTGCTAAAGTCGATGTGATATTTGCCGCCGACACGAAAGTCGATTTTCATCGTGCTTGAGTTGGCGCTGCAGTTCATGAAAAGCCGCCCTTCTTTGAGCGCACGAAAAACTTCGTTCGCGGGTCGCTGAATAATCTTCTCTAACTTTACTTGGTGAGACATTTTACTTTCCTCTTTTCTTTGGTTTGTTTTCCGACTCAAGATGGTCGGCAAAAGTATCTAGACGTTCCTTCCAGAACTGGGTGTAGAACTGAACGTATTGCTCGATGGTCACCAGTGCAGTGGGGTTAAGAGAACACTCGTGAATACGGCCCAATTTTCTTCTCTTGAGCAGCTTTGCTTTTTCTAAGATTTTCACGTGTTTTGAGATAGCTGCGAGCGACATGTTGAAAGGTTCGGCAAGCGCGCCAATGGTTTGCACACCCTGATTCAGCATGTTGACCATTTGCCGCCTCGTCGGGTCGGAAAGCGCATAAAAGAGCATATCGAGCTGTGAAGATTGAATGTTAACCATTTGGTTACATATTATGCCAAGCGCCAACTATTGTCAACCGATCAGTTAACTATTCTTGCGAATGGCTCTTGGCGTCTTGTTAAATTGGTTCGGACGGTAGAAGCGTCGTTTTTACGTCAAGCCATGCGCTGATTAACGTTGGTTCTATTGAATTGTTCGATTGTATGCGCTGGCATTTTTTTTAAAATGCTTCACTATGTATACGCGTTGTTAGGAAGTTTATAATGATTGATTCGCTATATCTTTGCTTGCTCGCGGCACTTAGCTTATTGACGCTGAGTTGCAGCGCACGAAAAGAACCATTCACGACTGCCCATTCCGCCATTGCGAGTGAATGCACAGGAGATGTCACTGAAGACCAGATGTGCGACGGTTATGTTCAGTCACTCAAACACTTGACGAAAATCTATAATGGGCAGAAAGGCCGTTTTCCGGGTACGCGTGGTTGGCAAGAAGCCCAGGATCACTGCGCAAACGTGCTGTCGGAAGCAGGCTTCGAGGTGACACGACAAGCGTTTACGCCAGAGGACGCCAAGAAAAATGCACTCGAGCAGCTGTACGTACCTTATGTTGATTTGCAAGAGGGTTTTGGCACACGCGACAAGGCGCTGTCGACTTTCAGTGGCGTTAACGTGATCGGTCGCCTTAAGGGGTCGCTTGAGCTCAAGGGCGAACGCATCGAAGAAGTACTGATTGGCGCGCACTATGACAGCGTAAAAGACTGCACAGGCGCAGACGACAACGCAAGCGGCGTTGCGGGTGTGCTGGAAGTTGCGAGACTTGTTGCCCCTTATTTTCGCGCCATTAAGCCACAAAAATCTTTTGTCGTTGCGTGCTTTGATCGTGAAGAGAATTGGGACGTGGGATCTGGCTTTTATGTGCAAGATGCACAAGCCCGCCGTGTACGCGATATACAGACCATGATCTTTGAGGGCATCGGACGGTGGGACAAAACCCCCGGTAGTCAGCGCATCCCAAAAGGATTCGATGTTCTTTATCCTGATGCGGTGAAAGAAGTGGCTGACGGTAATTATGCTGGAGACTTTTTAACCTTTGCGGGCAATTTATGCTTAGAAACCATGCGCACCGAAAGTCGGTTTATGGCGAATGCCGCCGAGGTATTTTTGCCCTTTGATCATGAGCGCAAAAACGTTGGATTAAAAATGATCTCGGTTTACCAGCTTTGGGGCGTCATTGGTTGCGCGGGGGGCGCGCCTCCCGATTTGCTGCGCTCGGATCATGCACCTTTTCTTTACGTGGGCATGCTCGATAGCTTTATGCTCACTGACACCTCTGAGTTTCGCAATGAGGGTTACCATTGCCGCAACGGCAAAGACGACGAACTTACGCCCCTGCTAACACAGTTCGCTTTGGAATCAGCAAACAAGGTTATTCGTACTACCGCTGTCACCGCCGTTGATCTTCTCAACGAACCTTGATCGATGGTACTGGGGTTACCGAAAGAGTGCCAGCAGCGGGCTGGTCATTCGCGTCATGCGGTTGCCTGCCCGGTTGCCTTTCGCTTGCGCAAAGTGTCTAAGAAGCGTAGCGTTTCTCGAAGTAAGGAGTTTTATGCTAGAAAACTGCGTGATCACAGCGATTTTGCCAGTGGTAGACATAGACCGCGCGCGCGTCTTTTATAAAGATGTGCTCGGTCTGACAGAACAGGGAACGAGCAAAAACGGCGAGCGCTTTTACACGACGAATGCTGGTGCGTCGATCGCACTCTCACCTCGCCAAACACCCACCAAAGCCGAGCACACCGCGATAAGTTTTGAGGTCAAAGACATCGAAAAGTTGATCGCGTCCCTGACCGAGCGTGGCGTGAAGTTTGAAGAGTATGACCTGCCGGGTTTAAAGACTGTCGACAAGGTTTGTGTTCTTGGTGGCGAGAAAGCTGCCTGGTTCAAAGACACCGAAGGCAATATCCTCTGTATCCACGAGAACATCTAAGATCCAACGCAAGCTCCTTCTATCTGCGCGGTTCTGAATAGCTCGCTCGTGATCGCACCCTCTCGCTGTCCTCAATAAGCTCGATATGATTATCGAGTCCACGTCTTTGACTTGACGGCTATCCCCTATCTTTAACTCGCTTGGGTCAAGAAATTGAAAGAAAAGCACATACAAAACGAGGCGCTTTATCTGACGCCTCGAGGTTATCGCTCGCTTGAAGAGGAGTTCGTTGAGCTGCGTACGGTTGAGCGGCCCAAGGTGGTCAAAGGCGTTGCAGACGCGGCCGCTGAAGGTGATCGTTCTGAGAACGCCGAGTATATCTATGGCAAGAAGAAGTTACGAGAGATAGATAAGCGTTTAAGTTTTCTCAAGGGTGTGCTTGATAAGGCGCGCGTTGTTGATCCGAACGAAAAGCGCGAGGGGCGCGCTTTTTTTTCGGCGGTTGTCACAGTGGCAGACTTGGACAACAATACCAAACAACGGTTTATTTTAGTGGGAATGCATGAAACGCATCTCTATGAGGGCGGGGTGTCGATTGCGTCTCCAATCGGAAAAGCGCTTTTGGGGCGCAGCGAAGGTGACGAGGTCACGGTGCGCACACCTGGTGGCCTTCGAACCTTAGAAGTCATAGAGATCCGCTACGATGCGACCCTCGTCGTATAACTTTGACAGCGAACCCTTGGATTGAAACGCTGCTTATTAGTTGCGGTTGGTGCACTCGATCGAGATAAGGCCCGGATTGAAGGGAGGCGGGTTTGCGGTTTGCCAACGAAGTCGCAGGTTCGTCGGGCGGGCGCGGAAGGT
>JBGAKI010000092.1:0-9592 GCA_044224525.1 Polyangiales bacterium | reverse complement strand
CTTGACGCGCGTGATTAGTTATGAACACGGCTCCCAAGCAACCCCTAAAAAGCGCTAAAGATGCGCAACGTGCCTTACACACGCACGCCGATCCACAAAAAGCGGCTTTTCTCAAACGTTTTTTTAAGACGGGCAAAGGTGAATACGCCGAGGGAGATGTTTTTCTTGGATGCACGGTGCCGCAAACACGTACGGTCGCTAAAGTATTCGAAGGCCTCAGCCTCGGCGAGCTGAGTCAATTGCTTAAGTCGCGTTTTCACGAAGAACGTTTGCTTGCGCTCTTGATCTTGGTCGCACAATGCAAAAAAGCTGACAGCAAACAACGTGCGGCGATCTATCGCTTCTATCTACGTCATATCAAATCGGTCAATAACTGGGATCTGGTGGATTGCTCTGCTGAGCACCTTGTTGGGGCATATCTTTTGGATCGATCACACAAGCCGTTACATACGTTTGCTTCTTCTAAGAATCTTTGGGCAAGACGCGTCGCGATAATGGCAACGTTTCATTTTATCAAGCGAGGTGAATACACCACCACGCTTGACCTTGCAGCAACGCTGCTTCACGACCCACATGATTTGATTCACAAAGCGGTGGGTTGGATGCTACGAGAAGTCGGCAAACGCGATATGGCGGTTGAAGAGCAGTTCTTGCGACGCCATGCGCACGAGATGCCGCGCACCATGTTGCGTTATGCGATCGAACGACTGCCTGCTCCCAAGCGCAAGTTTTATATGAATGCACGCCAAAAGCAGGGCTCATCACTTAGCTGAACTTGATTCAGCCACTAGAAAACGCTGTGGTCGTATGTAGGTCGCTTCACGCTTTAAATTCTTCACAAGCTGCAAACGTTACACTTCTCTAGATGATCGGTTATCCGTCAATACGTTTACCTTGCCACGGTCACAAGCCAACGACCGATGGGCTCGTAGCGCATGAGCATGCTTCTAACCACAGTGCGAAACTGAGGGAGCGATACAATCAGCTGCGTTGATGCGGTGGAGGACTCAAGCACTCGATCGTACGCACGGTCATATACACGCGTATAGTTTGCGCGCACGTAGTTGGTTTGCGCGGCATCAGACACGAGTTTTGTGGTATCGATGCCTGCGAGTGCAAGCTGAAGCGTTGCGCCGTGCACGCGAGAGCAATGCTGCACAAAAGAAACGATGCGCTGCTTGACCTGGGGTGTTATTGCCTGTGGCAAATTGTTTATGAAGTCAATAAAGGGGTTGAGTGCAGAGACCCTGCAGCTGCTTAAGTGAGTGCGAAGCAGAACAAGCTGCTCGACGGTTATCTCGAGGTTGTCAAAAACATCGACAATACTCTGTTGCTCGGTAGTGCGCCTAGCCGCAGGTAAGGCGTATGCAGCATATGCCGACTCAACCACATGCTGAGTAAACGTACAGTACGTCGCGCTCGGAATCCGCACATCGCTAAACCCCTCGTCTAGGGTAGAACTTTGAGGGCCAGATTCTAAGCCATCGTATGTACTCTCGGATGTGCATGCGCTGCAGAGTACCAAATATCCAATAACAAACGATAACATGCGCGTCATGGTAGTCTCCTAGGTCAATAAGCAGACCTCGCTTCATACAAGGCCCTCAATTCGTTGTAGCAATAACTGTGCCTTCTATCTAAAGTGGAAAATTGAATGCTTACTGCGCCGAACCGCCGTTCTCTGCAGGCGCTGGCGGTCAAACTTGTATTTTGGGAGCTTTGGTTTGCTCTGCGCTGCGGCCCATTGACACCAGGATATCATGATGTATTACCTACGAGTCATGTGGGCCCCTTGGATATTAAGCAACCGATGGACGCTTGCACTGATGGTCTGTGCGCTGACAGGCTGCACAAAAAACACTGATTGGCTCGAGCAATCGCAGGGGCAGTACGGCGAGCCATTGTTGCCCTTTTTTGAAGATAAGAATCAAACACTGCATTTCAATAGGGCGCAGCTACCCGAACTTAACAGCGCATGTGAGCGACAGGGGCAGGAAATACTTCTTAGCAGGCAGCTTGTGTTTCGCTCTAGAGATGCATCGTTTCACGACTTTATTTTGCAGCAGCGTCCATCTGATTTGACGTCATTTGGCCAGATGCCTACGCTAGAAGAAGATAGCGCTTCTTTTTTTTATTTTGACAATGTGGTTGAGGTTTACCTCGAAGCTGAATTTCTAGACGACGTGCGGCGGACGAAATCTGCTGAAACGATGACATTAGGTGCTCAGGTGATTGCGACTGACGACGAAGTCATCACCACCATTGAGCTGATTTACTACGTTGGCTCAAATACTACGCTAACTGATGTGTTGGTAAAGTATCCACAAGCCCTGGGTGAACTTACTGAGGTTCAAAGAACGAACGCGAGCTTGGGAGATGATATTGCGTGTATCCCAGGATACGATCAACCTGTAATGGATTTTGTGCGCGACACGAGGGTGAGTGATTGTAAAGACGGCAAGCTGTTGGCGATGACGCTTACTACCCAGAACGAACCATGCGGACAACATCAGCGATTGTATGCGTCGATGCAACTTTTTAATAACAACCCGCAGTCACTTAAGGTGCACGCAGACGCCTGCTTCAGTGCTGCCGGGACATTGAGCTGCAAAACACTATGCCCTCAGCCTGGTTGCGATATCAGCGCATCAAATGATAGCTACTTTCAACCTTATACTCTTTTGATTGAAACACCCCGAGCGGACTATGTGAGCGTGCTGCACCATGTGGAGGTTTCAGTGTGCGCAGCACAAGAAGATCTTGCGAATGTGCTCATTGTTTATGGGAGCCAGCATACAGATGCCGAGCTTATATGTGCACAAGACCCAACCTTTGTGAAGGGCTTACTGTAAAAAGCTTTAGATCGAAAGGCTGCGCTACGCCGTAGAACAACTGCGGGCTCGCAAACATGCGCTGTACATGAATGCTCGTCAAAAGCAGGGTGCCGTCACCATGCCGCCCTCGCCTAGCTGAACTTTAATTTTACGCTTTTTGGGTTTGGCTTGCACTACGTCGCGCGCGCTAATGCCAGTGTCAACCAAGTTAACCATCTTAAGCGTCGGATTGGCAAAAAGCGCTTTGAGCGACGCACTGGTAATCGGCGTGGATTGTAGCGAGATGCAGTGTAGCTTAGGTAATGTCGCCAGCAACTCAACATCGTGATCGGTGGTGGGCGTCATTTCCAGTGAGAGGCGCTCCAAAGACTGAAGTGTCGCCAATTGAGACAAGGTTTTTCCACCTACCCTGGTTGTGGTCAGGTTAAGTGACTTGAGCGCCGTAAGCTTAGCCAAACAACCAAGCTCCGTGTCGCCCAGTTTGCGATTGTGAAGGCTTAGACCAGTGAGTTGCGTCAGCGCACAAATGGCGTCGACTTCTGGTTTGGCAAAATTGGGAATGCTCGACACGCCGAGCCACTCAAGCTCTTTAAAGCGTGTTAGGGTTTTCAAACCGCTAACTGTTATATTGGTTAGTGTTAGGTTTAGTTGTTTTAGGTGATTCACCTGTAAACCTTGCACAAACGCATCGTCGGCGCTGGTCACGCTTAGATCAAGCGTCTCAAGCGCATCAAGCGCATTCACAGCCGCAAGCGTTACGGGCGCGAGTTTTGCTCCGTAAAGATCAAGATTTTTTAGTCCACGAATGTCACTAAGCATCTGCCAAGATTTGTCGCTTAACGTGTCTTGGTTGATCAACGACACGCACGTCACGGGGTGCGTGTTGCTATAAGCGATCAATTTCTTTAGGTGCCTTTCGCTCATTTTGAGCGCTCCGGGCAACATGACGCAGTCGGGCGTGCGCAGATGGGTGCCCGGCGGCTCCGAATCTCGCACAAAGGGCTTTGGCAGCGCGGGCGGCGCTTGCTCGTTTGCGCTGGCACGATGCCCGGGAATATGAGTGATCGACATCCATAAAGCGAGGATGGAAAGGATCCATGCCATGGTGGGTTTGCGGTGCATAGACGCTATTATGCCACAACCTCGAGCACTAAAGCTTTTGTGTCGTGCAGCGATGGTGCGAAACATAAAGCGCCTTAACAGGAACCTGACCGCCTTGAGCGCAGGCCAGCTGGATCATTCCTAGATCGGTCTGATCGGCGTTTTCTAGCATCAGGGCAACTTGCGCGCGTAAGTCATCGGTGGCATTTTCCATGGCAACTTCGCAGGCCCTGTTCTGGTTAACGGGCACGTCGCAGTCGGCGTGTGTGCTGCCATAAAGAAAAAAGCCGCTCGCAGAAATTGTCTTGGGACCTGCAATGAGCTGAAATCCATAACTGAAGGTCGATTCAGCGACAAACGTAATATCGTCACTTTCTTGGTCGGCACAAATAAAAGCGAAATGGGCATCTTGCACCGCGACATCGCGGCATGCGGGATAACCTGGGGATGGATTGTCAGGTTCGGCTACGCACGAATCATAACGTTGATTGGAGCTTTTGAGCTGAACAAGGTTTGCAGAAGGTGGCTGGCAAGCACAAAGCAAGATAAGACCGACCCGTATCGGTTTAAGAATAAGCATAAGAATCAATATGTTAGCACGCAACGCGTATCAATCAAGTAGGCGTGCCTCAGGTTGGCATACTAAGCAACAAGCGTTATGTTCAAGCCATGACAACCATCGCTATTATTGGCGCAAGCCAGGGCCTGGGCCTTGAGTTTGCGCGTCAGTACGCCCAAGACCCTAACAATCAAATCATTGCGACCTGTCGCGACGAACAAGCCAAACAACGACTCGAAGAGCTCGGCAAACAAGTCAGTGTGCGTACGCTCGATGTGCGCCAGATCGAAGCCATTGAACAGTTTGCGGCAAGCTTGAAAGGTCAACCGATCGATATCGCAATCATCAATGCGGGCGTGTATGGCGAAGATCTTACTTTTGGCCAAGCGTCCACCGATCAATGGATCGATGTGCTTCGCATCAACACCATTGCGCCAGTGATGCTGGCGTTTGCGCTCATGCCCAATCTTGTGGCTGGTCGCGACAAGAAACTTGTCGCGCTCACCAGTCAAATGGGCAGCATCGATGACAATAAGTCGGGCGGACATATTCCCTATCGCACGTCAAAGGCAGCGCTTAACATGGCCTTCAAATCGCTCTCGATCGACCATGCAAAACAAGGCATCATCGCTGCCGTGATTCATCCAGGTTGGGTCAAGACACGTATGGGCGGCAAACTAGCACCCCTTGAGGCGACCGACAGCGTGAGTGGGATGCGTAAAGTGATCGCTAAGCTGGGCAAAGAACAATCGGGCGCGTTCTTGCGATATGATGGGACGCAAATTGCGTGGTAAGTGGGCATCGCGGCGCTCGACACGCTCGAGCAGATGACGATTTCGTTTTCTTAAACGCTATTTGTTAGGATCCACCGTAGATTAGCGATCAACGTTCCCTTTTCAACTTTTTGCGAATGAAATCATGATGTTACCAACGGTGCAAGGATATGCACTATCTGCGTATCTAGAATGATGTGTATTCTGAACTCAATGTCGCTCGGACAGCGTAGAACGCCGAGGGCATTAGGGGGAACGTATATGCAGAAGAAGAATATCCACTTAGCTTTCGACGTGTTTTTTGTTTTGTTGTTTGCTGTACTCGGCGCGTGCTCAACCGCCAGTGAAGAAGGATCTGAGTTTGGCGACAACTCGCAAAACTCGGCGCTTAATTTCGTGGAAACCCCGGTCGATACTTCGGATTGTATACCAGAGGCTGCAACGCAGACCATGGCGTGCGGCGTTTACGTAAATACTCAGCGCTATGACACGCCGCTTTCAAGCTTTGGTGAGGCGTGTGCCGAACCCCGCAAAACGCTACAGCTTGTTGTTACTCGCCGACGTTACGAGGACATTTACAATGAAGATGGCTACGGTATGAACAAAGCGTTTGGCGCCGCAAACTCACATGCGTTCTCAACGACAACTACCCCGCCAGTGGTTGCAAATGGCTTCGCGACAGACAGCGTTACCTTTACCTACGAAGGTCCAGGAAATGAGACTTACAGCACAGCGGGCGTCGTTATACCCTTCAACACGGGTGTTCAAAACTGGGGTGACTTGACGATCATCGCGCGCACCTCACCCTGCACATTTCCTGGTGAGGTGTATAGCGCAGACCTCGACGGTGCGCACTATGTGATTAGACAAACCCGCGATCACCGAGCAGATATGCTTTTGACCTTGCCCCAAATGACCTGTCCAAGCGGTCAGTATGAAAAGCTTGAGATTTGGATTCGCAATAATAGTGATAGTTATAAAATCTCTGATGTCGCGGAATACACCGCGGGCGGCCAAGTCTTAGGACTCGCGGTGCTAGACGCACAAGCGAATGGGGGTACTGATAATACTGCGATACCCGGGAACAAAAATGACATTACGTCGTTACATCTGATTTTCCCGTGGTCGGGTGTCACAAATCAGCCGCCGGTATCGTTTACAAAGGTCGTCAATAGCTGCGTTAACTAGGGCGTGTCGACAACCGGTGCGCAGTCATAGGCTGACCCGGTGCAACGAGAGAGGCGCCACGTGCACACACGGCACCGGCATGTGCGTCTTGAAAAAAAGCGCGCCTAATTGTAGGCGCGCTTTCGATATTTGTGTTTGTCCGTTAGCCTTGTGGGATTGGCAACGAAATCACATACTCGGCTAAATCTTGAAACAGGAAGATCAGTGCATACTCCAGACGGCTAAGTTCACTTGTGCCCGCGCCATTCCACGCGATGGCAACTGCATCTGCGTTCGCTTTGATAATGGTGGGTATGGTGCTTAGGCCGCTGCTAAACGACGCGGTGTTCTCTACCGAAGATGCGGTCGACGACGCAGCATAGCTATTTCCATCTTGACTGCTACTCGTCGCATACCATGAACTGTTTGCATCACTGCTAGTGGTCGTGCCGACCGCCCCAGTTCCACCTGTCGTAGTAGTGCCCGTAGTTGAACCTGAACCGCTATTTCCACTATTGGTAATCGAAAGATTTCCATTCCAGCCCCCGGAAGTACCCGCCGACTGTTCGTTGGTGCCCGACGTCGTTGTCCCGCCAGAAGTGGATCCGTTTGAGGTGCCTGAACTGTTTGAGGTGCCTGAACTGTTTGAGGTGCCTGAACTGGTAGCGTAAGCAAAATTAAAGTCCCTGGTAGTCTGCTGACCAATTCGCGTGGACGCTGCATTAGAGCTCGCCATGTAGATAGATGACATTAATGCCCCTGTTGCACGGTTAACGTTGATTATCATGTCCGTTCCGCTCTGCTCGGAAGAAAGCGCTGTTTTGCCATTGTCGCCACAATCGGCGATGCCGTAGTAGTCGACTAGGGTGGGCGTTCTTGTGGCTTTACGCATTGCCATTGCTGCGTTGTAGTCACAACCGTCCACGGTTATCTTGGCCATACCGATTACATCTCGTTGGAGTCCAACTCGCTTCGAAGCCAATGTTACAACGGTCGGCTGAGAGCTTATCTTTGCGTCGATCTGATAGATCCAATCTCCCGGTGCTAGCGAGTCGGCATCGCCTATTAACATCTTGATCTTTGCGTCGCTAAGAGCATAGCTCTTGCTGAGCGTCGAATCAGTGATCACCTCTTGACCCGCAGCAGCACCGGTGAGGTCCTCGGACGCCGAGCAGCCCCAAATATTAAGGATTGCCATCGATAAAATTATTGCAGAATTCTTTTTCATTTGTCCCCCAAATACACAGACAGCCTAAAAAGCTAGCAAAATTCATGCGAAGAAAAATCATACAACTGCAGAACAAAAGTATACCTCCGCTGTAAAAGGAAATAAAAAGCACTTTCTGAAATATAGTCATGACGCAAATATACATTTAAGCTCAACGAGCAACTTGGCTGGATGGGGGCTGATGTCATCAGTTGGTGCAGACAACTGAGTAAGCGACAACTAGGGTTCATGATCGCTCGGAGTGTCGGTAACTGCGTGACAGTGGTAAGGCTGACCCGCTGAAAAGAGCGAGTCGCAACGTGTGCGCAAGGCGTCGGCAAGTTCGTCTTCAAAGGCTTGATGCAATTTGAAATCGTTTTTGTATGAAGCCACGGTTAGTGCACTTGGGTAGTCTTTCATGTGTGCGCAGGCATTCATGTTTAGGTAGTAGGCAAAGCGATAAAAAAGAGTGTCGTCGGATCGGGCGACCACGCTGAGTGTTTGCTTGATGGGTGCAGCTTTCACGCCGAGGATCTCCCATTGCATGAACGAGGGCAACACATGCACCTTTGACGCCTTCCACAGATCAAGGTCGGCGGCACGCACGCGCATCGTGCCTTGTGCAGCAAACAACGGCGCCAGGGTCTGAGCGAAGTGCGTACGCATGGGCTCGCATGCTTTTAACTCGGCCCAACGCGTGTAATAGCAGTGGCCGTCGATGTCGGCGGGCGCCTCGTGGATATAAGGCGCAAACACAGCAGACGCGCGCTCGGCGTCGCTGGCTTGTTTGAGGTCTTCGGTGACGGGTTCGCGACAACCCGTTATCACGAAAAAAACAAGGCCAACACATCCGCGCACAACCATGGGCTGCACACTATGCACCTAAAAATAAGGCGCTTCAACGCTGGGGCATTTTGCCTCGCGTATGGGTGTGCGCAGACTCACGTGTTTTCAAGAAAAAAGGTGGAAAAACAGCGCGTTGGGGTATAATCCCCCGCCATGACAACCAATCTATTCAGCCAGTGCGTCGATACGCTCGCCACTGCTAAAAAAGAGCAGTTCTATTCGTTGCCCAAATTGGCGCAAGCCCTCAACATCGAACTCAAGCGCCTTCCAGTAAGCATCCGCATTGTGCTTGAGTCGTTGATGCGCAATGCCGACGGCACGCGCGTGCTTGCCAAAGACGTTGAGGCGCTGGCGAACTGGAAAGCCAAAGCGACGCGCGAAGAAGAAGTGCCCTTCGTGGTGTCGCGCGTTATTTTGCAAGACTTTACCGGCGTGCCGCTGGTGGTCGACTTGGCCGCCATGCGCGATGCGGTCGCGAAGCTCGGGCAGAAGCCCTCGCTCGTGCAGCCGCTGGTGCCGGTTGACTTGGTGATCGATCACTCGGTGCAGGTAGATTATGCCCGCACTTCGGATGCGATCGATCTGAATCAAAAGTTAGAGTTTCAGCGCAACAAATCGCGCTACCAGTTTTTGAAGTGGGGCATGGGTGCGTTTCAAGATTTTTCGATTGTGCCACCAGGGATTGGCATCGTGCACCAGGTGAACCTTGAGTATTTGGCGCGCAGCGTGATTGTAAAAAATGGCGTGGCCTTTCCGGACACGTTGGTGGGCACCGACTCGCACACGACCATGATCAATGGGCTTGGTATTGTGGGCTGGGGCGTGGGCGGCATTGAGGCGGAAGCCGCCATGCTTGGGCAGCCGACGTATTTCCTGATGCCCGATGTGATCGGCGTGCACCTGAAGGGTAAGCTTAAAGAAGGCGTGACCGCCACCGACTTGGTGCTGCGTGTGACTGAACTTTTGCGTAAAGAAAATGTGGTGGGCCAGTTTGTCGAGTTTCATGGCGAAGGTGCCGCCAAACTGCCGCTTGCTGAGCGCGCGACGATTGCCAACATGGCGCCCGAATACGGCGCGACGATGGGCTATTTTCCGATCGACGAGG
>JBGAKI010000091.1:0-10253 GCA_044224525.1 Polyangiales bacterium | reverse complement strand
GGGTACGGTCCGACGAAGGTGGGCGGGAGCGTAAGCGCAGCTCAGCCGTAGCGAGCGGGACCCGCCTGAGCAGGGCTGTACCCGCGCCCAAACGTCTGACTCACGCTCAATGCGCTGGTGAAGCGTGTTCGGTGGCGAAATCAACAGCGGCGTTTTGCTTAGCAAACTCGGCAAGCTTTGGATCAAGCCCTGCGGGCACGAAGGGTACCGTGGTAGGCGCTTGGCCCGTCAGCGTGCGATAGAACACACATGCTGTCATGAAGCTGCCAAGCAGAGAAGGGTGGTGTTTATCCTCGTCGTGTAGCTTCACACCAGGCATTTCGCCAAGTGCGTGCTCCCAGGTGTCGCCGACAGGTACAACCACCGCGCCCGTGTCACTTGCAACCTTCTGATAAGCATTGCGCAACGCTTTTTGCATTGCGCTGGGCGTACCAAGCGACCAGGGTTCCTTGTAGATGTCGCTACCTTCAGCGCGCGCCCAGGTTTCGAACAACACCGGAATCGATCCGTTCTCTTTGGCTGCGTTGGCAAAGCGCGTCGCGTAGTCCACAAACTCGTCGTAGCTATGAAGCGGCTCGGTGCTTTTATCCTGAATCACCACATAATCCCAGGGCCGCGCCCGCACGCGCTCACGCGCAGGGCCTTCATCCCAGTGGTACTGCAGCGTTTTGCCCCCTTCGGCCACGATCTCGATATTGAAGCCCGGTTGGTAATTGCCGGAAAGCCCAAGTTTTGCGAGCATGCCTGGCATGTCATTGGTGAATGTGTAACTGTTCCCAATAAACAAAATATCGTCAGCGGTAATGATTGTTGCGTGCACGTCTTCGCATCCTACAAGGATCAGCCCGAACGCAAAAACAAACGAGGCTTGGTTGGGTCTTAGGTTAACCTTAATGGTGTGCTGCAGCCATGAAAGCATAATGTTAAAACGCAAGCGCGCGATCAGCCGCTTCGATCGTCTTATCGATCGCAGCCGGGTCATGCGCAAGCGAGATAAACGCTGCTTCGTATTGCGAAGGCGGCCAATACACGCCCGCTTCAAGCAACGCACCATGAAAGCTTTTAAATCGCTGGGTATCGCATTGTTTCGCATCATCCCAGTGCTTTACCGCCTTGTCGCTAAAAAAGAGCGTGATCATCGAGCCTACCCGTTGAATACGGCAGGCGACGCCCCGCGCTTTAGCAACTTTATTTAAGCCCGCTTCTAATTGTGCACCAAGTGCCTCAAGCTCAACATAAGCCTTGCTATGTTGCAGCTTACGAAGGGTTGTTAAACCCGCTGCCATGGCCACCGGATTGCCGCTCAGTGTGCCGGCCTGATAAACAGGTCCAAGCGGCGCCACCTTCTGCATTACATCGCGTCTACCCCCGTAGGCACCCACTGGCATCCCGCCGCCAATGATTTTACCAAAACACGTGAGGTCAGGCTTAATCTTAAAATATTCTTGCGCGCCACCAAACGCCAAACGAAACCCGGTCATCACTTCATCAAACACGAGCAACGTGCCATGCTTTTCGGTGATTGCCCGCAGCGCATCAAGGTAACCCGGCTCAGGAGGCACACAACCCATATTGCCCACCACCGGTTCAACGATCAGTGCAGCGATGTTTTTGCCGTGCATGCTAAAACACGATTCAAGTGCCGCAATGTTGTTGAAGGGAAGCACAAGCGTGGTGCTCGCGATCGCTTGAGGCACACCCGCGCTATCAGGCGTGCCCAAGGTTGCAGCGCCGCTGCCAGCGGACACCAACAGATAGTCCGCTCCGCCATGATAACACCCCGAAAATTTCACCACCAAGTCGCGGCCGGTGAATCCACGCGCCACGCGCAACGCACCCATCACTGCCTCGGTGCCGCTTGACGTGAAGCGCATCATTTCGACCGAAGGCACCGCTTTGGTGATCAGCTCGGCGATCTCCACTTCCACCTCTGTGGGCGCGCCGTAGCTCGTGCCGCGTTTTACGGCTTGTTCAATCGCGCCCACCACGTCGGGGTGCGCATGGCCCAAAATCATCGGGCCCCACGAACCAATATAATCAAGATAAACATTCCCATCGATATCAACAAGCGCTGCCCCACGGGCTTCCTTAATAAAACGTGGGTTCCCCCCAACGGCCTTAAAAGCACGAACCGGTGAGTTGACTCCTCCCGGTAAAACCTTGATAGCGCGCGCAAAAACCTGCTCCGATCGGGTATGGTCCATGGACGCTATTGTTGCCTTTGCGGGTGCTCAAGTCAAAAAGCAACGCACATCGACAAAAGAGCAAAACCAGGCCATAACCCACTCGCGAATTTGGGAGTACCCGTAGTTGCTTAAATTAGCCTTTATCATGTTGCTTAGCGCGTGTTGTTTAGCGGGCGTTGTGTTGACGGGGTTACCGTCATCTCAAGCCAACGACGACCCCCAAGCGTCTCATATTTCCGAGTTCGACATGCGCTGTAATGTGGGTTTGACCACCTACTATCCAAGCGAGTGTTATGCCGAAACCGTCATCGATTTGCCCGTGGGCGCGGTAGGTTGTTCTGAATCCATTGGTGCATTCTTCGCGAGAAATCAACATCAACAGATTTATGGTATCGGCACCATTTACGACATCGACTGGCTAAGCACCGAGCCGTTCACTCCCACTGGGCTCAATGTGCCTCATCCGGCGATGCACTCGCACCTCATCGAACCTGTCACACGTATTTTTATCAGTCGCAAGCTACCTTATGCCACTGATCTAAAATGGGTGCGTTACTATGAGGTCCAACTGCGCGCCGATACGCTTACGCTCGTGACGCGTCTCACCCATCCAGGCGAAGAAGTGTCAGAGTGTCGCGACAGCATCATTCGTTTCGCGCACCTCAACAACACCTTCGCCAAGAATCGTTCGCCATCCACCATACAAACCATTCTTGGATTGATCGAACAGCGCTGTCCTTCTAATTCTTAGGCCGGCAAGTCACGGTTTACACCATGCGCGTTCCTTGAACATCCAACGAACAATTTGTGTGAAAGGATGTGCTTCATGAATCACCCGCGCCCCATGTGATTGCTTGCAGTCCTGACTCATCAACTGACCCCGTTCGCCAACCTTACCGCTGGTGTAGGCTTTAATCGACGGCATGGTGGGTGTATTCCCCATGCCTGTTGAATGCACCAAGCGATAGCGATTCCCCCACGTTGCAATCTTTGGCCCCTCGCTGGCAATCGCATCCGCACCAAGCTCGCCCATGGGCATGTTGACGACCGCGTCGATCGGTCCTTGCGCAAGTCGAGCATCAACGCGGTCTAGCCATTTAAAAAACGAGGTTTCAATGGCAAGCGAGCTGACGCCATCCTTTTCAAGACTGCTATCGGCGTACGCTTTAAAATAAACCGCAGCTTGCTTGCGAAGCTCGGCGGCAAGTTGGCGACATATACGCGGATTCACAAGTGTGGTCTCAAAACCACAAACCCATTTGTTCCAGTAGGTCCTGCGAAGATAAGGTTCGGGGCAACCAACCGTCGTTTCTGGCTTCGCCGGGTCGGGCGCATCCAAATCGTGACCGCTCCCACGCACCGGAAAAGCACATAAGAACGCAATCGCTGCGCCCACTACGCCCATTGCGCATAACCAACCTTCAGGCTTTTGCATCAAAGTAGGCCTAGCGCATCCCAAAGGGGCTCGCACGGGTTTAGGGCAAGTCGGGCTTGATCAAGCTTAGATTTGCTTCACAGTAGCAACCATGAACCTAGTTTCAGCATTTTACCGCAGCGCGGGTTGGCTTGTCGTGTGCGTCGCGCTCGCTTTGCTTTGTGCACGAGGGCAAACACAACCACAGCCCCCAACTGGACCGCGCGAACTCGAGCCACCCTGCGGCATGGGCCACACCTTCTGGTACCCCAACACATGCGAGGCCGAGACCATCATCGATTTGCCTGAGGGGGTCAAAGGGTGCGAAAAAGCGATCACGGTTTACGTGAATGAGTTCCTCAAACAAGATTTCAAAGGTGCCGGTGTCGACCGCGCGGTCAGTCACCATCATCTGTCACGTGAAGCCAGCCCTGTCGCCACGTGGCTCTCGACCGACATCGACCCGCGCCGTTTAGTCCCTGGTGACGTTCCCGAGGTGCTCACACGGCTGACGCTGCGCCTTAATGCCAATGATGTGCGCCTTACCCATCAAGTCATCAATGACGTGGTGCTACGTAGCGACACGCTAAGCGTGATCACCTGGGTCAAAAACAAGACGGGCGAGTTTAACGCCTGCAGTGGTGAGGAACTCAAAATCTTTCACCAAGCCAATCTATTTACGTTAAGGCTTGATCCACCCCCGGTGATTCGCATCCTCGGGTTGATCGAACAGTATTGTAAGGTGATAAAACAAGCCAAGTCGCCGCGAAAATCAGCTGGGTAGGGCCCGCTTTTTGTGTTAAACCATCACCATGATCCCGCGCTACACGCCACCCGAGTTTGCCGAGTTATGGTCTGACCAGCACAAATACCAAACGTGGCTCGACGTTGAACTCGCCGCGTGTCGCGCCATGGAAGAAGCCAAGCTTGTCCCGGCCGGCACGGCGCATGCCATCGCACCCGTGCGCGCTAAGCTTAACGCCCCGCGCATCGACGAAATCGAACAAACCACCCGCCACGACGTGATCGCTTTTTTGACCCACGTCGAAGAGCTCGCGGGCGCTCCTGCACGTTATCTGCACCGTGGCATGACCTCATCCGATGTGCTCGACACCTCCTTTGCGATGTTGCTCTCTAAAGCCACGCAACGCATCGAAGCGCGCTTTCAAGCATTGCTCGACGTGTTAGAAAAACGCATCAACGAATATCGCCACACCCCCATGATGGGTCGTTCGCACGGCATTCAAGCTGAACCCATCACCATGGGGTTGGCGCTTGCGGGTCACTACGCCGAGTTTGCACGCGCGTTCGCGCACATCAAACACGCCCACCACGACATTCGTGTTGGCAAAATCGCCGGTGCCGTAGGCACCTACGCGCATCTAGATCCAAGCATCGAAGCCCACGCGCTCGCCAAGCTTGGCTTACGCGCCGAAACGGTGGCGACGCAAGTTGTTGCGCGCGATCGCCACGCGTCACTCGCGTCATCATTTGCTCTGGCCGCGGCTGCCATCGAACGTTTGGCGACCAATGTACGCCACTGGCAACGCTCTGAAGTGGGCGAAGCCTACGAAGCCTTTGGCAAAGGTCAAAAAGGCTCAAGCGCCATGCCGCACAAGAAAAATCCTATTTTGAGCGAGAACCTTTGTGGTCTTGCGCGCGTGGTGCGCGCCGCGGTGACACCTGCGCTTGAAAATATCGCACTTTGGCACGAGCGCGACATCAGTCACTCGTCGGTCGAGCGCATGCTCTTTCCTGACGTGACCAGTACCCTTGCATTTATGATCGAACGCGCCACAAAATTAGTAGAAGGGTTGGTTGTGATGCCCGAGCACTTGGCGCGTAATCTCGACGCGGCGCACAGTCTTTGGGCCAGCGAAGCCGTCTTGTTAAAATTAGTCGACAAGGGCATTGCTCGCCAAGAAGCCTATGTATGGGTGCAGCGCAACGCGCTTGAGGTGCTCGCTGGCAAAGGCGCGTTCGTCGATCTGCTCTGTGCCGACGTCGACATCGCCAAACATCTTAGCCGCGCTGAGCTTGCGTCAAGCGTCGACGTCAAACATGCCTTGCGTCATGTCGACTTGATTATCGATCGCGCGCTTAGTGAGAAGCCTACATGATCAGCGACGCTGTTCTAGAACAAGGCTTAGCGCTCACACTCGACGAGACGCATCTTTCGTTCGGCGAAAAACACACGGGCAAAGTGCGCGACAGCTATCAGATGGACAGCGAACGCCTCATCGTGGCCACCGATCGATTGAGCGCCTTTGATTTTGCGATTTGCACGCTGCCCTTTAAGGGCCAAGTGCTCAACCAACTTTCCGCCTGGTGGTTTGAAAAGACGCAGCACATTATCCCCAACCATTTTTTGTCACTGCCAGATCCTGCAGCGATGCGGTGCATGAACTGTAAGCCGCTCCCAGTCGAATTCGTGGTGCGCGGCTACATCACTGGCGTGACCAGCACCAGCATGTGGGTGCACTATGAAAAAGGCGCCCGTGAATTCTGTGGCCTTAGATTACCCGAAGGCCTAAAAAAAAATGACAAGTTGCCCCAGGCCGTGTTGACTCCAAGCACCAAAGGCGACAAAGGTCAGCACGACATCAGTGTTTCGCGCGAAACATTGCTCAACATCACCGGCCTTGCGCCCGCGCTCTTCGATGCCGCAGCGTCAGCAGCGCTCAGGCTTTTTGCCTTCGGACAAGATTGGTGTGCCGCGCGCGGGTTGATCTTGGTCGACACCAAATACGAGTTTGGTCTCGACGCACAAGGCACCTTGCGCTTGATCGACGAAGTGCACACCCCCGACTCATCGCGGTTTTGGCGTGCCGACGACTACGCTCAAAAGACATCCGCGCAGCAAGAGCCTGAATCGTATGACAAAGAGTTCATTCGAAAATGGCTCAAAGCGCAAGGCTACAACGGCGGAGCGCCGCCACATGTGCCCGACGCTGTGCGCGTGCAAGCCGCTCATCGTTATGTGTATAGCTACGAAGCCATCACAGGCCAGGTCTTCGAGCCGAATCTTGCGCCACCCCAGCAGCGCCTACAGCGGCTCGTAACAGCCCCATGACTTGCGTCCGCTGCGGTCAGTTGCGATTATCGACAGGCATGCCTTCAGCATCTTTAGGGCAAAGCGTTGGATACTCCTTGGCAAGGTTGTCTAGCTTCAGCCACATCATATTGTGTTCTTGCTGGGCGCTTACCGCTTGCTTCAGCGCCTTCGTGCATTCAATCGTAGCGGCGCCATCGCCCTCGGAGGTAGGCATTGCATATACCTCGATGCGTGTGCCGATCCCTTCTTTCTTAAAGTCAGTGCGGTAAACTATCCGCGGATCGCTGCTTGGCCTATCCAACGTGATCGGTTTGTTCGCCTCAAACCACGGCAACCGCGTTTGCGCCAGAACGTGCCCGCGCAACTTGGCAAGCTCGATGATAAAATCACGATCTTTCTCGAGTTCGATATTTGCCAAACTGACGAGCTCACCAATAAACCGCTCAAGTAGTGCTGGACAAAGCGGCGTAAACGAATACGCCTGTCCGTGTCGGCATGTCTCGTCGTCATCAATACAGCCGATGGCAACCTCGTAGGGCATCATGGTGGGTAGTGCGTAGAGTGTCGCGGTGCGGATCAGCGCCCAGAGCACACCGCCGAGCAACACCCACCCACCGATTGCAACCTTCATCGGGCTAACAAGCATCGCGCGCCATATGGATTGCCATCGCGCTTTCCTATTGTCTAGCTGACTCAGCATTCCCCCTTCAGGCTAGCGGCACATTCGATACAGTCAAGGCACTGGCCATTGCTTGTTGGCGGTGTGTGCGATAGATCAACCATATGAAAGCCAAAGTCGAAGTGACGCTCAAAAAAGAAGTGCTCGACCCACAAGGGCAAGCGGTCGAACATGCGCTGCATAGTTTGGGCTTTAACGAAATCACCGCGGTGCGCGTAGGCAAATTGATCGAACTTGATCTTGGTAATTTGTCGCCTTCGGAGGCTGAAAAAGCTCTTAAAACCATGTGCGATCAACTTTTAGCCAACCAGGTGATCGAAGACTATCGCTGGAGCATTCTGACCTGATGCCAAGCCCTCGATCGTTTTCAGGGTTTAACGTCATGTCTTATTTGATACAAATTCGCGCAGGGACATATTCTGCGTAACCACCGATTTCCACTGGAATTTATGCTGGATCGCGTCGCCATAGCCCCCGTTTTACCCACCAAGACGGCATACCTACAGATGAAGTTTCATTGCGTCTGTGAGGTATTATTTTGAGCTGCCTAGAATTACTGTACAATAAAGACATGGGCCCCTTTGCAAATGGGAAAAGTCGGCCTAACGAGAAGAAAGCCGAAATTATCCCCAGATTGATAACGTTGTTAGGTTGGTTTGCGATGAACTTTGCTTTGACTTGCAGTACTTTAGTCAGAGTCCCCGTCTTGAGTTGGAGGGTCTCGCGCGCAGCGTCGGCGATTTTAGCGTTAGCGTCTATTGTGTTGACCAGCGGGCTCGCCCTGGCGTGGCCCGCCAACATGTATTTCCGCCTCGAGCAGGGCTCAGGTCAGCCACTACAACAGCAGATCGACATTTATCAACTCGAGCGCAGCCACTATGTGCCCACCGTCGAAGAAGCCAACGAGCTTTTTCAGTGGGCCAAAGCACGCGCACAAGAATCGCGCTATCGCGACGCAGCCACCGCGCTCGGTGTCGTGATGCGTTCGGTGCCGCGTGTGGGCGATTACTTGTCCTTGATTCGTGGCGATTGGCTCAGCAAAAGCGGCGAGTATTCACTCGCGTGTGCTGAATTCCAACATGCAACGCAATCAAGCGACGTTGAGCTGAGCCTGCGCGCTCAGGTGCAAGTGGCCAGTTGTCAAATGAAGGTCAACCCCGATAAGGGAATTCAGGTCGCGCAAAAGCTGATTCAAAAATACGCACGCTTGCCGTGGCAAACACAGTTGAAGCTTGAAATCGGTCAGGCCCACGAAGCGCTGGGTCACCAAAAAGATGCGGTGAGATATTATCTTGAGGTCGACGAGCAACGTCCCGAATCGGGTTTTGCCAAAATCGCCCGCGCGCGTTTGAGCGCTTTGCAAAGCCAAGGTGTGGTGGTGCCCACTTATTCTGCAGCCGAGCAAGTCGATCGCGCAGCGAAGCTTTTTCGCTTAGGCGCGCTCGGCGAAGCGCGCGACGCCTTCAATCAGATCTTGGCGATCCCCAACCTCAATCCCGCACTCGCCGAACGCGCCAAAACCTTACTGGCGCAAATGGCGCCACAAGGCGAGCCCGTGCTCGAGATGCAGATGCCCGCGCCCGAACAAAGCGCCGATGGGCAAACGCCGGCCGAGCCGCCCGTTGACAAAAAACTTTCGCAGCATTTTCGCAATCCCTATGCACTGGCACGCATGCCGCTCTTTCGCTTGAAAACACTAATTGATCAGTGTTCAGAGCAGTCCTATTTTGATGGTCTCTCGCAAATCGTCGATAGTCTGATCACGCGCAAAAAAGTACCCGCCGACATCACCTTTCACACAGCCATGCTTTCGGTTGGCATCGTCGATGAAAGTAAAATTGAAACGCTACTCAATACGTCATTAGAAGATAAGAGCCTTGGACTCGCATCACGTTATCATTTGGCGCGCTCTTACGAACGCCAACAACGCCTCGATGAAGCGCGTGCTATTTTTACAGCCATCGTCAGCGAACACCGCGATGCGTATTACACAATGTGGGCCGATCAGCGTCTGCTAACGCTTAGCGGCAACGCGCTTCCAACCCAAGCAACGTTCAGCGAGCCGGCGAACAACGGTGTCCACGCCGACTCAACAACCTACGTAACGCTCGCTGGTTTGGCCAACCGCCACGGTCAAGCGTTCCCATGGCTTGGTCGCGCGTTTGATCTGATGCGCCTGGGTGAATATGATCGCGCCACCGACGAGCTTTTCGAACTTTATCAGGCATGGCGCCAAGCCAAGGGCGTGAAACCACGCAACGCAGGCCTCATCACAATGACGCGCGGAAAACCCGTCATTTACACCGCAAGCAAAGCCGAAAAAGCGGCACGCAAAAACCTCGATAGCGCCTCGCTCAAACAACTTGCCGATGTAGTGAGCGCGTTGGGTGACCCCGCCACCGCCATTTTATTTAGCTCAGGCACGCAAAATCCTTATCCTCGCGCGTACGCGATGTATGTCCACAACGCAGTCAAACCCCACCATATTGATCCCAATCTACTTTTTGGTTTGATGCGCACTGAAAGCGTTTACCAGCGTCGTATCTTATCGCCCGTCGGTGCGATGGGGCTAGGGCAAATCATGCCCACCACGGGCCGCGCCATTGCGGCAAAGATGGGCGTCGCCGATTTTAGCGAGGATCAGCTTTTCAATCCCGAACTCAACCTCAAGTTCGCTGGTTGGTACGTTAACGGCCTTTTACAACGTTTTAAAGGTTCGGTGCCCCTAGCGCTTGCGTCCTATAACGGCGGCCCCCACAACGTCGAACGTTGGGTGCGCCGCAGCCCCCCGGGCATGCCGCTTGATGTGTTCTTAGAAAACATCCCCTACAATGAAACGCGTCGTTATGTGCGTCGTGTGCTCACCTTCTATCAAATCTATGCGCGCCAAGAAGGTCGCAAAGTTGCGATGCTGGACCT
>JBGAKI010000006.1:0-77649 GCA_044224525.1 Polyangiales bacterium | reverse complement strand
CCTACGTGACGGTCGCGGCATACGCTTCCCGTGCCTGCTGTTCCTGCGAGCGGCGTGGTGCAAGAAAACCCGGTGCTGCATTGATCGTTGCTCGTGCAACGACAAAACCCCTCGTTGCAGCTCTTGCTCAAGCAATCGGTGTCTGCTTCACAACGAAGCCCTTTAAAAATCGGATCGAAGCCACCGTTAGCGCAGTTTCGTGCAGATACAACAACAATCTCTGCCGCGTAATCATTGTCGACATCGGCCACGACAGGATTCTCATTCCAGGTTCCTGAAGCGCGCGCCTGCGAATATAGAACATCACCCGTTGTTCCGTCGTAAACTCGTACGAACACTTCGTCGGCATAGACTACTTCGGCTTTTCCGTCTCCGTTAAAGTCAAAGACGCTCGACCCAGTCTGTCCGCTGGATGCGTCTTGAGAAGGAACACTCCAGAGTTCTTTGTTATCGATGGGATCATATACGTGGTAGCTGAACTTAAATGCTGCTCCAATTTCTGGCAGCCCATCACCGTCGTAGTCTGCCACGGTAGGAGGCCCACCAATCGCGTCATTCGTCGCAAAGGTGCGCAGAACGGCGCCTTTGATATCAAGCAAGGCGATGTTTCCGCCACCTACATGAACAATTTCGGGAGTTCCAGCTACCACCGTTTTTGGAAAATCACCAAAATCTCCAAGCGCAATTTGACCATCACCTGCGCCTGACGACGCGTGTTCTGCAACAAACGCGTTGGTTTGGGCGTTCCACTCCCAGGTCGTTTCTCGTGATACCAGCTCGATGGCTGGGTCGTCGTCAACATTGGCGACCACCGGAGCATTCTCGGTGCTTAGCCAACCTGGTATAGTGCTTAACCGCACGCCGTCGGGAGACCAAACAGCACCAAAATAGATAATTTCTGGTCGTCCATCATCGTTGAGATCGGCCAGACTGATGCCGCCCCAACGATGGGCGGCTGCGCCATAGGTGTCAGTCGTTCCGTTGCTTAGTGTGCTGCGCCACAGCTTAAGCAACTTCTTTTGTTGCGGATCCCAGGTAAAGGCGATCATTCCGCCTTTGGCTGGCGCCGCGACAATGTCTGCTCGGCCATCGCCATTCAAATCGCCGATCGCGGGGGTTGCCGACGAACACAAAGTTTCGTCGATTGATGGGTTAGCGCTAAAGTTTGCGGCCACACCCAAGTCGCTACACGTGGCACCGTCGATGACACGAAGTACACCATTGACATCCTCGTTCGCAGGCGCCGAACTCGCAACGAAAACAATGCTTGGCCGCGGTGCGACCCCGGGCGTGATTTCAATACCTAAGTTGGCCACCAACGCAGTGGTTAGCACCTTTGTATGCCCAGGGGCGGGATCGCCTGCAGCGGGTGCGCTCCATTCGCACTGCACCTGTGGCCTTACCGTGCCCATGGTGGGAGGACGCGAGCAAGTGTCGTCGAACTCACCATCTGCCCACGCGACACAATAACCGTTGACACAGTGGCTGTCTTCGTTACATGAACGCTGCTCGTCACACTCGTCGCCGACGCCGGCTAAACCACTTTTTGACTTGTCATCACAAGAGCAAGCGCTGATAACGACCAACCCACAGCATGTTGCCAAGCGTACTATAATAGTACCAAAAAGGCGGTGTACGATTGTTTTGAGCATATTCCCCCTAAGCACTTTGAGCGTATCACTGCGCCGCACTTTTTCGCAAGCATTAGCGCGCCTTCAACATGCGACCACACTGTAAACCGCCAAGTCCTGGACGCTTTTTGAGCGCGATACGTTGTCGATCCACGGTGGACGCACCCATGCACTCGCGCCTTGACGGTGCAAAGCACGACGCAAAGGCGGCGACGCGAGCGCAAACGCTTATTTGTCTGAACTAACTAAGCTTTTTGCTGGCTTCAATTAACTCTTTGACAGCAGCCGCGCTCTTGTCGAGCATCGCCTTTTCATCTGCCGATAGTTGTACCTCGATGACCTTCTCGATGCCTTTGCCACCGATGATCACTGGCACGCCCATATAGATGTCTTTGTAGCCATACTCGCCATCAAGGTACGCGGCGCACGCGATAAGTCGTTTTTGATCTTTGATGAAGCTTTCCGCCATCAACATCGCGCCTGCCGCGGGCGCATAATATGCACTTGTGCCCATTAGCTTAACAATTTCACCGCCACCACCACGTGTGCGCTCAATAATCGCGTCGAGTTTCGCTTTATCGATCAGCTGCGTGACCGGAATGCCGTTCACTGTGCAGTAGCTTAAACAGGGCACCATTGTGTCACCGTGTCCACCAAGCACAAGCGTGCGCACTTCTTTGACGCCCACATTGAGCTCAGAGGCAATGAAGCACTGAAAACGCGCGCTATCTAAAGCGCCTGCCATGCCCACCACGCGCTCTTTGGGAAAGCCGGTAACTTTCTTCATTTCGTAAACCATGGCGTCAAGCGGATTGGAAACCACAATGACCAATGCATTGGGAGCATTGGCTTTGATCCCCTCGCCAACCGCACGAATGATCTTTAAGTTGATCGACAACAAATCGTCGCGACTCATGCCTGGTTTACGCGGCACACCGGCGGTCACCACCACGACTGCCGCGCCTGCGATGTCTTTATAATCAGACGTGCCGGTTATTTTGGCGTCAAAGCCATCAAGCGCACCGGCTTGCATCAGATCGAGTGCTTTACCCTTGGCAAACTCGGCCTTTTCTGGAATGTCGACCAAAACCACGTCACCCAGTTCGCGACGCGCTGCGAGCACTGCAAGCTCACCACCGATATTACCTGCGCCAACGAGGGCGATTTTTGCACGTGTTGCCATCTTGTTTATCCTTCCATGTTCTTAATGATTGCGTCGCCGAACTCAGAACACTTGATTTCTTTGGCGCCATCCATCAGTCGCGCAAAGTCATACGTTACGTTCTTTTGTCCAATCGCGCCGTCCATGCCGCGAATAATCATATCGGCGGCTTCAACCCAGCCCATATAACGCAGCATCATCTCGCCGCTTAATATTACCGAGCCAGGGTTCACTTTGTCCAAGTTTGCGTATTTGGGCGCCGTGCCATGGGTCGCTTCGAATATTGCATGGCCACTGATGTAGTTAATATTGCCCCCAGGCGCAATACCGATGCCACCCACCTGTGCAGCCAAGGCATCCGACAAGTAGTCACCGTTCAAGTTAAGCGTTGCAATTACATCGAACTCATCGGGGCGCGTCAGCACCTGTTGCAACGCGATATCAGCGATGGCGTCTTTGACTAAGATTTTACCACTCGCGAGTGCTGCCTTCTGTTCGGCGTTGGCCGCGGCTTCATCTTTGGCAGCCTTTGTTTTCTCCCATTGCTCCCATGTATAAACCTTGTCGGCGAATTCGCGCTCGGCAATGGCGTAGCCCCAATTGCGGAAGGCCCCTTCGGTAAACTTCATGATATTGCCTTTGTGCACAAAGGTGACGCTTTTACGTTTGTTATCGATGGCGTATTTGATCGCAGAGCGAACCAAACGTTCGGTGCCATCTTTAGACACCGGCTTGATGCCCACGCCGACATTCTCTTTGAAACGGACTTTTTTGTAACGCTCAGGAAAACTTTCCTTCAAAAACGTCAACATCTTCGCCGCGTCGGCGCTACCTGCTTCAAATTCAATTCCCGCATAGATGTCTTCGGTGTTCTCGCGAAAAATCACCATGTCGACCGCTTCGGGGCGTTTCACTGGCGAAGGCACACCTTTGAACCAACGCACGGGCCTCAAACACACGTACAAATCAAGCTCTTGCCTGAGCGCCACGTTGAGCGAGCGAATGCCGCCGCCGATTGGCGTGGTGAGCGGACCCTTGATGCCTACCAAGTATTCGCGAAACGCTGCGAGCGTTTCTTCGGGTAACCAATTCTTGGTTTGCTCGAACGCCTTGCCGCCTGCGAGCACTTCTTTCCAGACGATTTTGCGTTTCCCTTGATAAGCTTTTTCGACGGCTGCATCAAACACACGTTGTGAAGCGCGCCAAATATCGGGGCCCGTGCCGTCGCCTTCGATGAAAGGCAACACCGGCTGATTGGGAACCGTCAGTTTGCCATTTTGAATCGTGATTTTTTCGCCCTGGCTCGTCATCGATGGACTCCTTTTATGTGCTCAGCGTCTTACCACACTCCGAGTAAAGTGGACAAGGCATCCACTTAAGCAGGGACCGTTTCTAACTTGACATCATGTGCACGGTTGCTAGGGTTTCTCCGATATCTTGTCTGACACAACGAATAAAGGAGACCTTGTTTGATATGAACCCAACCAGCGCTTACTTTAGTATTGTCAGTTTTGTTGGTGTTGTGAGCCTGCTGGCCGCGGGTTGCCACGTTGCAGAGGGATCGAATCCGCATGAGGTTGGCGCCGTCGCGTCTGCTCAGGAAGATTCCCCTACGGCTGAGACAGGGTTGACTGAAACAAGCGTGGCGGGATGCACCCCAGTTACACCGTTGTTTGGTCGATCAAGGGTCAGCGAAAACCCAGCGCGCTGCGAAATAGTGGAAACGGTCCCTATTGCTAAACACACTAGCAGGGTTGAGCCAAGCACATGTGCTCAACTGCTTCACGAAGCGCTTAGCAAACTCGCCGTAGATCGGCGTGATGCAACACTCGAGGCGACATTGACTGTAGTGAATAATAACTACAAGGGTTTCCACCAGATCCTTGCTGACGGATCGATCCGAGTAGAAAGCCTTTTTTACGAGGCGGGGCAAATTCATATGCCAGGGACGTACCATGGTACCCATTTATTTACGATCGCGAACGACGCGACAATCTCGATTACCACTTGGTATAATACCCAGCGCGACATGGATCGAACACTGGGCGATCCGGATAGTTTGCGTTGTATAAACATGGAGTTTGCGCGAAAGGCGCGTGCCTTTTCGGGTCATCCTCAGGTGGTGATGCAGTGGTTGGATGCCATGCGCGCCAGTCTTTGCAAAAAGTAACGCTATTTGTTTTTCATCAGCCACGAGGATGATGCTTGTCGATGAGGTTGCGCAGGCGGTCTTCAGTGATGTGCGTATACACCTGTGTGGTTGAGATATCCGCGTGACCCAGCAGGGTCTGTAACACGCGCAAATCAGCGCCACCTTCGAGCATGTGCGTGGCAAACGAGTGCCTTAGCACGTGTGGAGAAATCGTCTTCGGAATGCCAGCTTTCTGGGCGTAGCGTTTGATCAGTAACCAAAAGGCTTGACGCGAAAGGCCACGGCCGCGGCGACTGATAAACAATTCGCGCGCCCGGTGCTTATCCCATTTGGGTCGAACCTCACGCAAATAAAACGTTATTTGCGTCAGCGCCGCTTCGCCTATCGGCACAAAACGCTGCTTTTGACCTTTGCCGGTCACACGCAAATGACCCTGATCAAGGTCAACGTTTGCGAGCGGAATACGCGTCAGTTCGCTGACGCGCAGTCCACAGGCATAAAGCAGGTAAAGCATCGCGCGATCACGCGCTCCCTCTGGGCTATTCGAGTTGGGTGCAGCCAAGAGTTGCAGCACCTCGCCGTGCGACAGTAGCTTTGGAAGCGGCAAGACCACCTTGGGTGCAGCGACCAAGGCGGTGGGGTCATTGCGGATCAATCCTTCCGCGAGCGCAAAGCGATACAGACCACGCAATGCGGAAAGGGCCCTTGCCTGAGATCGCGCTGACAAATGCCGGTTGGAAAGTCCAGCCAGATAACCCGACACATGCAAGCGCTCGGCGTTCAGCAAGCGTGTTTTACGCTGCTTACAATACGCCACGAAGGTTTGAATATCGGCTGCATAGGCTTGCAGTGACGCCGGGCGCAAATTGCGTTCAACTTTCAAATAGTCGAGATACCGGTCAATCGCCGCGTCGTGTTCTGCAGTACTCACGCGCCTATCATAACGTTTGCGCCAGCGTCTGGGCTACTTTTGACTGTATCGCTAGAGTTGCGCCAATACAGCGTCGGTCATCTGCGTGGTATTCACGTGACGTACGCCTTGAACGCTCGAAGCATGACGCGCAAGGTCTGCGGTGCGCAAGCCCTGCTCTAGCACCTTCTGTACCGCTGTTTCGATCTGGCGCGCAACTTGGGGTTGCTTGAGCGAATGCTCAAACAACATCGCGACCGATAAAACAGTTGCGAGAGGATTGGCCTTGCCCTGCCCAGCGATATCGGGCGCTGAACCATGAATGGGCTCATAGAGACCTGCGCCTTGCCCAAGTGACGCTGACGGCAAGAGCCCTATCGAGCCTGTGACGGCGCCCGCCAAATCCGAAAGAATGTCGCCAAAAATGTTACCGGTGACGATGACGTCAAACTGCGATGGATTGAGCGCAAGCTGCATCGCGCAGTTATCGACATACATGTGGCTGAGCGTAACGTCGGGGTAAGCTTTACTTACTCGATTCACCACATCACGCCATAGGCGCGACACGTCAAGTACGTTGGCTTTGTCTACGCTGCAAAGTTTTTTCTTGCGCAAACGGGCGGTCTCAAACGCTACGCGTGCAATCCGTTCGACCTCGTGCTCGCTGTAGATCATCGTGTTGAAACCAACTTGTTCGCCACCGCGCGTTTCGATGCCGCGAGGTTTACCAAAATACACGTCACCGATCAGTTCGCGCACCACCACAAAATCAAAACCATTGGCGACTTCGTTTTTGAGTGGACACGCGTCACCAAGTGCCGCGAAGAGTTTGGCTGGACGAATGTTAGCGAATACGCCCATTGCCTCACGAAGCGCGAGTAAACCTTTTTCGGGTCTTATGGCTGGATCGAGGACATCCCATTTGGGCCCACCGACAGCGCCAAGCAATACCGCGTCGACGCTTTGTGCTTGCTTCAGCACGGTGTCGGTTGCGGGCACGCCGTGTTGATCGATTGAAGCGCCACCGAATGCCTGATGATCGAGCTCGACGCCAATGCCGTTCTTTTTAGCAACATGCTGCAACACGCGTAGTGCTTCGTGCGTCACCTCAGGACCAATTCCGTCCCCTTGCAAAACCAAGATACGAGTCTGTGTCATGCGCCAAGGTGTATGTCTTGTATCGAGGTGATGCAACCACTTGCATGCAATTAGGACTTGACGCGGGTTTCTGTCGCGATACAATGACAAACGTGCGAGTTTCGTGGTGTTCGCGAGCTTGTTTTGCAGTGTGTGCGCTCTGCGCCATGGCGTCGTTTAGCCTTCCGCACGAGTACCAAAGGGTCACGCCTTCTTTTTTTGAGCCCAACGTGGCTACCGCCGCTACGCTGCCAAGCGCTACGCCACAGGAAGTTATTGTGCAATGCCCGCCGGCGTTCATTACAACGGCGACCACCAATGCGCATGCGACGTTCTTATGCAAATCGTACTTGGCCGAAAAAAACAATGAAGTGGCTGCGTTCATCAAAAGCTTTGATGGCCTGTTTGCCATCGATACCACGGATTTTCCGCAGATTCCGCAATCGACTGAGATTACCACGACAGTGACAAACTATAAATTTCTACAGGGCGACATAAGCGTGCACGCCCAGCGAGAAGGCCATGGCAACAGCGCCGAAATCGCGTGCAGCAATGCCATAGAAAACGCTGCACACGCGGCGTTGAGCACATGCAATTCGCTTACCTACAAAGTCGCCAAACAATGCGAAAGCAGAAAAAAGAACGAAGGTACAACAGGGCACTTTGTCGGGCTGGCGGCGTGTCAAATCACTAAGCCAACCTGCTCGATGCTCACACAATAACATTAACGCTACACTAGAACGATCGGTAAGGTGAGTTGAGTCAGGTTGAGGGGCTCAACTCACCTTACCGTTTGCTTTAGAACAGCTGGTACCACGTCGCGGTTTCGTCGCCATCAAGATCGGGTAGTTGTGATAGATCATCTAAGTCGATCACGTTTTCGCTCCAGCGTAAAGGCCACGAAAACTTAACAGTTTTGATATGTGTACCGATCGACAAGGTGTTGTTCGGCACGACCGGCACAGCCGATAGGTCGTTGCGACGTATGATCATCGCGGTTGGTCCCACGCCGGCCACGTTGATGCCCTGCTTATTGGTCTTAATGGTGTTGTTTTCAACCAGGCCACCAAACACACGCGTATTGGCGCGCGCCACGGGATCCGTTGGAACACCCCAGGTAAAGACGCCGAGTTGCATCGCAATATCGCATTTATTTGCGCAATCGAACGTGTTGTGATGCACGTGTAAGCCGGTGAAGTTTGCTAGCTCGGCCGTCGCCCCGAGCACTGTCCAGTTGGTCAACATGAACGCTGCGTAGACATTCTCTTTGGTTTGCAGAAAAGTGTTGTGACTGATCTCTGTGTCAACCGCGCTGCCCAAAATCAAACTTACATCGGTGTTGTCGCGAAAAGTGTTGTTGGTAATCTTGGCACCATTAAAGTACGAGATCGTTAATCCATCGGACCAGCGTGCCAATGGCGCGGTGGTCGCGCGTCCATAACCATTATCCGCAATTAGGTTGTGGGTGATTTGCACAGCGCGATAAGCCGCTTGTTGCGTGGGAACACCCGCAAAAGCAAAGGATGCTCCACATGCACTCTCAACAAAGGCAGAATGCGTCACGGCGACCTCGTTGCCTAAGGACACCAAGAATAGCGGTCGATTAATGCAGTCGGTTTTCATCGTTGCTTGACGTTCCGCGCGACTTCCATGAAACGCAATATGGTCAACGGTTACACGGTCCGCGCCGATGTTTTGCACTACTGATCCGAGGTTGAGCAAGGCTTCGCCGCTGCTTTCAAAGCCTGGATCCATTTTAAACAAAGCGCACGGGGCGCTGGCGTCGAGCAGGCATATTTTGTCGGGTTCAGGGAACTCTTTCGTCGTGATGGTGATATCGCTACGCAATAGAAAAATAGGTTTGCTCACCTTGTAGGTACCTGCTGCAAGCAATAAACGCCCCTTGTTAGGTGTTGCCTCGATGCAGCGCGAGATCACGTCTGACGTGTCGGTGGCGCCCGTATTATCGGCTACGCATTCATAATCTAGCTGTGCCGCTGGGGTCATCGATACGTCTGTTTGCGCGGGCTTTGGTCCCGCGGGCGTCCTTAGACACGCCGTCACACTAAGCGCCAAGAGGCAGCAAAAAGACAAGCGCATATGCCTCAGTTTATCATAGGTAACCACGGGGCGCGTGGTTATTCGAAGCACGATGAAAAACGCTAATAACGCAGGTTGATTTTTACCAACTTGGTTTCACCCGCAGCGAGCACAAATTTCGACTCTTCCCATTTAGGTGCTTTCATCGCGTAGGTGTGATTGTTCGAGACGCCATAACCTTCTGTGGGCGCGCCAAAAAGGCTCTTGTTCACCTTGCCGTCGTTGTCTTCGTCATGAAGCACCCCCACGGCGTAAACACCAGGCGGTAGATTACCAAAAGTGCATTGCCCCATTTTGCCATTGATGCTGGCGCGGCGACGCGCAAAGGCGAGCGCACCATCCTCGGGGAAACCTTTGCTTTTCGCTTGCGAAAAAATCTGGCAACCCAAGGTGCCCTTGGTGTTCTTGAAGGTCGCTACGTCCACACGAACGGTGGCCGTGGGCGCCGCCTGCGCGTCAAGCATCGGCGCATGTAGCCACACGGTTAACGCCGTCAAAGAAGAAAAACTCATTCGCATAGGGCTAGTGTCGATGCTCGGGCGAATGTTGTCAAGAAGGCCAATGCAACACCTCAGCGACAGCACTTGCATCAACTGCGCTTAGCTCCCATGATACCTGCATTACATTGTTTTCTTGTATCTATTTGCATAAGTTGTACGACAAGTCGTTATTGCGTTTGGTTGCGCTCATTGTCGCGCAACTATCGATGCATAGCGGCTGCGATAACACGCCAGATCCTGCGATGCGGAGCCTTGCTTTTGACACTGCCCCGGCGCCCGTCAACGAAAAGCTCGCATTCTGCATCAGGCAGAGTCTGTGGGAGCCCAGTTCGATGCCTGAAGACCACGGGCAGTGTCTGCGCGATCATCAAACAGATTTTTGGCCCAACACGTGCATCGAGCGCAACGCGGGCGCTGCTCTTATGATGGAAGAAGAGCTGGTCAATAGTTGGCGCAACCTTGTGGTCAACGATAGCGCAAGCCTCTCGCTTGCAAAAAAATATAATCTTCTTGGTAGCGAACTCGGAGTCTATCCGAACGAAGAACGCGGTTTTTTGATTCATCTCAAACGCGGCAACGAAGAGGCATTCCTGCAGATCGATGGCGCCAGCCAGACGCTCGCATCGCGAAGCTACGCGCCGCCGCGTCAACTTGGCTGCCTGCTTGGCGGATTGTGTCCGGCGCCGCTGCGACGTCGCTACGCATGTGATCAAACGCGCGAGGGTTTGGGTCTCGTGATGCTCGACATCACGATTGAATTTCGTAAATACCTTAACTGCGGCAACTAACTCGAGTAAACCCGATTAGGCGGCCGACTTTTGCGTCATTGAACGGCGATTGAGCGCGTTCACAATGGCAAGCGCACTGGCAACCACGATATCGGTATGCGCGGCATGACCGTGCGATGTTTTGCCGCCGTCGTTGAGCACCAGCGAGACGCGACCTTGTGCATCGGGGCCATCGGTGATGGCGCCAATCACAAACTCGTCCATGCTTAGCCCTTCAAGGCCCACGCACTTGCGAATGGCGTTGAATGCGGCATGCACAGGGCCATCTCCTTCGGCCTCGGCGTTTATCTCGCGACCCTCGACGCGCATGGCCACTTTAACCTTGGGTTTTTGCAACATGCTGCCGCTGAACTCAACCGCTTTAAGCTCATACGCTTGGTTTGATGCGCCAATGCCACCCTCGTTGACCAAGACTTGCAAGTCTTCGTCGTAGATCACTTTCTTACGGTCGCTAAGCTTTTTGAACTCTTCAAACACCTTGTCGACTTGTTCTTTGCTCAGCTGATAACCAAGCACCTTAAGCCTGTCTTGCAGCGCATGGCGACCCGAATGTTTACCAAGCACAAGGCTCGTCTCGGCCACACCCACGTCTTCTGGGCGCATGATTTCATAGGTGTCGCGATTTTGCAGCATGCCGTGTTGATGAATACCCGCTTCATGCGCAAACGCGTTTTTACCGACGATGGCTTTGTTGCGCGTCACGAAGATGTCGGTGGCGTCGCTCACCATGCGGCTCACGGTCGCAAGCAGCTTGGTGTTAATCTTGGTGTCGGCGCCCAACACATCACGGCGTGTGCGCAGCGCCATGATCACTTCTTCAAGCGCTGCGTTGCCCGCGCGTTCACCGATACCATTGATGCAACCTTCGACTTGGCGTGCACCCGCTTGTACGGCTGCAATCGAGTTGGCCACCGCAAGGCCTAAATCGTCATGACAGTGCGCAGAAATGATCGCGCGACCCTTTGCGATGCGCACCGCTTCGCCGATGATTTTCTTATATTCGTCGGGTGTCGTGTAGCCCACCGTGTCGGGTAGGTTTACCACCGTGGCGCCTGATTCGATCACCGCAGCGACCACTTCCATCAAGAACGTGATGTCGCTACGCGTCGCGTCTTCGGCGGAATACTCGACGTTTGCGCACATCGACTTGGCATACTTTACCGCGCGCCGCACTTCGTCGAGCACCTGGGCGCGCGACATTTTGAGCTTATACTCAAGGTGCAAATCGCTGGTGGCGATGAAGGTATGGATGCGCGGATGTTTTGCATCTTTGAGCGCGGCCCAAGCGGCGTCGATGTCTTTTTCGCGCGTGCGACACAGGGCCGCGACTTCTGCGTTAACGATCACCGACGCAACTTGGCGCACCGATTCAAGTTCACCAGGCGAAGCCGCGGGAAAGCCGGCTTCGATCACGTCCACACCGAGCTCTTCGAGTTTCTTGGCGATACGAAGCTTTTCCTCGAGGGTCATGGTGGCCCCCGGCGACTGCTCGCCGTCGCGCAAGGTGGTGTCGAAGATTTTGATCTGTACTGGCTCGGTCATGGCTTCTCCTTAGATTATACGCTCTTTCGCTGAAACAGTGCGCGAACTTCTTTACCGACCACTTCGATTGGGTGTTTGGCTTCTTCTTCGCGCATGCGCTTCAAATTGGGCAAACCCTGCTCGTATTCGCTCATCCAGTCCTTGGCAAAGCTGCCGTCGTGCACGCGTGCGAGCACTTTTTTCATTTCGGCGCGCGTCTCTTTGGTCACAATTTTTGGTCCCACTGTACGCCCGCCGTACTCGGCTGTATTGCTCACAACATCCCACATACGCGTCAAGCCACCCTCATAGATCAAATCGACGATCAGCTTGAGCTCGTGCAAACACTCGAAATAGGCCATCTCGGGTGGATAACCCGCTTCCACCAAGGTCTCGAACCCAGCTTTGATTAACTCAGCGGTACCGCCACAAAGCACGGCTTGTTCACCAAATAAGTCTTCATAGGCTTCTTGCTTAAAGGTGCACTCGAGCACACCTGCGCGCGTGAGCCCCATTGCATGCGCCAAGCCTAACGCGCGGGCGCGGGCCTTGCCGCTATGATCTTTTTCGATGGCGATTAAACCTGGCACGCCGAAACCTTCAACGAAGGCTTTGCGCTCTTCGGTGCCGGGTGATTTGGGCGCCATCAAAATCACATCGACGCCGTCGGGCGGCACAATGCGTCCATAGACGATGCTAAAGCCGTGCGAAAAGGAAAGTGTTTTTCCAGGTTTCATGAAAGGCGCGATGTCTTTGTCGTATACTTCTTTGTGACACTCGTCGGGGATCAACACGTGCACAAGTTCAGCGTTCTTGGCGGCGTCGGCAACGGTGGCGACTTTTAAACCATCGGTTTGGGCTTGTTTCCACGAGGGGCCGTTCTCACGCACACCCACGGTGATATTAAGACCCGAGTCTTTGAAGCATAACGCCTGCGCGCGACCTTGTGCGCCGTAACCAATCACCGCGATGGGCAGATCTTTCACTGCATCCAAGTTCGCGTCTTTTGTTGTAAGTACCTTCATGATCAACCTTCCTTCTTTCTTTGCTCATACGCCCTGCGGCGTGCCGCGTCGACGCGGCTAAAAAAAAACCCACCTGCTTCTGACAAGGTGGGCTCACAACACTTATTACAATCAACTACTGAGACCCACCTCGCGCGCCCCTTGAAATAAGGAGCAAGCCCTGAAGGAGCTTGAGAAGTGGTTGTTTAGGGGTAGAGATCATATTCAGTGAGTTAACGCACATATGTTTTGCCATGCTCCCCGAGGCCTGTCAAACATTTTGTCGATGAATCTGTTTTTATTGTTATTTCGGGATTGCAACGCTTTTAAAGCAATCGCTTGCCGAACTGATATAGTCAACAGCGATGAGAAAGGCGTTGTCGAATATCGGCGGGTCGGTGACAAAAACCGGAAGCAGCAACCTTTCCGAACTGCTCGCGCGCGCGTTCGACGAAGCGAGTCGCACTGACCCCAACCTTCTGAATCATGGCATTCACCCATATGCCGGCCGCATGCATTGGATCATTGCGCGCACGTTGATCACTGAACTTGACGTGCCCAACCCTGCGATTTTGGATCCTTTTTGCGGCAGCGGCACCACCTTGCTTGAAGCCGCTATTGCAGGGCGTCCGTCGCTCGGCGTTGATATTCATCCGCTTGCGCTGCGCATCGCACACGTAAAAACCTTGAGCACGACCGAAGAGCAACGCAAGCGCGCCCTAAAGGTTTTTCATGAGGTCACCGAACGCTCACTTGAACGCGTACGCGAACGTGTGTCGCCAAAAGTACCTGTGTCACAGGCTGAGCGACGTTGGTATGGCCCACACGTTTTGCTTGAACTGTCTGGCCTTTTTGACGAAATCCATAAGGTGGGCAATCCCATGCTCGAGCGCGTGCTCGAAATCGTGTTCTCGTCGATTCTAGTTAAGTTTTCGAAACAACGGGCCGACACGTCGCAGGACATGGTCGAAAAACGCATTCGCAAAGGGCTCGTAAGTGAGTTCTTCTTACGCAAAGGCCATCAGTTGGTTGAAGCCTGGGGCGAAGCTGAGAAGCTTGCGCGCGGGCGTTACGCGGAGCCCGAGCTGCTGCAGTGTGATATTCGCTTTTTGGCCAACAAACTGCACCGGCGTTACCGCGAGGTGGGGCTGATCATCACCTCGCCACCCTATGGCGCGACGTATAACTATTCGCAGCACCACGCGCGTAGCCAAGCGTGGCTGCGCTTGGCAGACCGCGCCTGGGCTGAACACGAGCTTGGTTCGCGGCGCGAAGTGAGCGAGCTTGGGCTCAAGGTTTGGGACGAACAGCTTTTTCGTACGCTCAGCGCCATCAGCGATTGCATCCATCGCGACGGATCGGTGGTGATGGTCATCGGCGATGCAGAGCTACGCGGCCGACGCATTCCGGCCGACGAACATGTTGAGCATTTGGCCAATCAAGTGGGTCTACAGGTTATCGCCAAAGCCGCACAGCCGCGCCCCAACTGGATTAGTCGATTGCCGCGTCACGAACATCTGCTCTTGCTCCGCTCAAAAAAGAAGAAATAGCCAGCGTTATTCGCGTACCTGAATCGACCCACGCCACAATGTCTCTTGTTGCTTGGTTGGATCGACGCCGAGTTTTTGTACTTTTACCTTGCACCAGGCGAAGTCGACAAAGGTATCGGGCAGCACTGCATCAAAACGTACGCGCTCTGGATTCCATTTCAACACCAGCGAGTAGATGTCGTCGGCTTCTTCTTCCTCGCGCGTGTTAAACAGATCTAACTCGACGTGAATGTCTTTGGTTGACACGGTACGATCCTTGGCATCACGCACCATCGCGACCAAAACCTTTTTATTGCGCGACAGTTCAACAAAATAAGGACCCACGATCACCGGCCAGCCGCTCATGTCTGCGGAGGGAATCGCTTTGGCCGCTGCCACTGCGCCCCAGAAGTGTTGCTTGCCGTTACTCACCTCAAGTTCGACAGGACCGGTACCAAACGATTCGCCGGGGTTCGCACTGCCCAAGTACATGCGGTGTTTTTCGCTGTACGCTAGCGTTACATTCACTGGTTTACCCATGGGGTCACTAAGCGTAACTTTGGGTTTAATGGCAGCCGGGTCGCGCGACGCCGGCAGATCGATCAAGTACGCCTCGATACGCCCCTGCGCATAAGGAAGCACTTCAAATGCTTGTGGCCCTGCTGCGATTACCACGCCACCGCGATGGGCGCGCGGCGTAATCGATGCTTGAAGGCTTGCGCTTTCATTCTTACCGAACCCCTTCACATTCACTTTGATGGGTCCTGACACAATGTGCAGCTTGCCGGGCACGTAGCCAGTAAACCAGGCTTTGGCTGGATCCCAACGCACCGCAACTGGATGGCTTGCTTTATCGCTCGCGCGCGCAGTGACCGTCAGTGTGATGGCGCTTGTATCGATGGCTTCACCCTTCTTGCCCCGCACCCATGCTTTGATGCGCCCATAGGGGCGAATCATCACTTCAACAGCAAAGTTTTTTAGTTTGATGCAATGTCCACCAAAATGACATACCGGCACGGGGCGCTCAGCGGGTGGCTTATTTACACCAAAACGCATCGGCGAAATGCTCGCTCGACCTGACTCAGTGGCTGGATTGCCTGATGGATCAAAGGCGTCAACACGACTTGAGCCAAGCACCATCAAGCAAAGAAAAGCGCGTACAATATAGGTCATATACTTAGATTGAAGGTAACCAAAGATAGGCAAGCGATTGGTGTCGAGCTTCAGGCGACGCGATGTTGCTAACGTCATATCCCACCCCCTCATATGGCAAACGTTAATGCGTAAACATGTCTGAAACAATAGCTGGCTTCGCATGATCAATCCAGCAAAAAGCGCCTAAAAATGACCCTCATTCGTTCGAGTTAGCACAACATAGTCGTTGTGCGCGGTATCCCGCTCTACTTGACCTGACAGCTCGGAATAGTGTGCAATCTCGCGCATCGTCGCCCCGGTGACGTGACGAGCAATATTACGCAACACTTCAATCTCTTCATCGCAAAACGAATGACAGTAGCGCATTGCCCCCGTTGAACGTTGCCCCCATTGCACTAGAAAGTCGCCCACCTCTGCGTCATGTTCGTTCATGGGCAAATCGCTGTGCGCCCATGGCAGAATGCGCTCACGTACGCGCTGACTTTGTGCAAAGCGCCAAAAGCTGAGACACAAGATCCCATGCTCGGCAATCAACGCCGGCAGCGCTGCTACCAAGCGCATGCGCGCAACTGCCCCAGGCACGTGATGCAATAGCCCAAACACCACGATCAGATCATATGCGGTGTCTAAGTTGTCTAGGCGGAGCGCTTGCCAATCTTGCAGCACGTCGGCTTGCACAAAGGCGAACCTTGACGCTGCACGCTTGCCTTGATCTTTGAGCACCGCCTGGCAGTTCTTATGCGCTAACGCCAAAAGCGCCGAACTTTCGTCGACCCCCACGTAGTCGATCGGTACCCCAGCATTTACCAAGAAGCCAAAGAAACGTGCGTTGCCACAGCCCAAATCAAGCACCCTAAGCGGACGCACAGGCCGGTGCTTTAGGGTCAGTGCGCGCAAGAATGGCAATAGTCGCGTCCAACCACGCCACGCATAGCGCCGAGCTTGATCGAAGCTTGGTGCGTGTTGTTGATAGAACGAACGGTTGAGCTGTCGAAGCGCAAGAGCGTTTTCGTGGCGCATTCGCTTGACCTTAAGCTGAACGTTCGTTGGTCGCCAGTGCTGAGATGTTCACCATGGGTCAAAATGACTACGGCTACTTTTGTTCTTCAGAACTCAAAGCAGAGCACCCTGCAGCGCGTAAGGAGAAATCGCGCTGCAGGGTTTGCTCAAAAGGAGCTGGCTACGTTATGCATACTCAAACCTGCTAAGAAAACCAAACCAACCTAAGCCATCTGCGTCTAAGCTAAGTGTAAGCCATGAGGCTGCTCCCCAACCCCACTCAGCAGCGTATAAGCAACAACCGTGCCAATGTTTTTGCAGCGACACTAAAAACCTGTGCGTACACGCACGCAAGCCCAATCAATAGCGAAAAGGTTGACTATCAGCGATTAGCGCCCTGTTCAATGTCACTGTAGTGAGGGTCATAACCCTCAGAAGATGTGAACAAGGGAACCGTTATACCCCATCACACAGCCTATTACGGATTACGCATGATACTCTTGTGTCTAATTCAACCAACCGTTATAAGTCGGCGTCTCGGGACAAAAGAAACGGTAGTTTTGGGCGAGTTCTTCAAGTAGCACAACGCAAGGATTGACTAAGTGTGCATCAAGCACCTCAAGTTCGGCTTCTTCCGTGCATTGTTTGTCTTCGTCAGCGACTGTTGATTGTTCCTTACCGACCGAGTAGAATGTGGCGACTTCGATGGCATCGTAAAAGGTATTGATGCCACATTGCCATTCGATGTTTGCGTTACGCGTCGCCGGAATACTGAAAAACATGTTATCGGGCATATTAGACGCGAGCGCATCGATAATCTCGGTAATATTCTCGGAGTCGATGTCGTGATTTCTAGCAAGCTGAGCCACGATATTGCTGTGCCGCGAGGCTAGCGCGCGGGCGTAGCTCAAGTAAAAATTGTCGCACGCTCCTATGGGATAGTAGTGAACCTCTTTCAGACATAGGCCTGTTCTTTTGGCCTCAATCTCGACAGGGCAAAAGTTCGGCGACGGCGACGGAAAAACCCAGTCTTGAGGTACATACGTCACATATGACGGTTTTTCAGTCGCTGGGTTGCTCGCCTGGCAAGCAAGAAAAAAGACGGTTAATGCAAAGGCACTAAATTCGAATTGCTTAGGCAATGGCATAAGTTCTTCTTAAAAAATGAAGCAAAAATCATACCCACGCTTATGAATCGGCTTAAACGAGAACAAGATGCATAACGTGAACACATACCCTGGAAGCGCGACCGCCCAACGTGCTAGACCCGGGGGTGAAAGCAGTGCCCGCACGCCGCAAAACCCCACCGTCCACGCACCTGAATGTGTCCGTTGAACACGACGCGCTTAAGGCTGTGTTGGACGATATCGTCGTGGCATCGGCAAACTCGGAACAGACGCTTGCACCAAACACGCTGCGTCGCATCCTCACACGCCATCCACGAGGGGACCATGGGCTATTTTCTAGAAGCCAACTTTTGCGAGGCTTTCGCGAACTGCATCGGCGCGCACCTTTTGCGATCAGTGAAGGACGATTTGCCGAGCTGATCCGAATGCGCCCGGTGCGCACGCTCAGCGGTGTGACGCCTGTCACTGTTTTTACAAAACCGTACCCCTGCCCTGGACAATGCGTTTTTTGTCCCAACGACGTGCGCATGCCCAAGAGCTATCTGTCGGACGAGCCGGGTGCGCAGCGCGCAGAAGACAATGGCTTTGACCCCTATTTGCAGACTTGGGGTCGCCTCAACGTGTTTCATGCGACGGGGCACCCCACCAACAAGATTGAGCTGATTGTGCTCGGCGGCACGTGGTCGGCGTACCCCGAACGTTATCAACGCTGGTTTATCAAGCGCTGCTTTGACGCAATGAACGATTTTGGCGCTCACGTTGACCGCCGTAGCGAGGCAGAGCTGCACAAGCTCGACATGACCGATTGGGAGCACAACTTCAGCACGAACGCATCCGGCGAAACGTACAATCATCGTGTCTCTCACACCCTGCAGCGCGCGCTTGGCGCCCTCACGAGCGATTGGGAGCAGGCCACTTGGCAGGAGGTTGAACAGAGTCAGCTGAACAACGAAAGGGGCGCATGCCGGTGTGTTGGTCTTTCGCTGGAAACACGTCCTGACGAAATCACCTTAAGCGAAGTGGTGAAGCTCAGGCGTCTAGGGTGCACCAAAGTGCAGCTTGGCTATCAAAGTTTGTCAGACGACGTGCTGACCCAAAACAAGCGCGGCCATGATGTGGCGATGGCGGCGCAAGCCACTGCGTGGCTCAGGCGCGCCGGGTTCAAGATTCAAGCGCACTGGATGCCTAACCTGTTGGGCGCAACAGCCGCGAGCGACCGCGATGACTTTGATCGACTTTTTGCCGATCCGCGCTTTCGTCCTGACGAGCTTAAGGCCTACCCCTGCAGTCTGATCGAAAGCGCAGAGCTCATGCAGTTCTATTTGCGCAAAGAATGGCAGCCTTACGATCACACAACACTTACCGATGTGATTGAGCATGTGCTTCTGGCCACGCCGCGTTACTGTCGTTTGTCACGTGTGATCCGTGACATTCCGTCGGGCGACATCGTTGTTGGCAACACGACGAGCAACCTGCGTCAGTTGGCCGAAGCCTCGCTAAGGGCGCGTGGTCTTTGCGCAAACGATATTCGTGCACGCGAAATCCGCAATAACCGACCGGGTGCTGCGCTGACACTCAAAAAGACATCTTACGAAACATCGGTAAGCAAGGAAGTATTTATCGAGTGGGTCGACGAGCACGATCGAATCGCCGCGTTTCTGCGTTTATGCCTTCCAACAACGCACACGGTGACACATACCGCGCTCGAAGAACTTAGTTCATGCGCGATTATACGCGAACTGCATGTGTACGGCCCAGCGCTTGGGTTCAACGAACGCCGCGACGCAGCGACACAACATCAAGGACTTGGTGCCCAGCTCATCGAATACGCCAAAGAACTAACGCGCAGTCATGGCTATGGACGCCTTGCGGTCATTTCAGCAGTGGGAACACGGGACTATTATCGCAAGCGAGGTTTTACCGAGGGCACGCTCTATCAAATCGCCGCCATATAAACAGGGAACAATACTGAAGCATCAGTGCGCCCAAAAATCAGGGTTTTGCGAGTTGAGATAGGCCTTACACCAAAAATCGATCTCGTTACGAAGGTCCGCGGAAAAGCGCTCGGCGAAGCTTTTGACCTGCTTGTCACAATCGTCAGCGATCGCACCATCTCGCGCGCTGCGTAACGTTACGCTGTGAATACCGCTTGGGCTAATATTGATGCGCGTGAGTCGATTGACAATCATTTGACTGCGCGTTGAAATAGCACGACGCGTCATCGTAATATTGATCACTGCTGCATCGTGATTGTAGATTAATAGCGGCGGCAAGTAGTCCGGATTGGCTGCGACGATGGCTTTCTTAATAGTGCGATAGACATCGTCCGTCAGAGGACTTTCGGAACCGTGAACCTCATGGGCGTAAAGTTCAACAAGATATTGCCAGTAGTGATCGTCGATGGTCTTACTCAGCAACGCCTCATCTCCCTTGTCAAGCGTGCCCAATACACCGTAGCGTGCAAGCGTCTCTTCGTCGGCAACATCGCTTGCAATGGTTCGGCGTAGAATCTCGATGAGAAACTCGGGTTGTAAGCCTCGACAATAACTTGATATCAATGGCTCGACATGATCTTGGCGACATTGATAGTCGCTGTCGCGGATCCATGTCCAAGGGCATCCAGATGGGACTTCCTCGTCTAGCAATGTGTCGGTAGTCTCAAAGGCTGGAATATTGTCGGCGCTGGCTGTGCGTTGTTCGCACGACACAAGCTCGGTTACCAAACATAAGAACAGCGCCCAAGCGCCGGTACTCATCTTTGCGCACGTTATCCGCGAAGCCATGGTTTTAACATGGCTCATACGTTTAGTCATGCAAGATACAGCGCAATCTTTTCCTATACTTTTGTAGGCGTTGGTGTGATAGATTCCTTGCAAAACATGCCCAAAAGTCGCCCATCCAAGCTCAGCATCGCGTATTTAGGGCCCCAAGGTAGCCATTGCCACGAGGCCGCGGCCTATGCGTTTGCGGACACAAAACTTCGAGCCGCGGCCAGTATCCAAGACGCTTTTGAACAAGTGGCGCGTGGTCGCGTGGCCTTCGCTGTGGTGCCATTTGAGAACATTATTGAGGGCCCCGTCAACGAAACGCTCGATTTACTTTGGCAACATGTTCCAAAGGTGGCGCTTTGCGGCATGATGGTGCGACCCATCGAACACGCACTTGGCGCACTGCCTGCTGCAAAGCACATCTCACAAGTATGGTCTAAGGATCAGGCGCTCGCGCAATGTTCACGATATTTACAAAAACACTTTGCAAACAGCGAGCGGGTGGCGACCAGCAGCACAAGCGGTGCCATCGAACATATCGCTGCGCGTCGACTCACCAGCGTAGCTGCGATCGGTAGCGTCAACGCGATCGAACGTTATGGGCTCAGGGTGCTTGATCGTAACATTGGCAACATCGCTCATAACAAAACACGCTTCGCGGTGTTAGCGCGCGCTGATCAGATCCCAGATGCTTTTAAGCGCAAAGCCAATACAACCGCCGTGATTGTTTATCCGCATCGCAATCGCATTGGCCTCTTGGAAAGCATCGTCGATGTGATCAGCCGTCGCCATGGCATCAATATGTGGGCCATTCACTCGCGACCTGATCAACACGGCCTTTTTCGATTCTTTTTTGAGCTTGAGGGCGCGCTTGGTTCTGAGCGAATACAAGCGTGTTTACGCACACTGGCCGACGAACTTAATCCCGAGGATGTCGAAATTCGCGCGCTTGGGTCGTATGCCCGAGCGGCGTTTGTTGAAGCGCAGCTGCACACGATTGGCATCGTTGGCGGCACTGGAGCGATGGGTCAGTGGTTTACCCGCTTTTTTGAAGCGGCAGGTTATAAGGTGCTGATCAGTGGACGGCGCACGCCATTGACTTACGAGCAATGCGCTAAGCGTTCAGACGTGGTCTTGATCAACGTGCCGATCGCCGATACGCCGAAGGTCATTCGCAAAGTGGCGCCCTTTTTGCGTCACGGCGCGCTCATCGTCGACAACACGTCGATCAAAGGCCCTGCCGTGGCCGCCATGCTGCGCGCTTGCCGTAGCGATGTTGAAGTTTTAGGCATGCACACCGTGTTTGGCCCACGCGTTGCGGCGCTCAAGGGCGAAAATGTTATTTTCACACCGACCGAGCGCTCGCGTTCGCGCGCCAAAGAATTCGAAAATATTTTTTACAAGCATGGCGCGCGCATTACCCACACTTCACCTGAGCACCACGACAAACAGATGGCGTTCCATCAGAATCTGATTCACTTCACCAAAGCGGTGCTCGCTGAGCTGGTGGCCAGTGAATTCAAGTCACACGACGATATGCTGCGTTATGCATCGCCGAACTCGCGCCAAGAGCTGGCGGTGATCGCGCGCGTGCTCTCGGGCGACAGTGCGTTATATCGGCAGATTCAAGAACACAATGCCATGGGACCGGCGATGGTTGAGCATTACGCCAAGTTGGTTGAGCGAGCACGTAGAGCGATAAAACGGGGTGATTTTAGTGCTTTTGAACATTCGCTTCAGAAAAGCGCCCAGCGTTTCGACGATTCGCTTGTCAAAAGCTGGCTTGAACACTATGAGTAGGCAGTTAGGAACCCGTTTATATGGCCACCATTGACGTCACGAAAACACACAATTTAGGTAAAGAGCGCGCACGCAAAGCTGCAGAGGCCGTCGCGGAGCGTCTCAAGGAAAAAATCGAAGTGCAATATCAGTGGGCAGGCGATGTGCTCGAGTTTCAGCGTAGCGGCGCCAACGGTCGCATTCACGTTAGCGACAGCGAGGTGCGCGTTGAAGTTGACCTCGGGCTCATGCTGCGACCCATGAAGGGCATGATCACTGAAAAGGTGGGTGATTACCTTAACCGTTACCTGGTTGAAACACCTCCTGCGTAAACGGCATGGCAAAGTTCAAGCGCGTCGCAGTGTTGATGGGAGGGCTTAGCCCAGAACGCGAGATTTCCTTGCGCTCAGGACGTGCGATCTCGGATGCGCTCAAGGGCAAAGGTTACGATGTCGTCGATATCGACGCCGGCCGTAATCTTGGCGTGGAGCTTGCAAACGCCAATGTCGAGGCCGCGTTTATAGCGCTGCATGGCACCTATGGCGAAGACGGTTGTGTGCAAGGGTTGCTCGAGAATATGGGGCTTCCTTATACGGGCTCTGGCGTGCTTGCGTGTGCGCTGGCAATGGACAAAGCCAAAAGCAAAGAGGTCTTTTCGCTCTACCAGTTACCTACCCCGCGCGCGTATAGCGTCAGCAAAAACATGCTTGGCACGCTAGGCACGATGCAAGCGGAGTTTACGTTCCCGGTGTTTGTAAAACCGCGTCATGGCGGCTCGAGCCTGGGTGCGGGCAAGGCCAATAACCTTGAAGAGCTTAAAACACGTTGCGAAGAAGCCCTAAAGCTCGACAACGAAGCGCTCATCGAAGAGTTCATCGAAGGGCGTGAGCTAACGGTGGCGCTTTATGATGGCAAGTCACTGGGCGCTGTCGAGATCACGCCGACACGCGCTTTTTACGATTATACCGCCAAATACACCGTTGGTGGTAGCCGCTACAGCACCGAGCTGAGCATTTCAGCCGAACACAAGAAGCGACTATTTGCTTTGGCGGAAGTTGCCAATCTTGCCATTGGTGGCACATCATTCACTCGCGTTGATTTTCTGAGCACCGATAGCGAACACTACGTGCTCGAAGTTAACACAGTGCCGGGTTTCACCGAACTATCGCTTTACCCGCGCGCAGCGCAAAGCGCCGGCTACGATTACCCCGCCATTTGCGAGCGTATTCTAGAGGGCGCGGCGCTCAAGCAGCGTGCTTATCTGCATCCTGATCAAAACAAACGTTAGGTGGTTTCGTCATGACAATTCGCAACGCCACCCCCGAAGACATCACTACCATTGCTGAGTTAATTCAAGAGCTTGCGGCATACGAGAAACTCAGTCACGAGGTCGCATTCACCGAAGCGCAGCTAAAGAACAACCTCTTTGGCAGCACTCCGCGCGCAGAAGTTGTGCTTGCAGAGGATGAAGGGCGCGTCGTCGGGTTTGCGCTTTTCTTTCATAATTTCTCTACATTTCTTGGCAAACCTGGCATCTATCTTGAAGATTTGTACGTTCGCCCCTCGTTTCGTCGCAAAGGTTACGGGCGGCTGATGCTGGCACACTTGGCCAAGCTCGCGCTCGAACGTGATTGCGGGCGTCTTGAGTGGTCGGTCCTTAACTGGAACGAGCTTGCGATCAATGTTTATCGTGCGCTTGGCGCAAAGCCGATGGACGAGTGGACCGTGTATCGCCTCACCGGCGACGCGCTTGCGAAGCTCGCGTCATAGGGCTCGCGAATCAAGTTTAAAGTTTGCTGCACGGCCAATCAAAACAATGGACTTGGGATCGGCTGGATTAAAACGCCCTTCATCGATGGTGTCGAGCAAACATAGTGCTTGGTTTCTTGCGACCACAAAATGCTCGTTAAGCACTGGATTGTAAGCGTCGTTCGCGCCACGCGAGCCGCCCATAAAATTGAGTCGAGCAAAGAGTTGCCCTGCGTGCGACGCGTTTGAGTCGTTACCAATGGGACTACACCATGTCATGAAGGTGCCTGGAATGCCCTTGCACGGGTCAAGCGCCGGGTCGGGACTGGTTCTTGCAACGCGCATGAGCAACGCTTGATTGGTGGCTGTGTAGCGCCAAGCAGGCTCTGCCACATACACGGTTTCGATCACAAAATCTAGGTTGACCAAAGCTTCAATCTGCTGACAGCGCGCCTGACCCGAATCCACAACGACCCTAAGCGGGGCAAGCTCGTCGTCCAGATCGGAACCCAGCAGGCCCGAAACATTAAAGGTGACTGCATGCGTGACGCCGTTACGCTTGTGATGCGCCTCGTGAACGCAAAGCACCTCACCGCGCTTCACGGGAAGCTGATGGGCGGCAATGTTCGTCACGGTCGTGGGGGTGTCGGTAAACGCTGCGTCACCGGCCGCTTGGGTCTGCACCACGGTTGGGAGCGGATACACCAATGCCGGGTTATGCAGATCGAAGGGGTTGCCTACCTGCGCGCATGGGTCGTTCGTGGCGTCATCGTGGGCCACAAAAACATTCACGTGCGGACGCCCCGAAAAACCAGCGAATCGTATGCCATGCGTGGCCAAACTGCTTGAGTCGATGGTGACGTCGGTGATTAGCGCCGGGCCCCTAAGAATTAAGCGCTTGTTTTCCCCTTCAACGCGGTAACTGAACGGTGCACCGTGTTGCGCGTCAGCGCTGCCTGACGCGCTGCCTTCGTCAGCGCTTGCGCAAGCGCTGACGTAAAACATACAAGCTATGAACGCAATGATATGCGTACGCTTCATTTGGCCTCCATACAACTCGTCGGTGATACGTTACTTGCTGGCCAGTGATTCGTCAAGGGACGCTCGATGGGCGCTGAGCAGCTGAAAGAACACCACGCCGACAATCAAAAGCAGTGCACCCACGAGCTGCCACGAAGAAAAGTGTTCGCCAAAGAAGAGCACAGCCCAGAGCATCGAAAAAAGCGGTTGCGTAAAAAGCACAATCGTTACCTCTAGCGCGGGTAAGTGCTGCATGGCAATCATCGCAGGTAACCATCCGATGATTTGGCTACATAGTGCGGTGAGCGCAACCCACAGATGCGCATTGCCTGACATCGAGAAAACAAACCCACCCTCGAGCAACGCGCCAAGGGTGCAAGCGCAAAAGGCGGTGCCAAAAGCCACGTCCGCAGTAGCGGCAAGACGCGTGCCCGCATGTGCCCCTGTCGGCCGCAACAAGATCACAGTACAGGCTGAGGCGATGGCTGCGATCACGCCGTCGACCAGCCCCTTGAGCATAGACGCCGACTCTGCGTCGGCGCTGTTGTCGCCCGTGATCATCCATGCACCTAACATGATCAGTGGCAATAACCACCAGGCAACAGCACGGGTGCGTTCTTTAAATATCATCCAAGCAAGCACCGCCACAAATACCACCTGCGTGTTGGTAATGAGCGTCGACAAACCGACGCCAAGCGCGTCGATCGAGCGATACCAAAAAAGCAAACACACGCCAAGGCTTATGCCCGCAAGCACCCCAAAACCTCGGGCATGCCAGCTGCGCACTTGGTTGCGTTCAACACAACGCGAAAGCATCCAAAGCAGAGGAAATGCATACACGCCGCGATAAAACGAAGCGGTTGCGGGCGACACATTTGCCCAACGAAAGAACATGGGTGCGACGGACACACCGAGCGCGCTGAGCAGCGCCAGCGCGTGGTAGCGATTAATTCGCATGCCTAAAGGTTTTAGCATGCACCTCGCTCTTTTCTAGTTCTTCGTGCGGCAGTCAGCCGCATTGTTGATGTCTTTCGTCTACGCTCAACGCGTCTGACCACCGCACTGGCATGGCCGATGATCACTGCTGGCTAGGGAATAAGTGTATAGGAAAAATAGTCGGCATACATCGCCGCACCCGATGCGCCACCAGCCAACAAATACAGTTGATGAGGGCCCTTTTTCAAATTAATGGTGGGTCCGGTGATCTCTGCAGTCGACTGCAAGCCGCCTGTAGAAGGAAGATCCGCGGTGTTCACCAACCCGCCATCGACGTAGATGGATAACTTGGCAGTGGCTACCGCAGTTCCAAGGTTGTATTTAAATTGGTAAGCGCCGTCTTTGAAAATGTCGACATTAAACCGAAGCCACTCGCCGACGACCTGATGGCAGGCAAATCCGTTTGAGAAATTTCCGTTCGGATAAATGTCGACGTAGTCGGTGCGATAGCCCGCGCCCGAATTGGGCGTGGTGGTATCCAGATATCCAACCGACTGACCACCCTGATTGTACGACTCGAACTCAGTGCGTGATGAGGTTTCAATCAAATCGACAAAGGCGTCTTGGAGCCCGGCCTGGCTCATGACTGTGATCGCAGCGGCACTCCAACCCAACACGGGCACCACCACCGTACCCGTAAATTTATTGCCCTGGCTTGAGTCGACGCAATCCATATTGACCGCCGCTGTGCAATATGTATCGGTCTGGTCGGTGAAGTTGTTCTCAAGCACGTTGCCCTTGGCATAGGGCGCTGCATTCAACAACAACATTGCCCAAAACTGTGTTGCGGTAAACGCGTTACCGCGAACAATAAACCCATTGGCGCCTTTACCCAAGAACACGCCGCCGGAACTTAACACCTGGTTATGGGCATAGTTCGCCTCGAAGATAGAGTTGGGTTGCACGCCCTGCCCGTATAACAAAGCGCAACTGGGCATCTTAAGGCAACCGTAACTGACAAGATTATTGGTAACCTTTTGATCGCTCGCGTAAGTGGCATCGGCACTAATGCCTGGGCCCAAATGCACGCCCCAACTCGAGAGGCGATGGAGTCGATTGTGATCGATGGTTGTTGAACGCGCGTAGGCAACCGAAATACCAGCATGATCGTAGTAGTCGCGCGCGATGTCGGTGATATTATTGTTTTGAATCGTGTTATTTTCGGTCATGTCGCGTTCGTTGTCTTCGCTGGGAAAGTTTGCGTTTCCAACGCGAATGGCCGACGCGCTAATATCGGCAAACACGTTGCCAACGAAACTGTTATTCTGACTGCCGCGACCGATATTGACACCTGTTGAACCAAGCTGCTTGAACTGACACTTTTCTACTTTGACTTTTTGTGCGTAGCTCAAATCGAGTGCGCCCGGAATGCTTTCATACGTTGCCGTCGCTGGTGCGCCTGACAAATACGTGCCACCGTGCCAACCGACATAACCCTGATCGTTCATCGCACCCGTCCAAGCGGAATAGCTGAAGGTGAGGCCTTGTAGGGTGATATCGTGGATAGGCTCGTCGCTGGTACCCGTTAACTTGATGAGCGTTTCAGTGGTTGGAGCGATGACTTCGGCGCTGTCCATCATTTCGCCGGCGCGCGGCGAATAATATATCTTGTTGGCGACTGAATCATGGTACCACTCGCCGGGCAGATCCAAGAGCTCGAATGCATTCTCGATCCACGCCAAGGGCCCAACACCATCGTCGGCACTGGGAATAAAGCGTGTTTGCGCTAAGTCCCAGCATGCTGGTTTGACCGTAATTGCGGTGGTGACTATGCTTTGGACGCCACAGCGAAACATGCGTGGGCCACTGATACTTACCACCTCGATTTGATCGGGATTGCCCCACGAAGCGAGTGTTGCGTTCGGTGCGGTGTAACCCTTGGCGCTCTTTACGTAACCGGCGGGGTAATCAAGCGTGCGTGCGCGCACGGCGCGCGCGCCGTTGATAAAAAGCTGACGGATTTTCATTCCAGCTGCGGTGTCTGCGACCCACAGGTCGGCGCGGGTGGTGTCTTTACGCCAACCCGAGATACGCGTACCGCCGCTCAGGAGGGGCGTTTCGCCCTCTGCCGCACGAATGACGAGTTCGCTACCTAGATGCCCCGAATCCAGCTCTCCCTTCAGCTCGAAGGGTTGAGCGAGTTCATAAGTTCCACCCTTAAGCGTGAAGGTGACGTTACGCGTCACATACTGATTGACGATGTGCGCTTGAGCGAGCGCTCCTGCGAGCGAGCATGGTTGTTTGCTATTACAATCACCGGTGTCGGAACCATCTGGGCTTAGGAAAAGTTCCACGGGCGCTGAGCTTGGTGAGCTTGGCGATACGCAAGCTCCAAACGAAATAAGCAACCACCCTAGGTGCGCAAACGTTCCTAATAATAGAAACCCGCGATAAGCGCGTATTGGCATCATCACGCTCATCATATCATAAGGAGCGAAAACACAGGATAACAACGACTATCGGCCCCAAAAGCCGCGGCCCATGGGGTTTGGAAGGGGTATGGCAAATGTTCTTGACATTTCCGATGGGATTACGCATATTCTTGCAATTGGGCCATATTTTGAGGCCTGGGTAGCGTATGAAACTTTCAAGTAAAGGTTGTTACGGAGTTAAGGCGCTTTTCGATATGGCGTTTTACCACCCGGGGCAGGCTGCACAAATCAAAGATATCTCGGAACGCCAGGGCGTGCCGCCGCGCTTTTTAGAGCAGATCTTTCAAGACCTGAAGCGCGCGGGCCTTGTCACTAGCAAACGCGGACCCCAAGGCGGTTACCAGCTTGGCGAAACGCCGGCCAAGATTCGGATCGGTGATGTGCTGCGCGCACTTGAAGGCCCCATCGAACTTCAACCTGAAGCATCCGAAAAAAAGCCTGGCGAACTGGGTCAACAAGTCAGCGATTTGCTTTGGCATGAACTCTCTGTGGCCATCGAAGGATGTTGTGATAGCGTCACGATCAAAGACTTGTGTTTGCGCGCTGACGCTATTCGCGCACGCAAGAATAAAAACGTCGCACACATGTATGTCATCTGAGGTGAGATAGTGGCCAAAACAGATCTGAGCGAAACGCCGCCAACAAAACTTTTTAGCGAAGTTACTCGACTCATTGGTCGTACACCGGTCGTGCGCATCAATAAGATTGCAAGCACAACAGGTGCACAAGTCTGGGGAAAAGCCGAGCATATGAACCCGGGCGGCTCGGTTAAAGACCGCATTGGGCTGGCGATGATCGAGGCTGCCGAAAAGAGCGGCAAACTCAAACCTGGTATGACAGTGGTTGAACCCACCAGTGGTAACACAGGTATCGGACTCGCGGTGGTATGTGCGGTCAAGGGCTACCCTCTTGTGCTGACGATGCCCGAGAGCATGTCGCTTGAACGACGAGCACTTTTACAAGCTTATGGCGCTGAGATTATTTTGACGCCCGCTGAACACGTGATGATGGGCGCCATCGAAGCAGCACAAGAGGTCGTCAAAAAGCGCGGCGCGTACATGCCAATGCAGTTCGAGAACCCGGCCAATCCTGACGTGCATCGCACGACCACCGGGCCTGAGTTGATCGAAGCCTTTGGCGATCATGGCATCGATGTGTTTGTGGCAGCGGTCGGCACCGGCGGCACGGTCAGTGGCGTGGGCGCCGCGCTGAAGAAGGCCAACCCAAAGGTGCGGATTGTCGCGGTCGAGCCTGCTGCAAGCCCCGTGCTAAGTGGCGGCGAACCGGGCCCAAGCAAAATTCAAGGCATCGGTGCCGGGTTTGTGCCCAAGACATTTGACCGCAACGTGGTCGACGAGATAATCACGGTATCCGACAACGACGCGTACCAAACTAAAAAACGCTTAGCGCGCGAAGAAGGTTTACTGGTGGGCATCAGCGCGGGGGCCAATGTGTTCGTCGCGAGCCAAATTGCGGCCAAGCTGCCACCAACGCAATGCGTTGTCACAGTGCTTTGCGACACTGGCGAGCGCTATTTTAGTCTCGACGAGTACTTCAGCTAAAACCAAACCAAAGGAACACCATGGCTATAAAAGTTCGCATCCCCACACCCTTACGCACCCTCACCGCTGGCAAGGATGAAGTTGAGGTATCGGGTAAAACCGTTGAAGACGTCATTGCACAACTTGAACAAGCCCATCCGGGCATTCGCGAGCGTTTATGCGATGAAAAAGGCGTGCGACGCTTTATTAATATCTATGCCAACGAAGAAGATATTCGCTTCCTTGAGGGCCTTAAGACTGAACTCAAAGATGGCGACTCGATCAGCATCGTGCCTGCCATCGCTGGCGGCAACCGATAGCGCGTGCGTGGCGTGAACGCCAGAGCCCAAAAACTTGCGTCGGTGATCGATGCGGTCGGCCATACGCCGCTCGTGCGTCTGAGGCATGTTGGTCGAGATGTGCCCAAGGTTCATGTGTACTTGAAACTTGAGTACACCAACCCCGGGGGTTCGGTTAAAGATCGCCCGGCCCTAAAAATGATTCAAGATGCGCTTGCTGATGGGCGCTTGAGTCAAGGTAAAACACTGATCGATTCGACCAGCGGTAACACGGGCGTGGCCTATTCGATGTTTGGTGCTGCCCTTGGCATACCGGTGACGCTGGTAATGCCAGCCAACGTATCGCAGGCGCGCAAAGACATCGCGCGCACCTTTGGTACAGAATTGGTGTTTAGCGATCCGATGGAAGGCAGTGACGGCGCTATTCGACACTGCCGCGAACTTGTTGCACAGAACCCTGATCGTTATTTTTACCCTGACCAGTACTCCAACCCTTCCAATCCCAAAGCCCACGAACTAGGAACCGCGCGTGAAATCATTGATGCGTTGGGCGCGCAACTCACGCATTTCGTCGCGGGAGTGGGCACCTCAGGCACTTTGATGGGCGTGACGCGTGGGCTTAAAAGTTACCGCGAAGACATTCAATGCGTGGGCGTTGAGCCTGCCGAGGCTTTGCATGGTCTTGAGGGACTTAAGCACATGCCAAGCTCGATGGTGCCCGCGATATATGACGCGAGTTTACCTGATGCCATGATGGCGGTTGGCACCGAAGATGGTTGGCAAATGGCTGATCGACTCGCAGCAGAGGAAGGCCTACATGTGGGCCATTCCACTGGCGCCAACGTGTATGGGGCGATCAAACTTGCCAAGCAAATTCAAGAAGGCACGATTGTGACTATCGCGTGTGATCGCGGTGATCGGTACTTTGCGCCGATGCGGTGGGAGCGTCATTACGACTGGTAACCATAAAGTGAACATCAACATGAGTCATTCAATTGAAAAAGGGTTTGAGCGAGACACATATCCCTGGATTGCGGGCAATTTGATCATCGATCAAGACTTGCTGCATGCGATCAACATGCATGCCGAGGGTGCTTACCCAAGCGAATGTTGTGGGTACATCTTTGGACCCAGCGGCGCACCACGCGAACTAAGCGGCATCCAGTGGGAGAGCAATCTTGCCGACAAGTACCACGCGCTGGACCCGGAAACCTTTCCTCGTACGTCGAAGGAATATTTCAAGATCGATGAGCTGCGTGCGCAAAAGACATTTGATGAACATGCGCAAAAGCATGAACCGATCAAAGTCATTTACCATTCACACTGTGACGCGGGGTCCTATTTTTCTGCTGAGGATGCGGCAACCTTTGCCAACGAAAATCAGCTGATGTGGCCTTGCGCATTTTTGGTCGTCAGCGTGATTAACGGCAAAGCCATCGACCATAAACTTTGGGTACACCAGCCCGGCACAAATAACTTTATTGAAAGTCGGCTTGAGGTGCGATGAGCGCAAGCGGCACACAACGCATTTGCGAGCTTGAATGTGATCTATTGATCATTGGCGCGGGTGCGGCGGGCTGCGTTGCCGCCGTTGAGGCCAAGGAGCGAGCACCGCACCTGAAGATTGTGGTGATCGAAAAGGCGCACATCTATCGCAGCGGGTGTCTTGCCGCAGGGATCAGCGCGATCAACGCTTATCTAAACCCGGGTGAAACGCCCGAGTCGTTCTTGCGTTACGTGCAGCGCGATGCGCATGACGTGGTGCGCGACGACTTGGTGCTCAGCATGGCAGCTGAGGTTAATGCTCAAGTGAAACGCGTTGAGTCGTGGGGCCTACCTATTCCACGCGATGAACTTGGGCGTCCGCTACGACGCGGGCGTGCGTCGATTAAGATCTTTGGCGAGCGCATCAAACCGATTCTTGGAAAGCGCGTTGAGGCCGCCGGCGTTACCGTACTCAACCGAGTCAACGTCACCAACCTAGCGCTCAAAGGTGAGCAGGTGGTTGGCTGTTATGGCTTCAGTGTGCGCGACGCTACGTTTTATGCAGTCAGCGCCAAAGCGACCTTGGTATGTACGGGCGGTGCGTCGGGTCTTTATCGACCCGCAAACCCGGGGCTTGCCTCACACCGCATGTGGTATTCGCCCTACAATACCGGCGCAGGGTTGGCGATGGGGCTGCGCGCGGGCGCCGAGATGACCTCGCTTGAGTTTCGTTTTATTCCGCTGCGCATTAAAGATGCTGTGGCGCCCACAGGTGAAATTGCACAGTGGCTTGGCGTTAAACAAATCAACGCGCGTGGTGAAGCGTACTTGCAAAAGTACTATCAACACCTGGGTGCCGAACGAATGACGACGCAGGATCGGCTATACGCAACCTTGCTTGAGCGACGCGCGGGGCGCGGGCCTTGTTATCTGGATGTGCGAGGCGTCGACCCCAAAAAGCTTGAGGGCACCATTACCTCGTATTTGTCCATGTCACCGCCTGCGGCGATGCTGATGGCGGATGAAGCGTATTATGCTCGGCACGGTGGCTCGATGGCGCCGGTTGAGATTACCGGTGGCGAGCCCGTTGTAGTGGGTGGGCACGGTTTGAGCGGGTTTTGGGTTGATGACAAACGTCAGGCAACGCTCAAGGGGTTGTGGGCAGCGGGCGATGTCGCGGGGGGTTGCCCTAAAAAGTATGCCTCAGGTGCTTGGGCTGAAGCGGTGATTGCGGTGCGCGACATGATTGCATACGCACAAGACATCAAGGCTGAGCGGGTTATCCCCGATGAACAAGCGCGTGAGCATGCGCGCGTTGTTGCCCCTTGTACTCCACGCACAGGCTTGCGACCGCGCGATCTTGAAGAGCGCTTACAAAAAATCATGGATGAGTACGCAGGCGGCATCTCGAGTGCGTATGGATATTCGCAGGGCGAGCTGGAGTTGGCCCAAATGCATCTTGAGCGCCTTGCCGAAGAACTTTCGGAACTAAGTGTCGAGAGCGCGCACGATTTGATGTTGGCGCATGAAGTGATCGATCGAGTGCTTGTCGCGCAGCACTTGGTCCAGCACATGCAATATCGCCGCGAGACCCGTTGGCACTGTTATCAAGAGCGCCTGGATTTTCCCGAACGCGACGACGAGCGCTGGATGGTGTTTGTCAACAGCCGTCGTAGCGCAGAAGGTCAGATTGAGATTATTGAACGACCCGTGGTACGCACCGCGATCGATCCGGTATTACCGCCGCTTGAAGATGGCGGGATGGTTCGACATATGGAGGGCATTTAACATGGGCATCCACGTTGATCACGAGGCGTGTAACGGTTGCGGAACTGCCGACGAGGCAATGTGTGTACGCGATTGCCCGGGCGACCTGATGTTGCTAACCCCGTCGCGCAAAGCGATCATTCGCGACAACCGCGAGTGTTGGGATTGCGCCGCGTGTGTGAAAGTGTGCCCTACGCAGGCCATTCATATGCAACTGCCGACCGCGGTCATTGTCGACGGAGTCACGCTCAAAGGGCGAGCGCTTTTACACAAAACGGTGTGGAAGCTACGGACTCGTGATGATCAGGAACGCAGTTTTGAAACACCCAGCACAGGATCGGCGCCTTTTTACCCAAATTTGTAATTGTCGAGTAAAACACGCACAAGGAGTACTGCTTAATGTCTGAAGAATACGAGTCTATTAAACCCCACGGCGGCGTACTGGTGAATCGCACGCTTGACGCCGACGAACGCGAGACCCTACTAGAACGCGCGCAATCGATGACACGTGTTGTGATCGATGACCGTGCACAAAGTGATCTTGAAATGATCGCAGTGGGCGCCTTTTCACCGCTACGCGGATTTCTCGCATCAAGCGATTATCGCAGCGTTGTAGACAACATGCGTTTGTCGGACGACACGCCGTGGTCGGTACCTGTTTGTTTGCAAGTGACCCACGCAGTGGCCAGTTCGCTCAAAGAGGGCTCGCAGGTGGCGCTGAGTGATGAAAGCGGAACGATTTGTGCAGTCTTGGATCTCAGCGAGAAGTTTTCGCCAGATCGTGAAGTTGAAGCACAAAAAGTTTACCGCACCACCGATGCAGCACACCCTGGCGTGGCGGCATTGCTACAGCGCGGAGAAATTTACCTGGCGGGTGATATACAGCTTTTACACCGACGCGAAAGTCCCTTCCCTGCATACAGCAAAGATCCAGCACATACGCGCGCGTATTTTCGAGAGAAGGGTTGGAAAACCGTAGTCGGATTTCAGACACGCAACCCGATTCACCGCGCCCATGAATACATTACCAAGTGCGCGCTTGAAATCGTCGACGGGCTCATGATTCATCCGTTGGTGGGCGAAACCAAATCTGACGATATTGCGGCCGATGTGCGCATGCGTTGTTACGAAACACTCATTAGTCACTATTACCCCAAAGAGCGCGTGCTGCTCTCGGTGTATCCAGCCGCAATGCGTTATGCTGGGCCACGTGAGGCCATTTTTCATGCGATTGCACGCAAGAACTACGGCTGTACGCATTTTATTGTTGGGCGCGACCATGCAGGTGTGGGCAGTTATTATGGCACCTACGACGCGCAGGCGCTTTTTAACGAGTTCACCGCGCAAGAGCTTGGCATCACGCCGCTCAAATATGACAACGCGTTCTTTTCAAAGACCACGGGTACGATGGCCACGAACAAAACCGCGCCGGGCGGGCCCGAAACACAGGTTAATCTGAGCGGCACCAAAGTGCGCGAACTCTTGAGCCGTGGCGAAGTGCCACCGATCGAGTTTACACGCCCTGAGGTGGCGCAGATCCTGATCGACAGCATGCGCTCGCCATCAAACTAACTGAGGACACCCCTCCCTGTAGAAGACAAATAAAAAGGGCGCACCCTGTAAAGCGTGCGCCCTTTTTCTATTTCTTGATGATGCTTATTCGCTGGCAGCTTCAGCCGCGGGCGCTTGTGAAGGCGTTTGGCCTTGGCCTGACTGCGATTCACGTAAACGTGATTTTTTGCCACGCAGATCGCGCAAATAAAACAAGCGCGATCGACGCACGTGACCGAGCGCCATGGTTTCAACCTTTTCGATGCGTGGCGAGTTGAGCGGGAAGATACGCTCGATGCCCACACCAAAGCTCACCTTGCGCACACAAAATGTGGCGCCCAAGCCTGTGTGGCCTTTGCGAATCACGGTGCCTTGAAAGACCTGAATGCGCTCTTTTTCGCCCTCCAAGATGCGATAGTGAACGCGTACGGCTTGTCCGACGCGAAACTCTGGAAGCGATCGCTTTTGGGATTGTTCGAACTTTGCTAGCTGGGGAATTGAATGTGCCATAGTAAAAATACCTCAAAAAAGGGCATCCCTTTAGGTGGCGCAAGTTATAGCGCAAAGGTGGGCTTGGTCAATAAACGCTCAAAAAAAGCTCAATAAAAATCGATAAGACCTGTACAAAACCCAAAGGGGGCCTAGGGTGTGTCCTCGAAATCCTCCCGTCGATCTTGCGGTATTTTGCAAACCTATCGGCCTTGGCTTCTCCTCCAAATGCCTTTAGGCATTCGTCGTCGAACCCAAAACCGCTAGATTTACAAAATTCCGCAAGCTCTCGGTCCGGATTTCGAGGACACGCCCTAAGAAGACTGGCTAGTGCCCTACCCGGGTTTGGCCAATAATGTATGTGCATGTAGGAAGCCTACATGTAAGTTTTCTCACACGCAAGTGCAAGCACGTCTTTATGTGCCTTTAATGGTGCCTGGCTACCACTGGATCGCGCCAACCCACGATGTGTTGTAAATCGACGCAGGTTTCTCGGCGAAGGTGCGGATTTGAACGCTCACCCATCGCACTTTGTCGACGTCTTTGGGGGCATCAATTTCAAAGCGCATCTTAAGTGCGTTCCATGCGAGAGGCATGGTCTGAATAACTTCATCACCCGCTTCTTCGGACTCGTAGTGCAACACCAGTTCGACATCGATCTGTTTGGATGTTTGTGCTTGATGACGATCGTCGCGAACGACGGCAACGAGTTTGCGACCGCCCACCATGCGCGCAATCTCTGCCGTGTAAGGCCCCGCAATCATGCTCCAACCTTCGAGTTCAGACACCGGCAACGGTTTGGCGACAATCACCGAACCACGATAAGACCCTTTGGCAGTAAGCACCTCGAGTTCGATGGGGCCTGTGCCGACTGGTTCTTTGACCGCAGAAAAACCAAGAAACATTTTATGCTTTTTACTATAACGCAGCGGCACGCTGAGAACTTTGCCGGTTTCACTCAGCATGTTGAGTTGTAATTTGTCGGTAGACGCTGTGCTTTGACCGTTGGCTTTGAGCACATAGGCTTCCACATGTCCGTCCATGTATGGCAAGAGCTCGTAGGTATTGGGCCCGACCGCGATCATAACGCCGCCATGTTGTGCAAAAGGTGTGAGCGGCGCAAAGCCTTCAAACCCGTAGGTTTTGCCTTTGTGAGTGAGCTGTGCGCTGATTTGACCCGCAGCCACGTGGTGTTGGGATGGCACAAAACCAACATACCAATGGCGGGGCGCGTCCCAAGACAACGCGACCGTGTGGCGAGGGCCCGCGTTGACGGGAACGGTCACTTTGAGGGTCGTTTGGCGTACGGCCAGTGGCTCGCCATTCTTGTCACGCACCCAAGCCTTAATGCGCCCACTTGGGCGGATCTGCATTTCGAGTGTGTAGGCTTTACCTTCAAAACAAGCGCCGCCATAGTGACAAGGTGGTGGTTTGAGTCCCATATCGCTCGGCACCCAGTAGCGAGTGTTGATCCGACGCTTATAGCGCCCGTATTCAACAACCGGCGCGAAGCTTTCGGATGCACGCTCGGTTTGAACGGGAAAATGGAACTTGGGATTGGGATCATTGGCAGCCGGAATAGGCGACGTAATTGCTTCATCGCGGCCGCGCTCCTCTGACAGCTGACCATCGGCATAAGCGACGCCTACCGAGATATTGGCCCATAAAAACGCCAAAAAACACATCTTTTTGATGACGATCGCCGTACGGGGCGAAAGACTGCTTCGCATGGACTCGCTCATAGCTTGCGTCCCCCAACGCTAAGAGGAAACCTTGTTTCCAATTCCAACATAGGCCCGCGCGTTGGTTTGGCAAGCGAATCGTTTTCGCAATGTGTTCGCGAATGTGACTTATATCACGACGGGGACACATCCAGACGGATGCCCCCACCCCGGATGGGCTTGTAATTCCTAAAGCAAACGTGAAGTTGGGGTGGTCTGGGGGATGCCAAACCCGCTCACTAAGCGCTACGCCTTCGGCTTCGCGAATCGTTCGCTACTGTTTGGCATGCCCCAGGACCACCCCAGCCTAAATTCAGTTTGCCCTAGAACTTGTAGGTGACGCCGAGGCGGAAATACATCTTGCTGTCCTCATTGCCCAAGCCGAGAATATCGCCAAAAATTCTGCGACGTTTGCCGGCAAGTACGCCTTCATATTGTGCCCAGATGTTCCAATAACGGGTCACGACGATTTCAGCAAGTACGCCAATACGCAAACGCACCGTGTTTTGCCGATCACCATTCACAACGGCGATGTCGCTGTCTTTTTCGGTGAAACCGTATTTGTCGGAGTTGAAATCAAGACCCAAATAGGCGGTGGAAAGCGCAAAATCACTGAAATAAAGCGAGGCCATGCCCTCTGTCTGTAAGAACAGCGTGTTGGTGTTGTCCGAACCAATACCGCCACCCAAACGCGCTTGCGCACCCAAACCAAACTGGCGCAGTACGTTATAGCCGACCTTGGCGCGACCTTCGAACTCGGTCACACGACCAAAGGTGCGCACCTCAAAGCCAGCATCAAGGTAGTCGAGCACGCCCACATTGAGGCGACCGGCGAACAAATAAGGCCAACCGACCGATAGATCAAGCGCGGCGATGCCGGGCGCCATCGGAGCGGCGCCGTGGGTCATGACTGTACTGCGCAAACGCAAGCCCGCTTCACTTTCACCGACAGGCACCAAATACACTTGAAATGAGCGCGGTTCGTCTTTGTCGTTCGGCTCGAGGTCCACTTGCTCTACGTGGGTCTCATAGCCTTCTGCACTAACTTCAAAGCGCATCGATCCAGCGGGAAAAGTTCCCTCATAAGGTAGTGTGACCGGCGCACGTCCATCGATGACCGCCTGCGCGTTGGTCACATTGGCGATGATGCGCACGCGCACCTGAGCTTGGTCCATGTTCGCTTGCACGTTGCAACCTTCGTCACCACTGACATTGCAGGTGGTACGATAGGTCTTGTAACCCTTGGCTTTGATTTCGATGGTGTGTTCACCGGGCGATGCGTTGCGCACAGTGACCGGAGGCGCACCACGATCTTGCCCATCAACCAAGACCGTTGCATTTTTGGCGTCGGTGTCGACTTGGATGGTACCGGGCGCTTGTTTTGAGAACCGTATCGATACGGTCGAACGCTGATTGGAGCCAACGCTTACGGTTTGTTGGACAGGTTCATAACCGCGGGCCTGCGCTTCGATGATATGGTCACCCTGTACAATGTCTTCTTTCACAACGGGCGCTGTGCCGATGTCTTCGCCGTCAAGATAGATGCGCGCGCCCGGCACGTTGCTGATGATGTTAATCGAGCCGGTGGGTCCGCGCTGCCCACGAAGCTGTGCAGAAAAAGTAGCACGTTCGCCAGCACGCACGGTCACCGTTTCGCGCAGCGCTGGAAAGCCATCGGCGCGCACCTCGACTGAATGTGGGCCTGCGCTCAAATCGTCGATCACCACGGGGCTTGCGCCCTTGTCTTGACCGTCGACCGACACACGCGCGCCACCTACATCGGCGCTGACGATAAGTGAGCCGCTGGTTTTGTCGAGCGTTACTGCGATGGCGAGCGCTTGACCGGCCACGACGTCGACCCATTTTTGAAAGTTACCGAAACCTTGTTTGGTGACCTGCACCATGTGCCGACCTGGCGACAGCGCTTTGCGCAAAGGTAACTGACCTACCTGCTCACCGTCGATGGTAACCGTGGCGCCGTTCATTTCGCTGCTGGTTGCGTTTAAGTCGACCGTGCCCATCGCGCTAAGCGTGACTTGAAAGGTTTGGTTGCGTTTAGATACCGACACAGTCAGGCGTTGCTCCTGATAGTCGCTTAAACGAAAAATCAAGGTGTGGCTGCCCTTGCTGATTTTCACTTTTTTTAGAGGCGTGGTACCAAGCGCGTTGCTTGTATCGTCGAGGTAAACCATTGCACCCGATGGTGTCGACGTGACGTTGACAGGCACCTGGGCCTGCGCTTGCACCTTTGCTCCTTGAGCGATGAAAAGCGTAGTCGCAGCGACCAGCGTGGATACAAACAAACGTGTCAAACGAGTAAACGTGAATGTCATGAATCGAGTCTCCTCAAACGAAAGCAATGCAATGCAGTCTTGCGTGTAGCGAGATTACTCAAAAAAATCAAGCAAAAACAACGCGAAAGCGTGGATGTTGCATTGTCCCCACTTGATCAAGCCTATGGGGTCTCAAGGCACCGCGATCGCCTTACGCACCGCGATGTAGGATGGATGCACACCTCATATTCGCGGCTAAATTCAAGCAACGGAACTTTTTTTTGTATTCGGCACGCCTATTGCATGTTAGTGATCAGTGTTGCTGCAATGATCCTTTTTTACGTTGCAGATGCTTTAAGGAGTCACCCTATGAATCCCGCCAAACGTATCGATACCAACCGAGTCACCCTGGTGCTCGCTGAGCGCGACGTTGAAGACGGTTCATTGGCGCATGCCTTGGGCGAAGCTACCAATCATGCAATCTCGATCGTGCAAGACGATGACGAGTCGCCCACCCACTGGACCCGCCGTATTCGAAGCCACGTCGACGAGATTAATCGTTCGGGCCAAAAAGTCACCAAGGCGTTTTTGCTTGGCGGCGCGCAGTGGCAACAAGAACGCCTATCGGCACGCGTCACCGCAGCACGTGTGGCAACACAATCGATGATGCCCACTGGCGGCGGCAAGCTTATTTTGGATGCAAAAAAAGCCTCACAGCAAAGTAAACGCGCAATGCGTGCGGTGGCCAACACCATGGAAGCTCATCTGAGCGGTAGCAGTGTGGCTGTCACCAAGCGTGTTGACGAAAAAGAAATCGGTTAACGCGAAACGCCCGCGGCGGCTGGTTAGCGGGCGCTTGCAAACACCTGGCATACGTGCGCACCAAAAAGCTCGTCGATTTTTACGCTGAGCTCTTCGCTTGCTTGCACTTTGGCGGCACCTTTCACAAGCACCTGCCAGGGACCCTCGGCGTTGACCTGCACATCGACGCGACAAGAACCAGGATGGGCGCCCAGGGTGTCGCGAAGTTTATTGAGGCGCTCGCGATTAACGGTTTGAGCAGGCAGGCGCACGCGCAGCGAAACGGCTTGGTTGTGCAACGCAGGCGCTAGTTCGCTGGCTTCGTCAAGCAGCACCTTCACTTGAAGTGCATCGGCTTTGGCCGCATCGTCGGCGTAACTGTTGTCGTCTTGTTCGTGACGCAACTTGCCTTTGATCAAAAGCGGCTTACCCGATCCAAGCAACTCGCGATACGCCTCGACGGTTTTTCCGCGCACCAACACTTCCACGCGACCGTATTGGTCCTCAAGGTCAAAGTAAGCAATGGGCTGGCCGGTGCGGGTGGTGCGCACGCGAAAATTTTCGACCATCCCGCCCATTTTGACTTGCGAGTTGTCAGCAAGGGTCGCCACGTTGCGCGTTGTGTGCGCGCCAAAACGTTCGAGCGTTTCGGCGTAGCGATCGAGCAGATGCCCTGATACAAAAAAGCCAAGCACGGCTTTTTCGCGACTAAGTTGTTCGTCGGTGCTCCATGCAGCGAAGTGGGGCAAAAACACCGGCTGTGACGTGAGCTGAGCACCCGCGGAAGGATCAGGGGCCAATAATCCAAGCAGGCTGGTTTGCCCGCTGGCGCGATCGTTTTGACTCTTGCGCCCTTGTTCGAAGGCTTTTTCGATGCTCGCGAAGGCTTGGGCGCGCGGGACCTCAAGCGGCGCATGCAGCGTGTCGAACGCGCCGCATTGAATCAACGCCTCGGCCACCGCTTTATTGACGCGGCGTGTGTCGACGCGGCTTAAGAAATCAAACAAGTGCGCAAAGGGAAACTCATGCTCGGCCGCATCTTCGTGCTTTTCACGGCGAGCGTCGAAAATGGCATCGAGGGCCGCAGCGCCCACGCCTTTAATGCCGCCCAAACCAAAACGCACCTTGGGTTGCCATGCATCAAGCAATTTCCCACGTGCAGCAAGAGGTTGATCGGGTTTGGCTTTGACGGCCGGGTCGGCTTGTGGCGCGTAGACGACGCTAAAATCGATTTGGCTTTCGTTGACGTCGGGCGGAAGCACATCGATGCCCATCGTGCGCGCTTCTGCCACGCTGCGCACCACCTTGTCGTTTTTGTCGCGATCGGCGTTGAGCACCGCACAGACAAACTCGACCGGGAAATGCGCTTTCAAATACGCTGTTTGATAAGTGAGCAAGGCATAGGCGGCTGAATGTGATTTGTTGAAACCGTAACCTGCAAAGTAGTCGATCAGTTCGAACACTTTTTCGGCGTCTTCGGCTTTATAACCTTGTGTGACCGCGCCATCAACGAAGATTTGGCGCATCTTGGCCATCTCTTCGGGTTTCTTTTTGCCCATTGCACGACGCAACAAATCAGCGCCGCCCAGTGTCATGCCCGCCATCACCTGCGCGGCTTGCATCACTTGCTCTTGATAAACAATCACACCGTAAGTGGGTTTAAGCACGGTTTCAAGACATGCATGTGGATACGCAACGGCCACGCGGCCATGTTTTCGTTGAATAAAGTCTTCAACCATTCCCGAACCCAGTGGGCCTGGACGATAAAGCGCAACGGCGGCGACGATGTCTTCAAAACAATCGGGTTTGAGTTGCTTGAATAGCGTTTGCATGCCGCTTGACTCAACTTGAAACACGTGTGTGGTTTCACCGGACTGCAAAAGCGCATAGGTTGCCGGGTCGTCCATTGGAATGCGGTCAAGACGCAGTGCTTCGCCTTGTCGGTCAGGGCGGCGCGCGATGAGCTCACACGCTTTTTGAATCACGGTGAGCGTTTTCAGGCCCAAGAAATCGAACTTAACCAAACCCGCCGCTTCGACGTCGTCTTTGTGAAACTGCGTGACCAGCACACCGGGTTCTGGGCAAAATACAGGCACGTGTTTCCACAACGGCCCCTCGCTGATCACAACACCGGCAGCGTGCATGCCCGCATGACGCGTCAAATCTTCGAGACCTTGCGCGCGATCCAAAAGTTCACGCACCTCGCTCTCGCTTTCGTACGCCTGCTTGAGGCGCACTTCTTGCTCGAGCGCCTTGGCGATGGACACGGTTTTGCCCTGGATGGGTTCGGGGATCATGCTCGCCACGCGGCCCGCTTGTTGTGGCGTCATTTTCATCGCGCGGCCCACATCGCGCACCACGCTTTTGCTTTTGAGCTGATGAAAAGTTGCGATTTGGCCCACACACTCGTGACCAAACTTGCCGCGCACATAGTCGATCACTTGATCGCGACGCTCTTGGCAAAAGTCGATATCAAAATCGGGCATCGACACGCGCTCGGGATTGAGGAAACGCTCAAAGAGCAAGCCATAAGGAATGGGATCTAAGTCGGTGATACGCAGCGCATACGCAACAATCGAACCGGCACCCGAGCCACGGCCTGGCCCCACTGGGATGCCGGAGACTTTGGCCCAGTTAATGAAATCTTGCACGATCAAGAAGTAGCCCGCGAAACCCATGCGGCATATCGTGTCGCATTCTAATTCCAGACGTTCGTGGTACGCGTTTTCGTCGACCTGACGCTTGCCCTCTCGAAACTCGGCGAAGCGTTCGTTTAGTCCTCGCGCAGCAAGTTTACGCAAATAGGTTTGTTCGGTTTCGGCGTCGGGCACCTGAAAACGAGGAAGTTGCGGCTGCGCGTAAGGGTTGACCACACCGGCGCAGCGCTCAGCGATGCTGAGCGTGTTCTTGATTGCATCGGGTAAGTCTTTGAACGCGGCGGCCATTTCTTGGGCGCTACGAAGATAAAGCGCGTCGGAACCGTGGAAGCTGCGCTCGAGTTCTTCGAGCGTTTGTCCCGACGCAATGCATTGCAAGAGCTGTTGCGTGCGAAAATCGCTTTGCTCGAGATAATGGCAGTCATTTGAGGCAACAAGCGGCAGATTTAGCGCACGTGCGCATTCGACCAATATCTTGTTCAGTGGACCTTGCTCGACAAAACCATGATTTTGTACTTCGGCGTAAAAGGCGCCAGGCTCAAGCGCGTCGCGCAGCAACGCGAGCGCGTTCAATCCAGCCTCTTTGCCACGCAACAGGATTTCTTGCGCAACAAAGCCACCCATGCACGCCGAAAGCCCAACCAAGCCTTTATGATGCTCACGCAGTAACGCTAGATCGATGCGTGGCGTGCCCTGCGCCATCCCCTCAACCCACGCCAGACTCACGAGCTCGACCAAGTTGCGATAGCCCTCTTGGTTCGCCGCCAAAAGCACCACATGGTGACCGTGTTCGCTTGCGTTCTTACGGTCGCCGCGCACCAGACTTAGCTCGCAACCGAAAATTGGTTTGATGCCGTGTTTGTCGCATACCTTGGCGAGCTGTAATGCACCAAACATATTGCCGTGATCGGTCAGCGCTACGGCGGGCATACCAAGTTCGGCGGCGCGTTTGGCTAGGCCATCTAGACGAATCGCTCCATCGAGCATTGAATATTCGGAGTGGACGTGAAGATGGACGAAGCTGTCAGACACTGGGCTAGTCTACGAAGCTCGGTTCATAACGCAAGCCTTGTTGCATTTAAACTGCGATCAGCGGACATTCGTTCGGGTGGCAAGTTGAGTTGAGGTGGTCTGGGCGAGGTCAAACCCGCTCACTAAGCGCTACGCCTACGGCTTCGCGAATCGTTCGCTACTGTTTGAACCTCCTCGACCAACCTCAACTCAACTTGCCACCTGTTTTAGAAGTGTAGGCTTGAACCGAGCAAAAGCGCTAGCTCGTGCACATGGATCTGGGTTTTTTCGATGCTAAGGGACTGAGTGGGCACGTCGGACACTTTGCCTGGAACGCTTAGGCTCGCGAAATCGCCTGATCCATAGGCATAACGCCCACCGATGGTGGTTGAAAAAATTAGGTTCTTGCCTTCTTCGTTAAGCGCGATAGGCGTGCGCAGTTCGACCCCGCCCGCAAGGCCATAAAAATTAACTGGGGCTCGACCGTCTGCGATTTTGTCGGGGTTACGATCGGTGAAAAACCCGCCACCCACCGACATCGTTTCATTGAGATAGAACTTGCCGCCAACACGAACATTCCAGTTGAAGCGGCGCGAATCGATGTCGTCTTCGGTGCTGTTCAACGCAGGACGAAGGTCGCCGTCAACCGATAGGTAACCTCCTGAAAACTGGTAGGCAAGCGCGCCGCGCACCTGCAGTGGCAAAAGCACCCCACCCTTAACACCTGAGCGCTCGGTGATGTCAGGTGTGTAAGTTGTGGCCTGCGTCGATGAAGCGGCGTCACTGAATGAACTTGTGCTGAGACTTGAGTTCCATGCCTTGCGGTACATGCGCAACGCCGGTGACCGCAGCATCAACCCCAGACGCAACTTGGGGCTTGCTTGCCATTGCAGACCCGCGCCGCCTTGCAGCGCCAAGGTTTTGACGGAGCTGATATCAAGCGAGGTGAAAAAGTCGGTGTTTTGGGAGCGATCTTGGGTGCCGCCTGAAAACTGGGTGGCTTGGTATTCACTATTGTAAAGCACGTAGGTTGAAAACCCGAGCGTCAGCTTATCGGACGCCTTGTATCCGATGCCGGCGGAGAAATAACTCAGCGAAGATTGTCGCGATACGTTAAACACCCATTGATCACTCAAGGTGCCCATCGCACGCGGATCGGTTTGGGCACGGATGATCACATCGTTGGATTGCGGCACGAAGATGCCGAGACCGAGGCGCGTACGGTCACTGAGCCTGCGCACATAGCTAAGCGCCGTGGGCACCGTGACAAACTCTGAAGTGCTGCCGCTTGCTGATTCAGTGGGCGTCGTGATCAGGTTGGGCATGCTGTAAAAGCGCACCACAAACGCACTTGTACTGACGTCGAGCTTGTCACGGTCGACCGTCGCAAGGCCCGCAGGGTTATGCCAAAGCGCAGTGCCGTCGGAAATCGTGGCGGCGACTGCACCACCGGTAAGCGCGGCTTCGTTGCCCACCAGCATTTCTTCGTCGTTGCCCGCGTGCGCCGAGCGAGTGGTACAAAGCAACGCCACGACAACAACGAGACTACATACGTGCAGAAGGTGGCGCGTGGTTTGGAATGCGTGCATAAACGGATTTTGCCCTCGAGAACCCTAAAAAAGCAATCAAAAGGCATGGAAGCTTGCCGCCCAGGGCCGCAGTGTGATTAGCTAGCGCAGGAAGATAATGGGCACAGTCATTAATAGCGCGCCGAACGCCACAGGTGCACGTGCACCTTCGAATGGGTTGCGTTGGATCGTATGGCTTCAGACGATTGTCATCGCGTTGGTGGTTGGCTATTTATATCATAAAGAAACCAACGCTGGCCGCAGGGCCAAGGCAACGCCGGTGCGCATCACGCCCAGGGGTGATCTGTCGGGCGCTGAAAAAACAACGATCGATATTTTTCGTAAGATGGCGCCGTCTGTGGTGCATATCACTACGCTTGAGGTGCGACGGGATATTTTTCGCCTCGATGTGTTTACCATTCCAAGCGGCACTGGCTCAGGTTTTGTGTGGGACGATCAGGGGCATATCGTCACAAACTTTCATGTGATTCAAAACGCGAATGCGGTGCGCGTCACGTTGTCTGATCAATCGGTGTGGAGCGCATCGCTGGTGGGGCAGTTCGCGGCCAAAGACCTTGCGGTGCTGAAGGTGGAGGCGCCCAAGGAGCGCTTGGTGCCTGTCGTGGTCGGCACATCGCGCGATTTGATCGTTGGACAGCATGCGTTTGCGATTGGCAACCCTTTTGGATTTGATCACACACTTTCAACAGGCGTGATCAGTGGGCTTGGACGCGAGATCATGTCGGTGGGACGTCGACCGATTCAAGGTGTGATTCAAACCGATGCAGCGATTAACCCGGGTAACAGTGGCGGGCCGCTGCTCGATAGCGCGGGACGTTTGATTGGAATCAACACGGCCATTTATAGCCCGTCGGGCACGTCGGCGGGCATTGGTTTTGCGGTGCCGGTCGACACGGTGCTACGTGTGGTGCCGCAACTGATCGAACGCGGCAAAGTGGTGCAACCAGGCCTTGGCGTCGATGTTGATGAAGAAGGTATTGTAACGCGACAACTGGGCATCGAGGGCGTGTTGGTGTTGACGGTGACGCCCGGCAAAGGTGGGGCGCAAGCGGGGCTGCGACCCACCAAACGCGAGTGGGCGACAGGCCGCATCATCTTGGGCGACATCATCGTGGGGGTGAACGACAAACGTGTGGGCGATGCGACGGATATGTATCGTGAGCTTGATCGCTTTCATGTGGGTGATGTTGTCAAACTGAGTTTGCTACGTGAGGGCAAAAATACGACGGTGAGCGTCAAATTGAGCGCGATCGAGAGCGACTCGTAGCGTGTTGTATATGCAGGTGGCTCGCTATCGTGTGGTTGGCCATATATTAGTGTGCTTTGGCCCTTGACGATCCGCTCCCAGGTTGGTACACCCTCGTGGCTTATGGGCGCGCCGTCATGGCGCCGCTCATATGCGGCGGGCCGTTAGCTCAGTTGGTAGAGCAGTGGACTTTTAATCCAACGGTCGTAGGTTCAATTCCTACACGGCCCACTGATTCTCAAAAAAAAGAATCGAAGATTCTTTTTTTTGGGGGTTCTCAGAAGAGAATCGAAAGTTCTTTTTTGGGGGTCTTAAGGAAAGGAATCGAAGATTCTTTTTTTTGGATCAGGTCCAGAATAACAAATTGTTTTTTTGGATCATGTTGTGATTGTCCCCATCGTCTAGAGGCCTAGGACATCAGCCCTTCAAGCTGAATACGCGGGTTCAAATCCCGCTGGGGACACCATCAATCATGCCTATGATTACTTGGCACAAACTTCGTTGCTTTGGGCCGGCATGCAGCGTGTTCATCTTCGCGTTCATCGTCGTCTGCCCCATGCTCGGTGTGCCAAAGCGCGCACAGGCAGAAAACAATCCGCCGGTATTCATTGCCAACGCCCAGGTCGTTGACATTAAAAACAAACGCATCGTGCCAACAGGTCTGCTGCTTGAGCGAGGTGTCATCGCAGCGCACATGAAAAAAGCACCCTTCGGCTTTAAAGGTAGGGTTTATGACGTGCGCAACCGTTGGGTCATACCCAGCTTTAAGGACATGCACGTGCACGGATGGGGTAATCCATCTGCCACTGGTCAAGATGATGACGACGAATGCCATTATCGCGTGAGCTTGCAGCGCATGCTACGCGCGGGGGTCACCCACGCGTTAGACTTGGCAGGTGATGAAGCCGAAGTGTTTAAGGTGCGCAATCAACAACGTGCACACCCACGCTTTGACGAAGCCAAGTTGTATACCGCGGCAATGCCAATCATGTACCGCAGAGGCTCCGATGAAAGTGGCGGCGTGCACAGTGCCACCGAGGCTCGACAAAAAGTGGCTGAGCTTGCGGCCAAACATGTGGACGTGATCAAGATTTTTAATGATCGCAACCACAAACGCAATTTTGCATTGGACGTGCTTCGCGCGCTTGTGCAAGAGGCCAAGGCGCACAAGCTTGCCACCGTGGTGCATATTGGCACTTGGGCCGACGCCGACGATGCAGTGGCGGTGGGTGCGACGGCGATCACACATCTTGATGACGACGCTTTGATTAGCGCGACGCTTGCTCAACGTATTGCCACCGCGGGAACGCTTTTGATTCCGACCATGGCCGTGCAATGTGATCTGCGTGCCTTTGCCCTCAACCCTCGCTTGCTTGAAAGTCCTCTGTTGCGGGCGGTCGCGCCGGTTGCGCTGCTTGAACGTTACCGACACACGGCGCATTATGCAGCGCGTGTTAGTAAGCGTGTAGCCTATGAGCAGACCTGTGAACAACATGATGTGCCGTCGCTTGCGCGTTTGTCGCAGGCCGGCGTCACGATAGTGGCCGGTTCGGATACGGGTAACCTAGGCACCTTTCAAGGTTACTCGTTACATCGCGAGCTTTGGTGGATGGTGAGTGCGGGTGTCGATCCGTGGACAGCGCTTGCCGCGGCCACTACGCTTGCGGCATCGCTCATCGATGGGCGCTTTGGCATTGAGGTTGGTGACGAGGCTAGTCTTGTCGTCTTGAGCGCTTCGCCCATTGACGACATTCGACATACCGAGCGCATTGAGGCCGTGTTTCTGGATGGCAAAAAGACAAAATAACCTGTTGTTAACTATAATCTTTTTGGCGATATCAGCAAAAAGACACGCTTAGGCTAAGCATGGTGTTATAATTTTGAATGGTGTTCTTGTTGTTGTCATCTAAGAGGACGTGGGCCGCGCTTTGGCTTGCATTTTCGCTCGCGGGTTGTGGTCGATTTGGGTTCGGGCCCAAGGTGGTTGTTGCTTCGGACGCAGGCGTGGATGGCAGCACGTTTACCGGTGATGGTGGCATGCTTGGCGATAGCGGCGTGGTCGCCGGCACGGGCACCACGGTACAAAGCACATGCATGAACGGACAGCTGGATTCGGGAGAGGCGGCCGTTGATTGCGGTGGGCCCTGCCCTGCTTGCAGTAACGCCAGGAGTTGCAAAGAGCTCAAAGCGATGAACGCAGGAGCATCCAGTCAAGTCTATCAACTGGATATCGATGGTGCTGGCGGCGCGGCACCCTTCTTTGCCTACTGCGAGATGACGGCCGACGGCGGTGGATGGACGTTGGTGTTAAAAGCAGACGGCGGATTGAACACGTTTGGTTATGACAGCACCAAATGGACCGACACCACGACGTATAATCCCGACAAACCTGATTTAGACTACAACGAAGCAAAACTTGAGAGCTTTAATTCGATGCCCTTTGACGACATGCGCATTGGAATGGTTGTGGCCGACGACGTGCGCTGGATTGTCGCCACCAACCAAGACTTGCTTAGTTACGGCACCATGATTGGGTTTGGCACATTTAGCTCGCTGCGTGCGACGTTCGCGGGCCCGCAAAAGTTATTTTCGGTAGGACGCTCCAATTGGCTGTCGCTGATCAGTGATGGTCATCTCCAAGCGTCGTGTAATCGCGAAGGGTTCAATATTTCTACCAACGCAAGCAATGCGCTGCGTTTGGGCATTTTTGCTGACACGTTGTCGTCATGTGGCGTGCCCGAATCGTTCATTGGCTTCGGTTATAAGGGCTCGCGCGGTATCTCGGGCAACTGCGGGCTTTTCTTTGAAACCATCTTGGGCAACGGATCGGTATGTGATGGCGCCGCTAACAATCGCGACACCAAAGCGCTTGGTTATTTGATGGTGCGCTAGTACGCGTTGATGATCGGCTAGCTGGATTCGTCGATCGTGGTCTTAGCGCTATCGCTCGCGTAGGCGGGTACCTGATCAATTTCAAGATATGATTCGGCGGGGATGCTCAAATCATAAAGACGCGCCAGGCGCTCTGAAATATCGTCGCGCGATAACTGCACTTCTTTATCGATGCTGTTGCAATGGCGCAAAATGTTGTTTTGCGCACTCATGATTGCGGCAAGATGCTCAAGTTGCCTTTGCAGCATACGCAAGGTTGCGTCGATCTCGGGATAAAGCTTTTGTGCCGACCCCTGAACACGCACCGCGCGAATGGCCAGCGCACGCACCAAGCCGTAGGCGGCAAGCAACGCGATATCACCCGAGGCATCATCGGGATCCCAACACACGAGTACATCTTCGTCGACGCGCAGAATCGGCAGCGTCATGTCTTTTGGCGCTTGACGCTTACTGAACACGAACACACCGTGACGGGCGTTGCGATTTTCTTTGGCTTGTTTTAACTCATCAAGCGCTTTCTTAAGCGACCAGTTGTCGGCGGCTTTCGCTTCCCAAACAATGCGTACACCGGGCGCCCCACTGTCAGCACCAAGCTCGATCACTGCGTCGCCCTTACGGTTGCGGTCTTGACCCAGCTCAGCGCCGACAGCGTCGGCGATATCGCCGCTATGCTGCGCGCGCATGCTGAGCCAGTCGGTGAGCAGCACTTCGAAATCTTTGCCGTATAGATTCGACTGAACCGCCACTTCTTTGCGCACCTTAAGGCTGTCGAAATTGGTGCGCACCTCTTGCCGCAAATCGTCAATGGTTTTGCGAAAACGCGAAAGCGCCGAGGTCTCTTCGTTAAGCGAAAACTCGCGTAAGATCACTTCACGTTGTTTTTGCAGCTCTTGACCCAGCAATTTTTCAAGTTGTGCCTTTAAGCCCTCGGTGTTGGTGGGCGAAAGCATCTTAAACAGCGGACTGTCTTCGCCGAGTCGCTGCGACAAGGTGCGCGCCAGTGTGGATGCATCACCCTGCACATGTTCTTGCAGTTGCTGTTTGAGTTCGCCGATTAACGAATGGCTACGCTCAGTTAAAAGTTCGCGCACATTGCTGATGATGCCGTTTCCTGCCTCACGCACGGTGCCCGCGTCAAGCTCACCTTTGGCTACTTTCAGCGTCAGAACACCCACGCGCAGGGCCGACAGAACAAAACGCTCGCGTTCACGGTCGTTCGGCAAACGCGCAAGTTCGTTGATCACTTCAGGATCGGTGATTTGAAGACTGAGTTGAAAACCACCCGAGGCATCCTCGCTGCCAACTGCGGCGCGCACGGATTGCGATACTTTACCCCACACGCTATTTGATGTTGTTTCTTGCGACATCGAAACCTCTGCACCGAGTCTAGGACTAAACGTGCCAAAAGAAAAGGCGGTATAGTCTAAAACGCTGCCCTGGACCGTGCTAGCGTTAGCTCATCGAAGATGATCACCGATATCCCTGCGAACCTCGCTCACCTTTCGATGGCGCAAGCGCAAGCACGCCTGAAACATTTTGGCCCAAATGTACTCGCTCGTAGCGGGCGCTGGGCTTGGTTCAAAGATGTGTTCAACGTGGTGTCGGACCCGATGGCCCTGATGCTTGCGGCGGCGGGATCGGTGTACCTGATGCTCGGCGAAACGAGCGACGGCATCATTATGCTGTCAGCGCTGGTGCCCGTGCTGGGTGTCGACGTTTTTTTAGAAGCACGATCGCGCGCGGCGCTCAAGAAGCTCGCCCAAGCGGTAGCGGCGCAAGCCAGTGTGGTACGTGATGGTCGCATTCAATCGGTACCGACCTCGGAACTTGTACCTGGCGATTTACTTGTGCTCGAGGAAGGTTGCGTCGTTCATGCAGATGGTGTGCTGCGTTGGACCGCCAACCTCACCTTAGACGAATCACAACTCACCGGCGAATCGGAACCACAAATTAAGCAAGCGGCGACCGTTGACGCAGTAACGAGGGAACCAAGCCAACAGTTCTTTGCGGGATCGATGGTCTTGGCAGGCCACGGGTTTGGCGAGATCAACCAAACCGGTGTCAGAACCCGATTTGGTGAAATCGCCACACTCGTTGCAGAAGCGGACACGTCGGCAACGCCCCTACAAAAGAAGACGTCGCGACTGGTTCGACGCCTGACGATCGTTGCAATTATGGTCGCCGTTGGCATTTTTGTATTGGGTCTTGCGCATCATTTGCCGTGGGCGCGCGCGCTGCTCGAAGCGATCAGTGTAGCGATGGCGGCAATTCCTGAAGAGTTTCCCCTGGTCTTCACCCTTTTCTTGAGCGCTGGGGCCTGGCGATTGAGCGCCAAGGGAGTCCTCGCGCGCCGCCTTGCTAGCGTTGAAACACTGGGCTCGACGACCATTATTTGTACGGACAAAACGGGCACGCTTACAACTGGTCAGTTTGTGCTTGATGAACATGTGTGCCTCGCCGCTGAGTTGAGTACGCTGGACTTGCTTGAGGCAGCGGTACTTGCGTGTGAACCTCATCCCAGTGATCCAATGGAACGTGCGGTGGTCAACTATGCTGAAGCGCACGGGGTCAATGTCGCCGCGTTGATGAAATCAGCAGCGCTCGTTTATGACTACGACTTTGATCCGATTGGCAAGCATATGTCACATGTGTGGTCGCGAGGTGAGCGCATGCTGATCGTGGCAAAAGGCGCGCTTGAAGGCGTGCTTGCGCATTGCGAACTCGGCGCCGACGCGCGCGGCAACGCCGAGAAGCAAAATGCATTGTTGGCCGCGCGCGGGATGCGCGTGCTTGCATTGGCTGGGCGCGACCTGGGAAATGTGACGGGCGTACGCGAACACGACGAAACGCAACTTAAGATCTATGGCCTGCTTGGGTTTGGGGACCCGCTTCGCCCTGAGGTGCCGCCTGCCGTGCGCGAATGCGAATCTGCGGGGATCCGCATTAAGATGATTACCGGCGATCATGCGTTGACCGCGCACGCCATCGCTGATGCAAGCGGCATGACCCACGATGAAGACGGGATTGTGCGCGGTGAAGACCTCGAAAAACTTTCCACCGATGCGTTCGACGGTATGGCAAGGCACGCAAGTATTTTTGCGCGCATCAGCCCAGCGCAAAAATATGCGCTAATCAAGTCACTAAAGTCCCAGGGCGAGATCGTTGCTATGACGGGCGACGGGATCAACGATGCCCCCGCGCTTCGTTTGGCAGATATTGGTATTAGTATGGGCAAGCGTGGCAGTGAAGTAGCAAGAGCCTCGGCTGACTTGATCTTGCTCGACGATAATTTTGCTTCGATCGTCGCGGCGATTCGCGAAGGCCGTCATATTTTTGCGAATATTCAAACTGCATTTTTATATATCTTGGCATTTCATGTGCCCATCGTTGGGCTGGCATTGCTTGCACCGCTTACGGGCCTGCCACTTTTGCTCTTGCCTGTTCATTTGGTATGGCTTGAGCTGATCATTCACCCAGTGTCGGCGATTGTCTTTCAAGGTGAGCCCGCTCCTAGGGATATAATGGGGCGAGCCCCACGCAAACCAAGTGCACCGCTGCTTAGCACGGCCGCGATGTTGCGCTCGGTCGCCATGGGCGCCACGCTCACTGTGGCCGTTTATGGGGTCTACCGACTGCATATCCCGAGCGGGGACACGCATGCGCGAGCACTTGCAATTTCAGTGCTGATGGGAGGTTACCAGGTGATGGTTTGGATCGAACGCGCGGCATTGAAGCCACGAGGCACGCCGTTCTTCACGACACGCTTGATAGCTTGGTTGGTGTGGCTTATCGCTGGCTTTAGTCTTCCTTTGGTGCTGTATACGCCTTTACTTGCACGCATGCTGCACGTTGAAGCGCTTGGCTGGGGTGACATGATGATGGCGCTATCGATCGCATTCGCCGCCACGAGTTGGCGGTTTTTGCTCGATAGGATCAGGCCGCTTACCGGCTAGTCTTACTACATATAAACGGATTGAGTGCATTTCAAGAGGCACTGTTCAAGTCATTGCTCTTCGTCTTGACCACGAAGGATGAGATCAAAGAAGGACTGTTCGGTCACTAGGTCATGCATGCTGTGCATGCGATCCAGAAATACCACGCCATCGAGATGATCGAGCTCGTGTTGGCAAATGCGCGCAACGAAGTCATCGTATTGTTGTTTATGATGTTTGCCGTGTCTGTCTGTGAATTCGATTTCGATCGCGCGGTGACGTGGAACCAAACCACGAATGCCAGGAATGCTCAAACAACCCTCCCAGTCTTTCACGATGGTGTCATCATGTGCGACAATTTTTGGATTGATCATGGCGATGGGATGCATGTCGGGAGCATCGGGATAGCGGGGATTGGGTTGGGAGGCGACAATAAAAATGCGCTCGGAGCGATAGACTTGCGGTGCGGCAATACCAACACCATTGGCCTCGAGCATGGTGGCAATCATATCGTCGATCAATGTTTGAAGGCTTTTTTTGCGCACATCTTCGACATCTTGGGCACGCTCACGCAACACAGCATGTCCAAGCTGGGCAATCTCTAAGATGTTTTCCGTCTTCGCAGTCATTCGCGTAAGCTTACCATGCGCGGGCACCCGGCGCAGGTCGATGATTACATCGACACATAGACCGGGTCGGAGTACGCTTTAATTACCAATACGCGGCGTACACAAGGAAGAAGTGTGCGATAATCGCTAAGTGGCAGGTGGCAAGCCGGGTTCTCGCGGCAAATCGATGACCACCTGCGCGCCGGATGGCGCTGCGTTCTGGGCGTAAGCACGACCGCGGTGCGCTTCGGCGATGCGTCTAACAAGTGCTAACCCTAGCCCTACGCCCCGCGCTTCATCGTGCGCGCGGCCATGCCCGCGATAAAAAGGCTCAAAGACGCGGGTTTCTTCACCCGGCACGAAGCCTGCACCATCATCTTCAACACTAAATATGACTCGCTGTTCGTCGGTACGCGCTCGAAGAACGATATGTGCGCCGCCGTGTTTGCGAGCATTGTCAAGTAAGGCCCCAAGCGCACGACTCAGTAACGTGGCGTCGGCCAACATGTCGCCCGATGCCTGCGTCAACTCGATTTTGAGGTTTGGCATGGCCGCGCGCTCAACAACCCGCGTGACGATATCGTGGATATTGAGTTTGCGTAGCGAAAGCGCCTCAAAATCAAGGCGCGCACCAGCTAGCAAATCGCCTACCAATGTGTCCATCTCTATCATCTCGGCTTCAAGTTTTTGAATGAGCGAGTCGGGTGCGCCCTGCTCGCGCGCCATTTCGGCAAGTACGCGCATGCGCGCAAGTGGGGTGCGCAGCTCGTGTGACGCACTGGCGAGCAACTCTTGTTGTGCGCGTAGTTGGCTCTCGATTCGCGTTACCATGTCGTTCACCGCGTGCGTCAACTCGCCCACTTCGCCGCGACGTCCATGTCTGAGGCGCGCGCGTGCCTTGAGGTTGCCTGCCCCAATTTCACGCGTCACTCTGGTGAGCTCGCGCAACGGCCAGGCGATGCGTCGCGCAGCCATGCCTGCAAGCAACCAAAGCACCACCAACGCCGACCCAAATGCGACGAATCGTATCCATGGACGCGCGTGTTTGCGTGGTGGAAAGCAAATATCTACGCGCCCGACTTTTTCGTTACGGTCGGTGACGTCGATATGCTCAACCCAGCGGCACCGTTTGCTGACGCGAATATGCTCAAGGGTCGCGCCGCGGTTATTAATGACCCTCACACCCGCTCGCAGTTGTTTGGCGATGTTGGTGCTCAGTTCAGTACGCTTCTGAGCGCTGTTCCAAATATCAGCGTATAACGTCGAGGTGAGCTTGCGAATGCGCTCGTGTTCTTGATGCCACCGTGGCTCGTCATCGCTGAACAAGTGAAACACAAGACCCACTGTCGCACCACTGAAAACGATGGCGAGCGCGAATGCTGCAAAGAGTTGTCGATGCAATCTTGCGCCAACGTAGCCGTGCCAATGTCGCATGGTTAACCTTCTCGCACTAACATATAGCCCTGGCCACGGATGGTTTTAATGCGCTCAGAAAAATTGTCGCCGAGTTTAGTGCGCAAGTGCGAAATGTGCACGTCGACCGTACGCTCGCTTACGACGACGTCATCGCGACCGGCAAGCGAAAGCAGCGCATCGCGTGTCACGACCCGCCCGACACGCTCGGCCAAAGCCACTAGTAGATTGAACTCGAGCGCGGTCAGTTCAACCATCGCGCCGCTCACTGTCACGCGCCGACCGAGCACGTCGATTTCAATGTTGGCTACACTGATGCGTTCAGCTTCAAGTGGTGTGATGGCGCGCCTCATTACCGCGCGGATTCGCGCCAAGAGCTCGCGTGGACCGAAGGGTTTGGCAAGGTAGTCGTCTGCACCCAGTTCAAGGCCCACGACGCGGTCGGTCTCGTCGCCTTTGGCGGTGAGCATGATGATAGGAACTTTGCTTTTTTCGCGAATGCGTTTACACACTTCGAGCCCGTCGATACCCGGCATCATCAAATCAAGCAAGACAATATCAAAATGACTCGACTCAAGCGCCGCCAAACCGCGACCCCCATCGGGTGCGTGAACAACGTTCACACCGTGGGGGCCAAGGTAGTCGACGAGCAACTTTGACAGCTTTTGATCGTCATCGATGAGCAAGGCGCGCGCTGTCATGTTCGCTCAGTCTATCACGTCAGTTGTTTTTTTCGCCAACCGGCGACTGTGTTTTGAAGTCGCCCGCGGCTGGACGTTCGACCGCCCGGATGGCTTGCACACAAGCTTGTGCGAGTCGCTCTGTCATTTGTGCTTCACGGCGTTCATGAAAGGCTCGCATTTTTTCCGGGTTCCACTGCGCGGGGCCCGTACCCAGCTCTTGGCCTGGATGCCATCCATGCATGTCCTCTCCCCAATGGCGCGCACCATGGTGAGCCCCACCGTGATGATGCCATCCGTGGTGTTCGCGCCATCCGCCATGACAACCATGGTGACGACGGTGCGCTATCCCCGCAATGCCAACGCCGATACCAGCAACAATGCCGATGACCAAAAGGGCTTGAATCACTCTATACATATTTCCTCCTTATGTTTTTAGCAACGACCATGAAAGTGCCAACCACGTCGACCGCGCCGAATCAGCTCGGCCAGCTTAGCGCGCTGTTCGCTATCCAGAACGTCGTGAATGCGGCGCAACGTGTCTTGTAGTGCCTTGCGCGCGTGTATCAGCATTTCATCTTGCACTGCGGAGGCAGACGCAAAAGCGTTTACATCAAATGTTTCAGCGCTCACAGCACGAGCAATTTCTTCGCGTGATGCGCCCATATTGTCTTTTAGTCCGCGCAACGCATTTCTGAACTCACGTAACGCTTCCGATATTTCTTTCTCCTGACCTGGCGTGGTGTCGAGGCGATAGAACACCTCGCGCACACGTCCTTGAAAAAGAAGCGGTGCACCGCTGCACCCATCGTAATGCGTTCGGCAACCCCCAGCATGCGCATACGCATAGTGATGTCGGTGCCGTCGCATCGACAACAGTGCCAACAAACATAAACCTGCAACAATAAAACCAAACATTCTGCCTCCTTGAATAGGGTTGTTGTTTCAACCTGTTTTCAGTATGCGGCACAAGTGTTAAGGCAGTGTTGGTGTGAATGTTAAGAAATATGAACTTGACAGCGAGCTAGCGTTCCCAAAAATACCAGCGTGGCTTGCTACGAGGTCCAGCACTGAGCCCAAATTCACTCAATGCGCGCTTTTTGATTAGTGCTGCGGCTTCAGCAGGTGAGTCGGTCACCACAAAACGTTCGATGTCGAGTGCATCTGCCGCGCCCAGTGTCACCAGCTTGGCGTTGAGAAAAGCTATCAGTGGCTCCCAGAACTCACGACCGATCAGAACCAATGGGTACGCACGCATCTTTCCAGTCTGAATTAGCACGGCCGTTTCGAAGAGCTCGTCAAGTGTGCCAATACCGCCTGGCAAAGCGACGAATGCATAGGAATACTTGAGCAACATGAGTTTGCGCACCATGAAATAGCGAAACTCGATCCATCTGTCGACGTAGCGGTTGGGCGCTTGTTCTTGTGGTAATTTGATGTTGCAACCGATCGAACGCCCGCCTGCTTCGCGCGCGCCACGGTTAGCAGCCTCCATTAGCCCAGGGCCGCCCCCAGTCATCACCGTGAGACCAGCTTTGGCCAATTCAGCGCCCACAGCACGACCCATCTGGTAAAACGTGCTGTCTTCGCGAAAGCGTGCAGAGCCAAACACGGTGACGCACGGACCAACAAAGTGCAACGCTCGGAAACCGCGGATGCACTCGAAGAATATGCGAAAGGCCTGGCCCAACTCGGAGCGGCGTGGCGCAGGGCCCTCTAAAAATTGGATGGCGTGTTTGTCACCCCCGCCGTAGCCCCAACTCGCGTCGGCCCTTTCACTTCGAACATTCATTTGCGTCGATCTGTAAACTTCTTCTCAAAATCTGCAACCTCATCTTCAATGATCTTGAGCTCGGGTGCGATTAGCGCAGCAACAAAAAGCGTGGTGTAGAGCACTGCATAAAGCGAACCAAGCAGCATCATTGCAATGGCGACCAAACGTCCCGCGGTGGTCACAGGGACGATATCACCATAACCAACGGTCGTGATCGTTGATACGGCCCAAAACACAGCCTCAAGAAATGTGCTTACACCTGGGTTTTCGTCATGCTCAAACCAAAAGAAAAGCGCTGCGCCAAGGGCGATAAAGACATGCCCGATAATGGTGATGATCCAAAAGACCGGTTGCCTGAGTAGCGCACCCAGCCGCACTGTCCATAGGCGCATATCCCAGAACTTTTTTGGCAATAGCATGCTGACGTCATACGACGTGCACGGTTCAAAAGTCAAACGCTTGCGGTATGGCGGTATACAAGCGCTAACTGCGGTTGACGATCATGCCGTCGACCCATCCACGGGTCAGACTTGCATCACCAAAATTGTCAAGCCAGTCGCCAGTGCTGTTGCGCAAACCCACTGCGCCCCCAATGGTGTTCAAGAAGCGATTGTGACTAATGCCGCCTGCGTTAATGTAGACTCCGTTCTTTAGAACGCCTCCACAACTGCCAGCGACCACATAAGGTAAGTTTGTGCCACTGTGCGGGGGTCCGTTGGCTAAGTCGTTGCACCATACAGCTGCTGTTTGATCGAGCAACGTGCCACTGGGCAGCTGATACGATGCCAGTTTGTCGACTAAATACTTAAAGAACTTGGCGAACATGCGATCAATGTTGTGGTGTTTGGTCTGAGCGTCCGGAATTGGTTCGCCACTTTGCCCATCGCTAAAGTTGCGATGCGAGATCTGGTGATACGAAGGGTAAAGCTCGCCATTGATGGTGTAGGTGGCTGAGTCGGTCCCGCTACCCATCTGCAGGGTTGCCACACGCACATAGTCGCACGAGAATGCGAGGGCTATCAAATCCATTTGCAGCTTGGTGATCTTCTCCATGTTTGCCGCACTGCTAACGTCTTTTAGGTTTTTGAGTGTGTCGATGGTGGCGCCGTTAAATGCGGTGCAGGTTGAGTTGATCTCGAGATCACGAATACTGGTGAAATGTAGATCCAGGCGGTCGTGATCGGCCTGGCTTAAATAAGATTTACTCTGAAGCGCCTTGACTTGGTCGCGTACCAGGTCGTTGACACTCTTACGACGTGCCTTGATAAGTTCGACTTGCGCTGGGGGTACGTTGACCAAACCCATCATGCGTTGATAGGCATTCCAAGGATGCGGCTCGGCGCTGCGCAAATCGCCTGGGCCGCGATAAGAAAGCATGTCGTTGATAAAGCTGTTTTGAATACCAGAACGCAATGTCAGTGGCTCGCGCCATTGGCCATCCTCTTTGGGATTAAGCTCGCGTGCAATGCGGTTGTCGATCGATTCACCCGAGGCACGCGCCGTGTTGGTGACGGGGTCGGTGGTCGACTTGGTAGCGGTGAGGTTCATGAGGCCACCGGACGCATGCGCTTCGCCCGAGGGTGCAAAACAGGTGTTCACGCCGCGTACAAGCAGCAACTTGTTTGCAATCGAGGCAAGCTCGCTAAGCGCGCGGTCACTGTCCGTGCCCGATAGGCTCTGCTGTGTAATCGTGCCGAGATTACGTGGCCAAAAGCGCTCGGGTTCCGAACCAAAGGCTTGTGCCACGCCGTCGGCTTGTCTAATAAATACCGCATAACGCGGGAGCGTCGCGGCGAATGCTTTATGCGACATGCCTTTGGGTAAAAGGCCGTCCAAGAAGGGCAACGTCAGCGTCACGCCACCAACACCCCGCAAAAACTTTCGCCGTGTTACCCTACTCATTGTGTTCCCCCATTTGTAGCAGGCCGCGCTAAGAACGTGCGCGTGTTCACTAAGTCGAGCATTAGATTTTGTATCGATTCACCCTGAAGCAACTTTTGCGACAGCGCCTTCACAAGTATCTGGTCGGCCGCCTGCATTGAACGCCCCATCGCGTATTCGGTCCAGTTCTTAGTGTAACAATCGTGTGCTTGAGGGCTGGTGGCCATGATCCGACCAAGCTCAAGCGCACCACTTATCATTGTTTGCTTGTCATCAATCAGAATGCTGTCGGCGGTGTTGACAGGCTTGCCGGCTTGCGTGGTGCGAAATACCCCGAGCGCATCATAACCCTCGAAGGTGTTACCAACGGGATTGATGATCGTGCCATGGCAACCTGCTCCACATGTGCCTTTGCCGGTAATGGTTTCGATGCGTTCACGATTGGTCTGACCAGGCGCGAGCGCAGGCAACTCGGGCACTGCCGCAGGCGGAGGAGGAAGTGTTGAGCATAGCAGGTAACGATTGACGGCCACACCGCGACGAATGATGTTACTCTCGTTTGCATCAGAGTGGTCAGCCAAAAACCCCAGCTGCGTCATAAAGCCGGAACGCTGACTTGGATCAAGATCTGTGCGCACCAGCGCATCGGTGAAGTTGCCTGTCAATCCGTAGAGCGGTGCCGTCTTGGCATTGACGAACGAGTATGGTGCCGTAAATACCTTGGACAAGGTGCCTTCGTCCTGAAAAACCACACTTTCGAAAAACATCAATGCCTCTGAGGCTAAAAGCGGGTTGAGGTCAGCATTATAGTTCGCGAAGAGTTTTGGATCTTTGTAGATGGATTGATAGTGATCGATGTCGAGCAACTGACTATGAAATGACTTAACAACGTCATGTGCACGAGCATCGTTAAGTAAACGTTTGGCTTGGGCTTGAACCTCACCAAGTCCGTTGAGGCTACCTGACTGAGCCGACTTAAAGAGTTCGTCGTCGGGCATGGTGTTCCAGAAAAAGTAAGACAGCTTTGAAGCAATTTCGTAAGCACTAAGTGGCACAACACTGTTGACAACGTTGGCGCTTAACTCCGTTCGATAAAGAAAATGTGGTGATTGCAAAAAGAGTTCAAGCGCAACCTGAATGCCGCTTGCCAACGCGTCCGCGCCACCTGTGAGTGTATTGCCTTGCAGAAAGAGTGCTGTGTGTGATTGGATTTCTTCGTCGGTCAACGGTCGTCTGTAAGCGCGAGCGCCGAAACTTGTGATAAACGCAGCAGCCTGTGCGTTGAGTTCGGATGGCCATGGCGTAGGTAAAATGCGTGAGCGCAACGATTCGTCGTTGGCCACACGAGCTGCCAAGTCCTCGGCCGCACGTTGATAGTCACCCCATAAGTTGGGCGTGACTGCCAACACGGCAGTGTTGTTGTCGAAAAAGCTAATGAAGGTGTCTTGTGAGAATGAATCCGACAACCCGCTTAGCGAATCTAAGTACAGCAAATCTTTGACGGTGTTTTCCCATTGCGAATGGGTCAGTCGCGCAAAACGCGTCGTCTCTACGGGTTCACCAAGCAGGCTTGGGTCTGCGCCGGCCACACCACCTTCGATCGAACCCGAACATGCAGCAAAAAAAACAACCGAAAGGGTAAATCCGAGGATGAGCCAAGCGTGTGGCCCAACGCCCAAGGTTCGAACAAATGTCTTATGTGCCTGCAAAAGAACCCCGCTCACGTGTTAGTATTGCAAGACCCATACCAATCTTAGACTCTGAAATGATTAGGTTTTTTATTCAATCGACATAGGATTTGGCGCATGTTTTGCTCTTTTCCTGCCGATCCATCCCACACATCGCTCCACGAGGGGGCCTTGTGCCAATGCACATAAGTCGTTAGGTTAGCGTTTCATGATTGCCCTGCGTCACCCGAAAGATATGTGGATGGTTTTGGTGGTGTGCTGGGCGCTGACGTTTACGCTTAGCGCGCACGCGAAACGTGGCGGCTATGATCAGACCACCTCGCTAAGTGAAAGCGAGCAGTTGCGGTATTGCGTGCCCCCCTCGCTCTTGGCGCACGACCTCAACAGTAAAATGTTGTTGAAGAAACTTCTTCCGTGGCTTTCTAAACATGAAGCCCATACGATCACTTATCGGCAATATTATCAGATCGTGAGCGGAAAGTGGGCCAGGCCGGAACGCGCCATTTTGCTGAGCATCGACGACGTGTTGTCGTCGAGAATTCAAAAACAGTTCTTTGCAATGGTTGAAGGGGTGCATGCGCATGATTTTGTCGCCACCTTAGGGGTATTGACCAAAGCAGATGGCATGACGCCACTACCCTCGGTTGAAACATTGCGCCAATGGGAATCTTGGGGGTTTGAACTCGCCAATCATACCATTACCCATCCAAACTTTGACGTGTTGATTGGGCGGCTGATGCGAGCATCGCGCGATGATGTGCGCGATGGCTTTTATAATCAACTCAAGTATGAAATTAACACCGGGGCGGATCACTTGCATGGCATCGCCAAAGGCGAACCCAGTGTTGCGTTTATCACACCTTCGGGTCGACCTTATGTGGGCACCGAACGTTTTCATATTATGCGCGATGTGCTGGCTTCACAAGCTGGGATTGTGTTTGTTGTCGGTTTTCAGGATTTGAATACAAACGCGGGGCAGCGCAGCCGTTACGGCAAAACCCGTGGCGTGGTGCTAGCGCATGATCCTGAGCCCATCGATAAACCGCGCTTTGTAAATCGCGTGGGTGTGCAAAAAACGCTAAGTGCAACCATTCGCGAAATTGTGTGTTGGTACCGTAACGCTCCAGCATGTTACTGGATGCACGAGGAGCTGCAGCGCCAGTTTGGCTATCGCTGTTAAGGATTGGCAAACGCGTATGCCGCTGCGCCAAGCAGCCCGACTTCGTCGCCGCATTGCGCAAGTTTGATGATCGGCGGTCGTGATGAACCCGCGCGTACGTAGCCGGGAACCTGCGCTTGAACGGTTTCGAACCAAAGATCAGCCTCGCAGGTTACACCACCCCCGAGTACAACCGCTTGAGGGTCTATAATATTGATCGCATTGGCCAACGCCACTGCCAGACTTTTTGCCATGTCGGCGAACACGCTCAATGCCACGGCATCGTTTTTCCGCGCAAGCGCGGCAATTTGATGGACCGCCATGTTGGGTGCGCTCTGTTTGGTTCGATGGGCATACATGTGCTCGATGCCTTTACCTGAAGCGATGCTTTCGATGATCGATGACTCAGCGAAACCTGCATTGAGTGGAGCTGCTACCCATGTCGCCCCCAACTCGCCTGCCATGCCATGCGCACCACCAAAGATGTTGCCGTCGATAATCAGCCCGGCGCCAATCCCGGTGCTCACTGTCACATAAAGCAGCGGATCAAAACCGCGGCCACTGCCGTAGTTATGTTCGGCCAACGCGGCCAGATTGGCGTCATTCTCAAGCCATACACGCAACCCAAGCGCTTGCGTAAGCAAAGCAACCAACGGAACGTGATTGAGTGCTGGAAGATTGGGTGGTGTCAACACCACGCCTGACTGAATGTCAAGCGGCCCGGCGCACGCTATCGAAACGCCTAGGCAGGTACTGGCATCTGTTGTCTGTAGTGTCGCTTTAATTACATTGACGAGTTGGTCAAGGAAGGGCTCGAGTCGATCGGCTGACGTTGTCAGCTTTTTTAGAGCGCGATAAGTGCCATCTTCAAAAACGAGTGCAACGCGAGTATGGGTTCCGCCAATATCTGCCGCAACAACTGAACGCATGGATCAAATGTCGCAGAGAAGCTAGACAAAGGCAACACGCGTAGTCGCGTCACTATCTAATTTCTTTTTCCTGCTTCTCAACGGTAGAATGGTGCATGCTTTACTTCAAGCATATATACTCGTTTGGTTTGGCGCTTGTTGTGCTAGCAGGACTGAGTGTCTGGGCCGATGCGCAGGATGATGCTAAGCGCGAGCTTGCGCGGCGCGAGCTTGCGCGGCGCGAGCTTGCGCGGCGCGAGCTTGCGCGCGAGCTTCCAGATGACGTTAAGCCGCTGCTTGATCGCGATGTGCCGCCCGAGTTAAGAAAGAAGCTTGAAGCGCAGATCAGTGACGATGACAAGGGTGCACTTGAACACATGTCGCCCGAGGAACTGCAGCAGGTCTTAAGGCGACAACTCGAAAGCGAATCGGCACCCGCGCCCAAGACGCCGTCCGTCCCAGCAGCGCCAGCAAAACCCCAACCCAAGACTGGGGTTGCACCCAAACCCGCGGCGCAAGCACAACCGATCACAACGCATCGGGCGTCGATATTTCGCTATCGTGTGCATGGACGCGATGTGTTTGTTGACTCGATCGATAAAGTGCCGGCCGAGTTTCGTGACAAGGCGTTGGCGACCCCCGCACGTACGGAACCGGTCGATGGGCGGGTGCAGCATTCGTCTAGGTTTCGAGCACCTCTGCAAACATCTGTAAGCGGCAAGACAATCCCTCGGCCAACGGCGCCAGCATCGTTACACGGTGATCGGCAACCAAATGACACTTCGTTTGGATCGCTTGCAAGTCAATCGTTGGGGGTGCCGCTAGTCGCGGGTGGAGTGTTTGCACTCGCAGTGTTTATGGGTTGGCTGATCAGACGAGCGCGATCTGCCTAGCTGTTGGGTGATGGATTAATCTGCGCAGATGAACCGCGGTGGCGTTTGTACATCTCGAGCACCCACTTAAAGCCTGCGCGTTCGTGCAGCTCTTCGCGTAACTCGACCATGGTAGGCAACCCAGGCTCCGGTAGCGTGTAGGGAACCTCCGGTGGGCGCACCAATCCACTCATGATCGAGGCGACGGCCAAATCGGCTACTGAAAAGTTGTCGCCGACAAGGTATCCGCTTGGGCCGATTTCTGATTCGAGGCGATCAAAGTATGTTGGGATCTTAGCGCGCGCCTGTGCAGCGCGTTCAGCATCGAGATTCATGTTGCGCGAAAAAAGCGGCTTTAAAATGGGAAAGGCCGTTCGCCACAAAACGCGCGTCGAGGTGTCAAAACCACTGGTTGCCATGCGCGCGCACTCGGCAGGGTGCTGCAAGTAGTTGAACCAAAAGAAGCGGCGCAAGGTGGGCGCGACCTCTTCGTCAAAGAATTTTTGTAAACCAAGTGCTCGCTTGCGTTGAGAAGGGTCAGCAGGAAACAATGCAGGCGTTGGCATCAGACGTTCTAACTCAGACAAGATGACGTCGGAGCCCGCTATCACTTGCTCGCCAAGGGTTAAAACCGGCACTTTGTTTTGACCACTGAGGCTGCGCACCCGCGGAATATGAAAACCAGGCACCAGGGCTTTGCGGTGATGCGGGATCCGCTTATAGTCGAGCGCCCAGCGTGCTTTTTCGTTGTAGTGCGACAAACGAAAATGCAGCAAGGTTGGCGTGTGGGTACCGAGTGATGTCGTCGACATGGGATGGCGGTTAGTGACTATCGTTGTTCAGGGCGGATGGATTTGATGCGCTCAGCGAAGCGCTGATGTTGCGTGTGATCAACAGGCCGGTGCTTGCGTTGTGTGCTTGCGGGAAACTTCTCTAGATGGTTGTCGCCCCTCCAGTTAGTAACCGGTCGCACGGGTCGGGAGCAAAACCCGCCGCCACAGTTGGGACACACATTTTCAAGCACGCTATCGACACATTCGCGACAAAAAGTGCATTCAAAAGTGCAGATCATTGCCTCGGTTGAATGTGGCGGCAGTGCCCTATCGCAATGTTCGCAGTTGGGTCTGAGCTCAAGCACGCGTCCCTCGACCTTCGCTTGGAAGCTATCGCAACTCATCTTGAGCGGCAACGTTAATCATATTCGTGACCGGTTCACCGGAGCGCTAGCACAGGGTCTAAGATGACCGAGCTGCGGGTTACGGACGTCAGCGCGCGGGTCTTTACACCCCATTCGGAACCACAAATCACTTTTTTGGGCGGGAATACGATTGTTTTAGCGTCTTGGATTATGTCCTTGACGGAAAACCAGCTTTGGTACAGAACTTGCATCGCTTATTGTCAAATCAAATTGTTATCTTACTTAGAATTATCGATATGCAGTACGTCAAACTTAATAGCTTTTCTTTACTCTTGATCTTTACTCTTATCGCCTGTGGCGCTTCGAACGATCTGGCCGAAAGCAATGCGGCCGAGGCCACCACCTGCGCATCGCCCAAGACGTTTACATTTCTTGCCCAGGGGTTGACGATCGATTCTGATTGGGTGGCAAGGGACGTCACTTATCCTGAAGGCAGCAACGTCAGCATCACCATCAACGTGGCCAATAGCGTCTTGTTCGAAGGCTCGTACAACGCTGCGCAGACCATCACGGACGCCATCGCTGAACGAAAAGCCACAGACTATTCGATTGAATCAAGTATTCTCATGCACACCACGAATGATTATTACGCGCCGGTGTCTCTAACCGGTAGCCTCACACAAAAACAGAATAGTGCATGTGTTAGAAAGATTGCTACCACAACCCGCGCAATAAGCGTCGAAAATACCCCGGTCAATATTACCGAACATAACTACGTGCCCTGCGGCGCAAGCGATGTGCTCACAAGCACATTAACATCGCGATCTCTAACTCAGGCATTCCTCACCGATTTGGAAGCACAAAAGTTGTTCTGGAAGCAACCCGACAATCGCACCGTGCAAACGATCTCGGACAGTGAATTGCCTTTGCGTTTCGTAAACGCCTCAATCAACAACCCCGCCGACGTAACCGATACGCAGTTCTCAACAGAAACCTTAATGGCGGAACCTATGCAATATCAGTCAACCACTGAACAACCTTCTGGCGACGGCATACAAAGCGCTGGCGACGCTGAACCCACTAACATCAAGATGGGTTCACAAATTGTTTATTTGCAGAGGACACAAAACAACAACCATTTTCAGGCAGTTGCAAACATGCTTGTTCGTGCCGACACATGTGGCGCCTTGGCGGACGCTGACTACGTGTTGCCTTTCTTCAGCGCCGCGTTTAGCAACATGATGTCAAACTTTCACCGCGATATCTGCTCTGTGTTATGGTGTGACTAACTGACCAATCTAACTAACGCATCAACGCGTTACTTACCCACATCCCTACGGTTTGGGTTGAGTCCGCAGCGGCGCTCGCGTTTTTGTCGATACGCGCCATCACCAGCTGATAAACAACCGTACGCCTAAGATTGCTTTCAAGTTGCTGAGCGCTTGTCATATCGTTCATCGCGTATGCGGCGTCAATCTGCGCAACCGCACGATCGCGTTCAGTGATCACGCGGTCATAATAAATGGGTGCCATCGACTTAAGGCGTTCTAGAAAATCGGTAAAATAATTGATCGTCTCTTGTGGCGCAGCGCTGCGAGCATAGAGTGGCCAAAGGGGCACAACACGATAACCCACATTAACGCCCAACGCGCGATGCTGCTTATCGAGTACCAAACCACCTGAATCACCTAACTCCATCATCGGTTGAAAGGGAAGTTGCTCGCGAGGCGACCAATAAAGCGTGCTGCCATTAGATGTTAAAGCAAGACCAACAACCGAGTGCACGGGGTACGTAAGAATATCGATATTCTGTAACACTTCACCCTCAGCGCTTGGCGCTAAGGTAATTGGACAACGCAACGATACAGGCGCCGAGAGCATGCTACGCGCGTTATTGAGCGCAAGCGAAACGTTATCGCGCTTTGAACCAACGATGTATGCCGCAAGTGATTGAATGGCTCGGTCGGGTGGTGAGGGATTCGCAAACGCTGGCGGCGCCCCATCCAGGGCATGAGGCCAATGTATTGTGCCAACGTCGCTTACACGCTGCCCCACCAGACCCGCCTCGTCGGGCGCATTCGACGGAAACATACCCCGCGGCAAACTGACGGCATTGGTATGGAGTGGTTGATGCGGCATACAACCAAGCGAGGGGCGGTCAGCCGTGCCTACGCAGATTTGTGTAATGTTTGCGTCGAAGTCTTTGCTCTGGGCATCAAAAAAGTGCCTCACCACATGGCCGGCCGTGACAATCTGTAGGGGATTTTCCGCCCACACGCTGCCTGTTGCGCTATATAACGGATCGGCGCTGAGCGGGTCGTCACCATCGCCAAAACCGTATATCGACACCACATTCGAGGGGCCGGCTTCGCAGTTTGCGTTTACACGCACCGGTTCGCTGCGCCCCGCTTCGGAAGCAACAGATGGACTTTGTGTGCATGAAAGCGCTGCAGCGAAACATGCGGTCGTACACAAAATCCGGCTAAAGAAGCGCATTGCACACGTTATTTGTGGCATATACGATTCGTTGCATAGTTTGCTGTATCAGGCAAGTCCATGTGCAAACCGATGGCGCATTTGTGGATGTGCCGTTTTGGTTAAAGAAAGCAGTCGATCGACATGAAACCTGGACACCAGGAAGTATTTTCAACTCCTCAAGTGAGCCAGGTAGACCTTTCGCGCAATCTCGTGTGCGTTATTATTTGTCGGGTTGAACACGCTTCACAAAATATTGCGTGTCACCAAAACAATCGGTAGGTAGCCCGCGGTGCTGTTCGTAGTAAATACGTACGCGCTTACCAGCATATTTATCAAGGTCACGCGCAACGCGGTCGTCGCGCACCGTAAAGGCGAAGAGTTCAGCCGGTTGGCCCGGCAGGTTGACCATCGCTAACTGACCTTCATGTGTTTTACAAATCCAACCGCGGTGCGAAAGTTTTTGCATGAAGCCCACGCGCTCGCCCGATGAGTAAACGAATTGAAAGCACAACCAAATCCATGCGGCCATGCCCAAGGGCGGCGCAATCATTAGAAACAAGAATATGCGCAAAAACCAGTTGGCGCGCTTAGGCGATGGAGTGTTCGGGGGAAGATCTGTCATGTCTTCATACCTTTCTAAAGCGAACGCTATCGATCCCAGTGACACGTTTGTGCCGCATACTCTAAGACGACCGCAAGTGCCCGCCACACACTGGACTCGCGGTTGTCGATGTATTTCTGCAAGGGCCCGGCTTCGCCGCTGACTTTGTTGCAGTTGGGTACGTGCCCTTGAAGAAAGATGACCGAGCTGTCTGCGGCATTGTATATGCCAAGCTCAGCAAGGAAAGGATCGTTGTCGAGCACGACGCGTAGCATTCTATATGGCACAAAGGATGTTTGACCGGCGTGACGATAAAGCGTTTCGCCAAACATGATATTGGTGTTGGGCGGCACGGTGACATATTGTGGCGTTTGAGTGAGCACGGCCGACATGTCGAATTGGATGACCGCATTGCGCCAGCGCAGCGGTTGCTTGCCGTATTGCAGGTTATACCAAAAAGTGGGGCATAGGGGGTGGCTTTCGTTAAGTTCGTAAGGCACGACGGCAACACACGACGCGTTGATGTGTTCGTCGATGCGCGCTGCCACTTTGCCTGCGCAATCGACCAGCGTCTCAGGGGAATCGTTTTGACCTGCGGATGCAGGTGCGCTCAGCAATTCGGTGCAAAATACCACCGCCGCGGCTGCACACGCTGCAATGCTTAGCCGGCTTTTTTCTTGGAACGGGATCAGGGTTGCCATGAGCGCAGTCGTAACATGCCCTGAGTATACGCATCCACATTATTATGCAGGGTGCCAACTGCGATCCGCTCGACGCAATATTTGACAATCTGTATTACATATGACAAAACATCAAGATGCCAACCGATGCGCATCTTTTACAGGAAGCCAAAAAGACGGTGGTTGCGCTTGGGCGTATGTTCGCGCCCTTTTGTGAGGTGGTGTTGCATGATTATCGCAATCCCAAACACACCATCGTGGCGATTGAAAACCCGTTGAGCGGACGCAAGGTGGGTGATTCGGTAACGGAAATCGGCATCGCGCGCATTCAAGACGCGAGCTTTCCAGACGTCGTTCAAAACTACAAGAACATCCTGCCCGACGGTCGCGTGATGAAATCGACGTCGATCGGTATTCGCAACGCAAAGGGCAAGTACATCGGTTCGATCTGTTTGAATATGGACGTTACCCTGTTTTCGAATGTTAACGCGTTGCTTCAGCAGTTCACGTCAACCGAAGAGCATGGCTTGCCAGTTCAAGAACATCTACGTTCAATGTCGGTCGATGAACTGGAAACACAAATTCAAACGCTCGCCGCCAAAGCAGGCAAAACGCCGCGCACGCTTGAGGCCCACGAACGTCAACAAATTGTTGGCGCACTTCACCGTCAAGGTTGGCTTCGTTTGCAGCGGGCCGTACCAATTGCCGCTAGCCTATTGGGTGTGACGCGCGCCACCGTTTACAACGATTGTCATCACGCTCAACAACACGCCTCAAAAAGGACCATACGATGAGCATCACTTACCAAGACATCGAACAAGCTGCAGCGCGCATTAACGGTGTGGCCCATCGAACACCGGTCATGACGTCTCGCGAGGCGAATCGTCGCAGCGGCGGCGAGCTCTTTTTTAAGTGTGAGAACTTTCAGCGTGTGGGCGCTTTTAAGTTTCGTGGTGCATACAAGTGTGCCCGCGGTTATTTTGATGCCGCAGGATGCACCGGCCATAAAGGTTGCAGCTACCAAAGGTTACGGTGCGGAGGTGATTTTTTATGATCGCTATCGCGAAAGCCGTGAAGCCATCGGCGCACGCATCGCACGTGAGCGTTCGCTTTCACTGATACCGTCGTTTGATCATGAAGATATTATCGCGGGGCAAGGCACTGCCGCCAAAGAGCTTTTTGACGAGGTGGGTGCACTCGACATGTTGCTTGTGTGCGTGGGCGGTGGCGGATTGATCTCAGGTAGCGCAATTGCAGCTCAGGTGCTTGCTCCGCGCTGCCAAGTCATCGGCGTTGAACCAGAAGCGGGCAATGACGCCCAGCAGTCGCTTGCTAAAGGATGCATTGTCAGCATCAACGTGCCAAACACCATTGCGGACGGTGCACAAACCACCAGCATTGGCCAACTAACGTTTCCAATCATGCAAAAGTTGGTTAAGAACATTGTGACTGTGACCGATACGCAACTTATTAACACAATGAGTTTTTTTGCCGAGCGTATGAAGATGGTGGTTGAGCCCACGGGGTGCCTCGCGGCCGCCGCTGCGTTAGCGAACGTAGTGGACGTTAAGTCAAAGCGAGTAGGCGTGATCGTCAGCGGCGGAAATATCGACCTGAACGTATTTGCCCAGCTTGTCGCGAGTTAACGCGCCAGATTAGATCGGTTCGTATGAAAGCGTTGAGACAGACGTCAAGAACTAGGCTGCGGGATGAGGCTGTTTAGGGCTTAGCGTCGATCGTCAACCGCGACAACCACAATGCTCCATGGACAGAAGTTGTGCAGGGTATTAATCCAATACTCCGGATCGTCATCGATGTCTGAGGGGCGCCCATCACATACTTCTGTACTGGAGTCCGCCCAGGCGACCATCTCAGGGTCGGGATGCCAGGCGTGTTTTGGGTCGCAGTCGGTGCCGACTATCAGCTTTTGAAAACCGCCTACCCTTCCCGGCGGTTTGCCAATGACGGTGATCGCCTCGTTGATAAATGCTGTATTCGTAATCCATACCGTCCAGGGCTGAGCCCGGGTGGGGCCGAAGGCAAATTCAATTAAGGCGCCTCCTTGACGGTCAGCGCAGAGCGCGGGTTCTTGACTCGCATCATTTTGACTGGCGTCGTTGATGCTCGCATCGTTCGTGGCCGATGTGATGTGTGTTTTTGAACCACAACCAAACAAAACGAAACACGCGAACACGGCTATATGTAATAAGCGCGGAAGTGACATCTCGTTAATCATAACACACTCTGTGTATGTCGGCGGTCGTCGCAGCGCTGTTTGCAAAGTGACAGCGGATCTCGCTCATTCGTTTAGTGGTGTGGTCCTTCGAAGAAAAGATTTGTGGGCCTGGCGGACACATGCTATCAAAATCATTACATTCAAAATTGGGGATTAATTTCGTTTCGTTTTGTGATTATATCGTTGTCGTTTGCGACATCTTTCAAGGAGCTTGAATGAAAATTAGTTATCGTTGTGTGTGGACTTGCTTAACCACGTTTGCTTTTGTATCCGCCTGCACGAGCCCATTTTCTGAAACGCAGCAAAGTGTAGCCGCAGAAGAAGGCGATTTCGTGATCCCAGGCGGCAATACCACCGCGTTTGAAGGTGCGGGTTTGAGCTATCAAGGCACGCGAGTGAACGCTTTTGTTTTGCCAACGCACCCTTCATCTACTTCGGAGCAACTGCCCATATGTTGGTGTGACGGTGCGTCGGTCGTTTGTACGCGAATCAACTCGCAACACGACGAACTGAAAGAGCATGCTAACGAAGGTAAAGCGTTTGACCTTTCTGCCAGCATTCTTCGACTACCACTCAACACAGGCATACGCTGCGCTGAACCCGAAAAACAGGTTACGTACAATAGTCAGTGGCAGGGCGTTTTTGATCATTATCAAACAAGCCCTTGTCGCACGCGAACGCCGACACCTACGTGGGAGGTTCAGGCGCTGCCGGCTCAGTCAGACCTGATCATTCGAGACACCGTCACGCAGCAAGCGTTGGCGCTGCCTATTGTCAGCATGGACAGCTTGGTGTTTACACAAGGTGCGGATACGGTGACGCTGGTTTATCCGTCGGGGCAGGTTTCCGCAAATGACCTGAGAGGTTTTTGGTCACAGGCAAGCCGCGCCCCTACCCATGTTGGTGCTTTTGATGCCTCGTCGATTCTGTGCTCTGACGAAGGTCAAGGAAGTTATCCGGGAGGTGGTTCAGCAGAGGGTGAGCATTTGATAATTTTTGGTACTCTCGGACTTCTTGGAACCTATGTTGTTGTGGGAACGGCCACCACCCTTAGCCACGAGAACGACTGCTGGCAAAAGCGTGACGCGGCTGATCTTGTTCAACCAGGTCAAAGCGCAAATGAAGATAAGCTAGAGGATTACTTGACGAGCTGCGAAGCATCAAGACAAGAGTGCAAAACGATTGAGGGATGGCTAACAAAGAGCAGCGATTTCAGCGAAGCATTCAAGACCTTATACTCGCAGAAATGTTCGGCCCGATAGACAAGACTGGTTACCGGGCTGTCGTATTGGCTGATTACGCGTAAGGGGGAAAGCGCGCAGAGCCCAGAACGCGCCATGATGGTCACCTGGGAGCATCGACTGCAAGCGACGCCCGCACAAAGCGTACTGGTAAATGAAATTATTAGAGAATTGAGTGGGCCATCACACCAAAATGGTGGCGCGATAATTGCACAACCACTACCCATGAGGATTGTGGGTTCGATTTGGCTGGCAGCTTTGGGTGTGTGTGTCGCCAGTTGTTCAGGAGAGGTTGAAGCGACGGGCAACACGCCGCCGGGTACTGACCCAACACAGCAGACGTCACAAAACCCGGGCTCGCAACCCACAGGACAAGACCCGAACATGCCCGCAGCACCGGTGGGCTGCGCTGGCTCTGCGACCTGTGTAAGTTTTGACGATGGCAAACTGCCCAGTGCTTGGAGCGTCGCGGGCCAAAACCCTGCGCCCGTAGTCGATCAGACGCGTGCGCATTCAGGCACGTATGCTTTGCACTTTAAGTATACCGGTGGCGATGGCTATAAGCCGTACATCAAGACGACAACGATTCCAAGTCAATCGACAGTGGTTCATGTACGTTATTATTATTACATGACTGGATATGCGGTTTACTATGGCACTGCTCTTGCGCTCAACGGCAACAAAACAGACAATTCGCTAGCGCGCTATACGCAGAATTTTGATAACTTGCATCCTAACAACACCGATGAAAATCATTTTCTTGCTGCGTACGCGGAAAACAGCCAGTGCGCGTGGCAAAACGAAGACACCCACCGTGCAGTGTGCGCGAACGTCAACGCCAACTGCACCAGCGCAGACGTGATGGCAGCTCAAATGCCGCTTAACAAATGGACCTGCGTTGAAGCCACGTTTGATGGAGCGACTGGTAAACCTACGGTCATTGAAGTCAATGGCAACGCTCTGAAACTCTATGCAGACAGCAATCCTTGGCCGACGGTGACGAAATGGACAAGTCTCGAAGTGGGCTTTCAGGAATGCCATATCTTTGGCAACCGCGAAGTCTGGCTCGATGATATCGCGGTGTCTAACGCGCCCATCGGCTGTGACTAATTTGGAGGCTACACTTTGCGCGGTTTTTGGTGGCGTTGGCTAAAAGGCGCGCCCGACTTACGCCCTTAGCGACCAACCTGGCTTGATTCCGTTTTTGGCTTGCGCGAAGCCCATTTGGTCTTTAGCCTCTGAGGCAACTGGCGATGGCACCACGGGTGCGGCGACTGCTTAACGGAGGATACTATTGTGATTATCGGCGTTCCTACAGAAATCAAGACTAAAGAGAATCGTGTTGGCATTAATCCAGGCGGCGTGATTGCGTTGGTACGTGATGGTCATACCGTTAAAATTCAGCAGGGCGCCGGCGTTGGCTCAGGCATTACCGATCAAGAGTTTCAAGCTGCGGGGGCCACCATCGTACCCACCGCCGCCGACGCGTGGAATGTTGACATGGTAATGAAGGTTAAGGAACCTCTTCAGAGTGAGTATGGATACTTTAAGCCTGGGCTGATCCTTTATACGTATTTGCATTTGGCTCCTCTGCCCGAACTGACACGCGAGCTGATGAAAACCAAAGTGCGTGCCATTGCGTATGAAACGGTGGAAAATCCTGATGGCAGTTTGCCGCTTTTGCGTCCGATGAGCGAAGTCGCGGGTCGTATGGCGACGCAGGTGGGTGCATCGTGTTTACAAAAAGAGCATGGCGGCAAAGGCATTTTGCTTGGCGGTGTGCCAGGCACGCGCCGCGGTAAAGTGGTTATCTTGGGTGGCGGGATTGTGGGTTCACATGCAGCGCAAATCGCCGTTGGCATGGGTGCACAAGTGACTGTACTCGACGTGGATCACGAGCGCATGGCGTATCTAGAAGATATCTTTCAGGCGAGCGTTGAAACGCTCTATTCAAATCCAAAAAATATTGAAGAATGTGCCGTCGAAGCTGATCTAGTGATCGGCGCTGTGCTCGTTACTGGTAAGCGTGCGCCAAAGCTTGTCACCGAAGAAATCATTGCCAAAATGAAGCCTGGATCGGTGGTTGTCGATGTGGCGGTTGATCAAGGCGGTTGTATTGAAACATGCAAACCGACATCTCACGACAAACCAACCTTTATCCTGCATGATGTGGTGCATTATTGCGTGCCCAACATGCCCGGCGCGGTCGCGCAAACCAGCACGTTTGCGCTCACCAATGTCACGCTTAAGTACGCATTGCAAATCGCTGGCAAAGGTGTTGTCGACGCCGTCAAGAGCAGCCCTGCGCTAGCCCTTGGCGTGAACTGCTGGGACGGCGCATGTACTTACCAAGGTGTGGCTGAAGGCGTGGGGGTTGAATATACGCCGCTTGAGCGCGTGCTTGGCACGACATAGAGAAATCGATCAACTTTAGTCGGCGCCAAAGCCAAGGTTTCGCGATCATGCGAAATCAGAACTCATGGCGAAAGTCTGAAAGCGTTCTTTCTCGTGGTGAAATCGCCGCGGTAGCGTACTTCAGACATGGGCGTAGCGATACTGTTAAGAATCAGAGAAATAGCAGCGCTATCTTTGGTTGTGGTATCTTTTGGCAAGGTACATGCTTCCGCACCGAGTTATTCACAGTTCTCGCATTAGCCTTGTTACGCTCGATCGTGCGTTTATTCACTCGTCACTTATGGGTCGAGAACATTTGCCTAATCCTGGCTTTCATGTTGCAGACGAGTGGTTCGCGGAAACGTCCATTATGCGCATGCGTCTAGCGCAAATTGAACAAGACCCTACACTCGAGCCTTGGCTGCTGCGCGCCGTGATTCGACGCCTCGATAACACCATGGTTGGGCACTTTAACTGTCATAGCGCACCGAATCCTGACTACCTGAGCGTCTACGACCAGAACGCGGTTGAATTGGGCTACTCAATCTACCCCTCGTATCGGCGTCTTGGTTATGCGCGCGAGACGGTGATGGCGTTCTGCGCGCATCTGCAAACTTTTCAACTTGCACGCGCCGTTGTATTGTCGATCGAAGAACACAATATCGCATCACAAGAATTGGCCGAACTGCTTGGGTTTCAGCAAGTAGCCTTGGTTGAAGAAGACGGCGTCTTTGAGCGTATTGTGCTTAAGCGTTTTGCTGAACCACCTATCCCGCCGCCGCAAGCTGCGATGGTAGGCCGCCGGGCTCAAGCGCAGAGTTAGGTTACAGTGTTCGGTTCGCAGTCTGCACGTTCTGGTATTTCACTACGCCGTCTCGAGAAGCGCTGCCCTAGCCTGCATGCTTACATTGCTCGTCGACAAAATTTCCTATTTGGTTGAATAAATACTCGGCGAAACCTTGAACCTGATCATCGCACTCTTGTTCGGTGCTGTATCTATTGTTTGGCCACACGCCATCCTCGTCATACTCGCGGTTTCTTGATGAGTGAGCCCAGAAAGTTAAGTCGCGTGAAAACATGTCCATGGAAAAGTTAACACGCTCAGCGAAATATCCCTGGGGATGTCGGGGCACATAAAGCGTTTGGTTCAAATTAAAATGTTCGGCGTACCCTGTTCTAATAAACTTTATTAGCTGCTGACTGGGCCTGGCGCTTTCGATGGAAACGGGCGCTGCGTAAACGCTTCTTCCAGCAAAAAGCGGGCGTCGAGATGACGTATTCTTGATACGATACTGGTATGTGCTAATACGTGCGAGTCTATGAAGTCGGTTCTCTATTTATGTGTTGTCATAGCGCCGTATTGCTGTTTTATGAATGAATCCGTTTGCGCGCAGGTCTTGCCCGAAGAAGAGGCGTTCTTTTGTGGCGAGCCATCACTCGATTGGGTGCCCGAACGTTGTAGCGTAGAAGAAAAGGTAAAAATAAATCTTAAATGTGAAGATCTGATCACTGACGCCATTGCCTATTCAGAGAAGTTCGGTGAGGTTTGGCGCGAGCGGATAGAAGCATTCTTCTCTCGCTACCAAAATGCGCCGAATGAAAACGATTTCTATGAACTTGTTTTTTCTTATGATGCCGAACTCTTTGTCGGCGAGAAACCGTGGTGGATTATTCGAGAGATCAACTACAATCGAGCAACGTCGCAGATGACCGTTGCCACTCGTTTTAGACCCGTCTCGACAACTGTCATGCCACCCAACTATCACGTTAACTGTACGAAGGGGCAGCCCTTCAAGAATCCATTGGTACATCAGCAACCGGGGTATGAGGGAAACGCATTTTTTGATGTTTTTCAACGCATGGTCGAACAATATCCCACGTTGTGTCTTGAACAAACGGCTCACTGAACGGTACTTATATGCTGCAACACTCGCAAAAGACTGAAGTTGCTACATCATATGCGACCCATTAGAGTGCAACGCTTCATAGGCTAAGCGTTGCGGCTTTCCTATAGGCAGACGGTTCCGTTGACCGTGTCTTCGCAGCATTGATTGCCGTCTCTATTGCATTGATAAGGGTCGGGACATCCTGCGCCACAGTAGCCACCGCAACCATTGGGTCCACATATTTTGTTGGTGCAATCAGGGGTGCAGAGGCACTGGTTCTGCTCGCTACACGTATAGAA
>JBGAKI010000005.1:0-79720 GCA_044224525.1 Polyangiales bacterium | reverse complement strand
TTGAACCTGGGCGTGGTTCGCACGCGCAGAGCAAAAACGCCAATAGGTTCACCCCAAGGGCGCTTAAAACTCGATACAACATAGGCAAAAAGTCACGCATGATATCACAAAAGAACACCTCGAACAACCCCGCCCCACTACAGGGTGTCATGCCAAAAGTGCTTGAATTCTTTGATCAAACTTAGTAGCGTGCACACATGGCAGTTTTCCCAGCAAGCCGAACCCAAGGCAGTAAAGGGTCGCTGATTGCCAAGCGCCAAAGCCCCTGGACCTCAACCCAGGGCATGGCCGCAGTCATCGAACAATGGCAAAGCCGCCCCCAGGTGTGCAACAACATCACCCTGCACCGAGTCGACGACGCCACCGAAGGGAAATTCGCACCCATCCCCTCGTCGCTTGCGCCCAACATTCAAGACGCCTTGGCCAAGCGTGGCTATAAGCAGTTATATAAGCACCAAAACCTGGCCATCGAACACGCGCTTGCCGGGCGCAACGTGGTCGTGGCCACGCCCACCGCATCGGGCAAAAGCCTGTGTTACCACTTGCCGGTCATGCAAGCGTTGTCCAATGACCGCGCAGCGCGCGCGCTTTATCTCTTCCCCACCAAAGCGCTCTGTCGCGATCAAGAATCAGGCCTGCGCGATTTGATGCGCGATGCGGGTCTAGATAACGGCGCGGTGACCTACGACGGCGACACCCCCGGTGATGCACGCCGCGCCGCACGTGAGCGCGCCGGCATCGTCATCACCAACCCCGACATGCTGCACTCGGGCATCTTGCCGCATCACACGCTTTGGGCGCATTTCTTCGCCAACATCAAATACATCGTGCTTGACGAGCTGCATACGTATCGCGGGGTGTTTGGCTCACACGTCGCCAACGTTATGCGCCGGCTCGAACGCATCGCCGCCTTTCATGGCTCAAAGCCTACCTTTGTCTTTGCATCGGCCACCATCGGTAACCCCAAAGAACACGCCGAAACGGTTCTGGGTTTGCCCGTCGAGCTTGTCGATCAAAACGGCGCACCCCAAGGCCGCCGCCGCACGCTTGTCTATAACCCCGCCACCATCAACGCCGAACTTGGCATCCGCGAAAGCTACATCAAATGCGCCGTGCGCATCGCCGCCGACTTGGTGCGCGGCAATGTTGCTACCATCGTCTTTGGCCAAAGCCGCAACAACGTCGAGGTCATGCTCAAATATCTGCGCGAAGCCTTGGCACGCGACAAAATCGATCCCAATATTGTGCAAGGGTATCGCGGCGGTTATTTACCCGACACACGGCGCCGCATTGAAAACGGCCTGCGTTCAGGCGAAGTGCGCTGCGTTGTCGCCACCAATGCGCTCGAGCTCGGCATCGATATCGGCGCGCTCGATGCCGTGGTGTGCGCCGGCTACCCAGGCAGTTTGGCCGCGCTGCACCAGCGTTTTGGCCGCGGCGGCCGCCGCAAAGGTGAATCGCTCGCGGTGCTTATCACCTCAAGCGCGCCCCTTGATCAGTTCTTAGCGCGCGAGCCTAAATACCTACACTGCGCACCGATCGAAGAAGCACGCATTGACCCCGACAACCCCGAGATTCTGATTCAACATCTAAAGTGCGCAGCTTTTGAACTGCCGATGTCATCGCAAGAAACGCTGGGCAACATTGCTCCCGCGCATCTGGCCGAAGCGCTTAGTTTCCTAGCGCAAAACAAAGTCTTGCATGCCGTCGAGCGTGAAGACGAAACACAATACCATTGGGCAAGCGATGCGTATCCGGCCAACACCGTGTCACTACGCAGCCTGGGCTGGGATAATTTTGTCATCATCAACGTCGCCAATAACAAAGCCATTGCCGAAATGGATTGGCGCGCCACGCACACCATGCTGCACGAGCAAGCCATCTATCAGCACGAAGGTGCACAATACCAAGTTGAAAAGCTCGATTTTGAAAACCACAAAGCCTTCGTGCGCCCGGTCGAGCCCGATTATTTCACCGACGCGATGAGCTACACCAAAGTCAGCATCACCCAAGGTGATGTGGACGCCGAGCTTAGCCACGCAAGCGGCGCGCGTGTGCTCTGCGGCCAAGGCGAAGTCAGCGTCGTTGAAAAAGTGGTCGGCTATAAAAAAATCAAATACCACACCCACGAAAATGTGGGTTATGGCGATGTGCACTTGCCGGAAATGCAAATGCACACCACCGCCTTCTGGCTCACTTATCCTGAGGTGCTGATCGAAAGCCTTGGCCTACCGCGCGCCCAAGTGGTCGACGCAGCGCGCGGCGTGCTCAACGCGCTGCACATGGTCGGCTCGCTTGGTTTGATGTGCGACCCGCGCGACTTAGGTCACACGCTTGGTCAAGGTGAACGCGGCGCTGTCGCCGAAGAAGCCAGCGACGCCAGCACCATCTATGCCCCAACACTTTTCTTGTACGACCACACCCCCGGTGGCATTGGTTTAGCCACGCGTTTATTTGAAGAACGCCAAGCCTTGATCGAACGCGCCAGTGAACTGATTGAAACCTGCCACTGCAAACAAGGTTGTCCTGCATGCATCGGTCCGCAGTCGCTTGAAGCGCTCAACCTGCCTTACCATTCCAGCGAACCACCCTTTAACCCCAAAGCCACCGCCCTCAACCTGCTTGCGTTTCACTCATAACCATGTGTAATCATTTGTAATATCGCATTTGTTAATGATCACTACGAAGTTTGGTAATGATAACATTTAGGCAACCATTCTCTACGAGCCAAGAACCGCGACCTGAACCCCTTTTAAGACGTCGTGAACGAAATTAGGGTCACTGGCAAACAATGCCTTGAAGAGGCCACCATGAAAGGTCATAGTTAAGCCAAACCCTTAACGCATACTTAGTAACGATTTTGCAGTATCCAAGAAAAATAGCAGCTTGTTCTTTCCTTGTTTTTTGCATGCCGTTTCTGGCCATCGCAACCCTGGGCTGCGATGCAACGCGCGACACGAACGCCTTCGTGGTTCAAAATCAGAATGCAGACCCTGAAGCCGTCGACATCACAGCGTGGCTAAAAGAACACTTGGAAGGCAGCGGGGGAACTTGCAATATCCGCGCGAAAAAAGGGTTTGAACTTTGTCCGTGGTATCTAATGACTGCCGACGAGTTCAAAAAAGCCAAAGAACAAGTGACCCAACCTTACGAGGGCACCTTGCTACCGCTGAGCATCACACCCAAAACATTCTCGACGCGCGTCAACGAAGTGATCGCTCAAGCGCAAAAAAATCTGCCCGAAGGCGTAACCATCCCCGATTATGGTTCAAACCAATGGGAGTTCAAAGGCGTCGCATTCATCGTTGGGTATGGCAGTTATGCGTTTCTTGACCGCTATCAATTAAACTCGGTTCAAAAATCCGTTCAACTAGCACTGATAAAGCATTTATCTGCGGACGAATGCAACGCCATTCGAGCCGGTCATATCGATGCCGAGCTCGCCAATCAAGCCAAAATTTACATCCTGTTGGATCATTTCTTTGGCAATGACATTGCCGCGCGTTGCGAAAGGAAGACCTTTAAACGAAAGGAACCATGCCCTGTCTTTGTTGAATAGAAAGCGTTTGGACCATTTTTGTAATCCAACATATCTAGAAATACTGATCAAAACCGAAGTAGACAAAGTAAGGACTACGGCCGCGAGTCGCCTCATCTTTCATCAACGGAAAACCAACGTCGATTGAAAACACCGCGGGCTGCACGCCCCCATAATCACCGTGTATTCTTAGCCCCACACCCGCTTGCGCGGCTTGTCGGTCGAACAGGTTGCCAAGGGTTGGGCCGAGCGTTCCAGCACCCATAAACGTGGCAAGTTGCAACTCTCGCACCCACCCCATCTGCAAGATATTCCAATGCAAATCGCTCAGCGCACTGTAGCGATATTCGACCACGCCCATCGCCGCGGTCGAGTCAACCAACGCTTCGACGCTATAACCACGTAGCGCGAAAGGCCCACCCAGCACCTGCTTTTGCCCAGGCAACCGTGCACCAAAGGTTGCACCAAAATCACCAAGCACGAGCAGTGCATGCCTGAGCCCCAGCGCAAAATAGTGGCCTGCACGCGTATTAAACTGGCTCGCGATCGATGCGCTGCCCCCATCAGGATCCACACGTGACAGTTCAAGCGACGCGGCCACCGTGTCACCCATGCGCGGATCTTGTAAAAAGTAGCGCGTGTCATAGGCCACGCCTAAGCGCACGCCATAGTTCACACCCGCGCTCGCAGCATCGGTAAACCCCGAGCGAAAGCGATTAAAAAAAGTGCCAACCGAAGTTGTCATCGATCGGCGATTGTCGTGCACCTTCGGGCCAAAACCATACACATAACGCAGCGACCCACCGGTCGAAGCGATACCTTGCGACGCACGCAGCACAAACGCGTGCTCCATCACATACCGTTTTCGCATCGCCACTTCAACGAAACCGGTCACAAGGTGATCGGCCACCGACGCATTCAAATCAAACCCCTGTAAGAGCGGCGGCCGCCCCCGTAAAGCGGTCGTGTCATCCGCGCGCGGATGCCCAGCGGTGCGTGTTTGTGTTTCAAGCCCTTCGGGATCGAGCGTGACTTTATCGATGGGTGCTTTGGTCTCGACATACAACACGTCGCGCTTACGAAGACCATCCCATGTAAGGCCATACGCACGCCCATCCTCGTCGATCACAAGCACATGGATCGGATCTGCACGAAAGCCTTTCTCACGAACCACTTCAATCTCGTTTTGATAAAGCGCCCCCACATGTTGGCTCTTGATCGTCCCCAAGCGAAAGTTGACAGGTCCATGCTGACCCGAAAGCCACGCGGGCACCAAGGGCGAGAACGACGGAGCGTAACGTGCGATCACATCGCGCATCGGTTCATCGCGCAGCAGCACCTCGCTTGTAAATCCAGCATAGGCTTTCTTGCTCAAGATGATCCGCAGATTCTCGATCACCTTCGCGCCGCTCACGCGACCACGACGCGCGCGCGCCACGTCATCGGCCAAACCGACCGGTGCATCGGCCGCAGCAAAAAACGCACCTTTATAGGCAATCTGAGTGGCATAGAGCAAATCATCCACCGAGGGATGAAACGCCGCAAAGCCAATCAACTGGGCGGGTGAAAGTGAACGATGACTGCGTGCCACATCGGCCACGTGTTTGAGCAGAATGGCGCGCGCCTCGATTGACCAATCACGATTCGACGCCGACTCAGCATATTCGCTGCTTTCAAGCCAACTGCGCAGCACCATCAACGCGAGCACATCGTCATGAAAATGACGCGTGGCTTCGATTTGCAAAATCTCGTAGAGGCGATCGGAAATCATCACCCACCCCGGCGCGGTCGCCGCAAGCTCCGTGCGCGAGGGCACCACCACCAGCAGTGGCGCTCGGCACTTTAGCCATGCGATTGAATCGCACACCGGGCGCAGCTGCTCGACCACACGCGCCGCCAGCGCATAGGTGTCGATGCGCAACGCGTCGCGCAAAGTCGAAAGTTTTTCGTTCGCATGCGCAGGGGCCCGATAGATCGGATGCGTCGATACCATTTTGGGTTTCGTCGTGTTTGCCTTTGAACGTTGCTCGAACCCTGCCCGATTGAAGCCAGGCGCGACAACCAATGGCGTGTAGACGCCAAACGAATCGCTACTTGCCTGATGCTTACCCAACGACTGGCCTAACAACACAGACCAGTCGACGGCACTTGTCTGAACGGTGACGCGGTGTCGGGCGCGAGCAACTTGTGAATCATGCGCCTCAACAAGGAGCGGATACCAGGGCGCAGCAAACGAGGCTTGATCGCCCACGCGCCCGATGCGCCCAAAACGTTCGGGCACACGAAACGAATACGCCATGTGAACCACCGCCTTGCCCACGCCGCGCTTGGCCTGAATCACGATATCGCGGCCTGCATGATCGCGATCCATCACTGAACGATCCCGACCCGCATTCACCCAATGCCAGGTTGCGCCCACCCCGTTAACTTCGATCGTTCGCAACGCAACCTTACTTAGGTCAACTTCGTTTGGAAAAATCCAACGCGCGCTCTGCTCGTTGAGTCCACCAGGCGGCACGCCCAGACGATCAAAATAAAGCCAAAGTCGCACATCCCCGGATTCGTCAACTTTGGTTTCAAGCGTCCAGTCGACATCGATCTGTTGACGATCACTATCATAAGTTGCCTTCACTTGATAATGCGGCAGGGCCTCATCCGGCGCTTGGGCCAACACATGGGCCCCAAGCGACATCCCGACCCACGCCCAACCTACAACCCACAAGGCTCGCGATCGCAACAGCAAATACCGTAAAAGTGGAACATGGGGCGTCAAGCGATGGCTTTCCGAATCGTTGTGGTTAATGATAAGGCATCAAGAGGTCATAATCATAGATGGAATCGATCGTATATGGGCTTACCTTTGTGGTTTTATTAATGGCTGTGGCATTGCCCTGGGCCAAACACCATGCGCGCAAAAGTGCGAAAAAACGCACACTGTCGCACCTGAACACCCTCGACCGACTTTCCAACCAGAGCGAAAACATCGATTCGCCCGCTAACACTAATTAATAGAGGTGACATAAAGCTTGACCAAGCAGCCTACCTTCGCGCAACATCAAATTAGACCTATTTTATTGGTGTTCCTATGGGCAGCATGTTTGGCTATATCGCGAATCGTTCGCACCCGCTCAGAGATATTCTCTATCAAGAACGTCGCGACTTAAATCTTCCTGAAGATGCACGCGTCGACGCGTATGGTCTCAGCTTTAATCAAGGCGACGAAGTCTTGCATTTGAAAAAACCTACAGCTGATGGTGAACGTATCGACTGGGTACAGCTTGTCGGCGATATCAAAACCGACTGTGCGATCGGTCACGCGCGTTCGGCAACAGTGGGCGATTTTCGCACTGAAAACACCCACCCCTTTCGCTTTCGCCGCTGGATGTTCGCGCACACCGGCACAGTGCCCGGCTTTGATATCATGCGCAACGACCTGCGCGCCAAACTGCCCGAGCTTTTGTCACTAAGTGTTCGCGGCGAAACCGACAGCGAACATATGTTTTACCTCGTGCTCTCGATGCTCTATGCACGCGGGTTACTCGATGTTGAAGATCCCCCGCACGACGCCGTGATCGAGTCCATGAAAGAGGCTGCAGCCGTGTTGAAAGAACGCTGCCAAGATGCAGGGCAAACCTTTAGCCAGCAGGCGATTTTGATTACCAACGGTCGCTCGATGTACGGCTATTTCAACGATGTCTCAGTCGTTGTGCAAGCGCGCGAAGGTTTAGATTCAACGCCTCCGCAACGCACAGGCGTCAACTCTGAGTTTCCAAAGTTGCCCCCGCTGCGCTACGTGCTCACCTCAGTGGGGTTTCAGGCGCCCGACGAAAGCAAGCGCATCACCGAGGGTTATTTGGTGGTTGACCGTGCACTGCGGGTTCAATGGTTTGAGTAACCATGAAACTGGCGGCACTTGACGACACACTGCGCGCAACCTTGGTGCTCAGCACCGCGCCGAACAAAAATGTCGCAAAAGCACTCGCGCGCACCCTTGTCGATCAGAAACTCGCCGCCTGTGTCACACTGATCGACAACGTCACATCGATCTATCATTGGCAAGACGAAGTGCATGAGGACAGCGAGTGTCAGCTCATCGTCAAAACAAACGCCCAAGCTCTTGAACGCACCCTAGCGGTGCTTAGTGAACATCACCCCTACGACGTACCTGAGCTTTTGGTTCTCAATAATGTGCAGGGCAGCGAAGCCTATATGGCATGGCTACACGCCACCCTAAAACCACACGCGTGAACGCTATTTTTTACCTACTATTTTTTACCTAGGTCGCTCAGCTCTTGGCGCACCTGGGTTGCTTGATCCGATTTGGGCCATTTGCGCAGGAAGCTCTTGAGAATATTGCGCGCCTCGCTCACATTACCAAGCGTCGCTGTGCATTTGGCCAAGAGCCGCGTCGCAACTTCATGCACGTCGCGATCGATCGACTGATCGAGCACCTCACGCAACCGCGCCACACTATCGGGGCAACGATCCAGTCGCGACAACGCATAGGCAAGCTGATATTTGGTCGCCGGGATATGCGAGGCACGATCCGCATAGCTGATGGCACGCGTGAGCACGTCGGTGGCCTCTGCAAACCGTCCCGCACGCACAAGTTCAAGACCCTCTTGATAGGTTGACCACGACAAGTCCACCTTAAAGCGTTCAACCGATTCGCGAAACACCTCGGCTTCAACCTTCGATAGCGGCACCTGCTTAAGGTTGGCAAAGCCATCCACGACTTCTTGCTTCTTTTGCTGACGGATCAACTGATAAAATTGCATTGCGCGTTCTTCGGTTTGCTCGCGCCGCAACATGCGTTGCCGCTCTTGGCCCAGATCTTTTTGCAGCTGCTCGTTGATTGCCTTGAGTTGCTTCTTCTCGGACTCCATCTCTGCAATGCGGGCATCTGAAGCAAGTTTGAGGCCAGCAAAGCTAAGCAAGGCAAAGAGCACATAGGCAACCGCGCTGTTCCAATGGAAGCGCTGCTCATAACCCGCCTGTCGTTTGGCGATCACCTTAATATCCGAAGCCAACGAATTGGTAAGGTTGCTTATTTTGATAACAAGCCCTCGCGATTCGATGATCTCTTTTTTGATCTCCTCGACGATATCTTCCTGGTCACGCATCGGCCTGGAGGATTAGCTTGTTTCACCTGTTGGGGCAAGCAGGCCACCTTTTGCGCATGCTTCTCTTGACCTTGGTTTTGCCTTCGCATACACTTACCCATCATTTTAGTGGCAACGTGTCATGTGTTATCACTCGACGCGATCGACGCATTCTCAACCAGCCTAAGAGGCTGCCTATCAATGGGGACCCAATGAACAAAACGCTCGTTACACTTTTTGCTGCACTTTCACTCTTCGTGATGGCCTGCGGTGGATCACATAAATATTCCGTTGTCGGCACCCCCAAGGCATCGGGCGCAGATGGCACCGTCGAAGTTGAAAAACTTGAAGGCGATAACTTGATGGTCACGATCAATCTTGAACACTTGCCGCCTCCGGAACGTATCGCCGAGGGTAAAAAGAACTTCGTCGCTTGGTTTCAGCCGAACAACGGCATCCCGGTGCGCGCGGGCGCTTTGGCCTATGATGAAGACACTCGCGTGGGCAACCTGATGGCCACCACCACCGAAAAACGCTTTCGTTTGCTTGTCACCGCTGAAGAAGCAAGCAACCCAACCTCGCCCAGCGACATCATTGTCACCGAACAACTGGTTGACTTCGACTGATCAAGGGCAGTCAAATAATTCATCGCTTAATTATTAAGGACAGTAGTGTACGATACCTCTGATATCCGCAAAGGATTAAAAATCACCATCGACGGCGTGCCTTTTGTCGTCGTCGACTTCCAGTTCGTCAAACCCGGTAAAGGTCAAGCATTCACGCGCACAAAACTGCGCAACATGATGACCGGCTCCGTCGTAGAAAAGACCTACAAGTCGGGCGAAAAACTCAATCCGGCCGACCTTGAGGAGCGCCAAATGCAGTTCTTGTATCCTGAGGGCGATTCGTATGTATTCATGGACACCAGTTCATACGAACAGCTTTCACTGACGCAAGAGCAGCTGGGTGACAGTCGTTATTACCTGATCGATCAGACCATGGTCGACATCCTACTCTTCTCAGGAAAACCGATCGGCGTCACACCCCCCATCTTTGTTGAGCTCAAGGTCACGCACACTGAGCCAGGCTTTAAGGGTGACACCAGCTCCAACACCACCAAACCCGCAACACTTGAAACCGGGTTACAAGTCAACGTCCCGCTTTTCGTCAACGAAGGCGAGATTCTAAAGATCGACACGCGTACCGGCGAATATGTCGAGCGCGTCAAGCGTTAACACATTATCGTGCACGCACGAGCCCGTCTGCGCTCGCGTCATCGCACACAATGAAACCGGCGTCATTGCGGTCGTGCATGGTCAAACCTTCGACGTGCCGTGCAGCGAACGACCCGCCCTTGGTGCGTGGGCCCGCATACATCTTGTGCCAACACCCACACTCATTGAGGTGGTCAACGACTCCGGCGAAGCCTGTTTCAATGCACTAAGCGATTGGTCGTGGTTTCAGCAAGACCGCGGTCGGCGCTACCACTATCTCGTTGCCCGCGCACAAATCATGAGTGCAGTGCGCACATTCTTTGCTGAACATCGTTTTCTTGAAGTGGAAACACCGTGCATGGTGCCCAGCCCAGGGCTCGACACACATTTGAGCGCCTTCAAGATCGAACACGCCTCCACGTGGCTATCCACCAGTCCCGAATATCAAATGAAACGGTTATTGTCCGCGGGATTTGCCAACATCTTTCAAATCACCAAGAGCTTTCGCCACGATGAACAAGGCCAGTTTCATAATGCCGAGTTCTCGATGCTTGAATGGTATCGCGCACCAGGCACGGTGGGCGATGTTATCGGCGACACCGAGATGCTTGTGCACACGCTCGTCAAACACCCATCCATCCAATCGCTTATCGATCCTGACCTGGCCAAGCGCGTAACAACACCATGGCAACGCTTAAGCGTAAAAGACGCCTTCGCCTTGCACGCCAAATGCAATGTCGATGATCTCTTGCCCGATGAAACAGCGTTTTATGACTGCCTCACGCGCCTGGTTGAACCTCGGCTCGGTCAAGCTGAACCCACCGTGCTCGTCGACTATCCCGCATCGATGGCATCACTTGCACGCCTGAACCCAGCCAATCCGCGTTATGCCGAGCGCTTTGAAGTGTACATCAATGGCATCGAACTGTGTAACGGCTTTGGTGAACTCACCGATGCTCGCGAACAAAGAACACGCCTGCAAGATGACCAAAAGCTCCGGCGAGCGCAAAACAAACCCGTCTATCCGATCGACGAACACTTCCTGCACGCACTTGAGGCGGGGCTACCGCCCTGCGCAGGCAACGCGCTCGGACTTGACCGATTGCTAATGATTCTCCTTGCAGCACGAAGCATTGACGATGTGATGACCTTTTCTCAGCACCGTCTCTAAAACAAGGGCAAGTTGAGCTGAGACGGTCTGGGGGAGGTTAAACAGTAGCGAACGATTCGCGAAGCCGTAGGCGTAGCGCATCCGCGGCGCGTAGCGGCGCGACAACGAGCGAGCGAGTTTGACCTCCTCCAGACCGGCTCAGCTCAACTTCCCTTAGATGTAGAACGCTTCTAAGCTCGGCCAAACGCCCCCAAGTGAACTAAACGCGTTGCTCATATCGTCGGGAACAGGAGCGACAAAACGCTTGTTTTCTGTTACACCGTCGATATCGGGAAACGCAACACTCAAACAGTGCAGCATGACGCGATCAAAACCCACGATGCGCCCATTAGCCAGTGTCGCACGGCGCGGTCCGCCATAGTCGACATCACCACACAAAGGTAATCCAGCTCGGGCCGCGTGTACGCGCAACTGATGTGTACGACCAGTGATCGGTTCGAGGCGCAACAAAGCAATCGCTTGGTTCTGCGTCATAATACGATAGCGCGTTTTCGACGCTTTTGCCTCATTCGCCTTAACGCCCTCAACCACTGTTCTTTTCGTCTTGTCTTTGGCGTCGATCCCAATGGCCCACGACCACTCGCCCTCACCCAAGTGGTCACCACCTTGTGTAAGTCCAGGTGTAAGCGCCACATACACGCGTGCGTAGTCGCCATGCGCACGCGCATGAAGCAGATGAGCAACGGCCCGATGAGACAGCGCGAACACCACCACACCACTCACTCCTTTGTCTAGACGTGAACTTGGATGCACACACTCCACGTTGCCAAGCTCCTTACGCATCAGCGCATGCAAACTCACTCTCGCGTCTGGCGCGGTGGTCACAAGCCGGGGTGGCTTTTCGACCACGCAAAAGTGTTCGTCACGATAAAGAATGGGAATCTGCATACGTCTTTCGCAAACGAACGATATCAATCCAACCCTGCTGTGACTTCGAAACAATCCATCGAAGCTCATGACAGGTCACCCAGTCGGTCCAACCCGCTTCTTGGTCTAATCCCAGCACCGCGCTAAAGCGCGACGCGAGCTCATCCGCCGCTTTTTTCCAAATCTCTTCGATGGTTCGCCATATCTGATAAAGCGTCGCAAAATCGGCGACTTGGGCGGCAAGCCACGTGCCTTGCACCTTGGCGCACGCCACATCACACACTGACGTATCTGAAAAAAGGCGATTGAGGTCTAAGAGCTCATTGGTGCTCGCAATCACGTCGTCGGGCAACCACGCCGGCAACGGATGCCACGAACCGATCATCAAACGCGAACGCTCGATAACACGCATCGTGCGTCTCAGATCAGTGTAGCGCAAAGCCCACTGAAAAGCCGCGTCCCGAGAAACCCTCTGTAAATCAGCGATCACATCGGCTAACGCCGACTGTGACAAAAGCCTTAAGTCGATTTTGCTCAACCGCGCCAAATCGTCCAGATCGACACCGTCGATCGCGCGCTCGGTGCGCTTATCAGATACCGACGCCGCTCGCATTGGTTGCAGCAAGCGCCGAATCCACGACAACTGCGACCTAACATAACTTAGCCGATGGCTTGGACGAAACGCGCTAAACAATGGCACCTCGACCTTGCCTTTTGATGTCGACGCCACTTCGGCATGTTTACTCACACGAAAGCCAAGTCGTTTCATCTCCGCTCGAACGATCTCTTCAATCGCCAGCGCCTTGATCGACGTCTCAAAGAGCGTCCACGCATGCCCGGCGACAACCTCCACCGCTGCGCCACTGGCGCTCTTGGCTACATCACCCTGGGGAGCTATATTATTCCAGATACCTGCCCGCCACATCAACGGAAGCTTGAATGCGTCATAAATATAAACTTGCGTGTCCAGTACTGAGCAGAAAATGAGCCACGGTTCCCGGTATTGTCGATCAAAACCAGCGAGCAATCGCCCAATTTCAAAAAGCGCACCTTCGTTCGGCTTTAGGCTACTATCCTGCAGTTGCATCGTCATCGTGGCGCTACCTGCTGCCGCCGAAAACCGAACCAGACATCGGTGCGTGCTTTTCAGAACGTCGTCCAATGTTTTCGCGCCTTTTGTCAACAACGCCCACTTGTCATATGCGCCTTCAAAGATATCCGCATTAGACAGCACACCTCGCAGCTGGCCGGGTACGTGACACTGCACAACGACACCCGGATCGGCGTTCGCGCGAGCGAAAAGGTCCTGCAGACTTTCCATCCGTAGAAACAGACTCAATCCTTTGAACAACCGCTCTTTGTCTGGCTCGGCAATCACCAAATGCGTATCGTCCATGTGCTCGCGCACCCCATCAGGCCACGAGTACCTTAAGATGAGCGCGCCAGCCCCGGGATTGACTAAACTTTCAAAAACTCGCTCTACAATCGGCATCAGCAGCGCGTGGCGGGTCTCGTCACTACGCGCCTCAACACGGCATGTTTGGGCTAAATCCTGGCTGATAGCAACACCCGCGGGAACTGCAAATCCATCGCGTGCGAAACGCGCCAAGTGTTGCGCAAGGGCGCCAAAGCGCGGCGCTTTGGCCACCAGGATCGACCCCAGATGCTTAACCGCAATTTTGGTCGTCGCGCCTTTTTCGGCACGCGCCACTTGTTCTACCATAGGATCGTCCATCAAAGACTTGAACCCTCACATGTTATACTGCATAGTCCACACTCGTGACAGCATAACATGTCAGAAACCGTTGAAAACCAACACGATCACGCTCAGCCCGCCGACTTAACCCACGAGTTGGACGACCACTTCCACGACCAATGCGGTGTTTTTGGCGTTTACAACTCGGGCGAGGCAGCTCAGCTGACGTATCTTGGGCTACACGCGCTACAACATCGAGGACAGGAAAGTTGCGGCATTGCCGCAAGCGATAACAAATCGATCACCGCGCATCGCAGTTTAGGATTGGTCGGCGAAGTCTTTAACGAAAAGAACCTTAAGAAGCTGATAGGCATTCACGCCATTGGGCACGTGCGTTATGCCACCCACGGCGACAGCGCACTGCGCGACGCCCAACCCTTGGTCATGGAATATGCGGGCGGATCGCTCGCCATCGCCCACAACGGCAATCTCACCAACGCGGATGAACTTCGAAAGGAACTCGAAGAAGAAGGATCGATCTTTCAGTCGACGACCGATACCGAGGTCATCGTGCATCTGATCGCCAAGTCGCGTGCTGTTACCCTCGAAAACAAAATCATCGAGAGTCTCGCGCGCCTGCAAGGTGCGTATTCCTTGCTTATCTTAGGCCAAGACACGCTCTTTGCTGTGCGCGATCCAATGGGCTTTCGACCGCTTTGTCTAGGGCAACGTGGCGAGTGTATCGTGGCCTCGTCCGAGCCCCCTGCATTTACCCTCATCGACGCTGAGTTCCTGCGTGAAATTGCTCCCGGCGAGCTGGTGAAGATCGACAAACAGGGAATTCACTCAAGCAAGCCTTTCCCCAAAAAAGAAGGTCGTTTTTGTATCTTTGAATACGTCTATTTTGCCCGCCCCGATGCCAACCTTGGCAACATCAGTGTCTACGAAGCACGCAAGCGCTTAGGTGCACAACTGGCAAATGAACAACCCGCGGATGCCGACATTGTAATTCCCGTGCCCGACAGCGGTACCCCCGCCGCCATTGGCTACGCCCAGCGCGTCGGACTACCCTTTGAGTTTGGGCTGATTCGCAGTCACTATATCGGTCGCACCTTTATTGAACCAAGTCAGGCCATTCGTAACTTCGGTGTCCGACTTAAGCTAAGCCCCGTTCATGATGTGCTGCGGGGCAAACGCGTGGTGGTGGTTGACGACTCGATCGTGCGTGGCACCACGAGCCGCAAGCTCGTCGATATGATCCGTCATGCTGGCGCCAAGGAAGTTCACCTTCGCATCAGCTCACCCCCTACGCAGTGGCCCTGTTTCTATGGTATCGATACGCCCACCCGCGAAGAGTTGATCGCGGCCAACAAAGACGTTAAAGACATCGCCCGTTATGTCGGCAGCGACACACTTGGCTATCTGAGCCTTGAAGGCCTGCATAGCGCGATTGGCGACGTTGAAACATGCGATGCGTGTTTCACCGGAAACTACCCCACCCCGCACCACACGGCACGCCACACCAGCAAACGCCAACTCACGTTGCTCTAAAGCAGCAAAGAAAAGTTGAGTTCAGCTGGTCTGGGGGAGGTCAAACAGTAGCGAACGATTCGCGAAGCCGTAGGCGCAGCGCTTAGTGAGCGGGTTTGACCTCCCCCAGACCAGCTCAACTCAACTTTTCTTTGTTCTAAGTCGTTTCGTAGAGTGCATGCTCACGAATATAGTCGAGCACCGATCTTGCAACCCAACGACTCACATCGTCGCCCGCTCGAATGGAGCCTCGAATCAGCTCTGCACTCAAGGCTGGAAACGTAAAGGGTCCCGGGGTAACCACTGCACTTTTGCGCGGAGCGCCGCCCGCGTCGTAGCCGTCGCGTCCCACCACAATCAATGGCGCCATCTTCTCAACTTGATCAAAACGCTCCCATTGCTGGGTATGCGCAAGCACATCCGCGCCAACGATTAAACGAAACGTGTAACTCGGGTGCTGCGCTACAAGATACTCAAGCGTGCGCCAGGTGTAACTAACGCCACCCAGCGTCTGCTCAACACGACTCACTCGAACCCACGGCAAGTGTGCGAACGCGCGCGTCACCATCTCAAACCGATGGTCAAAAGAAGTGAGCACCTTACCAAAGGGATGTGAAAAAGCTGGGATCACCCACACTTCATCCACCTCTTCGGTCATACGCACATAGTCCGCTAGCAAGGCGTGCACCACGTGCGGCGGATCGAAACTTCCTCCGAGAAGTCCAATGTTAAGTTTTTGACTCACGGGTTTTATCACGCCGCCATATTAGCTCGATTTAACATGATGCGCGAGTTCCAAAGCCTGAAAATAACGATCAGAAATTGAAAAAGCAATCAGCTCTCGAATTTCAAAGGCAACGGTCTCATCGACTTGGGACAATGACTCTCGGTAAGCGCCGTTTTGACCCAAGCGCTGAAGGGCATCGGCCGCCACCTTAATGGATCCACAAAGCAGCAATGCCAAGCGATTGGCGAACTCGACCATGGCGTGCGCAAGCTCTTCGGCACGAAACTGAGGCGAACCTACCACTTCAACACAGTTGCGTACCAGCTCATCGCGATGTTTTCTTGCAACATGCTTCATGATGCGTTTTGCAAGCTCCGCCAGTTGTCGCTCGTCAAGCCCGGGTGGCACCAACGAAGGGTCAAAACTGTGCACGATGCTCCAAAGCACAAATTCAAGTTGGTCGATGGGCAACCGAAGCGCCGCAGAATAGCCAAATTTAGCCAAAATCGCAGCGCGCGTTAGCATAAAGCCACAATCGTCAAGTGACGCCACATGAAGCAATTCGTTGCCAATAAGCACACACGGCGGTTCGGTCGCCATCGGCGCGCAAATAAGCGGCGTATTAAGTCCGAGTTGAATCTGTAACCGATCGGTCGCAAGCCATGCACTTAATCGACGCTGATAGAGTTCAAACGTTGCGTCCTTGGGACCGAGTTTCTCAAGGCGAAAATTACCTACCGGAAAAGGCGTTAACTTGTCCATCGCCTCACCCAACAAAATGAACGCCGTACGACAAGAGCTCGACAATGCTTGTGGTGCGATGATATCCACAACATGCGCCGGAATAGCTTTGTTAGGCCAAAAATGGTTCGCGCCATGTTGTTGAACGATCTTCGAGGTGGTCATGTCGTAGATGCCCACCACTTCGGCAGATACCGCGGCGTGTCCCGCAGCCTCATGCATGCCCTGCCATGAGAGCACTTCGAGCAGACCGAGCCACGCCGCACGATCAGTCATATCCACTTCAATCGCGCGTCTAAAATCCGCCACCGCTCGGTTCAGATGCATACTCCACGCGCTCTGCGCTCCCTGATCTTGATAAAACGACGCAATGAAGCGAAGCAAATCCAAGTCCAGCGGCGCCACGCGGCGAGCTTGCTCAAGCACTTCTTCCGCCTTGCGCAGTTGCCCAAGCACCGACCACGTTTTCGCAAGCTCAATACGATGATCAAGATTCGCTTTGGGATCGACGTCCTTTTGCACCAATGCTTCCAATATCTTGATCCGTTGCGCATCTTCATGGGTGTTTGCGTAGATCACCGCCAAGCGCCTGAGTACTTCAAGTTGGTCGCTATCAAGCACCAACACACGCTGGTAAGCGGCCACCGCGCGACCAGGTTCACCAAGCTTAAAGTCATAAAGATGGCCTAAATTGCGCAAAATTGGCACCAAATAACTGGGCTCTTTGTGCAACCGAGCAAGGCGGATCAACTGCTCCGCTGCAAGTTCCCATTCACCTGCCTCAAGACACAAATCCGCATACCCTTGCAAACCTTCTAAACTGTCTGGATCCAGACCCAACGCCGATTGATAGGCTTTCTTGGCAAGCGCGGGCTCTTTCAGCTCAAGACGCACTTTGGCCAAGTGCAGGTAAAGTGAAATTAGATAAGGTACATCCGCATCGGCCTCAATGCGCATCTCAATTAGTTCGGCCAGCTCGTAGCTACTGCCCGAAGGTCGCAAAAGCGTAAGAAGACGCGAGAACACATCTGCATATGCAATATCGGTTTGCGCAGCTTGCTTATAACAATGCACCGCACGATCATCGTCACCAAGGCGCTCTTGCCATAACAACCCCGCGCGATACCACAAGTCGGCTGCGCGTGCGGCAACTTTTGACGTTTGTGCGGCCAACGAAAAAGCTTGCGCCGACAAAGCATGATGCTCAAGCGCATAAGCCAACCACGCCAATTCTTCGGCCGCCACCGGGTGTGTGGGCGCGCCGTTCACCGCGGCCGACAACGCCGCCGCCGCACGCACCGAATCGTAACGTTCAAGCAACTCCGCGAACAAAACAGTCATCGACGCGCGATCAAAACCTTCGATCATATTTTCGCATAGTCGCGACAATGCTTCGACAGCGGTTTCGACCGACTCGCTTTGATCCGCCAGCCCCCATAACTTTCGAGCGAACCAACCATCCCCGCGATGCTGACCCGCAAGCTCAATCCAAGCCTTTTCAAGTGTAATTTCTGCTGTACCAGCAAGTTGCTTTATCAGTCGCTCAAGCAACATCGCATATGCTTGTACGTCGTGACTAAACGCAAGTTGTTTGAGCCACGCGCGGGTCACGCCAACAAGATCTGCATCGCGCCCGTAGCGCATCGCGTGCCGCTCGAGGGCTCGCAGCGCCTTAGGATGATCAGGTTGTTCGCCAAGTAACGTTTTCCACGCCAAAAGAGCACTGGATTGATCTTGACGAAACACTTCTTCAACTTCCGCCAAATATTCAAGGTACCAAACGCGCTCGACAACATTTTCGGTGCGTTTGATGCGCTCAAACGTTCGCGCCGTAAAACCTGAATATCGCGCAAGCGCCCGATCGCAGCGTTCAAGCCCGCGCAGCGCGTGGCAGTTATCCGCTTCACGCGCAAGCACCCGTTCATACTGTTCGGCGGCACGTGTCCATTCAGCTAACTGCTCGTAACATGCTCCTGCGCGCAAGGTAAACGCCATCGATGCACGATCATCGCCTTGTTTTCCCGTTGCCTCAAAACTTGCGGCGCGCAAACCAAGCGACGCTTTGTCGCCATGCTCCGTCAACCACTCACACAAAATGCTATCGCTTGGCACTGCAGCAAACACCGAGCGCAAAATGCTCTGAGTTTCCCCTGAATAAACAGGTAGGAGCAACGCCGCACGCAAACGCACCGTCTGCGCGTAATCAGCGTCAAGCAGTTCCGTCGCCAACGTCTCGTAAAGCTGCCGCAACTTATCAAGTTGGAAGGGTTTGGCATAGGCTTGCTCTAAGAATGCAAGTACCGGCAAATTACCAAGATCCTGATGCCATCCCCGCTCAACGGTCCGAATCACTTCGTCATCCTCAACACCCAAATGACGCGAGGCCTGTAGCCACGCAAACGACGAACGCACACCTTTGGTCTTTGATGCTTCTTCAATCCAACACCACAGACCCACGTCATCCGCCGCCACGCCCATCTCTTGATGGACCGCAAGCATGGCACGCAGCCACAACGTCTTTTGGGGATGTAAACGATGTGCCTCTTCAAGCAGGGTCAGGCGTTCCTTTTCGCTGCGTTCACCAAAAATCTTATCGCCAAGCGCCACAACAAGCGCGGCCAAACGCTCGCCCGCGTAAACCTTCTTTTGTCGCTCAAGCAGCGTTTTTGCCGTATCAACGTCTTCACGCCCGAGCGCTACATCCACGGCGAGCAAATCTGCCAAGTAGTTCTGACCGATCGACTCGTTTTCCGGGAGCAGCAAGCGCATCTCCTGGTCAAGCTGAGGTGGGTACGCCACCCGTTTGGCGGCCGATCGCAGCAAGATGGTCTGATGTGTTGCGCTCTGTTCCTTTGATCGGTCCAACGCATAGTTGACGCCTGAACGCCGAATGAGTCGTTCAGTCAGAAGTTCCGCGATCATCGCTAAGGGCTGTGTTTGAATAGCATCTTGAATCGCGTCCCACGCCTGCGAATAGTTTTGCTCTTTGATAAAAAGCTCAGCTAAATCGAATAGCGCATACGCACGGCTCGCGCCGGAGGCCACTTGCGACCACTGCGCAAGTAGTTCCCCTTGCATCACGACATCTGCCAAACGAATCGAGCAACGCAAACGCGCGACAAAAGCCGCTGGCGTAGTCATCTTATCCAAGGCGCGTTTGGCTTGTTGAACATCATTACGCGCCAAACTCATCTGCGCGCTTCGCCACGACCACGCTTGCTGATCGCGTGCGTTGTTATGCACTTGATGCTTTTGCGCTACAGACTCAAGGTGCTTCTGCACTTCGTCTTGCACACCCTTCGCCATCGCATACCGCATACGCGCCACATCATCGCGCGTATTATCGGGTTGTACACGTTGCAACCTTTCAAGAATGCGCTTCTGTTCGTCAAGCGCCTCGCCGCGCTCGGCAACACTCTGCTGTAGCGCCATCACATTGGCTCGTAACTCTGCACTTTGTTGGGTTGCCTCAAGTTGCCCCAACGCACGCGACGCATGCGCGCCGACATGCGCTTCGCTCACTTCGCGTGACACCCAAAGCCAAGCACTCAGCGCCGAACTCTGAGTAACCGCGTACGCGCGTAGCGCTTCCAAATCGTGCTGCGGTGCAGCGATATAACTTTGCGAAATCTGATGATGTAACCCAAACCAATAAGCTTGCTCATCTTTTGACAGATGCAACTCACTGACGCGTTTACATAACTGCGCGGCATCCAACCAACGACGCTCATGAATCGCAAGCCGCGCAGCCACGATGAGTGCCGCGTCATCGCTCTGGGCTTCATTTTGCGCCTCGCGCACCCAAGACCAGGCTTGTTCGCGCGATGCTGGCTTCACAAGCAACCCAATTTCCGAATGCAAGGTGCGCAATCGACTCTGTTGCACACCTCGACTTCGCTCCGCGAGGTGCGCAACCAGTGCTCGACGGCGTTCCAGCACGTCGGGGTGTGAACCCACAAGAGGCAATTCCTCTCGCTCGTGCCCTGCCCGACGCAGCGTTCGCGCCACTGCCTGCCGATGCTCGTCCAGCGACGCAATCTTTTGTTGTCGCTTCTTGACCGATGCGCTCAGACCCGCCTTATCGTCTGCAGACAGCGTAACATTCGAAACCACCGTCGCACCGTCGAGCAACGCATACGACGACGACGCAGCCTCGATCCACTCTTCGTCGAGCTCAAGAATCTCTGAGCGATTGGTATCTTCGCGAGGCTCCTCAAGAAGACCACTCTCGGCGCTCGACATCACACGCGTCGCTTTGTCTTTACCAACTTGATCATGCGCAGGCGAATCAAACATCGGCACCTCGCCTACAACCGTGGCTTCATCAGCCACGGGTGCAACGACCGTTTGACTCTCGTGCAAGTTCTTTGAATCGTCACTCATGGTGCGTGCGTCCCCAACGCGCGCCGAAGCACCGACGCGAGTGGTGAATACCAAAATTTAACAATGCGTGTACAAATAGCCGATTGTTCAATCGTTTCGCGCGTGGGTCTCACCCCCAGCAAGTACTCCAACGTCTGATTGAACTGACCGGTAATCAACATGCCCGCACAACTGGTCGAATAGGCCACAGCGGATGTTAGTTCACCCACACGCGTATGAGGTACCTCAACGCCACCCCAATAATTTTGAAGTGCGGCGCGCGCCTTACGCGAAATCACAGCTTCAAAACGTTGTTGCCATGCTTGCACCTCTGGGATCGGGGGCACCTTCCACTGCGCGCCGCCAATGCGCGATGCAGCTTCAATCACCCAACTCATCTCCTGTGGTGTTTTTCGCGTGAGCGCGCCAGCCCCATAACGCTGACCCATCGCAAGCAACCCCGCTCTAAACAGAACAGGTGCACCAAAACCAATGCCTTCCGCAATGACCCAATCGATATCCGTTCCGACCACAAGCGCATCAATATCGATCGGAATCCGGCTTGAGTGATACAAGCTCTCTAGCTTCAACGAAAAAAGCCCAAGCACATGCTCAAGCGCAAAATCAGCATTCGCGAAATTACGCTTACCAACCTTTTCTGCATAGTCCGCGAGCCACTCTTTATGCTCCTTCTTTTCCGCCAATCCGATCAAGTGGCTTGTCACCTGCACAATCGTTGTCTCAACCGGGGGTCGATTCTCCAGCCATAACGCATCCCACAGTTCTGTCGTTACAGGTTGTGTTGCGGATGCCGATGCTCGAATGGCAAGGCCCTCATCACTCATTGAATCCTTACGAAACTCATCAACTACGCCCAAACGTGCAAGCACCTCTTGCACCGCTAGCTCAAGATCGTTGTCGTCACGCCATTGCGCAACGTGCATCAACTTTCGCAACGAAGTCGACTCAAGCGGATAACTTGCAAGCTCAATGCGCACTTCATCTTCAAACCGCGCGATCATTTGCTGACGCTCGTCACCATCATGTAAAAGCTCAATTAACGCTTGACCCGAACGCAAGTCAGTCGGCGCCGCTTGAAGCGCTGCCCGGTACGCCTGAATCGCGGCTGGAATATCTTTGACGGAAAAAGCATAGAGCGCGCCTGCGCGACGTTCTTGTCGCGCCCGACTTTCGCCAGTCGACATCGACGCCGCTTGTTGCCAGAAAACGGCAGCATCGCGCAACCTGCGCGCCTTCTCTGCAACCTTGGCCATGCGCTCAAAAAGAGCGGCGTCTACCAGGCCTGTGTTAACCACCGAACGCAAGTACTCAAGCGCATCAGCCGGTCGGTGCAAACGTTCTTCAAGCAAATCCGCCGCGCCAAGCAATGCAATGCGTCGCTGCGCCGCGGGAATATTCGCGTTGGCAAGCTTTGCCAACGTTTCAACAGCATTGTCCCAATCTTCCTGTGTGATATGAACGTCAGCCTTGAGCGCCAGTCCGCCCGCATGCTCCGGTTCCAACAAAAACAACTGATCCAATGCGCCAAGGCTTGCATACAGCACATTCTCAGCCCGATAAAATCGCGCCAGTTCATAGTACAACCGAGCAAGCTGTTCGGCGTCGTCGATCACTTCAATGCGACGACGTGTTAATGAGATAAGTTTTTCAAACACCATCTGCGCAGCATACAGATCACGCAAACGCAAAAACGTGGTGGTCAATCGTGCATCAAGCAAAAACACTTCTTCAAAGAGCCGCTGTGCGCGATCTGTTTCCTCAAAATGATCCTGCAAGACCACCGCCGCCTCTTCAAGGAGCTGTGCTCGAAACAAGCCTTCGTCACACGCCGCCGCCAGCCGCTGACACGCATCAACCACCAATGACCATTGTCCACAATCGCGTGCGGTTGTGCGCAAACACTCCCACGACGCCCAATCTTCAGGATCTTCATGTACCAAGCCCTGCAGCGCTTCAAGTGCCGCGTCCTTTTGACCAAGAAGCGAAGCGCTCCGACCAAACGCCGCGCGCGTCGAGGCAGACACGTCATCCGAAAGCTTGATTCGCTGGGCATAAGCTTCAGCATACGCGCTTAGCTCGCCCGTTTGCCAAGCCAACTCGTGTTGCGCAACAATGTTCAACGCGTCTGGTTCCGTCGTCGACAAAATGCGATCGATCAGTGTTTTGCTCTTGTCCGCAAAAATCTCGCCATCGGCCAGCGTCGCTGATTCGAGCGCCAACAACCACAATTGTCGCTTGGTCTTGGGGTGATGCACCACGCGCGCCAAATGCTCCCATGCTTGCACCTGCGCTGGTAGATCGCGCGAACGAACAACATCTTTTAAGTTGATCCACGCGAGCCACCAATTTTGGTTTGCCGCGTCCTCGACCTGCAAAAGCGCCTCAGCAATGCGCAAATCAAGCTGCGCATCCTGTGATTGAATGGCGGCCTCTTCAAGCCACCGCTGTCTAAGCTCCATCGAACTCAAAGTTTCGGCATACGCCAGCGCGGCGCGAGCCCGAAGTGAACTGTCGTCACCAAAAGGCAGCGTGTGAATGGCAAGCGCTGCCTCACGCTGCCACGTTTCATTACCAAGCGTTTGTCCATACCACTTGGCAGCAGCTGCATATTCGCCGCGTTCTTCAAGAAACGATGCGAACTCAAAACATGCTCGACCCGCCTGCTCGATACGCACTTCACTATCCGCGAGCGACTGCAATGCAAACCGCAACGCCTCCTCGTCGTTGATTCGCATTGCATAGTGCTTGAGCAACCACGCGCTCCACTCGTTATCGGTACGCTCAATGGCACGCTTATATAACTCAACAACTTTTGCCGAAGGTGTTTCGTTCTCCTCAGCAATGGTGGCAGCAAGCAACAGTTCTTTGGCCTGCAACTGCCCACCCGCGTGCTTCGACGCCGATTGCCCCAGCAGATCAACAAACTGCGAGCCTTTGCCTTCACGCGTTAACACGTTCTCGAGCAAGCCAAGCGCAAAAGGATGATTGTTGTCATGCTCAAGAATAGCGTTCAAAAACGGCATCGCAGCTTTGGATTCGCCCGCCCAAATCCAAGCACGCGCTGCCATGGCACGATGGGTATTTCGCTCAGCCGAAGAACCCACCAATGATGCAAGCCGTTCATGCGCTTTTGCGAGCAAGTCAAAGTCTCGATAACGCGCCGCGTACACACGCGCATTCTCGGGCGCCCACGCGCCACAACGCGCATCATCAAGCGAACGTACAAGCACGTCGCGCGCAAGCGCTGGATCATCAAGCACACGCCTCGCAAGCTCATAAAGCAAAAACGCAGTCGCCGAATGCTCGTCGTCGTCCAGCGCCACATCAAGCAGTTTCAGCAAATAGCCTTTGGCTTCTCCATAGTCACGAAAGCGCAACGCTGTCATCGCTGCCGCACGCAAAAAATCGGGCCCAAGCACAAATGCGTCAGCCGACTTCGCAAACAAAACGGCAGCAGCCGACCAATCTTTCAGCCAGTCCGCAGCAATATGGGCCGCATACCAAAGCATCTGTGCCCGGCCTTCGGGTTCAGCGCGCCGCGCTCGCTCGACCAAAAACTCAATACGATCAGCATGCAAACCCTCGCGCACTAAATGTTCTTCGAGCATCGCGGGCGCAAGTGCCGAACTTGGATCGGCGGCAATGGCTGCATCGAGCGCATCCCGATAAGTGTTGGCCCGTCCAGCGAGACGTTCTTGTTCAGCCACACGGACATGAATCGAAGCAAGCGCACGCATACCTAGAGCGCCCTCGTCATCACGCTTCGAACCGCGCAACGACTTAATCAAAATACGAGCATCGTCCGCTGCAGCTTGGTGTTGCCCAGCCGCAGCATGCACCGCTGATCGCTCGATGCGCGTCAACGCGTCATCGGGGGTAAGCATCAACGCGCGATCATAGTGCGCGATGGCCTTAGCAAACTCACCCTTCTGCCAAGTCAAATAGCCAGCATCACGCCAAATGGCCGAAACCTCTGCACCAATGCGCGCGCGCGCATCATCACTGACGTCAGTCTTCGATGACGCAAGAAAGGAATCGCTAATGCGTTCGGCCTGTCCTTCAAGCGCACGAAGCAACTGACCTCGTACATCCTCGTGATGCGTGTGTTCGCGCGCTAAACGCTCAAGCGCACGAAATGATCGCAAACGATCCCCTGGAAACTCAAGCGTCTGATTGATGAGGCTCAACGCCATCTCGGGCGCACCCTGTTTGGCCTTGGCGTCAGCCACTTCAAGCATCAAGATGCGTTTCAGCTCAACATCCGCCGTTCGGGTCGCTCGAAACTCAACCGCGGTCAGCGCTTGTTCGGCATCGTTGGCACGCCACGCGATGCGCTCCCACATCAAGGCGGGCGCACTGAGCTCACCCGACGTCTCAAGCGCTTGTAAATAACAATTGGCCGCGTCGTCAACACGCTGCAGCTGATCATAGAACAAGTTGCCAAGTTCGGTCAGCGCCAACGCCCGCTCGTTCGGGTCTTTGGCGTCCGAGATCAGCGCCTCATACAACCGCACTAAATTGGTCACCGAATGGCGACTTTCAAAAATGCGAATCAGCGAATAGAGCGGCGGCCTAAAATCCGAGCTTTCATTGAAAGCCTGCAGGTACGCTTTCACCGCTTGTGACACGTCGCCCACGCGCCGCTCAAGTAAATGCCCCACCATAAAAAGCAGCGCCGCCCGACGACGCGGCTCCACCGACGCCTCCAGTTCAGCGCGCAGTTCCGCAAGTCGCTCCTCGACAGACCCAAGGCTCGGGTAGCGGCGCGACGCCTGTGACGGGTAAGTCAGCATTCGATAAAGGAATCCGCCCCTAATCTACCAAAACCCGCGCTCGGTTCATAGAACCCTTCAATCTTCGCGTTTGATTTGTCTTTTTGACACTTCCGCGATAACTTTAGCCCCTCAAAAACGCCGCCCGCGTCGCCATGTCTTCTAAGCCCAACAAACAACTCAATCTCGACACATTGCGGCAGCGCCTCGACCAGATCGACCGCAGCTTGGTGCAAGCCTTGGCCGAACGCATGGATGTCGTACTTGATGTCGCTCGTTTCAAGAACGATAGCAATCGCAAAGTACGCGACATGTCGCGCGAAGAGGACTTGCTCACCAAGCTTGCACGATATGCGAGCGAGTCTGGCTTGGATTCATATTTTATTACAAAGGTTTATCAAGAAATTCTTGATTACTCGGTGCGCATGCAGCAGCACTTTCTCACCGAGCAACGCCTGGGCGCACACGACGAAAGCATCAAAGTCGCTTACCGCGGCATGCGTGGATCTTACGCCGACATGGCCACCCAACAACTCTTTGGCGCCCAAGGTGTCGAACATGCACGCCAGGTCACCCACGTGCCGATGCGCCACTACGCCGACGTCCTTGAGGCCGTCGCAAACGGTGACGTACACTATGCCGTACTCCCGATCGAAAACAGCGCCACGGGCTCTTATCACGAAGTTTACAACGCCCTTTTCAAGCGCGAACTTTATTTTGCCGCCGAAGAGGTCGTACGCATCGAGTACTGTTTAGCCAGCTACCACGCGTTTGATATCGATCAGCTTAACTATGTGGTTGGTAGTTCGCTCGGTCTTGCATCGTGCAGCGATTTTATCGACAGCCTCAAAAAAGCCCATATTGAAACCGAACAAGACGTCAGCGTTGCGCTTGCGCAGATTAAAAAGCGACCGCGTGGCACCAAACTGCATGCCGGCATCATCATCACGCCATTGCAAGCGCACCTCAAGGGTCTGCACATCCTTGAGCGCAACGTTGCCAACCAACTCGACAACTTCATTCGTTTCATCGTCGTATCGGCGGAGCCCCTCGCCTACGATTTGCGCATTCCTTGTAAAACATCGATCGTGATCGCAACGGGGCATCAACACGGCGATTTGGTGTCATGTTTGACCGATTTTTCTGAGCAAAGCCTCAACCTGACCAAACTCGAATCAAGGCCCCGCCCCGGTAGTGCGTGGGAATATTTATTTTATCTCGATTTTGAAGGCAATCTTGAACAACCCCACGTTCACGACACCATCGAAAAACTGAAAAAGAAAGTCAGCTACATTAAAATCTTCGGGTCGTACCCCGCGCGCACCACACCCGACGCGCGCCCTGCCGAACCACGGCCCATCTCGCTGCGTTCGATCGCACCGCAAGCCAACATTACTGATCAATCGAGCACCAACACCACACGCCGCGCACCGAGCGAACGCATAACCTTCGAAGCACGCAAACTGCGCGTTGGCGGATCCGAACCATTCATCGTTTCCGGTTACGCGTGTCATGCCACCGCTCAAGAGTGGGAAAGCCTCGCCAAACGCGCCAAAGAGCACGGCATCGCGGGTCTGTGGGCAAGCGCACCGCGCGCTGAGCACGGCGGTCCCTCCACGTACGATCCTTTCGCCAGGCAACTGGCGGCCGCCAACCAGGCCGCGCGCCTGGTTAACCTGCCACTCGTGTTTCGTGTCGCATCCCCCATCGAAGTTGAACAAGCCATGCAACACGCCGACATGCTCTATGTCGATGGCATCGACACCAAAAACCTCCGCCTTCTCGACGCCCTGGGTTTGGTCGACAAGCCCGTCGTCGTCGGGCGTGACCCGATGGGCAGCCTTGAAACCTGGACGCGCGTTGCCGATCACATCATTGATCACGGCAACCGCCGCATCGCACTTTGCGAAAGTGGCGTGCGCACCCTCGAACAAACCGCACGCGAGATGAACGACCTAGGCGCCATCGCACAACTGCGCCGCGAATCACCCTTACCTATTTTGCTTTCGCCACGCCTCAACCACACAGCGCACGACACGCGACCTGACCTGATCAAAGCAGGTCTAGCGGCCGGCGCGCATGGCTTCGTCATCGAACTCAACAAAACAGAGCATGCAACCGAACTATCGGCGCATTTTGATCAATGGCTCAAGACCCTCCAAGGAACCACATCATGAGTAGGCAAAAAGTGCTTATCACAGGCGGCGCAGGATTCATCGGCACCGCACTAACGCGTCGTCTTTTGGCAACGCACGACGTCATTTTGCTCGACAATCTGCGACGCAACTCGCTCAAAGATAGCGAACTTGCCAATGATCCACGCATCAAGCTTGTTGTCGGCGACGTACGCAACGCAAGCGACGTGCAAGCAGCCGTGCAAGGCGTTGACTACGTCGTACACATGGCCTCAATCGCAGGCGTGGACACCGTGCTACGCGAACCAGTCGCCACGATGGAAATCGCCATCGAAGGCACCATCAACACGTTGCGTGCAAGTGTCGAAGCTTCAAAAACGCGCCCGGTTAAACGCTTCATTGATTTTTCGACCAGCGAAGTATTTGGCACCTACGCCTATCGCGTCAACGAAGGCAACGTCACAAGCCTTGGTGCGGTCGGCGAGGCACGCTGGACCTACGCCGTGTCAAAGCTCGCTACCGAACACTTGGCCCACAATTACTGGAAGCAGTTCAAGCTACCTGCGTGTTCGATCCGACCTTTTAATATTTACGGCCCCGGCCAAGTCGGCGAAGGCGCCGTGCACGCGTTCATTTTGCGCGCCATCAAAGGCGAACCCCTGCGCGTGCACAACGACGGCGATCAGATTCGCTCCTGGTGTTACATCGACGACATCATCGAAGCCATTATGTTAACACTCGATAGCGACCAAGCACCTGGTCAAGCCTTTAATATCGGCAACGCCCGCAGCACCGTCACCATCTATCAACTCGCACGCATGGTGGTTGAGCTCGCCAAAAGCCAATCCAAGATCGAGTTCGTCGAGTGGAACCACGCCGACGTTGAACTGCGCATCCCCGACGTACGCAAAGCCGAAAAGTTACTCGGCTTCAAAGCAAAAATCGATCTTGAAGAAGGCATTCTACGCACCATCGAGTGGTACCGGTCTCGCCTCAAGGATTAACTGACGCGCCATGCACTGAGCCCATGTGGCATTGATGAGAATGTCCTTTAGGCGCAGGCTGAAAAGCCCAGAGCACCAAAAGCGCAGACCCCACACAGGCAACCGAAAATGCGCGCCGTGCGATTGGCCTGCGAACCATCCGCGCAAACAGATGCCACTTGTGCATTAGCGCGCTCATACCAAATAGTCCCAACGCGCTCGAACAGGCAAAACCCAACATCAACATCGCGCCCGTTCTACCGTCATGCGTTGCCACACTCAATGTCAGCGCACCCGCCAATGCACCGCAAGGCAATAACACCGAGAAAAAACCTATGAGGCCAGGTCTTACCGGTAAGCGCGTCAGCACAGCGGTCATAACGGGCAAACGTTCGCGCGAAACAGGATGCTTGGGCTTAGGCCACGCGCGCCAGGCAGCAATGCCAAGGGTAAGCACCACAAACACCACTAAAACTTCCGACCAGTAACTGGCCTGCCAACGCGTAATAAGCCAATCGCCAACGTTGGCAGCACACGCACCCGCCAACGCGTAGCTCGCACTGCGTCCCAACTGATAGCGCACCATACCGCGCCATCCACTGGCCCCCCTCAACGAACGTGGTGCACAGCTCGCTGCGGCAAGAGGCCCGCACATCAGCGTGCAATGCGGCACGCTTGCCAAACCGGCCATCAGTCCTGCGCCAAACGCTGATATAAGCGCAGTCAACGCTATACCCCCGGTCCTAAAAAAGGCGCCTCGAGCAAACGATTCTGTTTTGCATCTTCACTCACTTCAATACGCAAGCGAATGCGCATTCGGCGATGCAGCGATGACAACGGAACCACCACCGCCAACGGTACCCGACGGCTACCCATTGACTTAAGTGTGATGGTCTGAGCGGTTAAATTGTATTGCATTCCTGGCTCAACACGTATTGGCACCACCCGAAACGTGCGCGATTGGTTCTGCTTGTTGATCAGGTGCACTTCGTAACCGTTACGCACGGTATCGCCCGTCACCACGTAGGGCGCGCCAATCATACGCACAACGTTCGCTTCATAAGGCGAACGTTGTGTCAATGCGAAGCTCAACACCGACAGGCCAATCACACCTAGCACCGCATAAAGCGCCAACCTCGGTCGCCAAAACCTACCTGCGACGCCAGCAAAATGGTTAAGCGAATCGTAACGCACAAGCCCTGGTTTACGCCCAAGCTTATGCATCACTTCATCGCACGCATCGATGCACGCCGCACACCCGATACAGTCAAGCTGTAAACCATTACGAATATCAATGCCCGTTGGACACACGACCACACAACGGTTGCAGGCAACACAATCGCCCACGCTCGGATCGTGCGCGCGACCTCGTGGCTCGCCGCGCTTGGCATCGTATCCGATCACAATGGTGTCTTGATCAGTCATCACCGATTGCAAGCGCCCATAAGGGCAAATGATCACGCAGAGCTGCTCGCGAAACCAAGCAAAGTTAAAATAGAAAATCCCCGTCATCGCAAACGTCCACGCAAACGCCTCAGGATGTAGGGCAGGACGCTTGCGTACCATCTCAAACACGGCAGGTAACGAGACGAAATAGCTCAAAAACACATGTGCTAGCAACAACGCCAAAGCAATGAATATCAACTGTTTAAGAAATTTTCTCCATATTTTGTCGAAGTTCCATGGACCCTCGTTGCGGCGCATCCGAATATTGCGTGGACCCTCAATCCAGCGTTCCACGCGCCGAAACAAACCTTCAAGAAACACCGTTTGCGGGCACGCATAACCACACCAGACCCGCCCCCACATCGTGGTCACCACAATCAACGCAAAACCAATCCCCGTCACCAAAAAGAAAACCAGCCAAAAGTCTTGCGCATTGAAGGTGTTACCAAACAAATAGAACCTGCGATGCTGCATGTCGATGAACACCGCCGGATGTCCCCCGATCGGGATCCATGGCAAGGCAAAGTAAATACCAAGGAGCAGTACAAACACCCATTGCCGCAGTGTCGTGAACCTGCCGCTCACGTCGGCCGGATGCACGTAGTTGCGCTGTCCATCGCCACGCAGACTACTAACAACCTCGACAACGGGCAACGCAACCACTGGCTTTCGGTCCGTATTCACACACACTCCACTAGCGGCACACGCATGCGCCTATTCTTTCGGCCATACTTCGCCTTGCGGCTCCTTGCCAGCAACATTCGTGTCACGAATCGAAAGCACAAACGCCACCAGCTTTTGCACCGCTACGGGGCCGAGCGTTTGACCCCACGCTGGCATCCCCTTGGCCGACACACCTTCGCTCACGACTTTATGAATATCAAGTGGCGCTCCGCCGTGAATCCAATATTTATCGGTCAGGTTCGCGCCAATCTTACCCTGCCCATTGGCTTCATGACACACCACGCAGTTGGTCGCAAACAGCGCCTTGCCTTCTTCGATCGCTTTTTTGTCTTGTGCGACTGCAGCAAGCATCTCTTCAGTCACCTTGCCGCCACTGGTTTGCGCAAGCTCTGCTTGATAAGCATCCATTGGCAACTTGCTTACCTGAAGCAAATGATAGTTCGCCCAATAAATCGCCGAGAACCCGATGGTTAAGAAAAAGGTCCAAAGCCACCACATGGGCAAACGATTGTCAGCCTCTTCAATGCCGTCATACACATGAATGATCTCACCTTGAATGGCGTCGTGACGCTTAACCTCGCTCATCGCTCTGCTCCTTGTTGAAGTTTCTCTGCATCGACCAGTGGTAAAAGCGACAGCTTATCAAGCTCACGTCGATCGCGACGCAAGGTGTGCCAGGTAATCAACGCAAAGATCACCATAAACACCACCATCGCAAAGGTTGCCAAATCGAGCACTGGACTCGCCATGAAAAAGTTTTTTGCAATTTTACCTAACATGGCTACTCCTTCTCCGCCTTAAACGGACTCTGATCTTGACCCAGCTTTTGTAAGTACGCGATCAACGCAATAATCTGCTTATCGCTCGCCACCTTAACCTTGGCTTCCTTTTCTAGTTCGCTCGCAATCCACGCAGCCTGCGCACGGGCTTCCTTGGCCGCACCAAAAATGCGCGGCGGTGCATAAGGCACACCCACTGTTCGCATTGCACGCAACTTGTCAGGCAACTTTGAAAAATTGATCTGATCGTCGTAAAGATGCGCATAAGGCGGCATGTTCGAGCCCGGCGAAGTGCGCCGTGCATCAAGCATATGTTCGTAGTGCCAAAGGTTGGAGTACTTACCACCTTCGCGCGCTAAATCAGGCCCGGTGCGTTTGGATCCCCATTGAAACGGGTGGTCATAAATAGAGTCTACGTCACGCGACACCGCGCCATAACGCGCTGTCTCCCAAGTAAAGGGGCGAATCATCTGCGAATGACACACATAACACCCTTCGCGCAGATAGATATCACGACCTTCAAGCTCAAGCGGCGTGTAGGGCTGCATCTTCGTGTCGGCTTTGATGTTGGCCGCATTGACCAGCGTGGGTGTGATTTCAGCCACACCACCGACCAACACCGCGACAACCACCAACACGGTAAAGATCAACCCGCGACCTTCAATCAGCGCATGCCAACGCGGTTTATTTGGATCGTGACCGAAGTTCATCGCCACCACACCCACAAACGCGATCACAATCGCCACAATGATCATCGTGATGCCACCCAGCGCATCGGTGAACACCATTGTCCCTAGTGCCAAAAGCACCAAGAGCGAAAGCAAGATGGGTGCCCCAAATACCAATTTGGGCCACGCGACCAGTTTTTCATCGCTGCGCTCGCGCACAACCTCAACTTCGGACTCAACCGCCTGACCCTTAAGCGCCGTTGCAGCCAAGTTCCAAGTCATCATGATAAAGCCAACCAGGTAAAGAGTGCCGCCGACCAAACGCATATAATACATCGGCTTGATCGCAATCAGCGTCTCAACAAAATTTGGATACAAAAGCCCGCCGCCCTCGGCCGTCGCGCGCCACATCAAACCTTGCGTGATGCCCGCCACCCACATGGACGCCGCATAAAGTAAAATCCCGAAGGTACCAATATAAAAGTGTGCGTTGGCCGCCGAACGCGAACGCAGCTCGGTGTTGTACAGTTTTGGAACGAGCCAATAGAACATGCCCGCAGCCATAAAACCATTCCATCCAAGCGCGCCACTGTGTACGTGACCAATAATCCAGTCGGTGTAGTGCGCTAAACCACTCACGCCTTTGATCGAAAGCAGTGGCCCCTCAAAAGTCGCCATACCATAAAACGTCACGCCAGCCGCGAAAAACTTCAACACTGGGTCCTGACGCACGCTATGCCAAGCACCACGCAGCGTTAGCAAACCATTGAGCATGCCGCCCCAGCTCGGCGCCCACAACATCAAGCTGAACAACATACCAAGCGACTGCGCCCAATCCGGTAGCGCCGTATAAAGCAAATGATGCGGGCCTGCCCAAATATAAATAAAAACCAGTGACCAAAAATGGATCACCGACAAGCGATACGAAAACACCGGTCGATTGGCCGCTTTGGGCAAGAAATAATACATAATACCCAAGATCGGTGTCGTTAAAAAGAACGCGACAGCATTGTGCCCATACCACCACTGCACCAACGCGTCCTGCACGCCGCCAAAAAGTGAATAGCTCTTAATCGGCGACCATGGGATCGACAAGCTGTTGACGATATGCAGCACTGCAATCGTAATGATCGTGGCAATATAAAACCACAACGCCACATAAAGTTGCTTCTCGTTACGCTTAGCCAGCGTCCAAAAAAAGTTCACCGCAAACACAACCCAAATCAACGCAATCGCAATATCGATCGGCCACTCCAACTCGGCGTACTCTTTTCCCTGAGTAATACCAAGCGGCAGTGTGATCGCGGCGGCGGCAATGATCAGCTGCCAACCCCAGAAGTGAATTTGCGACAATGCGTCCGAGGCCATGCGCGCCTTTAATAAGCGCTGCGTCGAATAATACACGCCCGCAAATAGCATATTGCCCACAAACGCAAAAATCACCGCGTTGGTATGCAAGGGTCTCAAACGACCAAAGCTCAGGTAAGGACCAATATTGGCTTGCCAGAATGCCATTTGCAGCGCGATGATCACGCCCACCAAGAGACCGACAATACCAAAAATAACAGACGCCGCGATGAACTGCCTCACGACTTTGTCGTTGTAAACAACCTTGATCTTTTCAATCTGTGTACTCACATTACCCCCTACCCTTTATTCGCGATCCTTAGTTCCTTAGCCTTCACATGCTCTTCATTATCGAGCGGCAACAAGGTCAGTCGATCCGCATGGTCATACATGCCCTGCGCCACACTCCATACGTATCCAATCAGGGCCAACACAACGACCCCCAGCGACAACCACAAAAGCAGTGTCAATACCTCCATACCGACCTCTTCTCTGAAAGCGCATAAAGCGTTACCGCAATCAAAAGCAAGCTACTCGTGGGCATCAGCACGGCGGCCATCCACGGGCGCATCCATCCAGCCCACGCAACGGCGATCGTGCAAAAATTGTAAAACGCTGCAAACACCACATAACGATTGCGCAGCTTCGTGATCATCTTTGCAATGCGTAGCGACAGACCAATCGGCTTAAGGCCCGGATGAATAAAATAAAAATCTGCGTTGGAAAGCACCACCGGTCGCTCAATCGCCGGTGTCCCCGAGCAAAATGCAACACGCGCGGCTTCGGTGTCGTTGACGCCATCACCAATAAATAACGTCGGCATCTCGGCATGGGCGCGAAGCCACGCCGCTTTATCTTCAGGATTCAAACCGCCACGCGCATGACTCCAATCCACGCCCACCCGCTTTGCAAGCGCATCAACCGCATGCTGATCATCGCCGCTTAGAATCCACACATCATGATCTTGCCCAAGCTGCCCTAACTCGACGGAGGCGTCGTCACGAAGAATTTCTTCTGTCGACAAACGCGCGCGCAGTTCACCGTCCACACTAAAAAACAACGCGTCACCGCCCGCCCCGGGTGATGTCGCTTCAACAAAAGCTGCCGAGCCAAGACGATATACACGCCCATCGATGCGCGCTTCGACACCCTTGCCAGCAAACTCTTCAACAAACACCTCGGCACGCATCTTAAGTCCCAAAGGCTCAAGGGCGCTGCGCACAGCGTTGCTTTTTGGATGGTGGCTGCGCGCCACCAGATCATAAAGCGCTTGTTTTTCGCGTTCGTTCAAAACCCGCAAACTCTCGTCAGAACGCAGCTTAAGCATGCCCTGTGTCAGGGTTCCAGTCTTATCAAAAACCACTCGCTTAACAAGCGCCGCTCGATCCAAAATCGTCCTGAACGCACAAAAATACCCGCACGCTGCAGCCCTAGAAACACAAGTTCGTAAGCAAGTGGGGTCGCTATCGCAAACGCACAAGGACATGTCACGATCAACACCGCGGCTGCCACATCAAGCGCCCGCGGCACGTCACCAAGCCAAACGCCCCACGTCAAAAAACTGCCCAGCGCCGCCACCAGCACCACCGCCACATAAAGCTTGGCGATCAACTGCCACCAACGTTCCCAAATCAAAGTCTCGCCCTCAAGCGTTTTGTTTTGCCTAAGCAGCGAACGCAGCGGCGAGGCATCGATCGCTGTGCGCGCACACACACGAATCGCCGCGCTGCCCACATTGAATGAACCCGCCACAATCGTTGCACCCTGGCGCGCATAACGTGGTGCACTTTCGCCATTGATCCATTCAAGCGAATAACGTGCTTCATGTGCTAACAGCGCGCTATCGACTGGCACCAAATCACCTGGCGCAATCAGCAACACATCACCCTCGCTTATTTGTCCGCAAGCAATAACTTCAGGTCGCCCGTCGCGAACGCGCCGCGTCTGCAATTGCTCAACACCATCACTCTCAAGCAAACGCGCGCGATTCTGCTCAAGCACCCGCTGCTGTAAAAAGCGGCCCAGCAGCATCAGCGTAATAAACGCCACCACGCTATCAAAAAACACCGCCTGCTCGTGCATTCGCACATAGGCGATGACCGACCCCACATACGACAAAATCATGCCAAGCGAAAGTGGCACATCAAAATGAACCACCCCCCGACGCAGCGCCTGATACGCCGAGCGAAAAAACACGCTGCCACCGACCCCAAGCGCAAGTGTCGCAAACGCAAAGTTCAAGTGACGCATCAGCTCGTAAATCGGACCGCTAACCAAACCAAAATACACCGCGGCCGAAAACATCATCGTGTTGGCCGCAAGCGCCACACAAATCCCTAGCCGCGTCAACAGCCGACGCGAGTCGCTCGCCAAAGGTGTCTTACGCGCAAGGCCCAGGCGATAACCAAAATGCTCGATATCACGGATCCATTCACCTAGCGCAAACCCAGGCTCAAAAAACAAGGTCACCCGCCCAAGCGAGGGATTGATCTGACATTCAAGCGCATGCGGCTTTTGTTTGAAGAGCTCACTGATCAACCACACACACCCGCTACAATGCAAACCCTGAATATCAAGCTCAAGCCGCTGCAAATCTTTCGCGCTCGCGAGCTCTGCCTCGAGCGCCTCAAGCCACGCTGGCGTATAAAGCTGCTTGGTCTGTGCAGCCACAGCCGGCACACCATGCTCACCCCGCAACGCATAAAAACGCGTGAGCCCTCGATCATTCAAAAGCTGAAACACCGCTTCACAACCGGTGCAACAAAACGGTTTACCCAAATACGCCATCGTCGCCCCAATGGCCGCACCGCAATGGCGGCAAGTTTGCTCAGCCCTACCCATCTCATCGCGCACACTATTAATAGCGGCTGGGGATGTGGTTCGCAGGCCTCTCAGACTTAGCGCATTTGATTCAACACGGCTCATTCACTCCAGGTGGATAGCAAGAGCCGTACCAACCCTAAAAACCGAATAATTGCCCTATTTTAAGCAAACGCTCGAGCTCGTTAGCGAAATTTTTGCGCCGCCCAACCAATGCACGGCATTTCCTTCGCTACTCAGGCAGCTGATAAACATGGTCGCGTAAAACTCGGGCGTGATCGCGCCACGCACCCGCCAGTGCATCAGGCCGACAGCTATGATAGACACTTGAGCGTGTTTCGTTGGCAACCCTGCATTGGCGTTCTAGTGTTAAGCGCGTGCAGCACGTCGCACGCAACACTCGACTTGGCGAATGGTGAGCGCTGCCCCGCTCAAAACGCATGCGGCGAGCGCTCATGTATTGCCGATGTGTCGCAAGCACCCAAAGACAACACGCCGCTCGCATTCACTTGCGCCGAACTGAGCGATGCCATGCAAGAAGGCGAGCGCTGCACCCATGGCACTGAGTGCGCGCGCGGCATCTGCTTACTAAGCGGCGTGTGCGCCAAAACCTGCGTCGACGACAGCGATTGCACATCCACCACACGTTGCAGCCCAACTTACGCGCGCACGTCAAATACAACACTTCAACCGCTCTCAGCGTGCGTCGCCTGGAACACGCTTGCATTTTCACAAGTCAGCACTGCCGTTGACGCAAGCGCGGCCGCACAACAAATCTCGCTCACCATTTCGCGACCGCGCCCACTCGCATGGGTGCTTTACCCCTCAAAACGCGCACAAATCATCTTCGATCGCCTCGACGCACAGGGCGCTATCCCCACCACCCTATTTGATGCAGCTGCCAATGCCGATAAATACGCCGCGGCACCTCTGTTGGCCCTGGCCAGCCTGCAAGGTCCCGCCACCATTACGCTACCGAGCGACCAAGACCTCGCGCCCGATGCCACCACATTAACGCTAAACGTTCGCGCCTCAACCAACACAACCCTCACAGTGTTTGAAAGCCCAGCGCCTATCACCGCAAACACCCTCAACCTTGAAATCTTCACCATCGGCAACGCGCTCATTGAGCAACTTGGCACTACAGACGCTGAGCTACTCAGCACGGCACTGGCCCACCTGAGCGATGATCTTCAAGCGCTCGGCATTGTGCTCAACCATGCTGAACAACACAGCGTGCCTGGCCTCGTGGGTCATTCCCTGCGCAGCATCAACAACATCGACACGTTTCCAAACGGAGCGCTATGCGACCTTTTCGAAACCACCGCTGGCATCCCGACACCCACAATTAACGTCTTCTTTGTTGAACGCGTGGGCGGCGTGCGCGCCCTTTCTAACGGCATCCCCGCAGCACCCGGTTTCCAAGGCACTTGCGGTTCAGGCCTGGCGCTCGCCGTCGACACCTTGATCGAACAAGGCGATTGGGATGCCCACCGCCTCGCTGTGTTACTTTTTCATGAAATCGGCCATTTTATGGGCCTTGCGCACACCAGCGAAAGTGACGGCGCCGTGCACGAATCACTGAACGACACACCCGAATGCCGCGCAAATCAGGAAGCACGAACAACAACGGTCGCGTCGATAGCGACGAATGCGTGAACCAGGGCGCCGACAACTTAATGTTCTGGAATCCGATCAGCACCACACTCAGCCCCAAACAACAAATGGCAGTTTAAATCCTCACCATTGTTAACTCCATAACGCAAACGGAGGTTGAGCTGAGTCTGAGCGGGGAGGTCAAACAGTAGCGAACGATTCGCGAAGCCGAAGGCGTAGCGCGCAGTGAGCGGGTTTGACCTCCCCGCTCAGGCTCAACTCAACCTCCCATTCGCGCTAGCACCCGCAACAACCTTGAGCAACTGGAACGCACTTTACACGTTAGCCAAAGCCATGGTTTACTCGCGCGCATGAGCGAGTTTATCCTTGCCATCGACCAAGGCACCACCGGCAGCACCGCGTTAATCATATCGCCCAAAGGCGAAGTGCTCGCACGCGCCAACTGCGAGTTCAAACAACATTTCCCCAAACCCGGCTGGGTCGAACACGACGCAAACGACATTTGGCAAAGCGTTGGTACCTCGGTCACGAGCGCGCTCAAGACCTCACAGCTCGACGCCAAACATTGTGTTGCCATCGGCATCACCAACCAACGCGAAACCGTGCTCGCGTGGAACAAAACAACAGGCGCACCCGTACACCACGCCATCGTGTGGCAAGACCGTCGCACCGCCGAACGCTGCGACGCACTCAAGCAAGCGGGCCATGAAAGCATGATCCAGGTCAAAACAGGCCTCTTGCTCGACCCTTATTTTAGCGCGAGCAAGATCGAGTGGCTCTTCAAAAACGTAAACGCCTGTAAAACGCTCGCCGCACAAAACGAACTCGCCGTCGGCACGATCGACAGCTACCTTGTTTATCGTCTCAGCGACAAAGCACTTCACATCACCGATGCCACCAACGCTTCGCGCACCATGCTCTTAGACATTCACCATTGCGCATGGGACGAGCAACTGCTTGCTCTTTTTGACGTGCCCAAAAGCTGTCTGCCACAGGTACGCGGATGCGCTGAGGTATACGGTCACACCAAGAACGCAGGCTTTCTACCCGACGGCATTCCCATTGCAGGCATCGCCGGCGATCAACAAGCTGCACTTTTTGGTCAGCGCTGCATCGAACCCATGCAAGCCAAATGCACCTATGGCACAGGCGCTTTTCTGCTCGTGAACACCGGCCATCAGGCGATCACCTCACACCATCGACTCCTGACCACCATTGCCTGGCAGCTTGAAGGCACACTCACCTACGCGCTCGAAGGCAGCGTTTTTATGGCAGGCGCCATCATTCAGTGGCTACGCGACGGGCTTGGCATCATCGCACGCTCAAGCGACGTGGAAGCACTGGCGCAAAGTGTCGAATCCACCGGCGGCGTGACCCTGGTGCCCGCCTTTGCCGGCCTTGGTGCGCCGCATTGGGACCCACACGCACGCGCGATGATCACCGGCCTGACGCGTGGCAGCACGCGCGCCCATCTCGCGCGGGCAGCGCTCGAAGCGATCGCCCTTCAGGTCTACGATCTGGTGCATGCCATGAACGAAGACACCCACCAAACCCTTGCCGAGCTTAAAGTGGACGGGGGTGCCAGCGAAGATAACTTATTGATGCAAATGCAGTCCGATTTACTGAATGTACCTATTATTCGCGCTATCACATCGGATACCACCGCCTACGGAGCGGGATTGCTGGCCGGCCTAGGCGTGAAGCTTTACAGTAAGAACGAAATATCAGAAAGTGCTCGCCAAAAGGATAGTTTTCGAGCCATAATGAGTGCAGACATTCGAAACCAGGTCTTACAGCGATGGCGGAACGCCCTCCACGCCTGTAAGGCACTCGCCGAAAGGTGATGGCCTCTCCTGACCACCAGGAGAATCAAGCTACTGGTTAAGACCCCGTTGAAACTTATGCCCAGTTCGCCCCAACACAAACCCGAAACACTTATTACCAACGGCAGCCCCGTCAAGCAGCTATTTGTTTCTTGGGATGCACTTGAAGATGCTTTCGAGAACAACGCCCCTGAGGTGCACAGCTACTTTCATTTGCAATCAGGTGATGTTGTGCGCTTGGTCGACGGCGCAGGTGACTATGCCCTTGAACAACGCATCCGCGGCGATGCAGCGTATGTATTGATCGAGCCTGTTTCCTCACGCGAACAATATCGCTGGATGGAGCGCTTCATTGAAACCACCGAAGACGCCGCCATTCAAGATCATTTGCTCAGCGCCATTGACGGCAAAGGCGCATTTCGCCGCTTTAAAGATGTATTGATGGAATATCCAGGTGAGCGTGAACGTTGGTTTACCTTCCGTTCAGAGCGCCTGCGAACATGTATTGAAACTTGGCTTCGCAATCACAATGTCGTCGCCGTAGAAAGACCGGAGTGGCCAGTGCCAGCAGCAACCAACGAAACCACCGGGGCGACCGCAACCAACGATTCGCACGAAGAAGAAAAACTGATCGAGAGCAAACCTTTGGCCGCGCCTGTCGCAGCCCCTACCGTCGCCGTCGAACGCACGCGTTCTGCGTCCACTGCGTCCACTGCGTCCACTGGTAGCTCGGCCGGGCTTAGGCAAAAAGCCAAAGACATCATCGATGCTTTGGCTGTGCGCGAGCTCGAGTTCATTTTGAGCTTTCTTGAGTTCACCTTGCAACGTCGCAGCAGTGTCGCGCAAGCGCGTTCGCGTGCCCGTTCGCCTTTACGCAGCGGCATGATGCCCGTGGTTCGCAACGAACACGATGATCTCGACAACGACGCCGAAGAGGTTTCGTCATTACGTCCTCGCGCCTCGGGCGACGACGATTAAGCCTGGCTGACCAAGCCAGCCAAACGTTAGCATCCACAAAGCTAGCATTTTGTGTGATTGTGGATATGCTCAACACCCATGAGCGCAGCTTCATCGCAACGGGCCGTGATGGCCGCATTGGTAGGCAACGTCGCCATTGCCGCCGCCAAGCTGACCGCCGCCCTGCTCGGGTCAAGCGCGTCGATGGTCGCCGAAGCCCTGCATAGTTTCGCTGATTCCGGCAACCAAGTCTTACTCTTAATCGGCGCACACTTGGCAAGCCAAGGCTTGTCGCGCAAACACCCTTTCGGGCGCGCAACCGAAACCTATTTTTGGCCTTTCCTGGTCAGCGTCATGCTCTTTGCCGTCGGTGGATGTTTCGCTCTTTACGAAGGCGTGCACCGTCTATTTAGTACCCAAACGCATCCGCCCACCACGCCCACGGTGCTCGCATGGAGTTACGGCATTTTAGGCTTCTCGCTCATCGTCGAGCTTGTGTCGTGGACCATCGCCTTCGCTGAGTTTCGTAAAGAGCTCGCCGGACGTTCAATTTGGCGCACGCTCAACGAAGGCAAAGACCCCACACTCGCAGTGGTCATGCTCGAAGACAGCGCCGCGCTTTTGGGATTGGTGCTCGCATTGGTTGGAATGGGCCTAGCACACGCCACCGGCTGGACTGGATTCGACGCGCTGGGCTCATGCTTGATCGGCATTTTGTTGTGCTGGGTGGGCTGGTTTCTCGGCAAAAAGACCCACAGCCTATTACTTGGCGAAAGCCTGCACCCAAGCGACGAAACGCGCTTGAACAATATTGTTGCCGCCCACGCTCGCATTAAGCATGTCAACCAGTTGCTCTCCATGCACCTAGGCCCACACGACGTACTCGTCGCGCTCAAGGTCACCTTCGAAGAAGCGCAGTCACTGCCCGATATTGAACAAAGCATCAACGAGGTCGAGTCCACCATTCGCGCGCAGATGCCCCATATCAACCACATTTTCATTGAACCCGACTCGCACTACGACCCACACCGCGACCCAGCACGCAACACACTTGCTTAACAACTAACCATCACATCGCAATGATCACCCTGCGCAAAGCCAACCAAAACGACGTCGATGCGTTGTTGGCGTTGGCTCAAGAGGTTCGCGTTCCCTATGGACGCGACGATATCTTGAGTGAACTTGCACGCGCACATGTTTGGTTCTCAGTTGCTCAGTTAACCAACGAAACAGCCACACCCGCTGCCTTTTTGCATGCGCATCATGCCGGCGATCAAATCGACATCGTGATGATCGCGGTCACGGCCACGGCGCGCCGCCAAGGCATTGCGTCGCACCTGCTTTCTGAGCTCATCGGCTCATTTAGGCATTCACGTTATCGCTCGGTGCACTTAGAGGTGCGCGTGTCGAACCTAGCGGCACAAGAGCTCTACCTAAAGCTGGGTTTCACGGCGCTCGGTATACGTAAGCGGTATTATTCCGACAACGACGAAGATGCAATCAGCATGTCGCTATCACTCTAAAAGGGAGGTTGAGTTGAGCCTGGCCGGGGGAGGTCAACCAGTAGCGAACGATTCGCGGAGCCGAAGGCGCAGCGCTTGCCCATCGCGAAGCGGCGCGAGGACCATTGAGCGGGTTTGACCTCCCCCGGCCAGGCTCAACTCAATCTCCCTCTTCACCATGAGATCGTGCTACGCTAAAGCACTCGCTGCACCCAGCAGCAAGGTGGGAGTTTGTTGTGAAGCCTTGGGTATGCATCTTGTGGTGTGTTGTCGGATGCGATCAGACGATGTCGCTCGCATCAGAAAACTCGGCGGCAACACTCGTCAATAACCTAAGCGATCAGATTTCCCAAGGCACACAAGCCATCGGCAACCGTTGTTATTACGTTCGCAAAGGTGAAGGCGAACAATGGGCGATCACAACATGCCAGCCCTTTGATGACGACCACGCTCGCATCTTTCGCCAGCTTGCTGCCGACTCAAGTTTTCAAGCCGAACTGCGTGATGCATCGATGACCGAGAAGCCCTACGTCGATGCCGATCAAAACTTCAGGTTCGAGCAGCTCGTTGACCCCCCTTTGGGCACGATTCCTGGCAACACCCGCATGTCCATTCAGTTGGCATATACACAAGACGGCCAGTTAACTTATTTGTATACCGAGCTCATCGCCAATCGCTATTGCCTTGATCTGATTAGTAGCTCCGAGTTCGTCAACATCCATCGCCATCCTCCACCCGATCTGGCCATCCTCTACACGTCTTTTGAAAGTCTGCTCTATCAGAAGCTCTCAACCTATTGTCGTGGCGACTACCCAGCGATCGAATGGCGTGTGCTGTGCCCCCTGTTTCCTAGCCGCCGTTAACGAGACATCGAAATTGAGTCAATTCACTACATATTGTGGTTGTCATTGCATGGCATCTACTTTATTCTGTAGCCTATTGCCGTCAGCCGGGTGCAATGCTAGACGATGTGGCTGGTTGTTGTTTTACAATCCAGACACGCCTTCGTTTTTGGGGATAAATGCATGAAACTAAAGAAGTTAGAGCTTTGCGGGTTTAAGTCATTTGTCGATCGCACCGTGCTGCTTTTCGATCGCGATATTACCTGCATCGTTGGCCCTAACGGTTGCGGCAAATCCAATGTCGTCGACGCCATCCGCTGGGTGATGGGCGAGCAAAGCGCCAAGCACCTGCGCGGCAAAGGCATGGAAGATGTCATCTTCAGCGGCTCCGATAGCCGCGCAGCGGTCGATTTTGCCGAGGTGTCGCTCACCTTCGACAACACCCATGGCCTCGCCCCCGCTCACTATGCCGACTACCCCGAAATCACCATTACCCGTCGGCTTGAACGCCAGGGCGACAGTCATTATCTCATCAACAAGACCCCTGTGCGCCTGATGGACGTCACAGAACTATTTTTAGGCACGGGCGCCGGTCGTAAAGCGTACTCGATTATCGAACAGGGTCGCGTGGGGTATATCGTCTCGGCCAAACCCGAAGACCGTCGCCTGATCATCGAAGAAGCCGCCGGCATCACCAAGTTCAAAGCCAAAAAGCGCGCCGCCGAGCGCAAAATGGAACAAACGCAGCAAAACTTGTTGCGCGTCAACGACATCCTAGGCGAGCTTGAGCGCACCCTGGCATCGCTGTCGCGCCAGGCGCAAAAGACCGAGCGTTATAAAGCCTACAAAAAAGAACAACGCGACATCGATTTGTGGGTCGCAAGCCATCGCTTCTTGGAACTCACCACCAAACGCGCACACCTTAAAGGCGCACTTGAAGAAGCACTTAGGCAAACCGAAGCCCAGCGCACCTCCCTTACCGAACACGAGGCGCGTCTTGACGCCGAGCGCATCGAAGCCCAGCTGGCCGCCAAACGACTAGACGAGCTGAACCAACAGCGCTTTGAAAGCGACCAGCTGGTTAGCTCCCTTGAAGCCAACTCAAAAAACCAACTCGTACGCATCGACGATTTGCGTGAAGCCGTGCGCCACGCCGAGCGCGAGATTAGCGACACACAAGGCCGCCGCGACGAAGTCGCCAAAGAGCAAGCCGAGCTTCAAACAGTGTGTGACACCCTACAAACTGAGCTTGCCGCGCTCGAAGACGAACTGGCGCAAAAGCAGCAGCGCTTCAACGACGCAAGCGAACGCCGTCAGGCCCAGCATCAGGCGCTGCAAAACGCGCGCACCAACCAGTCCACGCTGCATCAAACACTGGTGCGCACACAAACGCTGCTCGAAACGATGGACCGCCGCAAAGCAGAAGAAGAGCAGCGCTTGGTCGAAATCGAAAAAGAAAGCGAAGAACTGCGAACCACCCAGCAGATCCACGCACAAGCCCTGGTTGAAAGCCATTCTGAACTAAGCGAGCTTGAAACGCGCCGCGAAGCCCTGAAAGCACAACTGACGGCATTACAAGAAAAGCTGAGTCAGCTGACGGCACAACTGCATCAAAGCGAACAAAACGTCGATGCGGCGCGCAAAATCGCCACCGAACACCGTTCAAAACTCGCCTCGATCGAAGAGCTCAAGTCGCGCCTTGAAGGTGTGCAAGCGGGCGTTCGCGCAGTCGTTAGCAATCAAGACGCACTTTTTGGCGACAACGCGGCTGGCGCCGGCGAAGAACTCTCACACAGCGTTTTGGGTCTTGTGGCCGACCGCATCGAGTGCGAACCTGAATGGAACCACGCCCTCGCCTCGGCCCTCGGCCAACGTGTGCAATACGTGGTTGTCGATGACTTAAGCAAAGGGTTGGTGGCCCTTGACGCCTTGCGTGAACGCGGCCTTGGCCGTGCAACCATCATCTCGCAAAGCACCCCGTCCATTCCCCCAGGCGCCGACGACATCGCCCACGAACCAGGTGTGATCGGTCGCTTAATCGACAAAGTTCGTTTTAGTGACGCCGACCGCCCCTTGGTCGAGCGTTTGCTGGCACGTGTATGGCTTGTCGCAAGCGTCCCGGACGCGCTGCGGCTGCGCGATCAGGTTGCCTATCGTGGTTGTTTGGTCACCCAAAGTGGCGAGCTCATCACCACCGATGGGGCGGTCACGGGCGGTACCGGCGAGCAAGTCGCCGAGCATTTACTCGAGCTCAATCAACGCATTCGCACGCTTGAACACGACATCGTCGGCTCCGAAAGCGCGCTAAGCGAAGCCCTGGCGATCCACAGCCAGCTTCGTGATGAACTGCTCGAAACACAAAAACAACTTGAAACGGCGCGAAACGATGCGCATGCACTCGACTTGGCTTGGAACCACGCCACGCACCGTAAATCGGTCGATGAAAACAAAACCAAAGAACTCGACGCGCGCCTTGTTAAACTCAACCAAACGGCCCAAGAGCTTTCGGCCGCGCTTGAACAAGCTGAAAGCGAACGACAAAGCGCACGATTCGACCACGAACAAGCAAGCGCAGAACTGGCTCAACTCGATAGCGAGCTTGCCCGTCTGACCGAGTTAGTCACCGAGGTCGAAGCGCAGAGCACGGCGGCTCAAGAAGACTTAATGGCCTTTAAGGTGCGCGAAAGTGCATTGCGTGAAAAATGTGACGCACAAGTTAATGCGCTCACCCGCATGAACAATGTCGCCTCGGGCCTGGCCGAGCACCTCGAACGCTTAACCAGCGAAATCGCGCACAACCACGAACAAGAAGGAACGATTACCACCCAATACATTCTTATTGAAGAGGCATTGGGTCACGCGGTCCACGCAGCCATCGTGGCCAGCGAAAAGCTTGAAGCTGAGCGCACACGTCACGAACAAGCGCAAACGCTAATCAACGAGCTTGATCAGAATGTGCGTGCTCTGCGTGAGGTCGTCACCCAAGCCCAACAAAGCGAACACCAGCTTGAACTTGGGCATCGCGAATGTGAACTTGCCCTTGCATCACTCAGCGAAAAAGTGCGCGAGCAGTATCGCGAAGAAATTGGTCTGATTTTGGTCGACTACCACCACCGTGTGATGCCAACGCAAGAAAACATCGAACGCAGCACCGAGTTACAGCGCTTAATTGAACGCATGGGCGAAATCAACCTCACGGCGATCGAAGAGCACAAAGAGCAGTCGGAACGTTACGAGACACTTAAAACGCAGCGCGACGACCTCGTAGAAGCTTTGTCACAACTTGAAAGCGCGATTCGTAAGATGAATCGCGAAAGCAAGATCATGTTCAAAGAAACCTTTGACGCGGTCAATCAACGCTTTAGCCAACTCTTTCCAAAACTTTTTGGTGGCGGCAAAGCTGAACTACGGCTTACCAATCCCGACGACCTGATGGAAAGTGGTGTGGAGTTATTCGCAATGCCTCCGGGCAAAAAGATTTCTGCGATCGAACTGATGAGCGGTGGTGAAAAAGCACTCACCGCGGTGGCGCTAATCATGGCTATTTTCCAGTTCAAGCCCAGCCCCTTCTGCTTGATGGATGAGGTGGACGCGCCGCTTGACGAGGCCAATATTGCCCGCTTCAATGAAGCGGTGCGCCACATGACCGATCGTTCGCAGTTTATTCTGATCAGCCATTCACGCCGAACAATGGAAATGGCCGACGTGCTTTATGGCGTCACCATGGAAACACCAGGCATCTCAAAGCTGGTCACTGTCGAGCTGCGCAAAAACGCACCCAAAGAAGCCAAAGCGGCGCTCGAACAGCAAGCCTCAGCTTAAACGCAGGTGGGTATTAGGATCCCACGCCAAAAAAACGCAGCACCTTCGAAAACACACCGCCGCCCAAGGGGCGAATGGTTGATTTACGATTACCACGTGGCGTATCGGGTGCGCCTTTGCTTTTTTTACCGTAGTTTTCTGGGTCAACACGTATTGTGTCCAGATGGATATTCATGAACTGTTCGAGCACTGAAGCACCTATCTCAATATTCGCTTGTTGGCAATAGCGTGCGAGTGCTTCGCGCATGGCGTTGGCGCTCTGCCAACGCTCTGCAGGGTCGGGCTTAAGCGCACGTTCGATCACCTCGGCCAAATCGCCTACGTTGGGGATCGGTACCTTGGGAAACGGAGGTGTGCTTCCACGCTTAACCTTCTGCAAAATATCCTTCGCGGCGCCACGATACATGCGTCGTCCCGAGCACAACTCCCAGGCCACCACACCCATTGAATACACATCTGACCGCGGATCCACCGCTTCACCACGCACATGTTCAGGCGACATGTAGGCACTTTTTCCAATCACCTCGCGGCGCAGCACTTGTCGCATCTCAGGCTCACCAAAGGTGGCCTCAAGCCCAAGCGCCTTGGCAATCCCAAAGTCACACAACTTGATATGACCGTTGAATGACAACAACACATTGGAAGGCGACACATCGCGATGCACAATGTGCAAAGGCTGACCGTTCGCTGCCACCGCGCGATGTGAATATTCGAGCGCACTCAGCGTTTGATCAAGTGTCCAAAGTGCATGGGGCAATGGCAACGCGACTTTCTTCTTACTAAGCTCGCGCAAGAAGCGATGCAAATCGACCCCGTCGATATACTCCATCACAATATATAACTGCTCGGCATGGCGACCCAACTCGTAAACCTCAACGATGTTGGGATGCTGCAGTTGCGCGGCCATCTTGGCTTCGCCAATGAACATGTCGTGAAAGAGCGCCTGCTCGCTCAGTTGCGCAAGCATGCGTTTGATGGCCACGTATTTGGGCAACCTTGAGCGTTTGCTCGAACTGGCAAGGAAGATCTCTGCCATGCCCCCCTTGGCAATCGGCGCCAAGAGCCGGTAGGGACCGTAGCTTATCGGCTTGAAATCATTACCGTTTTTAGCGACTTCAAATGAAGCTGCTGGTGCGCGCCGAGCCACAAATAGGTTCCCTATTCATAGTGTGTTATGCAAAGACGCATTGAGCAACTCGCAGATTATTGCCGCAGCTGCAATACAGGCCGTTTAGCCTTCTTTTTAGGCTTGTTTGTCGAGATCGCCACCTGACCATCGACCACATCGACCAAAGCCTGCATGCCGTCGACAAGCTGGCCCGAAAGCAGCGCATCGGCAATCGCGCCCTCGACCAAGCGCGCGATGGTGCGCCGCATCGGACGAGCACCAAGCTCGGGGTCAAAACCACCTTGATCAATGAGAAAGTCCAAAAGTGCATCCCCAAACGACAACAATACACGTTTGCTTTGAAGCAGGTTGGCACTGAGTTGTGTCAGCATACCCTGCGCAATGTGCTTAACGTCTTCAACACCAAGCGGCCTAAAGCTCAACACTTCGTCCATGCGATTCCATAGCTCGGGCGGCAACGACTTGCGCGCCATCGCCAAGATTTCGCGTTCAACGTCAGCGCCATCAACCGCGCCATGTTCTCGAGCAGAAAATCCAAGGCCACCCTTAAATAGCTCAGCACGCACGCCAAGATTTGACGTCATCACCACAACGGTGTTGCGAAAATCAACCACACGACCTTTAGAATCAGTCAAGCGACCCTCGTCAAGCATCGGAAGCAAACTAAGCAGTACGTCACGATGTGCTTTATCGACTTCATCAAGCAGCACAAGCTGAAATGGACGTCGACGCACGGCTTCCGTCAGTTGACCGCCTTCTTCGTGGCCAACATATCCAGGGGGCGCCCCAAGCAAACGCGCAACCGCGTGTGCTTCACTGTATTCGCTCATATCGATACGACAAAGGGCGGCGCCGGGAAACAGCAACTCATGAATGACCTTGGCCGTTTCGGTTTTTCCCACACCGGTCGGACCGAGCAAAAGAAATGTACCCCATGGGCGCGATCCACGAAAGCCCGCCGCCGCCTTACGCAGCGCAAGCGCAAGCTTGCCCATCACATGGCCTTGCCCAATCACGCGCGCTTTGAGCTGACTTTCAAGCGATCGGATCTGCTGCGCATCGCTCATTGTTAAACGCTCAACAGGCACCGACGATAAGCCTGACACAACCTCAGCCACATCGTCGGCCTTAACTTGGCGCTGACGTCGCCGTGCTGCACGCGCACCAGCCAAGTCGACCACCAGTAATGCTTTGTCAGGATGACGACGTTCGGTTAAGAAGCGTGACGAAAGCGCCACCGCCGACGCCACCGCACTCGCCTGATAGCGTACATTATGGTGCTTTTCATAACGAGAGATCAACCCCTGCACAATGGCCTCAGTCACCGTCTCACCGGGCTCTTCGATATCTACGCGCGTAAAGCGTCGGGTAAGCGCTGGGTCGCGTTCAAAACGCTTGCGATATTCGCCGTCGTTCGTTGCACCGATACAAAACAACATTCCGCGCGACAACAACGCCCTAAACTCAACCGCTAAATCGTCGGGACCTTCGGGGCCACCGACCAACGTGTGAATGTCATCAAAGAAAAGCAGCACCTTATGATCGGCTTTACCAACCTCGGTGGCTAGCGCCCGCAAGCGCTCTGACAACGCACCGCGCATCCCTGTACCACTTACCAATGCACCTGCAGTCATCTCTACAATCGTTGCTTTACCAAGCCACGCAGGTAAATCACCGCGCTCAAGCAAGCGTTGCGCAAGACCTTCAACAACACTTGTTTTACCGACGCCCGATGGCCCAACAAGAATCGGGTGATGGCCCCGTCGTCTCAAAAGCACTTCTATCAGTTGTTCAATTTCGCGATCACGGCCAATCACAGGATCAAGTTGGCCACGCAAGGCCACGGCCGTCAGATTGCGTCCTACGGCCGACAAGATTGGAAACTGTTTAGGATGAAACTCACGCGCCGCCAAATGTGAGGGCGTCGATGAAGGGCGCGGATGGGTCAACTCATTGGCCGGTAAATTGGGTCGCGCACCCACCTCGCTTGGCGTCGATGCAAGATGTTGATCAAATGCACTTGGCGCAGGCGCACCTGTTTTGCTCGGTGCTTTCGTTTGCCCAGCCCGCGTTTTTGGAGCCTTAACAGCCAAACGTGATTCAATCTGTCGCTGCGCTTGCAAACCTCGCAGCGTCGCCAGCTGACTGGCATACGAGCTCGCCAACATTTGTGGATTTTGTGCGAAAGGACTCGGCGCACTTGCTCCGCCCGTTCCTGACGGAACCATGGGAAGCGTTTCAGACACCACCGCTGGCAATGCGCGAGGGTGTCGTTTAGACTTAGTCTGTTCAAGATGCCGCTTTAAGAGTGAGACGGCTGTTCTATCCACAAGCGGATCAATCCGCGCCGCACCCAATTCATTCAAAAGACGGGCCGCCACATAACGTGGTTCGCGCGAAATAATCATTAACACATGCATCGCACGCACGCTCAACTCGCCCATCGACTGCGCCAATTTCTGCGCCCGCTCCAACGCAACATCAATCGCACTGGCCGGTTCCGTCTGGTTACTGTCCATCTGGGTACCAAGTCGTGCTAAAAGATCACTCTCGCGAATGCCTCGCTGCGCCAACATGCCAGCGGTTTCGCTATCACTCTGCACCATTGCCAAAACAAGGTGACCTGTGGACAATTTTTGACCGCGACGAGAGGCAGCGCGTTTGGCTTTGGCGACAAGACTCTCTAAGATGTGACGGCTGGGTTGTGCTGCGTTATTAACCATGAAGTTCTTTTGCCATCGTTACCTTTTTCTACCTACGAAGCCAAGTTTTTGCTGAGTAAAGCAGCGCGTGCGTCGATACAAGTGTCCGTCTAGGCAGAGCCGGTCATCCGATCAAAGTGTTTGGTAGAAAAAAACCACCCTGAATGGAACTTTGATAAAGTCGTCTAATAGGACATCGGCATGATCAAACAAGCTAATCCACTCTTCCCGCTGCTTGCGCCCATCGTGTTGGCCGCAATCTTAAGTTTTATCATTGTGGCCAACGCGCCACTCAACGGCCGCATTGCCGAAGCCGCAGCAGGGGCCTTTGTTTTTGTGACTCAAGCCAAAGTGCCCGAACCGCTCAAAGGCAGCCTCATCGCTTTCGGGAAAAAGAACAAAACTCGCCAACTCACCGAAACAAAAGAAGCCGACCTAGCGCAGCGCATGTGGTTAGCACGGCTGATCATTGGTTTCAGCAAACCACCCCAAGACCCGGAAATCACCCTGCTCTTTTATGATGTGACGGGTGGAGGCAAGAAATACATCACAAGCATGTCGCGCTTCTTGAGTGGCGCACAAACCCAAAAAGAGTTTTTGCAGAGCATCAAACTGCCGCGCAGCGAATTTCCACCCAACAGGCAGATTGAGTTGGTTGTGGTGGTGCGCCATCAAGAGGTCGGTAAAACGGCGTTCTTATTGGTGGGTGATGTGCCCAAGCGCAGCAACAAGGTCGATTTCAGCGTAGAAGAAACACGCTAATCGCAAGTGTGCTATGGCTAAATGTGCTATGCCTAGCGGGCAATGCCCAGACCGATTCAAGAGCTGCTTGCCTTAAAAGAGTTACCAAACCAGCCATGCTGGTGGTTCATCGTCGGCGATGAGCCTGTGCTCGTTGAACGCGCCCTATTGCAAATCAAACAGGCTGCCCTAAAAACGCGCGGCGCTGGTCTTGAGGTCAAACATTTTCGAGCGTCAGAACATGCAATCACCGCTGTCGTCGATGAGCTCAAGTCGCTCTCATTGTTTTCGCCCCAACGCTTCGTTGTCATACGCGAACTCGATTCGTACGGTGCTGAAGACGTTCTACACCTTTTGCCCTACCTTGATAAGCGCATTGAACAAACCGATGTGCTGCTTTGTGCAAGTGAACTCGACGGGCGTTCAAAATTGTTCAAGACCGCAGAAAAGGCAGGCATCCTCTACGAAGCAAGCACTCCCAAAGGCGCCATGCTACGCAACACGCTCATCGATGAAGCCAAACGATTGGGTCATACGCTCTCGGCACGTGCCGCCGACGCCATGCTCGACACCGTCGGTAAAGAATTATGGGCGCTGGTCGATGCCCTCGAGCGACTGTCCTTATTTTTAGGACCAGGTAAGCCCATTGACGAAAACGCTGTACGCGATTATTTGGCCATCGAACACCAAGAGACCATCTGGATGTTGATCGACGCTGTCAGCAAACCCAAAGCCGACGAAGCGCTCAAAGCCACCCAGGCGCTCTTCTCGAAAAAGGAGTCACCGCTCGGCGCCACGGCGCTGCTTGCGCGACAACTGCGCAGCCTTGGTAAAGCGCAAGCCGCACTTAGAGAAAAACAACGTCCCGAAGAGGTTGCACGACGCGCCGGTGTGCCACCCTTCAAAGCACGCGAGATTTGCGAAGCGGCCAAACGCATTCACCCGCGTATACTCGAGCGAGGCTTCAAGGCGATCGATGACGCCGAACGTTTGCTCAAATCGAGCAAGCAGCTACCAGCCAACGTGCTGGATACGCTTATTTTGAAGCTGTGCGAGCGCTGAACAACTGCGAAGCCAAGCGCGACACATAACGTGAGCCCGTCACGCGATGAAACACACCCTTTGACACTGCTTTATCAACTTGCTCGGTGACAACCTTAAGAAGCTTGTCAGCCTCACCCAGTTGGCCCTGAGAAATGGCAGCGCGCAAGCGCTTCATGAAAGTGCGAACAGTCGTGCGAACCGCACGGTTACGATCAGTGCGCTTGATGGTCTGACGAGCGCGTTTTTTTGCAGATGCGTGATTGGCCATATGTGAATGTTTACCTTAAAAGCTTGCGTAGCCTAGCCTCTACCCGCATTCTTGTCAACCAGCTGCCGCGTTCCAGCCGCCTCCTCTGGCCCACCCCCTTTTAATTCGCCGGAAATGAGTAATACCAAAGAAAATCAACAGGTTATGCGTAGCGCATCAGTGGTCTTGGGGGCCACTTTGCTCTCGCGCATCTTGGGTGCGATCCGCGATCCCGTTGTGGCGGCGCTCTTTTCTGTGGGTGCGACCGACGCATTTTATGTCGCGTTTACGATCCCCAATGCCCTACGCGTCTTGCTTGGCGAAGGGGCAACCTCGGCCGCGGTCATTCCCGTACTGGTTAAAATACGCGAACACGAGGGCACTGAACGCGCACAAACATTCTTTCGCAATCTTTTCGCCGCGGCGCTGCGCGTTGTGATCATCGTGACGATCATCGGCATTGTGTGCGCACCTTGGATCGTGCCACTTTATGCCGAAGGTTACCATCGCGATGCAAGCAAGTTTCAACTCACCGTTGAGCTAACCCGTTGGTGCTTTCCTTATATCGCCTACATGGGCCTCACCGCGATTACGATGGGTGTGCTGCAGGCATCCGGAACTTTCTTTTGGCCCGCCTTCGCACCCGCGCTGCTTAACATCACGATGATCGTGTGCGCGTTGACTCTTACCAAACCACTCGCCGCGCTAGGCATCGCTCCCATTTATTCGCTTTGCGTCGCGGTCATCCTGGGAGGTGTGATTCAACTACACACGCAACTGCCGCTACTTAAAAGGCACGGTTATCGCGCGTCGCTGGCGGTCGACTGGCGCGATCCAGCGCTGCGCGATGTGATCAAACGCCTCTCACCACTTCTGATAGGCCTGGGTGTTTATCAAGTCAACATCATGCTAACGCGTTTGTTCGCATCATATTTACCTGACGGTTCACAGTCATACCTTTATTATGGACAGCGCCTGGTCGAAGTGCCGCAAGGCATGATGGCGCTCGCCATCGCCGCCGCCACAACACCGAGTCTGGCCAAACTGCGTGCACAAGACCGCGCGGGCGAAGCCAAGACGCTGCTTGCCGATGCGTTGAGCATCACGTTTTTTGTCTCGATGCCCGCGCTGGTGATCTTGATCATGTTCGCCGAACCCATCGTCAATGTTTTGTTTGGTCATGGCGCGTTCAAGCATCACCACGTCATCGAAACGGCACGCAACCTGCAATGGCAAGCCGGAGGCATCGCAGCGGTGTCGCTTGTGCGTTCGCTCGTCCCCGCTTTTCATGCCTGGGACGACACGCGCTCACCGGTGGTATCGAGCGCCATCAATCTAGTGGTGTTCGTGGCCACCGCACTTTGGCTCATGCCGTCGATGCAGCACGTGGCGCTGGCCGCCGCCACCATGTTCGCGAGCGGCGCACAACTAATGACGCTGCTCGTTCTCTTTCGTGTCAAACACGGCGCGTTGCCCTGGGGTTCCCTAAGCACCAAATGTATGCGCGTTCTTTTTACCAGCGCGTGCATGGCTGCCGCCGCATACGCTGCGTCGTATACGCAACTTAACGACTGGGTCTCGATCGTGTTGTGCACCGGGGTCTTCATCGTGGTAGGCCTCTTGATCAATCGCCCTGAATTCAACGCCTTGTTTGCCGCTGTGCAACGTCGCCAAAAGAAAGCCACCCATGACCCAAGCGCCTAAAACACCTAAGACCATCGTGCATGACGCTGCGTTTACGCTAAGCATTCCCTTCGGTGCCAAGCTACCCGCAGGCGCACTGCCAGAAATCGCCTTTGCCGGTCGCTCCAACGTGGGTAAATCCAGCTTGATGAACTCATTGGTTGCGCGACAAAAACTTGTACGCACCAGTTCGTCGCCCGGCTGCACACGTGCGCTCAATTTTTTCGATATTCGCACCGATCAAACCACGTTCACCATGGTCGACTTGCCCGGATATGGTTTTGCCGCACGCAGCAAAAAAGAAAAAGACGAGTGGGCCAAGCTTATTGAGCGTTATCTTGAAAAACGCGAGTTACTTAAAGCCGTCGTAGTGGTGGTCGATCTGCGACATGGTCTCACTGAACAAGACACGCAGCTCATCGACTACCTTAAAGCAATCGGTCGATATGTGATTGGGGTTGCTACCAAAGCCGACAAGCTGGCAAAACACGAACGCGCGCCCAAACTCGCCGCCATCAACCGCACCTTCGCTGGCAAGACCATTTTGTATAGCGCAGTAGATCACACTGGACGAGAAGACGTTTGGCGACAACTGCATCGCGTCCTTGCCAACCCTTCGTGAATATGAACCTGGGCGACCAACTTGATTGTTTGACCTGTGGTGCGTGTTGCCGCCAAGGCAGCGACGGGCGCATCTTGGTACCCGCTGAAGACATCGTGCGCTGGAAACGCATCGGCCGCGCCGACATCGCCGAAAAAATACAGCCCGGTCATTTTGGCGAGCTCGCTTTTGCCACGCGTGCCGACGGCAGCTGCGTGCATTTGGGCACACCCCAAAGCCCCCATGCCTGCCAAATCTACGACATCCGCGGTAGCACCTGCCGCGCCTTTGAAAAAGGCAGCTGGCAATGCCTCGAATTTCGCCACGAAGCAGGTCTTGAACGCCTAAAATAGGCGCCCATGCGCCATATACAGTTTGTTCCGTTCGAACACTTCACCGGATTCAAGCTCGACAAAAGCGGCCTTACACAACAGGCATTAGCTGCCGTTTTCGGGCTCACTAAACAAATCGACCACGTCATCGCGCGACAGTCCCTTGAGCGGGCTGCCCTCAGCACTGAGCACATTGCTCATCAGCTCGCGCTTCTTACCGGAAAGCTTTAAGATTTTTTCTTCGACCGTGCCCTTGGCAACCAAGCGATACACCGTCACCACCTTCTGCTGGCCAATACGATGTGCGCGATCGGTGGCTTGATCTTCGACCGCCGGGTTCCACCACGGATCAAAATGCACCACTGTGTCCGCGCCTGTCAGGTTGAGACCCGTGCCGCCCGCCTTGAGCGAAATCAAGAACACCGACACACCCTCATCGACATTGAAGCGATCAACGAGCGCTTGGCGATCTTTCGTGCTGCCATCCAGGTACAGATACGAAATCTTATCCCCCTCAAGCGCTTCGCGAATCAGCTTGAGCATTTCAACGAATTGACTGAACACCAGCACGCGATGCCCGCCTGCCACAGCCTCTTGTAAAATCTCCTTGAGTGCATTGAGCTTGCCGCTTTCATCATCATCAAAGTTGCCTTCGATCTTGAGTAAACGCGGATCACAGGCCACCTGACGCAAACGGGTAAGCGCAGCCAAAATTTGAATCTGACTACTCGCCACACCCTGTTTATCGATTTCGCTGAGCACACTCTCGCGCACCTGCCGTAAGATTTGCTCGTACAGTTTCGCTTGCTGCTCGGCAAGCGGCACGATGATCTCTTGCTCGATCTTTTCGGGCAAATCTTTGGCCACTTCGCTCTTGGTGCGCCGCATCACAAAAGGATGAATCGTTGAACGTAAACGCGAAATTGCTTGCACGTCACCGCGCTCGACAGGTCGCGCATACTTTTCTTCAAACTCCGGCAACGAACCCAGCAAACCGGGTGACACGAAATCAAAGATCGACCAAATTTCGCTCAAACGATTCTCGATCGGCGTGCCGCTAAGCGCCAAACGATGTTCTGCGTTAAGCCGCTTGGCCGCACGCGCGGTGGCGCTAAGCGGGTTCTTAATATGCTGCGCTTCATCGAGAATGGCATAGTTGAGTTCAAGAGACTGTAAAAACTCTTCATCGCGCCTAAGCAACGCGTAACTGGTAATGATCACATCCACATCCGCCGCTTTTTGGGCATGTTGATGTCGATCAGGCCCCTGCCACACAAGCGCACTGAGGGTCGGTGCAAACTTCTCGATCTCCCGCTTCCAGTTAGGCACCACCGAGGTGGGCGCCACCACAAGGTTTATGCTCTTTTTGCTCTTGGTTTTCGCCCAAAGCAAAAGCGCAATGGTCTGCACCGTTTTACCAAGACCCATGTCGTCAGCCAAAATGCCGCCCGCATGAATATTGCGCAAAAACACCAACCACGAAAAACCTTGTTGCTGGTAGGGACGCAACGTAGCTTTCAAATTGCGAGGCTTGGGAATGCTCTCGACCTGACCGATGTCTTCAAGCTTTCCAAAAAGCTGCTGTGTGTCATCACTTACTGATTGCGTCGCAACCAGTTTCATCAGATCTTTAACACGACCTGCTTGTGACAGAGGCAGCTTACCGCCTTTACCCTGCGCAACGTACATCTCGCTCAAGCGATCCAATATCTCGCGAACTTGTTCGGTTGCGACCGGCGCGTAGCTACCATCTTGAAGTTTAACCAAATGCCTGCCTTGCGACAAACACGCGCGCAGTTCGTCTTCACTCACCGCGACACCACCCGAATCAAAACTCATTTGTAAATCAAGCCAATCAACGCCACTCGACACACGCATCTGAGGAATCACCGGCTTGTTGCGCACACTTACATTCACGAGATCATCAGGAATAAAACGTTCCCATTCTTTAGGAATATCGGCAATGCCTTTGGTCCAAAAAGCGATCGCCTGATCGCCTTTGATGTGCAGGCTGCCATCTTCCTGTGCCGTGAACCCTTGCTCCATCAAAATCTGCACGGCACCCAGCTCAACACCCACATCGCGTCGAATCACCGTCGGTTTGCCACGCGCGCCTTCAAGCGACTTGAACGCTAAGGGCGCGGGAATGGCCCCCGCATTCACATCAAGTGATAAATCGTCATACACCGCGACAATTCGTGCACGCGCCTCGATGATATCGCCATCAACGCGCATTTGGATGCGCGGCGTTAAGTCGATCACCTCAACAGCGCTGCTCAGATCCGGCAGCTCCGCACCAAGCGACGTGGACACACGCGGCAAAAACTCGGTTAACAAGCGCGGAAGTTCCGCCGCCGAATAAACCACCGATGGCGAACGATAGAGCCGCTGGAGCCACGCTGGGGTCACTTGATCAACAACTGGCCGTGCAACGCCTTCATTTACATCCACGTACCAGCTTGGCGTGCCTTCAAACCATGCGCCGTTCGACAATGCAAAGCGGCGATTGCCTTGTTTATTTTCAAATACCACGCGCACACGCACGCCCTGATTGGTGCCTTGTGCACTGTCGATTTCAAGTTTGGGCCTAAGCGCCTCGTCCGAAAAGCGCAGCTCCATCGACGCAGGTTCAATCAGCACGCGCTTATCGCGCAAAAGCGACAATGCCTCTGCGGCGTCTTCTGCGCGCAACTCCGCGCTGCTGGCTTGACCCCGCACCACGTGTCGCGACAACAACCGAAAAAGCGGGCGCTGTTGGACTGACAAGGTATTAAACCCCGCCAACGCGTCGTTGATCGGCAACACAGAACGTGTGCCCGCAATCACTGGCGTCACAACAATGGATGCCGTGCGAACCACCAAACGAAACTCAAAATCAAAGGGCTTCTGCGTGGCTTCATCACTCGACAACCACACCGGCTGCGAACCACGCGCATCACCGTTGGTATCGCGCAACGAAAGCACATTAAGTTGACCCTGCGCACCCGCACCGTTGGTCTGGGTTCCTTTGCGCTTACGGCGAGAACGGCGGCGTTTACCGCCCGCCAACGCGGTGGCATTTGCGGCAGCGCCTACAACAGGGGCAAGACTTGCACCATTCGCTGCACCATTCGTTGCACCGTTTGTGAGCTCAAGTTCAGTGTCGTCTTGTTTAGCCTTGGCCGGACGCTCGCGATCGCGGGTGGTGATCAACACCGCCGCCACGTGCTTACATGGGTTTTGCGGTCCACGCCACGCCGAACACGTGCAGTGCGAAACAATGGTGCCTGCGTCATCAAGCTTAAGCTCAACTTGATAAGGTTCATCGTTACGCACCACAACTTTGGCGCTGACGTGTGCCGGATTGCTCTCAAGATCTTCGACCGAGCGACGACGCGCATAGATACGACCGCGCAGATAAGCGTTGTTACCAACGATGCGCTGAATGGCGCGATCAGATAGCTGCGCAATCGAGCTAAGAATATTGGGGGTAGATGAATCGATCTGTGTTGCTAAGCTTTCTTCCATGCTTATTAGGCCTATTCTTCTCAACTGGAGTCCTCGCACCAAGGACATCAAAATTAGGAACGTCAAAACCAGATAAAACGGCAGAACCGTTTGACGACGTTTGCGTCTGACTGGATGATGGCTCTAAACCTACTTGAGCCACAAGACTGCTACTAAACCACTACTACAGCGCAAAAAATACTGAACAGATTGGGTGTGAAATGAACGACTAAAACAAACAAAACGTCGCGACATACCACTTGTCGCTCAGTTTTTCGTTCTCTATTTAGTGTACATAAAACCCCTTATAAAGCAAGCGCGATGCGATTTTTTGGCAAATTTTCCAATTTTTGCCGCAAAACGCGCTAAATGCTGTGTTCGCGCGTGGCTGCGGGCAAAAGCTCAGAAGGCGTCTGGGTCATCACGACCCAAAGCTGGTGGGCCGCACGCGTTGCAGCAATATGCAAAAGATGCCGCGCTTCGTCTTGTTTTGGGTAACTCGCCGAAGACACCTCAAGCAGCACCACATAGTCGAACTCAAGCCCTTTCACCTGACGCACATCGGTCACGTCGATTCCGGCCTTAAAACTAAAATCCTGATCGGCCACGCGCCTAAGATTGGCCACTTCGGCGTTTTTTAAACCTTGAAAATACATGTCCGCTTGTTCTGGATAACGCGTAATCAACGCAACCGACGCTTTAGGCTCCTCGCGCGTTAGCTCACGCAGTGCGCCCGCCAAAAAAGCCACGGCTTCGCCCGCGTGCGCAAAATGAAACGCTTCGACAGGCACACCCGTACGCGTGACTTGCATCGGTTCGTCGTCAGCCAATGGTCCAAGCACCTCGCGCGCAAAATCAACGATCTCTTTGGTTGAACGATACGCCAGACGCAGCGGCTCCACCGACACATGGGTACGACCCAAATAGTTCAACGTTTCGCGCCACCCTTGAAAACCGTTATCCATCAGCATGCGCTGCGCCACATCGCCTGCAAGGGTCACGCTTTGATCTTTGGACACCATGTCAAGAATCACCCCAAGCTCAATCGGACTCAGATCCTGTGCCTCGTCCACCAAAACATGCTCATAAGGTGTCCTGTTCGATGTTGATCGACTAACGGGCCGACGCAAATGTCCCGTCAATGCCTGCGCCAAACGCAACATCAAGGTGTCGTCCTCGCGATCGATCGTCACGCGCTCCGGTTCCGCATCACCGTCATCCTCGTCACGCGAGCGCTCTTCCTTCGCGGCCTCGGATTGATAGTCGTCAAGATAAGCAAGCAAGGTGGTCGACTTAACGCGACACCACTCAAAAACTTCTTCAAGCTCGCTCTTCTCAAAATCATCCCCCAAACCTTTGGCGACAAGCTCATTAAACAATGAGCGATCACTCAGCATTTCGGCCCAAAGCTCCACTACGCTTGAAAGGCGCTCGCCGGCAAACTGCGTCAAACGCTCGGCAGCGTGTTTCGCACCAGCATCGTTGGTACGCTGAGCACGCTCGTCGATCCAGGCGACCACCTTTTTGACGCCCTCGCTTAAAGCAAGTTTGGCGTGACCATCAAACTGCACCAATGCTTCCTGCAACACTGGCAACTTATGCGTAGTCGTTTCGATATGCGCTCGCGCCAACTTGCGTAAACGCTCAACAAACACCTCGACCAGGTCGAGCATCAACGGATGTTTCTTAAAGCGCACCACCGCCCCTGGTGTGTCATCGCAGTAATCACACGGTAGCGACGCCACATTGCTCACACGCAGTTGATGTGCCCAATCCTCATACGTGCTGACGGCCACACCTTCAACATCAAGGGCAGGAAGTACTCGCGAAATATAACGCGCAAGTGCCTTCTGAAACACGATGACCAGCATGTTCGAGGGTCGGAAACGATCCGGATTTTGATAACTTAGGTACGCCATGCGATGTAGACCGATGGTCGTCTTACCGCTGCCAGCACCCCCTTGAATCACAACCAACCCAGAATCACCTTTGGTGATCAAGTCAAACTGACGCGGGTCGATCAGCGAGGTAATCTCGGGCAGATATTTTTCGTCACGCGCGCCCTGCGCCGCACCCGTGCCCAGGCGGCCAGTTCTCTTGCCGCTATGATACGACTCGGGCAAAAGTGCACTACCCTGCCCACCGTGCAGTTTGAGCAGTGATTGTTCAACGCGAGTCCACCCTGCGCCATGCTTAACAAAAGTACCTTGCGGTGCCCCGATGCGATGAAGTGCAGCGTCTGAAATCGAAAGGTTGCGGCGCACATCGATCACACCTTCAACGTGTGTCCCGCCAAACTCTTCTTCGTAGTCGTCACCTTCCTCATAACGATAATAAAGACGACTCACGGGCGCATCACGCCAATCAACAATACGAATGCCTGTTCGCGGATCGAGATACGTGCCGCGTCCAACCAACACCTCACGCTTTTTTCCTTCTTGCTTCAAAACCAGGCGACCGAAATACGGCGACGACGGATCAGCGCTGTCTTCACGCACCTTGGCACGACGGCTGGCGACCTGTTGAATGCGCTCCATCTCTTGCAAAAGTGGAGGAATATCCTCAAGACGTGCTTCTTTGATCTGATCTCGAAGGGAAATTAGTTCTTCGTTGTAGTCAACACCCGAAGGCGCTTGTCTTTCCTCATGTCGTCTTGCGATCTGGCGACTAACACGTTGCAACACCCGCTCTTCTTCGTCGACAATGCGCTGAAGTTCGGCATCATCAGCCACACGGTCACCCGTTGCGGCATCACTTTGAGATGACTGGCTTTCTAAAGAATGCGTGGTGGGTGTTGGCTGCATAAAACACGACAAGGCGAGAAAAATACCAAGGGTGTCGGTCTAGCACGCAAGTTGGCAAGCCAAAAGTGGTGCGCGCAGCAAAACTCAATTTTTTGTCCGATTGTCACCCAAAAGTGGTGAAAACCCTTTGGTTGCCGGCAATTCAATACCCAAAAAATGCGCCATGGTTGCAGCAATTCGCTGATAGGGGGTCGCTTCCCGCGTTTCGCTATGCACGACACCCGGGCCACGTACCAAGAGCGGTATTTCTCGATCGTAGAGCCAAGGTGAGCCATGCCCGGTCGCATTTCCAGTTGGACCTGGTTGATACAGTGGTTGTAGCACCACATACACGTCACCCTCTAGTGAAGCCCCAAGGCTCTGACGTACGAGGTACTCAGTCTGAGAATGCGTTTTTTTTGCGCGCCGCAGTTGGCGAATCGGATACGCCGCGTAAACGTTTTGCTCATGTCCCAGCGCCTGAATGACGCTATCGACTGCACGCTGATAACGTTTAGCGTGTTTTGCTCGCTCACTAAAAACAAGCGTACTCGACATCCACGCCTCAACCCAACGACCCTCACCAAGCACTTGGCTCGCCGCAACGTTGGCACGCTCAACCAACGCCGAGGCATCAAGCCAGCCGCAACGGGTTTGCAGCGCGGCACAACCATGCGGCGGCGGCGCCACGCCATGATCGGCGGTGATCAGGATCGCAACATCTGTGCGGCCCGCAAAATGCTTCTCAATAAAGCGCCCAGCTGCCAAATCGGATCGAACCAGCACATCAAGCGCCTCCCATGAGCGTGGTCCAAACGCATGCCCAACCTTATCGGTATTAGAAATCGAAATGGCCAACAGATCAGGCGTGTCGTCTTGACCGAGCGAAAACACTTGAATGGCTTCATCGGCCAAATCCAAAAGGTAATCCGTGCTGCGTGGAACAAATGTAAAAACGTCCTTAGGTATTCTCGAGCGACGGATATCATAGGGAAACACATGTCCCAAATCCTCAAGCCCCGCTTCACCTTCAGCATCGTCGCTGCCAAACAACAAGCGCCAGCGCTCAGCATCGAAGGGTTTCCATAAATCAAAATATTTTGTGATTGGGTGAGCATGGTTCCACGTCGCAAGCCACGCCGGCATCTGCGGGCCATAATACGTCGAACTGGTCACATAGCCCAGATGCCGAGAATACCAAAGCGCTGCGTCAGGATGTTTGCCAGCCGAAAACACGGCCGGGCGATCTTTAATCGACAAGCTCACAACTTTTGCGTCTGGATGAGCGTCTTTCAAGACATCGCCGACAGTCGTCGCGCTCATTAAACGCGGACTGGTCGACCATGCCGGGTCATCCCACACCGCATAACGTGGATCGTCGACCGACGGTCGAATCAGATGAGCCTTGGCGTCCCACACCTCGTTGCTACTGACACCGCTGTCGATCGGCGCCCTACCAGAAAAAATGGCAGCGTGCCCAACCGAGGTCGACGTATTGGCATAGTCAAATACAACGCGGTGATAGTAACTCCCGCTGCGCATAAGCTGACGCACCGCACCACGGTTATCAAGTTGACCCAGATTTTGTTCAAGCACCCAGCTGCCTACTTGATCGTAAACAATGTTGACCACAAGTCGCACCGGCGTCTTGCCTTCACATTCAAGTGCTCGAGCTTGCGTCGCACCCACCACGCAACACACACATATCAAGTAAATCGATAGCCGTTGCATAGTACACATCACCACTAACGCGCTCTTTTATCTCCCCACTGAACACCTAACGCCCGCGCCAACGTCGCGGCAATATTGCTATGGATCCAAGGCTCCTTGGTCTCAAACGGCACAACCCCTGGCCCCCGCACAAGCACCGGCACCTCGCGATCGTAAAACCACGGCCTACCGTGACCAACGGTGTCGCCTCGGTCAGTCAAATCGGCCTGAAAGTAAGGCTTCAAAACGATCCACACATCGCCGTCAAGATGTTCACTGGTACTGTTACGAACCAAACGTTCCAAATCGTCTTTGAATGTTTTTTTCTTCCTTAGCGCTTGAATACCATAAGCCGAATGCACGCCCGCAACTCTCTTCACTGCCTCCACCACGGCATCCACCAGTTGATCGTATGACTTTGACTCACGTGCAGCTTTAGAAAATACAAGCATGTCCGACGTCCAGACGTCTATCCACTCGCCTGCACCAAGCAGCTTGATTGCCGCGGCACTCGCAGCCCGAACGACATCGCCACTTTTGACGCGCCCTGCAACCACGCCATGCGCCAGACTAAACTCGGTGATCGGTGGCGCGCCATGATCAGCCGTAATCAGCACGGTCACATCATCACGCTTTAAATACGGTTCAAGAAACTGCCCGAGCATGGCGTCCGCGCGCACCAAAAAATCAAGTGATTCCCATGAGTTGGGCCCAAAAGCATGCCCGATCACGTCCGTTCCAGAAATAGAAATCTCAAGCAAGTCAGGAACATTGTCCCGGCCAAGCGCGTAGTGTTCGCTGCAAACTTTTGCTGCGTCGAGCAAATACTGAACGCTGCCCGGGAAAAACATAAAGTGGAAATTTGGTTTCGATGATTTACTCAAATCGTGTGGAAAGGTTGCATTGATTTCTTGAATACTGGGCTCGCCGGCGCCCGCGTCACGACCGAACACAAGCTCCCAGCGCGCCGCATCAAGCGCTTCCCATGTCGAGAAATAGTTGGAAATCGGATGCGCGTTTCGCCAGGTGGTAAACCACTCGGGCAGCGCTTTCATATAATAAGTTGAAGACGTCAGCGCACCGGCCTTGTCTGAGTACCAAAGCACCATGTCAGGATGTTTTCCTGCTGGAAAGATTGCGCCGCGATCCTTGATCGAAAGGCTGACCACTTTTGCGGTCGGATACGTTGATTTGAGCACATCAGCCACAGTTGACGCGCTAAGCATTTTGGGGCTTGCACCAAGCGCAGGGTCATCAAAAAGCGGATAGCGTGGATCGTAAGCGACCGAGCGCAACTTTCTGGCCGATGCATCCCACATCTCATTGGTGCTCACGCCGGCTTCGCGCGGCGTTTTGCCGGTGTATGCCGCCGTATGCCCTGCCGCCGTCGCGGTATAAGAGTAGTCTAAGAGCGCGCGATGATAGTAAACACCTTGATCAAACGTCTGCCGCAGCGCCCCTTTGGGATCAAGAAAACCAAAGTTGCGCTCGAGCACCCAACTGCCCAGTTGGTCGTAAACCACCGAAATAACCAGTCGGCTCTTTTTGAGCTTTGATAAGGGATTCGGGGGCGCCGACTGCCCATGCGCACCCCATGGCAACCACAAAAGCGCCACTAACGATAATGTGAATGATAAACCCTTGGCCTTCATCGCATTCGACCCTAAGCCCCAGCTGATTAGCTGTCACACCCCTCGCCGTCAAGCGCTATTGCATGTCAACCCCAGCGCCCCACCACTTGATGCCCAAATAACCATCAATGGCACTTCTGGGGCGCCATAATTATCGCTTGTTCAAGCAGCTTTTCATAAAAGTCAACGTCGTGCTGATCGCTAATCGCCGCACGTTGATCAACCCCCATACAATCCGTCACATGCCGAGTGTCGCCCATCGGTAATGCGGCCCGCACTTTCGATGTAAAATGCATCATGGTGTGGTTATGTAAATCGATCTCAAGATAATCAAGCATGGTGAGCGACGAAACCGTTTCATGATCGAAAAGAAGCATCGACGGCCAACTGTGTAAATCGTCATGCAGTAACGCCTCAAGCGCAACGACCCACTCGGCGCTGGCCATGCCATTGCCAAATGCAACTCTAAGTTCGGGCGAATACTGCACCGAACGCACCGCCTCTTGATAGAGCTTAGGAGACGCGTACTCATAACCATAATACATCACTTGATCGATGTAACGCCGCGCGGCGCTCACCTCTTGAACCTGCTGACGACTTGTCAAAAGAAACTGTCTAGCCCAATCGTAGAGTCCTACAAAAAGCTCTCGACACAAACCAGCAAGCTTTGCATTGCTGGGATCATTGCTGCGCAATGTGCGTAATTCAGTCGTCGGACTACAGGGATCGTCGTTTCGCCACAGCGTACACCCTACAAGAACTTCATGGGGCCGCACTTGCTCTGCGTTCACCAGAGGACACAACCATGGAGCCGCGATCAGAGCCATCAAACCAACCGAGACCACCGCTTGCCATTGGGGGCTTAGACCATGACGCAAATGCACTGGTTAAAGTCCTATTTATTGTTCTCACCGTAAGCGAGTTGCTCTAAGCGATGCACATCGGCAATTTCAACACGCTGAGGGGTGACGCGCAGCGCACCCTCGCGTTCAAGCCACGCAAGACCCCGCGACACTTCTTCACGAACCGTGCCCAAACGACCCGCAACGGTCTCGGTGGTCAACACCCGCGGAAACCAGCTTGCGTCCTGCCCTTGCACCTGACGAATAAGCACCTGATTCAAAATGAACGCGGCCAAGCGCGCCGGAACACGTCTAAGAGAAAGTTCGGCCAACAAAGACAAATTGCGGTCGGCGCGTTTGGCACGCAGATTCACCATCGCAAGTAGCAGGTCTGGATACTCGCGGCCCACTTGAGCGATGCACTCATGAGAAATCAACCACGCCGTGCTCGGTCTAAGCGCAATGGCGCTTGCTGGGTATTTACCTCCATCAAAACGCAAACCCTCAACAACGCTACGTCCGGCCCGTGCAATATAAAAGATCTGCTCGCGACCATCGGGCGATTGGCGCGTAATCTTGATTTCGCCACTGGCCACAACATACAAACCCTGCGCCACATCACCTTCGCTAAAAAGCGCACGTTGACGAGGCGCAACCTTATACACCGCCTCTGCGGCCAAGCGCTCGAGCGCCGGGGTTGCAATCGCTGCGAGCGAAGGCTCTGCCAACAAAAGTTCGACCAATGACGCTGGACTGGGTGATTTCATTTATATTTCAGCGTAGTTGTACACCAGAAACGCCCAAAGCTCAAATCGATGTTTTTTCAAGGGCTTAGCACGTTGCGTGAAACGCAAAGGCGCCTTATTATAATGACAAGGGGGCGAACGGTATCGACAGAGCTTTACGAGGTATGGGTTGCGTAGCCGTCGGTGTTTGTGACGACGTAAATACTGCAAACAATTGAGAACCGCGAATAACGGCCATCTCGCTCTTGCAGCCTAATTAAGCTAAAAGAGCCGTCGAAGCGATAAGTCTGTCAGTACTTTCGTGGAGGCGTCATCGAACTGACTGGTCAGCCAACAAGCGACTCGGTAGGTTGATAAGATTTAGAGTCGATAACGTATCGGTAGTTTGTTCGTAGACGCCCTGTACGTGAATTAAAATACGAACTACGCACGTAGACGCTCATGCTGAGGAGTTTTGGACGTGGGTTCGAATCCCACCGCCTCCACCACATTATAACGACAACCCTGACGCGATCGCCATCGCATCACCGGATACATCGCGCATATAAAACAAAACCAAAACAGGTAGATGCCCCGCAGACTTAATCCAGACGCTACCTCGGGTCGCCCAAACCTAAATGGCGCAAAACTCAGCGACGACCACGCATGTCCTTGCCACAACACGATGACAATCATCAACACATGAATAAGACCCAAATGCAGTAGATAATAAAAAAGCGGCGCTCGCCCAAACACCTGAAAAACCTGACTCATGCGTGAATTCGCATTGTTAAACAATGCCAATAAGCAAAACATCACGCCAAGAGTCATTCCGATAAAATCAAGCGAAGGTGGATATTTGGTCGTATTGATAAACGAAAGCAACGTGAACAACACATCCTGCTGCACCGACCACGGCGAGTCATCACCGTAATGGTTAAGCGCGCGCAACACCACAAACAGCAACAACGAGGCGCCACCTGCGTACCACCACCAAATCCGCCTCGACGTTAAACTTGTAAACCAAGGGCCCACACCGTACCCTGCAAGCAACACACCGGCCCATGGAATCCACGGATACATCACAGCAAAGCTAAACTTGGGCGTAATCTGAAAGATCCCAGCTCTAAATAACAATGCCCAAATGACAGCCCACGCGCTGCCTGACCGAGGAGTCACAAACTCAGACAATCCATGCAATGCAATGATCGCTAGGCCCATCATCCCGATGACTTGCGGTGAGCGCTTTCGCACTATACCCAGCACCACCCAGCCCACACCGATCGCAGCGATCACTTGCAAGAATAGAATACGAAAGCGCAAATCAAACCAAAGTTCAAAGTTGACCACGGTCAACTCAAGCGCCACAAGCAAAAGCCCCTTTTTTAGGTACTCGCTCAAGGGCCCGGGGCTCCCCCCATACTTCGATTGCATCAAATACGCCGACACGCCCGATAAAAACACAAAGGTCGGCGCACACAAGTGAGTCACCCAACGCGTGAGAAAAAGCGCCACCGTTGTATGCTTCAGATCGGTCGGGTTTTGCGTAAGCGAGCTCACATGCAAATAATCACGCGCATGATCAAGCGTCATCAAAAGCATCGCGATCCCGCGCACGATATCAACTGAAGCAACGCGCCGCACACGCGCTATATGGCATGCCTAAGGCGCGTTAGGCAAACTAAAAGTAAACGTCGCGCCCTCATTGACCTTTGCGTCGGCCCAGACTTCTCCGTTGTGTCGTTGCACAATGCGTTGTACAAGCGCAAGCCCAACACCTGTTCCTTCAAACTGGGACTCAGGATGCAAACGCTGGAACACACCAAAAAGCTTATCCGCGTATTGCATGTCAAATCCCACGCCATTGTCGCTAACCGAATAGATACTGCGATTTGCATCAACACGACCCCGAATTCGAACCACCGCTTCGATACGCGGACGGGTGTATTTAAACGCATTCTCAAGCAAGTTTACCCACACCTGTCGCACCAACGCTGCATCACAATAAGCCGAGGGCAAGGCGCCCAGTTCAAGCACAACCGAGCCGCGCGACTGACGGGCACGCACTTCCTGCCACGTGGCATCCACCAATCGTTGCATATCAACTTGCTGTGCATGAATGGCTTGACGACCCAGTCGTGAAAAGGCCAATAAATCGTCGATCAGTTGCCCCATGCGCTCAGCATTGCGTCGAATCACGCTGATCACACGACGGCCTTCATCGTCCAGTTTGTTGCCATAACTTTCTAAGAGAATCGCAGAAAACCCATTGATGGCGCGCAGCGGCGCACGCAAATCGTGCGACACAGAATACGTAAACGATTCAAGATCTCGATTCGTCTCTTGCAACTGTATACTGCGATTCTCCAGTGCACGCGTAGAGTGTTCAAGCGCACGCTCAGCCGCCTTTCGTTCGCTTACGTCTCGATTCACCGATGCATAACCCGAGGGGTTGCCCGCCGCGTCTTTGATCACCGATGCCGATGCCAAAACGGTAATTTGAGCGCCGTCCTTTCGCTCTTGGATCACCTCACCCGACCAATGCCCATGCGTCAGCGTCTCTTGCAGCACCTCATCTCTTGACACAGCGCCGTACTGAGTTTTCACAAGGTCGGTCACCACTTTACCAACAACTTCGTGCGCCAACCAGCCATACATCTTCTCGGCCCCCTGATTCCAACCCATGATACGAAACTCTGCATCACACGTAATCACGGCATCTGACACGCGGCTAAGCAGTTCAAACTGCAAGCGAAGCCGATCCTCTGCCTGTTTACGCTCGGTAATGTCGATCGACACGCCGAGCAAATGCTCCGGCATCCCGTGCTCATCGAACAGTGGGATCTTGCGCGTATGTAGCCAACGCGTGCCGCGATGCGTTTGAATCGGCTCTTCCGGGATTTCTTTTACGGTCTTACCGGAGAGCACTTCGCGATCTTTGCTGACGAAAAAATCCGCTTGTTCTTTTGGAAAGAAATCATAATCATTTTTACCAATAAGCTCCGAGCGAGCCAACCCTAGCAACGCTTCGCCCGCAACATTGAATCTCTCAAAACGCAGTTCTTTGGCGTCTTTGATAAAAATCATTGCCGGCAACTGCTCAATCAGCGTATCGAGAAAATTGATATGCGTTGACGACGAACCGCTCCTTGAGCGCGACCTGGCGTCCTCGACAACGCCCAAGGCTCGTTGCTCACCGAGCGCGCTCACACGCAACTGCATGCTACCAACATGCACACACGCTTCGTATGCCGCATCTGTGTGGGCCTCACATGCGCTTTCGCACTGCTGCATCGCTTCGCTTGACATATCCACGATGACATCGCTCAACAGCGCACCCACACCCGCTTCGGTTCGAAGTTTTGCGCGCGCCGCCTGATTAAGAAACTCAACCAACAGTCGTTCAGAGCCCGCCGACTCAACAGCGCCAAAAAGCGACAGGCAACTTACCGAGCAAACGTTCGTAAACCCCGCTATCGATCCCCACGCCCGCCATACATGGCAGGATACCCCAAACAGGCTCACCGCGTCGAGCCTTGTGATCATGCCCAAAATCAACGCAAGTTTAGGCTAACGCCGTACCATATGCGTCGTGCGCATTCACTTCGGCTGTTTCTTCTTCTTGCTCAGGCGCTGTGGCGGGCACGTTATCGGCATTATGATTCTTTGCGATCAACACATACAACGAGGGCACGATAAACAACGTTAAGAGTGTTCCGATGGTCATGCCACCCACCAACACCAGACCGATAGAGTTACGCGCGACTGCGCCTGCGCCTGTAACAAGCGTCAACGGAAAGTGACCTACCACGGTGGCCACACTGGTCATTAAAATGGGACGCAAGCGGGTAAGCGCTGCCTCGTGCACAGCCTCAATCTTGCTCTTGCCTTGCCCTTGCAGCACGTTGGCAAACTCAACGATCAGAATGCCGTTCTTAGACACAAGACCGACCAGTGTCACCAGTCCAACCTGCGAATAGATATTCAACGTAGTCGTCCACCCTTGCGTAAGCGCGAAGCTCATACCGGGCGGACCGGCAAACTTCAAGAAACAAAAAATCAGTGCGCCAAACATCGCAAGCGGCACCGAACCAGCCAAAATCACAAAAGGATCGCGAAATGAGTTAAACTGCGCCGCAAGCACCAAGAAGATCAGCAAAAGCGCTAAGCCCATCGCAGGCAAGAACTTGCCGCCCTCTTGGCGCAACTGGCGCGACTCGCCTGTGTAATCGATGCGGTAACCAGGCGGCAAAATCTTCTTCGCCGCGTCTTCAAGCATCTTCAAGCCGCCATCGAGCCCGCGCGGCGCCACACCCGAAATTTTAACTGCATTCAGCTGTTGAAATCGATTCAACGTGCGCGGCTCGATGCTTTCTCGCACGCTGGCAATTACCTTCAGAGGCATCAACTTACCCTCAGGCCCAGTCACATGGATATCGAGCAGCTGCTCAGGGGTCAGGCGACCTTTGCGCTCTATCTGTGCAATCACCTTATATGCGCGCCCATCAATATTAAATCGGTTAACAAAATTGCCACCGATCATCGCGCCAAGATCCGCGCCCACATCTTGCATGCGCAAACCCATCGACGCCACCTTATCGCGATCCACCACAATCTCAGCTTTGGCTTGATCGATCTTCACGTCGGTGATCGGTGGAAATGCAAAAAGCTGACTGTTCATGGCCGCCATGCTCAACTCTTGCGCATAACGCAGCAGTTCTTCGTGACTTGCGGTGGACGCAATCACAAACTCCACAGGGAAAAACCCAGCGCTAGGCAATGCCGCCGGCAGAAAGGCTGGATGCCGAATACCCGAAATCACACCCAGCTTAGGCGCGAGCTCTTCTTGAATCTCGAAGATGGTGCGTTTGCGCTGATCCCATGATTTTACAAGCATGCCGCCAAACCCGCTATTGGCCATGGTGATCTGAAAACTGTGATCAAACTCGGGCGTCTGCATAAAGATGCGATTGGCCTCAGCAGAATACGGCACGATTTGCTCAAGCGTCGCATTGGCAGGCACATCGAGTGCACCAAACACCACGCCTTGATCTTCATTGGGCGCAAGCTCCTGCGGCGAAAACATGTACATAGGAACGATCAGCAGCGTCAGCGTGATCCAAATGGCATAAATGATCGGGCGCATGCTGAGCGTGCTCGACAACACACGACCATAGGCCGCCTTAAGCCCTTCGAACCCGCGATCGATCATCCGCGGCAGCCACCCTGGATTATGATCAGCTTTGAGCAACTTCGCCGACATCATCGGTGAAAGCGTCAACGCCACCACACCCGAAATAAACACCGCGCCTGCAAGCGTAAAAGCAAACTCGCGGAAAAGCGCACCGGTCAAACCACCTTGAAACCCGATCGGGGTATACACCGCGGCCAGCGTGATTGTCATTGCAATAATCGGCCCGACCAGCTCACGCGCACCAATCATCGCCGCTTCGATCGGTGTCTTGCCTTCACGTAAGTGTCGCTCAACGTTTTCAACCACCACGATCGCATCGTCGACCACCAAACCGACCGCAAGCACGATCGCTAGCAGTGTCAGCAGGTTGAGCGTAAAGCCGAGCACCTGCATCAAAAACACCGCACCCACCAAAGACAGTGGAATCGCCACAAGCGGCACAAGCACCGTTCGAAGTGAACCGAGAAACAAGAAAATCACAATGATCACAATGAACACGGTCTCGGTCAGTGTTTTGGTCACCTCGTGAATGGCGTTGTTGATGTATTTCGTCGAATCAAACGCCACATAGGCATGCATGCCGCTTGGTAGCTCACTCTTGATGATCTCAACCTCTTTGCGCACACGCGCAATCACATCGAGCGAATTGGCGTTGGGCAATACCCACACACCCATAAACACAGCCTTCTGCCCCGAAAAGCGCACGGCCTCGTCGTAACTGTCCGCGCCAAGCACCACGTCCGCAATATCCTCAAGACGCACAAGTGCGCCCGCCTCTTCGCGTATGACGAGCTTTCTAAACTCTTCAACCGACCTCAAGTCAGTGCTTGCGGTTAGATTCAGCTGAATTAACGCGCCACGCGTTTGCCCAACCGCCGCAAGATAGTTGTTCGACGCCAACGCTTGGCGCACCTGCGCCGGGCTCACATTGAGCGACGCCATGCGCTCGGGCTTGAGCCAGGCTCGAATGGCAAAGGTGCGACCGCCCAAAATATCGGCGCGCTGCACACCCTCAAGCGCCGACAGTCGCGGCTGCACAACCCGAATCAGATAGTCGGTCACTTGATTGTCTTCAAGAATTGTCGAGCCAAAGCTCAAATACATCGCCGCAATGCGAGAATCCGAGGGCTCGATGTTAATCGAGGGCACTTCGGCTTCGGGTGGCAAATCAGCGCGCACTTGATTAACGCGCGCACTCACATCCGACAGCGCATTGGCTGCATTAAAATTGAGCTTCAAACGTACATTGATGGTCGACAACCCCTGTTGGCTTTGCGACTCCATGTAGTCAATGCCATCGGCCGCGGCAATCGCACGCTCAAGCGGCGTGGTGATAAACCCGCGCACCAAGTCCGCGCTCGCACCCACATAAACAGTGCGTACGGTGATCGTCGCACTCTCAAGTTTTGGGTACTGGCGCACATTCAGGGTGCGAATGGCTTGCAACCCGGCAATGATGATGATCAAGTTAACAACGATCGCCAACACAGGGCGTCGTATAAAGATATCCGTAAACTTCATGACTTCGCTTTGGCCTTGTCTTCAGATAAACCGAACGTATTCGAGGGACGCGGATTAAGCTGAGCTGGGGGCTGCACCGAGTTATTGATGACCACGCCTGATTTGTTGCGCAACTTAAACGCTCCGGCGGTCACAACCTCATCACCCGCCTTAACGCCGTCAAGGACACCCACAAAATCGCCTCGTGCCTCACCCAGGCGCACGAACTGCTGGCGGGCTTCTTTCACCGGCTTACCATCAGGGCCCTTGACCACCGCGCCTGTCTTTTCATCCTTGCGATCTTGAATAACAAAAACCGAATCACCGTAGGACGCGTGAATAACCGCCGTCGCTGGAATAATCACCTGCGAATCACCTTTGGGCAACTCAACCTTCACGTTGGCGAACATACCAGGCCGAAGTTTCCCATCCGTGTTCGCAACGCTCGCACGCACCTTAATGCTGCGCGTGGTCGCGTCCACTTCAGGATTGAGTGCAGTGATGCTTCCAGTGAGTTCTTCGTTTTCAGCACCCTGCACGCTCATACGCACAGGAATCCCTACCTTAAGCGCGAGCAAAACCTGTTGCGGCATCGAAAAATCAACGAACACCGACTCCATCGAGTCAAGCACGGTGATCGTGCTGCCGGCGTTCAAATATTGACCAAGATTAACCTGCCGAATACCCAGTCGCCCCGTAAACGGTGCGCGCACAATCTTGCGCGAGATCTGAGCCTCGATCGCTTGCGCATCCGCAATCGCTGTTTTGAGCTGCGCCTCTTCGGAATCAAGCTGTGATTTGGCCACCGAGCCACTCGTGTTGAGTGCGCGTGTACGCTCCAAATTAAGCTTGGCCAGTTCCATACGCGACTGCAGCGACGCAAGTTGAGCACGCTCGACCTTGGTGTCGAGCTCAAGCAGCACCTGACCCGCCTTGACCGCCTTGCCAGACTCAAAGTTAATGCGCGACACCACACCAGGCGCGTCATTGCTGAGCGCCACGCCTTTGGCGGCTGAAATACTTCCCACAGCTGAAAGTGTGTCGTCCCAGTTTTGAACCTGAGCGACCGCAGTGCTCACCACCTCGGGTGGCGGGCCCATTTTTTTCATGGTCTCGCCCATTTTGATCAGCGAGCCAATTTGCGCAGCCTTCACACCAGCCAAACCAGCGACCAATGTAAACAAACCCAAAGACACCCATACGTAACGCATGACTAGACGGTCCTTTTGGGGCGACTTCAGCATCCGCCGGCACCCCATGTTATGGCTGAGAAATACCAGCCGCGCGCAGTTTGCCGCAGCATTTAGCTCAACGCAAGGTCAAACGCGCAATTTTTTCGGGTGTCTTACTGAGCAACCGTCACAACACCACACGGAAAGGTAGCGTCAATTTTTGCTGCACCGCCGGCTGCCTTGAGCCTATCGCATGCGGATTGATGGTGACCTTACCCGAACACGCCTGCGCCAAATCCACTGAAGCACTAAGCGGCGCCACGCACGACAACTGTCCAGAAATGATCTGATCGAGCGCATTGGATAGCGCCGTGGAGTTGGTAGCCGAGTAAGCCTTACCTTGCCCGTTCGCCGAACCGGCCGCCGCGAGCTTATCGAGGTGCTCGTTGGTATCCGCATCGGTCGCAACACCGATCACATAAGTCAAAATACCCTTATTCGCCTTGGCATTGGTCACCGCCGTTATCGACGCGTTGCGAGGCCCGGCCCCGCCCTCGTTACCGTTGTTGCAATCGGTGGGCTCACCATCGGTCGCAAGCAACAAGATTGTCGGATCGCCCGCTGGATCCACCGCTGCAAGTTTGCCCACCACATTGTCGATTGCTTGTCCGGTCGGCGTACCGTATTGCGGATTGGTCGGAGCATAGGTTGCGCTAATGCTCGAATAGGCATTGAGCTTGGGCGACTCAAAGGACGTAGGCGTAAGCAACACACACATGCCAGGGTCAGGACTACTGGCCGATTCCCTGTTGGCATACATGGCCAAACCAAAACGCGCCTTATCGTTAAACTTGTGCAGAATGCCGCCACCCGCTGCACGTTGCTGCGGCGTGCCGATCAGAAGATCTTTAATCGTTTCCCATTTGCTCTTAGCACCAAAGGCTTGAACCATTGATCCCGAGCGATCAAGTAGCAGCACAATATTGGGCGTTTTGGGTTGTGCACTTAACTTCACACTCGCGCACTCGATCGGCGTGTCGTCCGACGCCGACATGCACTGTCCATTCACGCCGCACGCCTGCCCATTACCGCAACCCGTGCCTGCAAGCGTATCGCAATCAGCGGTGCACTGACCACTTGGCGTACAATACCCACCCAGTGGACAACTGTTGCTTTCAGAACAGGCTTCGCCGCAAAACGTTGGCGGTGTCGCATTACGCGCATCGCACAAAGCACCTGCGTTGGCCTGCAGCGTGTGCTCACCACCCGCTCCACAGGCACTCGCCATCGAACCAATAAGTAAGAACCCACCAAGTTTTAACCACTGAGCACAAAGTAAAGCGCGTATCATACGATCAAGTATCGATAAAACCGCCTGTCTTAAGAAGATGCTAAAAATTACACCCCCTGGACAAAGCGCATACCACCTGCCCCTACAGCATATTATCCTGGCGCAAAAGCCTTGTTTTGAGGTATGAGCAGACCATGTCTTTATTGCGCCGCTTGAGCATTCGCTCTCAACTTTTGCTGGTATTGCTGCTGATCGGCCTATGCGGCGTCGCAGCGGTGACCATCGTCGGCTATATTTCAGGTCGCAACGCCCTCGAACAAGCCGTGTTCAAACAGCTCACGAGCGTGCGCTCGGCCAAGGTCACCCAGCTACAAGACTATTTCAAAACGGTGCGCGCCGACCTTGAAACGCTGGCGGAAGACCCTACTTTTGTTGGCATCGCGCGTGACCTTGAAAGCGCTTATCTCGACCTAAGCCAAGCGAGCCTGCCATCGCAGGGCGTGCAAAGCGTGCGTGGTTTTTATGAAAAAGAGTTCTTACCACGCCTAAGCGCCACCACGGGAGGGCGCCCAACCGTCGAAACCTATTTGCCGACCGACCCGCCCGCACTTTATTTGCAATATCACTACCTCGCCAAGAACCCCAACGATTGGGATAACCGCGACAAACTTAACCGCGCAGGCGACACCAGTCGCTATTCACAAGTGCATGCCCGCATTCATCCTTTTCTGCGCGCCATGGCCGAGCGCCTGGGTTATTACGACATCTACTTAATCTCACTCAAAACAAACAGCGTGCTGTATAGCATCAGTAAGGAACCCGACTTCGCCTCGAATCTTCTCAGCGGGCCCTTCAGTGATTCAAGCCTTGCCAAAGCATATCTGGAGGCCAAAAAGATTCACGACCCTGGCCACGTGGTGCTTTCCGACTTTCGCGTTCACACACCCTCATTCGGCGCGCCTTCCGCATTTTTTGCCGCTCCAATTTTTGATCACGCCGAACGTGTGGGCGTCTTAATTTTGCAGCTCTCCGTCGAAGAAGTGGATCGCGTCATGACCGGCGGTCGCGACTGGCAAAAAGAAGGCCTCGGTAAAACCGGCGAAGCCTATTTGGTCGGCGAAGACGGTCTTTTTCGATCAAACGCGCGCTTCTTGCTCGAAAACCCTAAGTATTTTCTTCGCGCGCTTAGAAAAACAGAGCTTCAGCCCAAGATCATCGAAAAGATCGGCAAGCTCAACACATCTATCCTGATTCAGCGCGCACATTCCAAAGCTGATCGCAGTGCGGCCACAGGCAAAAGTGGCATCGGTAAACAAGAAGACTACCGCGGCAAACATGTGCTTGTGTCATACCAACCTTTGGTGCTTGAAGGCTTGCGCTGGGGTCTTGTGTCGAAAATGGACGAAGCCGAAGCGCTCGCACCCGTCGCGGTGTTCGGCAAACGCGTCATCATGACCGCCGTGCTCTTTGTGGTCGTGGTCACCATGCTTTGTTTGTGGCTCTCGGCTAAGTTCCTGCGCCCCGTACGCGCACTTGTCGATGCTGCACACGCTGTCGGCCAAGGCCGCGACGATGTAAAGGTTGAAGAAGTTGGCTCTGACGAATTTTCAGAGCTCGCACACACCTTCAACAGTATGGTGGCGAGCCTTCACAAAAGCAACGACGCACTTAAGCGCAAAACCCAAGAAAACGAAGCACTCTTGCTCAACGTGTTACCCGCACCCATCGCCGCCCGCGTAAAAAGCGGCCAAGATCAAGTGGCCGACTCTATCCCCAACGTGACCGTGCTCTATGCCGATTTGCCCGGCTTTTCTGAACTCTCAGACAACGGCAAAGCAAGCGAAGTTGTGGGCCTGCTCAACGAAATCGTCACCTCGTTTGACGAAGCGGCTGAGCGCCACGGCGTAGAAAAAGTGAAAACCATCGGCAGCGCCTACATGGCCGTGTGCGGTTTGTCGGTGCCGCGTGTTGACCACATGCACCGCGTTGTACAGTTCGCGAAAGAGATGGCCGACATTGTGCATCGCATCTGTCAACGCCACAATGCCAAACTGGATGTGTCGATCGGCATCAACAGCGGCTCGGTAATCGCGGGCATTGTGGGCCGACACAAGTTCATCTATGATTTATGGGGCGACACGGTTAATCTAGCACGCGGTCTTCAGCGCCTGACCAAAATGGCGCCGGTGCGCGTAACACAAGTCGTGCGCGATGGCTTGGTGGGCGTGCATGACTTTGAAGCGGTTGAACCCTACGACGCACCAGGTAAAGGCGCACAACCTGTCTGGGTGCTTAAACAAGGTTAACAACAAAGCGATGATGTATGGATAGCGTTTTTTCACAACCGTGGCTGCAAGGTGGGCTGATCATATTGATCGGTTATCCGCTTTTGGTGCTTGTCCTAAGCGAGCTCGTGCAACGACTGGCACGCGCCGAGCATCCGCTTGCCAGCGCCATGTTGCACATCCGCAATGTCACCTTGCCGCTCGGGTTGCTACTGCTTTTTTTACGACTCTTGCTCGACTACAAAGACAGCGCGGCACTCGTCAAAGTGGTTTTCACCGCGCTGCTCTTTAGTTTGGTCTTCGCCGCCATCTCGGTGGGCAATATTATCTTTTTCACCAAAGCCGAGTCGTCATCATGGCGCGCCAACGTGCCCAAGCTCTTTCTTGATCTGTCGCGCGCCTTTGTCGCAGGCGTCGGATTTGTGTTGATCGTCAGTGTCGTCTGGAAGAGTGATCTAGGTGGCTTGGTAACCGCGCTGGGTGTGAGCTCGCTCGTCGTCGGGTTGGCGCTTCAAGATACGCTTGGTAACCTCTTTGCAGGTATTGCACTTTTGTTCGACAAGCCATTCGCTGTGGGCGACGTGATTCAAGTTGGCGATCAAGAAGGCAAGGTGATCGGCATCACGTGGCGTTCGGTGCGCTTGTTGATCAATGGCAACCAGTCCGTGTTGGTGATCCCTAACAATGTGCTTGGCAAAGACTCATTCATCAACTTGAGTCGACCGCGCATGTATATCGAACGCATTCCCTTTCGCACGGCACTTAGCAAGCCCCCCAATTTGGTCAAACGTGTGCTGCACGATGTAGCCACACATATTCCAGGTGTGCTTGAGTCGCCCGCACCCAGCGTCACACTGACAGAGGAAGGCGGCGGTCACGCCACTTATCAGGTCACGCTCGCACTTGAAAGTTGCGAAGAGCGTGGCCGCGTCAGCGACGAGTTTCTTTCGCGCGCCTGGTATGCTGCCGAACGCCATGGATTCAGCCATCACAAAGACAGCGAAACGCCACGTTTTGACAACAACCCCTATGGCGCATTATGCGCCGACATGGTGGGCAGTCTTAGCCGTTTTAGCGTGCTGGCCGCCCTAAACGATGAAAGCAAAAAGGAACTGGCCACCCACGCCCGCGTCTTACGTTATGCCGCAGGCGAAATTGTCATGCATGAAGGCGCCACCAAAACCGCGCTTTACTTAATCGCCGCGGGAGAAGCGTTGCTGAGCACACAAGTTGCACGCGACAGCCAGGTGCATACCTATGAAGTATTGCGCCTGGGCCAGGGCGAGATCGTCGGTATCGACGAAGTGGTATTGGGCATGGCAAGCCAGGTTACAGTCTCAGCCGCCAGCGACCTTGTGGTGATCGAAGTGCCGCGCGCAATTGCCGCGCAACTCATCGATCGCACCCCGCGCCTCTCGCGCGACCTCGGTGAAGCAATGGAACTCAGACGACGCGC
>JBGAKI010000090.1:0-10924 GCA_044224525.1 Polyangiales bacterium | reverse complement strand
CTCGAACGTCAAATCGACGCTGGCAAAGTAAAAATGTTTCCGCGCACCGAGATGCTCGACTTGATCGTCGTTGACGGTAAAGCCCGCGGCATCGTGGTGCGTGATTTGGTTACGGGTAAACTCAGCGTGCACATTGCCGACGCTGTGGTGCTTGGCACCGGCGGTTACGGCAACGTGTTTTACTTGTCGACCAACGCACAGGGTTCGAACACTACAGCAATTTGGCGCGCACACCGTAAAGGCGCTCTTTTTGGTAATCCCTGCTACACGCAAATCCACCCTACGTGTATCCCCGTCAGCGGCGATCACCAAAGCAAGCTCACCTTGATGAGTGAATCGCTACGCAATGACGGTCGCGTTTGGGTACCTAAGCGCAAAGAAGACTGCGATAAACCACCCGAGCAAATCGCAGAAGCCGATCGCGACTATTACTTAGAACGCAAGTACCCAAGCTTCGGTAATCTTGCACCCCGTGATATCGCATCGCGCAGCGCCAAAGAAGCCTGTGACGACGGTCGTGGCGTGGGGCCAGGCAAACGTGGTGTGTACCTTGATTTTGGTGAGGCGATCAGCCGTTTGGGTCGCCACACCATCGAAGAGCGTTATGGCAACTTGTTCGAAATGTACCAGCGCATTACCGACGAGAACCCCTACGAGCGCCCCATGCGCATTTACCCCGCGGTGCATTACACCATGGGCGGCTTGTGGGTCGATTACAACTTGATGAGCACGATCCCTGGCTTATTTGTGATTGGCGAGGCCAACTTTTCTGATCACGGCGCCAATCGCTTGGGGGCCAGTGCACTCATGCAAGGCCTGGCGGATGGTTATTTCGTGTTGCCCTACACCATCGGTGATTACCTCGCGCAAAACAAGTTCGATAAAATCGACGAAAACCAAGCCGATGCCAAAGCCACGTTGAACGATGTCAACCAGCGCATCAATAAGCTCTTGTCGATCAAAGGCAAACGCACACCCACCTCGTTTCATCGCGAATTGGGCCTCTTGATGTGGGACAAATGCGGCATGGCGCGCAACGAAAGTGGCCTGCGTAAAGCCCTTGGGCAGCTGCCCGAACTTGAAGCAGAGTTCTGGAAGAATCTAACCGTGCCCGGCACCGGCGATGAACTCAACCAAAACCTCGAACTTGCAGGTCGCGTGGCCGACTTCTTCGAGCTTGGTAAACTCATGTGTCAGGATGCACTGATGCGCGAGGAATCCTGCGGCGGGCATTTTCGCGAGGAACACCAAACCGAAGATGGCGAAGCCAAACGCAACGACGCACAGTTCTCATTTGTATCAGCATGGGAATACAAAGGCCCCAATATGGCGCCCGTGCTGCATAAAGAACCGCTCAACTTTGAGTTCGTTAAACCTTCAACGCGTAGCTACAAATAGCGATCGATAGGACTTACACCATGAAGATTACACTACAAGTATGGCGTCAAAAAAACGCAAACTCAGCGGGTCGCTTTGAGCGCTACGCGGCCGACAACGTCAGCCCTGATATGAGCTTTCTTGAGATGCTCGACGTCGTCAACGAAGAGTTGATCGCCAAGGGCCAAGAGCCCATTGCGTTTGAGCACGACTGCCGCGAAGGCATCTGTGGCTCGTGTGGCATGATGATCAATGGCCACGCACATGGCCCAGAGCACATGACCACAACGTGTCAGCTGCACATGCGCTCATTCAAAGACGGCGACGAAATCTTGATCGAACCCTGGCGCGCCAAAGCATTCCCGATCATCAAAGACTTGGTCGTCGACCGTAAAGCACTCGACCAGATCATCCAGGCAGGTGGCTACGTGTCGGTAAGCACCGGCAGCGCGCCCGAAGCCAACGACACCCCCGTGCGTAAACAAGACGCCGACGAAGCGATGGACGCCGCGGCGTGCATCGGTTGCGGTGCCTGTGTTGCGGCTTGCCCCAACGGTTCGATTAGTTTATTCCTGGGTGCAAAGATCACCCACCTGGCCAAGCTACCGCAAGGTCAGCCAGAGCGGCTTGAACGCGTGCAGCGCATGGTGTCGATCGCGGATGACGCCGGCTTTGGCGCTTGCACCAACCATCGCGAATGCCAAGCAGTATGCCCCAAGGGCATCGATGTTGCGGTGATTGCGCAACTCAATCGCGACTTGATTCGCGCCACGCTCACCACCAGCGAAGAAAAACAAAACAACGACTGAGCGAACGATTCGCGGAGCTGAAGGCGTAGCGCTTAGTGAGCGGGTTTGACTCCGCTCAAGCGCCTCAGTTCACCTCGCCGTCCAGCTTACAGCAAAGAAAGTTGAGTTGAGCTGGCCTGGGGGAGGTCAAACAGTAGCGAACGATTCGCGAAGCCGTAGGCGTAGCGCTTAGTGAGCGGGTTTGACCTCCCCAGGCCAGCTCAACTCAACTTTTCTTTGTTCTAGGTATTGTCGTGTTTGGCTGCGTGCCGGTGGCGAATCACCCAAAACCATCGCGCTGTCACAATCGCTGATATCAATAGCCCGATCGCGATGGCCCATTTTTGGTAGGCATCAAGTAGCGCTATTAAACGACCAAAATTAGCGCCTAAGAAATAGGCCCCCGTCGCAAGCAAACTGTTCCAAAGAACGGAGGCGGCCAGGCCGCCAAAAAAGACGCGCGTCAATGACACGCGCGCAAGACCCGCCGCCAAAAAGATCAGCGCGCGCACCGCTGGCAGGAAACGATTAAGAATCAGCAGCCACAGACCTTTTTCGCGGATGAGCGATAATGCCGACTGTAAAGTGATCGTCCAAGTGGGTGACGTCGCGAACCGACTTTGGCCAAAACGCTGCACGATCCACGGATGCGACACGCAATAGCGCCCCACCGCATAGGTGATCAAAACACCTGCCATGGAGCCTGTCACCACGGATGCAAGCGCCGGCAAAAGCTGCGCCCCCGCGTGAATCGCCAGCGACATGCCAAAAAGTACAATGACGTCGCCTGGGATGGGTGGTATGAGATATTCTGTAAAAGCAACGAGTCCAAGAATCGAATAAAGCCAGGATTTTGGCTGGGCCTCGAGCCACGTTAGAAATTCAATGAGCAACGAACACTCCTCTTTCGCTTCATTTGACCAGCTCGATTGGATCGAGCCACGACAAGTTAAACCGGGTGCCAAAGTGGGCATCATTGCGCCCAGCGGCCCTTTTTCTATGGATGTCTTTAATAGAGCCATATCGCGCCTGGGGCAACGTTATAAGGTAATTAATCCAAATCTGGGCAGTGCACGCACTGGATACCTTAGCGATAGCGACGAATCAAGGCGATCACTGCTTCAACGCTTATTGCTCGACCCAGATGTCGATTTTCTGGTCGCGGTTCGTGGTGGTTACGGCAGCATGCGTATCATCGATTGGATCGATCCCGAGATCGTGCGTCGCGAGCGAAAAACACTGGTGGGTTTTAGCGACATCACCGCGCTGCATGCGCTTTGGAATCGCGCGAAGGTTAAATCACTGCATGCGGGCATGTTTCAGCATCTTGCCGACAGCACCAACGACGAATTTGATCATTGGGTAACACATCTTGAAATGCGCCCGGGCGTTACGTTCGACGAACTTGCCTGCGTCAACCCCGGCACCGCCCAAGGACATTTGATCGGTGGCAACTTGTCGATCGTATCAGCGCTTGCAGCAACACCTTACAGTGCTCCGATTGACAATGCGATCATTGTATTCGAAGACGTAGACGAAGCACCATACCGCATCGATCGCATGTTAACCTCGCTGCGTTTGGCAGGTTGGTGGAAAAAAGCTGCAGGTGTTGTTTTTGGTCAGTTTGACGCATGTAATCACCCTCGCCACGGCGTGCCCGTTGAAGAGGTGATTCGCGAGCACTTTCGCGACATCACGATTCCCGTGGTATACAACCTGCCGGTCGGCCACGGTCAAACCAATCAACCCATTTGGCTGGGGTCGAAAGCCACACTCGACGCCAATCGAAAAACGCTAAGTCTTGCACCTTTATCACAAAAATAGCGAAGAAAAATGATGATGAAACATCGCTACGCAATTTGGATCGTCGGCATGAGCGCGTTCTACTACGGATGCGGATCGTCGCTACCCTCGCGGTATGTTATCGAACACGACATTGATGATCATAAATACCGCCGTTATCAAAAAATGGACCACCCGGAGCTGAACGTCGACAACAATCCAGGGCAAGGCCATACCGCGGTGTACGTCGACGCTCAGGCACATGAAACAGCACCCATCGAAGACATCAAGGCATGGGTAAGCGTTTATAAATCACAAGAGCACTTACTGAACAATGTGCAAAGCACGCTTTACCAACTTAAAAACTATAAAGTGCGCAAAGTCAGCCGCGAGGGCGATGACATGTTCGAGCTAATTGGCGTCGATGGTGATCGATGGGTGCTCTGGGTATCGGCCAACTATGTCATTAAACTAGGCGGATCGACCAAAGACATCCCCGACGAGATCATCGGCGAATACCTTGAAACCTACCCAAGCGACGTCGAATAGGTTACCATGGCTCACCCGCTACTTCACCTCGTCAGATCAAACGTTGGCGCACTTCGACCCTATCGTGCGCCCGCACATCAAAGTGCGTCCATACGCATCGACGCCAACGAAAGCCCGGCACTCACCTCACCCCTCGACATCGCGGCGCTCCTCAAAGAGGTTGAGCTAGAACGTTATCCAGATCCAAACGCAACAACGCTACGTAACGCCATCGCGATCCACTGTCACGCTCAGCCCGAACAGATTGTCGTGGGCTCAGGTTCCGACGAGGTTATCGCCATGCTTATCCACGCTTTCGGCGCACCCAAAGCAGGCAAGTCCAAAGCCAAAGTGATGTATGTTGCGCCAAGTTTTGTCATGTACGGGCTAACCGCACAGGCCTACGACTGCGATACGATAGCGGTACCCTTAACACCTGATTGGCAAATCGATGAAAACGCACTCTTGACGGCGATTGACCAACATACGCCGAATCTGCTTTTTCTAGCCAGTCCTAACAACCCCACGGGCAATGCATTTAGTGACACGACAATTGAGCGCATTTTGACACACAGCAAAGACACCCTCGTCGTTGTCGACGAAGCCTATGCACCTTATGCACAGCGATCGCTGGCCAGTTGGCAAACCCGCTTTTCGAACATGGCCCTGCTTGGCACGCTATCAAAAGTAGGGTTTGCGGCCATTCGGACTGGTTGGGGCATCTTGCCAGCCGAACTGGCCGACATTGTGCAGCGTGTGCGCCTTCCATACAATCTCAACGCACTTTCGCAGACCATCGCGACTCATGTGTTGAGCCATTATGATCACCTGCTGGCAAACCAAATTCATACAGTAATCAATCAGCGCACACGCCTGTTTGATGCATTTCAAAGCACAGCTGCGCTTCACCCCTTTAAATCAGATGCCAACTTTATTCTCGCTCGCGTAACGTCGGATGCACACGCACTTCACGCACAACTACTCGCCCAGGGCATTTCCGTCAAACACTACCCCTCGACCGACCCCCGTCTAGCTGACTGCCTACGCTTCACCATCGGAAGCGAATCAGACAACACCCGACTAATCAACGCACTGAGCACTAGTGCAAGAGCGAGCGGAAAGCACTGAGCCCTAGTACGCGTTGAGGTTGAGCTGAGCGCAGGCGCGCGGCCGCAGCGAGCCACGGAGCCTACTAAACGTAGGCGAGGATGGCTCGCGAGGACGAAAGCCGCGCTCAGCTCAACCTCAACGCGTACTAGTTGAGCGCGTAACCGGGGGCTAGGCTGGGGGCTAACTCATGATGCGGCAACAACCCCCACTGACTCGCCAAAAGCAACGTGCGATAGTTCGCCGGCACATCACGCAAATAACGTTGACGCATCTGCGCATCGGTCATGCGTTGTGCACGATCAAGAATCAGTCGATAGGCAAGACCAAGAATCTCAGAAGCCGCTTGTCGATCACTATTCGCCGCGGCGCTTTCGACGTACACCAAGCGCACTTTAGATTCGCCATCAGGCAATCGACCTAAAAGCTCGAGCAAATCAAGCGCAGCACGCGCTTCAAGATGCGCAAAACCAACCTCCTCACGCGCAAGTCTCACTTGTGCCAAAGTTGCGCGCGCAAGAGCGAGCCGTGGCGTAAACGGCGAAAGAAGTTCAACGGCCACCTTGGCCTCGCGAAGAGCGTCATCAAACAAGCGCAGGCCAAGCCAAGCCTCGGCAAGTAAATTCCGGCAAATACCTTCGAGTCGATGCGCTTTACGGTGCATAAACCATGTGCTTGCTACTTCAAGCACGCGTCGTGCTTGCTCAAACTTACCTTGTCGTGACAGCACCGCACCATAGGTCGCTTTACTTAGCGCAACCAAAAAATCAATTCGCATGCGCTCGGCAATTCGCAGCGCATCCGTGACTGACTGCTCTGCTTTTAACCCTTCGCCCAACTCTAAATAAATATTGGTCAAATCCAGCTGCGCCAAACACAAGTTACGCAAGTCCCCGGCGTGCTCAAACCGTTCGCGCACGGTCGCCAATTGCGAAAGCGCAGTGGCAATATTGCCGCCAACCCACTGACAATACGCTCGCACCCTGAGCACGCGCGCGTTGACAACCGGATCATGCATCACAGCATCACTGCCTAAACGCTCAATATACTCGAGCAAATGTTCAGCAGCCGCGTACTCTCCCACCAAAACCTTTTGCCACGCAGCGCGCGCTAGCGCATTCAACTGTTGGCTGTTGCGATCGGGCGCCACCTGAACCTGATAAAGAAGCCGTTTGACGTGAGCATCGAGCCTATCTTTGGCGCCCGTAAGACCAGCGATCGCTACAAGTTCTCCAAGCGCACTAAACCACGACTCGCTATCTGCAGACAAATGTGTAAGCGCCTCCTCGGCGCAGCGCTCCGCGTGTTTGAGCTCATCTTTCCAACGATAAGCCTCTGCCTGAATGAGCAAGAGTGCACCCAAGCGTTCACCATGTGCACCACACGCCATCGCGCGATCGGCACATGTCACCGCTTCATCAAGGTCGCTTGCACCAAGCGCTTCTTTGGCAGCACGCGCATAATATTCCGTTGCAATCTCGACCATCTGACCGCGCTCGAAGTGCTCGGCCATCACCAGCGGATCACGCCCGCTATGATCGCTAAGCCATCGCCCAGCCAAGCGATGACCAAGCATCCGATCTTCGTCCGTCAGCATGGCGTATGCGGCCTCACGAAGTACTTCGTGCCGAAATGCATATTCGATTTCTTGCTTGTCACCCACACCCACATAACGTCGCACCAAAAGCTCCATGACCGTCAGCTCATTCAGCCACTTCTTTACCGAATTTTGAACGCTGTCCCCACCCAACAACGCGATCACACCCGCCTCGGTAAAAACGCGACCAAAAATACTCGCCGCACGCAGCACGCGTCGCGCTTCACTATCCATGTCATCCAGGCGCGACTGCACCATCCCAAACACAGTTTCCGGCAGCGACTCGCGTTGCCCGCGCGCGCTGGCGCGAATCAACTCTTCTAGGTAAAAGGCGTTGCCGCCCGAACGCGCGATAATACGCTCAACGCTGCTGGAATCGATCGAATCACCCAGCACCGATTGAATAATCTTCTTACACGCTTTTTCTGATAAGCCACGCATGCTCAGTTCGGTCACCTGGCAATCGCTCCACAAATGAGCAAACCGTTGATGCACGTCGGGGTGCGCAAGTGCAAGCACCATCAGTGGCCTATTGGCCAAACGCCTGAGCGCTGATCCCACAAACTGCACTGTTGGACCATCGCCCCAATGCAAGTCTTCTAGCACGATCACCACAGGATGTTGCTCAAGCTCCGCCGAAAGCCACGCTTCCCACGCAGAGCGCATCTGATCGCTCATCAAGGTGGGATGCCCACGTGCCGCTTTAAGTTGTAAGCTTGGATCATCGTTAAAGGGCACACCGGTCAACTCACCAAAAAACTCAAGCACCCGCGGCAAGTCATCGTCAGATGCCACACGCGACACACGCGCGCGCAACTTATAACGCTTCACTTCAACAGGCTCGTTTTCGATCATGCCAAAGAAATGACGCATCGCCGAACTAAGCATGCCAAGCGGGCTACCTGCGCTGAGCGAATCCCCGCGCGCCATAATCACCGTCACCGCAGCATCGTGCGTACGAAGTTGACTCAAAAACTCTTGTCGAACGCGCGATTTACCAATGCCCGCTTCGGCTGTGATCATGACCACCGATGCCGACGACTCAGCCACGCTATCGTTATAAATGGCTTTTAAGATGCTAAGTTCGCGATCGCGACCTACACATTCAACGGGCCGACCAAGCAACGTGCGTCGACCCGCGGCAGACTCACGTTCGCCCTGCAGCCACGCAATGCCTTCACGCCACGCCACTTCAAGCCGCGAATCAAGCAACTTGACCGTAACCTCATCGAGACGAATCGCACCCGCACGCCCCACCGCAAGATCAGCAAACGCGCGGTCGATCACCTCGCCCACCGGCTGTGCGCCACTCATTAGTCCGCGCCCAGTACAAATTGCCAGCGACGCCTCGGGAACAATCTCACGCATCGTGAGTGCGCACCGCGCGCTGCGCACAACGAGCTCAGACGCAAGCAAGTGACCTGCGATCATTGCAACTAGGGAGCCGTCTGCCAACACCTCAAGTCGCGCATCATACGCCGAAAGCGCCTCGCGCAAATGTGAAAGGCGTGCCGCATCAAGCTGTAATCGGGCACGATCAAGATCATGCAGCAATCCCAAGTAGCTGTACGACGATGACGTCGACGCCACGATAACGCTCACAAAGCGCTGCTCTGAACGCGTTAATGCGGGTGGAAGTGAGCTCATCCCCGAAGGCAGAAGTGATTCGTTCTGCATCTGTCGAAGTGCATCACACACTTCGTCAGCATCTTGGGGCCGGCCGCTGGGTTCTTTACACAACAAGCGAGCCACCAAATCATCAAGCGCGCGCGGCACATCGCGACGATGCTCGCGCACATGAGGTGCTTCTTGCAAAAGCACTTTAGCAAGCACCGCCACCACGTGATCACCCGTGAACGCGGGCGTACCCGTTAAACACTCATAAAGCACACAACCGAGGGAAAACAAATCAACGCGCGAATCAAGCACTTGTTCGCCGCGCGCTTGTTCGGGCGCCATATACCCTGGTGTACCCACCGCCACGCCCGTGTGCGTCACGGTCTGTGAGGCACCCGTCAAAAGCGCCACACCAAAATCAAGAATCTTAATCTGATCGAGCGCAGAACCGACGAGCCAAATATTACTCGGCTTGATATCGCGATGCACCACCCCTTGGCGATGCGCAGCGCTCAATGCCTCGGCAACGCGCAACCCAAGTTCAACCACTTCACTCACGCGAAGTTGCTCGCGAGCAGCCAAACGCGATGAAAGGTCCTCGCCCTCAAGCCACTCCATCGCCAAAAACAGCTCACCGAGCGCCGTCGTGCCGTGCGCCAGGTACTTTACAATGCCGGGGTGGCGAAGCTCAGAAAGCACATGCGCCTCACGGGAAAAACGACTGGCATCGTTGCCAGCACCAAAGCGCAAAAGCTTAATGGCCGCGGGTACCCCTAAGAGTCGATCGTAGGCACGAAAAACCGCACCCATGCCGCCGGTAACGATATGGGCTTGAACTTCAAACCGCTCTTGAATGAGCTCGCCGACTTGCATGCATATATTAGCAGCCGTAGGTGACCCGCCGCACCCCAGTCTGTCTACCCTCAGAAGTATGGCCTTTTTTATCTAGCCTGACAACCCATGTGTGTCTTAGTCGTACAATTGCCATCACCTTGATTAATCAGCGTTTTTGAGACAAGTTATAGGCCCCATGACCGCCTCCCTGCCCACCTTAACCGCCAACATGCAACGCCTTATCGAGATGTTGGCCCAGCTTCACCGCATCGCCGATGGCGACGTGCCTTCAAGCGACCCCGCAGTCCTCGAAGAGCAGATCTGGCTCGAGCTTGCACCCGAACAAGTGCGCGAGGCCTTTGATTATGTGCTCATGAGTAAACATGCAGAAGAAGGCCTTGAATGGATGGTGCAAACGGGACTGATGCAAGCATGGCTACCCGAAGCGCAAGCCATGGTGGGTTTTGGCGATGGTGAATGGCGCCATAAAGACGTCTGGAAGCACACCAAACAAGTGGTGCGCCAATCGGTGCCGCGCCTTGCCGTGCGATGGGCCGCGCTCCTGCACGACGTAGGCAAAGTGAAAACGCGTTCGATTGGCCCCAAGGGCGAAGTCCATTTTTTTGGCCACAGTGAAGTGGGCGCTGCGATGTTCCGTAAACGCATCGCTAAACGCATCCCTTACGACAAAGCGCTGTTTGAACGCGTGCATTTTCTAATCATCAACCACCTGCGCGCAAGCCAATACGATGGCACCTGGACTGATTCGGCCGTGCGCCGTTTTGCTCGCGAAATGGGCGACGGCTTAACCGATTTGTTCGACCTGAGCCGCGCCGACATCACCACCAAACGCCCTGAAAAAAAGAAGCGCGGTCTTGGCGCGATCAGTGAACTGTCTGCACGCGTGCGCGAGCTTGCCAAACAAGACGCCAAAGTGCCGCCCCTACCCAAAGGCCTTGGCACCGAGATCACTAAACATTTTGGTGTGCCCCCAAGCAAACGCCTCGGCGAACTGCGCGACTTGCTCGAAGGACTCGTCAACGAAGGCACGCTTGAAGGCCAGCAAGACTGCGCTTACTACATCGCTTGGCTCGACGCCCACCGCGCCCGTTACACGTTGTAACAGTGACATGCACTTTTGGGACACCCACCGAATGTGGATGTCCCAAAAGTGCATGTCACCTAAGACCTTACGCCCTCTAACCAACCAGCACACCGATCAGGTGAGTTGAGCGGACCGGTTGGGGGGACGCAAAGCGAGCGAATTCGCGAAGCCGAAGGCGTAGCGCTTAGC
>JBGAKI010000089.1:0-10896 GCA_044224525.1 Polyangiales bacterium | reverse complement strand
GTCGGGCAATACGTGCTTGAGCCAGGTTGTTTTGCCTGTGGCTCGCGGACCAAAGAGAAAAAACGAGTGATTTGGCACCTTTAGGAGACGTGTATACATAGCGAGCATTTTACAATGCAAAATGCTCGCTGTCTATGCATTCACTGTAACTACGTGATCTTATTATATTCGACAATACCAGAGCTTCGTACTGGAGTGGTCCATGGGATTTCTCGGTTAGATGGTTATTGACGTGAGCTTGCTTCGTTGGCGACACTTGCCAGGAACCTTGAAACCAACATTACACTCTAGAACGCTGCTAGTAGTAGCGCGTAGTAGCGCGGATTATTAAGGGTGACGATGCATTCTGGATGGATGCTCCTGCATCTGCTCGAAGAACACTCAAGGAGGTTCGCAAGTTTTTCAATAATCTGGGTGTTCGCCAGTTTTCTCGACTTCGAAAACGTAACTCCAGATAAGACTTTACAGCTAGAATCTTGTCGAGTCTCAATGGAACTGAGAAGTTAACAGAAACCGTACAGGAAGCTGTCAATCCGTCTCACTTTGCTCAAACGGAGTTTGATGTGAAAGCAGCTGTAGAGCTTCTCAACCAGAAGCTAATTATTGACGGGTTCGAGTTGATCAGAGTGCAACAGAAATTTCGATTGCATAAATATGATGGATTTCCAGAGATTGGTGTTCCTGCGAATGCTCTTTCCAACAACTACTTTCAGGAAATGTTAGGTAAGGGTGATGCAAGACTACTTGCTGATGATCTTGATGGAGTGGTCACCCTTTCGAGAACGATTATAGAAGCGGTTTTGGTTGATCTTGAAGATCGTACCCGGGGTACTAGGCAAAATTAAGGGGGAGATTTACTAAAACAGTGGAGGACGGTAACGGGCTTATTGCGCCTTTTTGATTCCGATTTGGTGGACGAAAATCTAAAGAACGTTGCTCGTATTTTAGTAGGTTGTGTATGTGGGATTGCGCCACTTAGAAATAAGCTAAGCGACGGACACGCTCGAATACGGATGCCGCAAAGGCACGAAGCTCGGTTAGCGCTAAATGCTGCAAAAACCATCTCCACGTTTATATACGAGTTTTACAATCAGCAAATTCAGCTTTAAAAGTATTGCGTAGAGACTTGTGGACCTATCTTTGTACGAAATGTTTTAAGAAGACTTGTAAAGGTTATAGGGTTGGTAGCGCGGTATAGCGATGTGACTTGGAAATACACCGTGCTACAAGAGGGACATGGTTATCATCGATCCGTTGATTGAGCTTAGTCGCAGGGTGCTTTGGCCACCTTACACGACGCTTGATGATCAACAGCAGCGCGAGCCGCTTGTGATTCGCGAAGCTGAAGGGGTGTGGCTGATCGACAATGCGGGTAAGCGATATCTTGATGCCAACGCGTCGTGGTGGTCGAGTTCGATAGGACATCGCCATCCGCGTTTGGTGAGTGCACTGAAAGCGCAAGCTGATTGCATGCCACATTGCGCGATGGCTGGGCTGATCCATGAGCCGGCCGTGAAGCTTGCCGAGGAGCTTGTTCGGGTGGCGCCCAAAGGTCTTACGCGCGTGTTCTTTAGCGATGACGGTTCAACGGCCGTTGAGACGGCGCTTAAAATGGCGGTGCAATACTGGCAGCAAGCTGGTCGCCCTGAGCGCACAAAATTTGTCACACTCTCACAAGCTTATCATGGTGATACGACGGGCGCAGTGAGTGTGGGCGGTGTGCCTGTTTTTCGTGCAAGGTATGGGGCGTTGCTTTTTGATGTGCTTTATCCACCCGTGAGCCAAGGTGCGTGGCCTGAAGTGTTTGAGAGTCTTTTCAAACTCATTGCGCAAGAAAAAGATCAGATTGCGGGTGTGGTTATCGAACCCTTGATTCAAGGGGCGGCGGGCATGCGCATGTATTCGCCAGAACTGCTCGGCACGTTAAGAGAGTGTTGCACATCCGCAGACACGTTCTTGATCGCAGACGAAGTATTTGTTGGGTATGGGCGCACGGGCAAAATGTGGGCGTGCGATCATGCGGGTGTGTCGCCTGACATTTTGTGCACAGCCAAAGGGTTTACGGGTGGCATGTTGCCGATGTCAGCAACGCTTGCAAGCGAGCGGATCTACGAAGGGTTTAGTGGCGGTGTTGATCGCATGTTTGTTCACGGGCACACCTTTTATGGCAATCCCCTTGGGGCTGCGGTGGCGCGCGAAGTGCTGAATATTTATCGCGAGGATAACGTGCTTATGCAAGCTCAGCATAACGCAGAGCGCATTCGCGCTGGGTTTCAGCGTTATGCATCGCATTCGTTGGTGCGCAATATTCGCAGCTTGGGTGTTTGCGCGGCGTTTGAACTTGGTGAGGGTGGTTACGCCGGTAAACTGGGTTGGCAGATGTTTGAGCTTGCGCGCGAGCGTGGCGTTTATTTGCGGCCATTGGGCGATACGGTTTATGTGACACCCGCCCTTAATATCGCCGCGCAAGACTTGGACTTTCTGCTTACAACCCTTCATGATTGCCTGTGCGAGATAAGCGCCTCTTAAAACATGCGAGCTAGCTTTCAACACTACTGGCCGGGATTGCTTTGTGCAGCGCTTTATGCGCTTGGTTTTCCTGGTTATGACAATTGGTTCCTGTCGTTTTTCGCATTCGTGCCCTTGTTGTGGGCGCTTGAGAAGCATCTGAACGCGAGTGTGGCGCTTGGGGCCACGCCATCGCTGCGTAACTTAGTGGCGGAGTTTCTGATTGCACATAAGCCCGCGCTAAAGCTTGCGTGGACCACCGGCTTTTTGACGCATTTCGCCTGTCACTATTGGCTGGTCGAGATGATGCGCAAGTTTTCTGGCTTTCCTTTTGTGCTCTGCGTTGTGTTCATCGGGCTGTTGATGGCGTGGCACGCGCTTCATTTGGTGCTTTTTACTTCGCTGTGGATTGTGTTGCGCAAGCGTGCGTTGCCCTTGTGGGTTGCTACGCCGGTCGCGTGGGTGGTCAGCGAAAAGTTCTTTCCGGTCTTGTTCGAGAATTTTTATGGCAATACCTGGCATCCGGTAAGTGAACTTATTCAGGCGGCCGATCTAGGTGGCCCCGCGCTGCTCAGTGCGCTTGCATTGCTAGTCAACGCACTAATCTATCAGATCGTTCATGCAGCAATCGTTACGAAACGTTTTGCTTATCAACCGCTAGCGGCTGCAAGCGTTGTGATGGCTTTGCTTGTGGGATACGGACGTTTTCGCATCAATGACATTGAACAGCGCATTGCTCACGCACCCAAACGCCGAGTAGGGGTGGTTCAGGTCAATATGGGCATCTATGAAAAACACGGCGAGCCGATGGAGGGTTTGCGTCGGCATGTGGCGCAATCCTTCGCGCTCGAACAACACGATAGACCTGATCTGATCGTGTGGCCGGAGTCCGCGCTCGCATTTTTTATGCCGCTTGAATGGAAGAACTTGAGCGGCAACGTGCTCAAGGGTCTGCATACGCCGGTGATGCTTGGCACGCTTTACAAGGAAGAACACCCTGAAGGCCCGGCTTTCTTTAATGCTGCGGTGATTACCGATAAAACAGGGACCATTCGCGGGCGTTACGATAAAACCTATTTGCTAGCGTTTGGCGAGTACCTGCCGCTTGGCACTTGGCTTCCCTTTTTATATGACTTATCGCCGCGCAGTGGGCATTTCACCCCTGGTACGCGGGTCGATGCTCTGCCCTTTGATGGCTTTCGTATTTCAACGCTTATTTGTTATGAAGATATTTTGCCCGGCTTTGTGCGCAAGGCTGCGTTGCACGCGGATCCTCATGTGCTGATTAACATGACCAATGACGCATGGTTTGGCGATACCATCGAACCGTGGACGCATTTGTATTTATCTAAATTTCGCGCCGTTGAACACCATCGTTATATGGTGCGTTCAACCAATAGCGGTGTGAGCGCAGTGGTGGATCCGCTGGGTCGCGTGGTTAAGCTTAGTGGGGTAGGTGAGCGCGCCGAGTTTTCGGCAGACGTGGCGATGTTGAGCGGACATACGCTTTTTGCGAAGACAGGTGATTGGCCCGGGTGGTTGAGTTGTTTAGTTCTCGCAATTGTAATGGTGCGTAAGCGTGCTGTAATGACGGTTGCCTGATCATTCTTGACCAATGTAGCGATAGAGCGTGCGCGGGTCGATGTCCAGTTCTTTGGCGGCTTTTGCACGGTTTCCGTCGTGTCGTTTTAAGGTATCGAGGACATGCGCCCGCAAGAAGATATCGCGTGCTTCTGCGAGTGTAAGCGCTTTGCTTACGGTGACACTTAGCTCAAGATCGGATGGTGACAAAAGTTGACCTTGGCACATAACAAGTGCGCGTTGGATCTTGTTCTCGAGTTCACGAATATTGCCAGGCCATGGGTGCGCCAATAGTGCGCTGTGTGCGGCGGGCGTAAATCCTCGCACCTTTGACGAGAGTTTTGCCCCATGTTTATTGATAAAGTAGCGCGCTAGATCGATCACGTCGTCGCCACGCTCGCGTAGAGGCGGAAGATGTACTTGTACAACGTTTAACCTGTAATAAAGATCTTCGCGAAAGCGCCCCGCGGCGACTTCGTCTGCCAGGTTGCGGTTGGTTGCAGCGACGATGCGTATGTCCACCGGTTCGACCTTGGTGCTACCAACTTTAACGATAACTTTCTCTTGTAGTGCACGCAGCAGTTTTACCTGTAATGGCAGTGGCAGCTCGCCGATTTCGTCAAGGAAGAGTGTTCCACCTTGCGCTGCTTGAAACTTACCCTCTTGTGTTTGAATGGCCCCTGTGAATGCGCCTTTTACGTGACCAAAAAGTTCTGATTCAATTAGGTTCTCGGCGATGGCGCCGCAGTTGACGCTGATAAGTGGTCGCTTGGCGCGCGCGCTGTGTTGGTGAATGGCTTGTGCAACGAGTTCTTTACCAGTGCCTGTTTCGCCAGTCACCAGAACACTTACGTCGGATGGTGCGATACGCTCGATGTATTCGCCGATGGCCCGCATTTTGGCGCTTGACCCCACCATTGAAGAAGCCCAACGAACGGGTTCAGCAGTGCTGGTGTCGGGTGTGCTTGGTTGTGTCGAGACATGTGCTGCATAAATAGCGATCAAGCGGCTCAATAACAAGAGCAAGTATTGGTCTTCATTGGTTAGCTCAGCCGCTGAAGGGTGGCCGCAAAGAACCAAAACCTCCTTCGATGAGACAGGAATCCACGCGAAAGGTTGATGTGCACCAAGTGCATTAACTTGACCTGCTTGTGCGCCGTCGAGCATAAGCACGGCGCCTTTATCGAGCGCATGTTGTGCACTCGTGGCTAGACTCTTTAGGTCCGCGGCATCGAGTGCAGGCAGATTGCCGCTTGGTTCGCTGGTAAGAATGCAAGGTTGGTTGGGCTCAAGATCTATCAAGATTGTGCGTTCGGCCTGAGCAAGCGATTGACAGACTCGAAGTAAGTTTGCCACGGTTGTTTTAGGCGCGAGTATTGACGCTGACTGTAAACAATTAGTAAGTTGCTCGAGCGCGTGTTGTTGTCGCTGCGTCCACATAGGCTCGCGGTCGCCAATCGCTGGTCGAAGCAGCGACAGCGTCAGTGTTTGCGTGCCAAGTTGAATGCGGTCGCCATGTTTTAGTTTTGTACGTTGTACTTTTGTGCCGTTGAGTGTGACAAATGCTTTAGGATCGACAACGTTGAGCACAAGCTCGCCGCCATCGAGGCTAACGCGAGCGTGAAATGGCAGAACACTGTTGTCGTTCAACTGTACATCGTTGCTTGGTGCGCTGCCAATCGCGGTGATGGGTGAGAGCGCATACGCACGCTGCGTTTGTGAGGTGTCGTCGGCGTAAATGAGATAGGCCATATGGGTCAGCGCGCTGAATGCTACTGCTTGACGATCACTATTTGGGAGGAGGGACCGAGGCGTCGCTCACGCCTGCGTCTGCTCGTGGAACCGAATCGATCGATGCGCCGTTGGGGTATCCGTTGTCTTTTTCTCCCGCGGGCACGGGCGCGGAAGTGCCTTGGTGGTTCGGAGGTTCGGGTTGGGGGCCGAAGATACATCCAGCGTAGGCGAGGACGCCTAAGAGCAAGCACACTATCAAAAGTCGTAAAGCCCAACGCATTGTTTACAAATATAGCAGTATTTTTGCTTACTCACAAATCAAGCGCGGGCCTAAGGTAAGGGTGTGCGTGGCACTATACTGCCAAAATTAGCCGAGAAATTGAGAAATAGGCGGCCAAACCAAACACGTCGACCAGGGATGCGATGAAGGGTGTCGAGGAAACAGCCGGGTCAAAACCAAGTCGTTTCATCAAAAGCGGTAAGAGCGAGCCGAGTAGGGTGCCGATCGACACCACGCAGACGATGCTGCCAAAGATGGCGAGCGGGATTTTCCACCACACGCCCATAAAATGATCGGCCGTGGGGCTTGCGAGCGCGCGCACGAAACCAAGAATACCTAGCACGAGCCCAAGCGATGCACCGATGCCAATCTCGCGCACAATGATGCGACGCCAATCGGCTGGGCGCACTTGACCGAGTGCCAGTGCGCGGATAACAAGTGACGAAGACTGCGAGCCTGAGTTGCCGCCGGAAGAAATGATCAGCGGAATAAAGATCATCAACTCCATGGTTGCCGCTAGGTCGGTTTCGTAGCTACGCATGACGTAAGTTGTGAGTAGTTCGCCTAAGAACAATGCGACAAGCCAACTGACGCGTTTACGAAAGAAGGTAATAAAGTCGGTTTGAAAATAAGCAAACTCGGTGGGTTCCACGGCGCCCATGCGTTGTGCGTCTTCGGTGGCTTCTTTGATGACCACGTCCATCACGTCATCGACGGTGACGACACCAAGCATGGCGCCGTGCTCGTTAACCACGGGCAATGCCGACAAATCGTATTTGGCGATCGTTTTGGCGACTTCTTCTTGATCGGCTTGCGGTGAAACCCAAACCACATCTTCGGTCATGATCTCAGACAACATTTTGCCCGCTTCGCTGAGAAGAACGTCTTTCAGTGACACCACGCCCACAAGTTTGTTGCCGAACGCCACAACGTAAATGGCATAGAAGGTTTCAACTTGCGCTTCTTTGGCACCGTACTCGCGTAGCTTTTCAATCGCTTCCCAAACTTTGGTTTCGGGCGCAAACGCCACATAGTCGGTGCTCATCAAGCCGCCGGCTGTTTCGGGCGCGTAGGCGAGCAGTTTACGCAAGCTTTGTGCAACGTCGCTGCTCGTTTTGTCGAGTTCTTGCATCAACGAGGTTGCAAGTTCAGGCGAGAGCGACTGCACCACGTCCGCGCGCTCGTCGGATGACATGTGTGCAAGTATGTCGGCGGCAACATCTGCGGGCAGATGCGAGAGCACCTGCGCGCGATACACCACAGGGCGTTCATCGAGAATGGTCGCAGCTTGCGTTGCACCAAGCTTGGTCAAAAGCGCAATCGCCTGAGCGAGGTCAAGTTGTTCGAGCCATTCGGCAACGTCACTTGGATGCGCTTCGCGCAAGGTGTTCAGCGCCGCTTCGCTGTCTTGAGCGAACAGCGCATTGAACTCGTCTTGGCTGAGTAACTTGGTCGACATCGTCGTTCTGATGCCGAACTTTAGCTCCGAATATCTAGAATGCGAGCGATGAATCGCGTCAGGACGCTCTGATGTGGCAAAGGGCAAAACAATTATTATCGAACAATCTGGCTAACTGTACCTTTTATGCTACGCTTCTATACATGTCTGTTCATGCAATCCGTATCGTGGTTTGGATGGCGTTGTCTAACGCGTTGATGGCGGCTTCGTGTGTGGGCGATGAAGCCGGGAATAATGTTTTCGATGTTGATCAAGCGTTCGGCGATTCGTCAAACGGTCGATGCGCGATTAATCCTCCGATGGCCAGCGCACCTGAAGTCCCTAAGTTTCAGCTAACCATTGGAGACATCGCAGATGATATTTATGCTCAGGAACAGCGCTGCGTTGACCCGAGCAAGGCGGCAGACGTCTACCAAGCATTGATGAATTACTATCAAGGTTTTTGGAGTCGACTATTTGAGGATAGTACGAAGGCCAACTGGCCAGGCGTTAGCAACGATCGCGTTTGGCGAGTAGTTGTTGATAATGCAGTGTTCAAGTTGAGCGAGTTTAGTTCGCAATCCGGTATGTCGTACTGGATGATCGAGTCTTTTGATTATGAGCGACATGTAACTTGGGGGTTGACCGTTGGAAAAGTGAGCGATGCGAGCAATGCGATTGAAGACCACGTTGTTAGGCTGACTTTCGTGGATGCCGACTTGCCAGCGGAGGACTGTAATCGCATTAGGAACAACGTTAGACGTCAAAACAATTTGCTACGTCGAAACCCCTTTGACGTGGTAGTACCGTTTATTAGCTCGACGATGAAGACCGACCTTGACTTGCCTGACGGTGCTATGTGTGCGGACTAGTTATGCCGCACTCAAGACGACGCAGAAAGTGAAGCGATTAATGCACGGCTCGCTGCAAGAAACTCGTCGTCATCGAGCTTGGCCATGAAGGCAGGGGTGATGCGTTCGATGCTGGTTTCGGGAATATTGGCGAGAAAACGCGAGGGTGTGACGGGGATTTGTTTGGGGCCCTGCATCTGGGCTTTGGGTACGCTCAGGTAAAGCTTTTTGCGTGCACGCGTGATGCCCACATAAAAGAGTCGGCGCTCCTCGTCGATGCTCGAGGGAGCGATGTCGGTGGCGCGCGGGTCGTGCACGCGGCGGTGCGGCAGACGCCCCTCAACAATACCAATCAAAAATACGACATCAAACTCAAGACCCTTGGACGAATGTAAGGTGCAGAGCGTCACCTGATTGTCGGTATTTTGTTCATCGTCTTGTGGATCGAGTGTCCAGCGTTGCAGAAAGCTTTTTAGCGTTTCGTAGCCATCGCTTGTGCGCTGCCAGCGTTTGAGGCTTTGCACGATAAAATCAATGTTTGCTAGGCGTCTGCGCGCTTGCTCGGGCTTTTCGTGTTTGAAGCTATCGGCAAGCCCAACGTCTTTCATGAGCGTTTGTGTGAGCGCGTCGATATTCGATGAGGCGAGTTTGCGGCGGGTGTTTTCAAGCGTGTCGGCGAGCGCTGCCAGCGTGCCCGGCACTTCGACGCGCAACAGCGCCGAGCGCGGGATCTTATGCACCAACCCGGCGAGGGTTAGTTTTTGATCATTTGCAAGCTCCTCGAGCTTGTGCATGGTGACGTCGCCCAAGCCACGCGGAGGCGTGTTAATGATGCGCCGCATCGCTAGTTCGTCATTGGGATAGATCAGCAAGCGCAAATAAGCGAGCGCGTCTTTGATTTCTTTGCGGTCAAAGAGCACCGCGCCGCCGAGCACGCGGTTGTTGATGCGTTCCTCGCGAAACTTGGCTTCGATGGCGCGCGATTGCATTGCGGAGCGGTAAAGCACCGCGATTTTGTTGAGCGCGACGCCTTCGCCATGAAGCTTTTTGATTTCCTGCGCGACAAAATGTGCCTCGTCGTCGGTGGTGGGCACTTCGCACAGCTTCACCGTTTCGGCGTCTTTGATTTTGCTGCCTGCGGCGCGCAGGGTTTTGCTGACAAAACGCTGCGTTGCCTGAGCGATCACCGTGTTGGCCACGTCTAGAATCGGTTGGGTTGAGCGATAGTTGTCTTCAAGCGCAATGACCGTTGTGTTTTCAAAATGGTCCTTAAAGCGTAAAATATTATCGGGCTCAGCGCCGCGCCAACCATAAATGCTTTGATCGTCGTCGCCGACGACACAGATATTGCCTGTGCTTGGCGCGATCGCTTGCACCAGGTTGAGTTGAGCGGCGTTGGTGTCTTGAAACTCGTCGATCAACAAGTGGCTAAAGCGCTTGCGCCATTTGGCTTGTAGCGCCTTGTCGCTTTCAAGTAGCGCCAAGGGTTTGAGCACGAGGTCATCAAAATCGAGTGCGTGAAAACGTTTGAGCGCTTGTTCATAAAGTGGGTAAAGTTCGGCAGCGGCGTCGTGGTACTCTTCGTCTTTGGTGCTGAGCGTTTCTGGACGAATGTTCTTGTTTTTCCAAATCGAGATTTGCGAGGCGATCGTCTGGGCGTCCAGATTACGCACGCTGCCCTGGGGCAGGCTCGCCATCAGTTGTTTAATGAGCCCGAGCACATCGCTTTGATCGAAGATCGTGAAACGGTAACCAAGCGCTTTGTGTTCATCCTCCAAGAAACGCACACCAAAACTGTGAAATGTGGACATCCAAACTTTCTCGGCTTTTTTGGCGTCGACCAAATGGGCCAAGCGTTCGCGCATTTCCGCCGCGCTTTTGTTGGTGAAGCTTACAGCCAAGATGCCGGCCGGATCTGTGCCCAGTTCAATCAAACGCGCGATGCGCTGCGTGATCACGCGTGTTTTGCCGCTGCCTGCCCCCGCCAAAATCAAGAGCGGCCCACTTTTGTGTTCCACAGCTTGTTTTTGTGCAGCGTTAAGTTTCATGAGCCGTGTGGAACTAACTTGTTTAGGCACTACATGCAAGGAGTTCCAACTCAATCGTGTCTTTTTGTTGAATATTTTTTAGCTTGGCTAAGCGATTGCCGCCATTAGGGTTCTATAATGCGAGTGTGTCCCTGTTCGTGTGAACGGTTTTGCGACGTGGTTCTATTGTGTTAGAATGAGCATAGGCAGGTAAATCCTGAGTTAACCGGGACGCCAACGAAGGTATCCTAAGTGTGATGTAAGCACATCGGCCTCAGGGGCTGCCGTTTCTTATGGGACCTTATTACGGAAGTAATAAGGTCTTTTTGTTTTATGACGGCTCATATTTATCTCGATGAGAGCGGCGACCTCGGCTGGAAGTTGGATTTACCTTATAAGCGGGGTGGATCAAGTAAGTTTCTAGTTATTGCCGCATGCATTGTAAGCGCGGATGATGACCATTTGCCAGAGCGTTTG
>JBGAKI010000088.1:0-10915 GCA_044224525.1 Polyangiales bacterium | reverse complement strand
AGCGTCGTAGGAGCCAGTGCCTTCTTTCTGAAAGGGCCCGTGAAACTGCCTTGTTGTGGAGCGCGCGCGTTTGGTGTTTTCCGCGCGCACACCAGCGATGCCACTGCCAGTACCCGGGTAAGTAAAGCCCTCGCCCGGTTCGATTGAGTCGACACGAGGTGTTGCAGAGTGTCGGGCCGTGGTTGGATACCACCATGACAAAGCGATGTTGATGTCGGTTAGGCGCGCGACGCGAGCAAAAACACGACGACCAAGCGCTTGATGCAGATCGCGCAGCGTGTGGGTGTCGCTTGGATCAACCATGGCGACGGCCACGCCATCTGGGCCCTCATTGCCAACGGGTACGGCCAGCAGTTGTTTGGCGGTTTCGGGATCGATTTTGTGAACCCATTCCGGATCGGCCTGTTTGATGGCTTCAAGCGAGAAGAGCGGGCCATGACCTTCGGCGAGCAAGAAGTCGACGAAGATGTTTTCAGGGGCGCCAAGCTCAACCAAACGGCGCACCAGCATACCACCACTTTGCACGTAGCTTGCCTCAAGCGCGTTGGCGAGCTGCAGTTTGGTGATACGGCCTGCTTTGATGAGTCGTTGCCCTAGTTCAAGTCCCATGGTGGTTTTGTTCGGTCAAAATCTGCTATGATAGCTATTGTATAAGATAATGGTCGTAGAACCACGTTGTTTGCACATGGGCTGCTAAAAACCGGCTAAGCATGGCCAAAATACTCATAGTCGATAACGATCCTGCGACCCGTTTGCATGTGCGCAACCTCGTCCAAGCCGACGGACACGAGCTGCTTGAGGCGTCCAGCGGCGTCGAGGGCATTCGCCAGGCCACGGTGCACGTTCCGGACCTGATTTTGGTGGAGGTTAATCTGCCAGATCTGGATGGCTATGAAGTGAGCTTACGTTTGCGGGGTATTGGGTCGCTATCCAGTAAGCCCGTGATTGTGATGAGTTCGGGGCGCGACGTTCAAACGACGCTTGCCGTAGGTGCGACGGGCACACTGACCAAACCCATTGACGGCACGCGCTTCGTCAAAATATTAGATGAGTTTTTGCGAGGTTATCACGAAGAAGCTGATGGCTTGGGTGAAAACCGATTGCGCGAAAAGTCGCTGCGTATTGTCGAGCGCCTTGAACAAAAGGTGGTGGAGCTGAGCGAAGCCAACAAGAAGATGGAAGAGATGATGCGTCTGCGCCGGGAGTTTTTGCAGAACGTCAGCCATGAACTTGCGACACCGATGACGCCGGTGATTGGGTATTTGCGTCTGCTTTTGAACGGCGAAATGGGGGGCGTATCGCCGATGCAAGAGAAGTGTTTGCGATCGATTGAGACATCGGTGCAGCGTTTGCGCGGCATCATTGATGCGCTGCTTGATGTGAGTAGTTTAGAAACCGAGCGGATGCATTTTTATCATCGCGACTATGATTTTCTTGAATGCGTGCGTGGGGTGCTAGAAAAAACCAAGACCAGCGTTGACGAGTCAGGGCTGCGCTTGAGCGTGTCGCTGCCTGAAGGCACGCTTCTAACGCGTGGTGACCCTGACAAGGTGCAACGCGCATTGACTCATTTGCTAGATAACGCGCTGAAGTTTACTCCGCGTGGCGGCAAGATTGCGGTCGAGGTACGCGACCAGCAGCTCAATGGGGCGCAGGTGTGTTCGTTTGTGGTGGCGGACTCTGGTCCTGGTATTGCGCGCGAAGAGTTAGCGCGTGTGGTTGAGCCCTTTTATCAAGTGGATGGATCGGTGACGCGCCAGCACGGGGGTGTGGGGCTTGGCCTTGCCTTTGCGCATCGCGTGGCCAAAGGTTTGGGTGGTGGTACGCGCATTGCAAGCCCTCCCGGACAGGCGGTGGCGGGCAAGACGCTTGAGGGTACGTTGGTCGAGTTTTGGGTGCCCAAACATCTGGCTGCAGGTCGCGCCTGACGTAGGCCTTGGCGCAAAAGGGAAGTTGGGTCGAGCCGGCTCAGCTCAACTTCCCGTTTACACTAGGTGTGCTAGGCTTGGGCATGGCTGAAGCAGCAAAAGCGCCGATTTACCTTGATTACAATGCCGCCGCGCCCCTTCGCCAAGAAGCGTGGACGGCGATGGGTGAGGTGTCTGGATTTGCTTGGGCCAACCCTTCAAGCATTCATCAGCGTGGCCGCGCGGCGCGTGCGCGTCTTGAACGAGCCCGCGAACAGATCGCCCAGGCCATCGGTGCACACGCAGCGGATGTGGTGTTTACCAGCGGTGGCACCGAGTCGTGTAATGTGGCGCTTTTTGGTTTGATCGACTGCAGCCAACCTGCACATGTTGTGACCACCGGCATTGAGCATCCTGCCGTTCGCGAGACCGTTGCGCACCTGCGGGAAAAAGGCGTGCGCGTGACTGTGCTTCAGACGCCTGGTGGGCAAGCGCCAAGCGCCAATGAGGTGGATGCATTGCTTGGACACGCGGGTGACGAGCAGACCGTGCTTGCGTTACAGTGGGTGAACCACGAGACCGGCGTGGTGTTTCCGATTGAAGCGTATGCCGAGCGTTGCCAGGCGCGCGGCGTGCGGTTGTTTGTGGATGCGACCCAAGCACTTGGTAAGTTACCCATCGATGTCACGCGACTTGGTGCTGCGTGTTTGGCGTTTGCGGCGCATAAAGTGGGCGGCCCTACCGGCGTCGGTGCGTTGTGGGTGGCGCGCGCGGTCGAACTTGGTCGTTTCGCGTGTGGGGGGTCGCAAGAGCGTGGGCGTCGCCCTGGCACGCCCAGTGCGATGTTGTGTGTAGGGTTTGGCGAAGCTGCGGCGTGCGCGGTGCGAGAGTTGAGCGCTTACCAAGATACTGTCGAGCGGCAGCGCTGGTTTGAAGGTGAACTTGTCAAGCGTGGCGCGGTCATTAACGGTATTGAAGCCGAGCGTGTGCCAAGCGTTGTGAATGCAAGCTTTCAGTTTAAGCATTTGCGGGGCACCGACGTGGTGGCGGCCTTTGATCTAGAAGGCGTGTGTGTGTCCAGTGGTGCTGCGTGTTCGTCGGGCTTGAGCCAGCCGTCCAAGGTGATCATGGCCATGTACCCTGATCAACTTTGGCGCGCTGAAAGTGCGCTGCGCTTTAGTTTTGGCTTGAGCACGACGCGCGCTGAGCTTGAGTTCGCACTTGCAGCGTTTGATCGTATATTATCAAGGGCTTAGCCGGGTAAATGTTAACGAGACTTGGTTTAAGTCTGGCGAACGCGATCTCGAGTTTTTTGAGTGCGAATGATGTCGACTCTCGGTATGACATATAACCATCGGTGTTCACTGATTAATTATACCGGCATTCGTTGAAGGTGGACGTTCTATTGAATAGAATTGAGCGGGTGCTCGCACACGACAAAAGTGCTATGAACGCGCGGTGATTAATCTTCAACATGGCCAGCCGACCAAGCCTGGTAAGGTGCTCGTTGCGATGAGCGGCGGCGTTGATTCGTCGGTGGTCGCCGGTCTTCTGCACGAACAAGGTTATGACCTGATCGGCGTGACGATGCACCTATGGGACGCGGGCGAGAACGAGCGCGTGGGACGCTGCTGCGCGCCGGAAGACCGCGATGATGCGCGGCGTGTTTGTGATTATTTGGGAATCGCGCACTATGTGGTCGACGAGCGCGAAGCATTTTTGAACGAAGTGGTTAACCCCTTTGTCAATCAATATGTAGCGGGCCGTACGCCGACACCATGTGTGTCGTGTAATCAACATGTGAAGCTTGAGAAGTTGGTGAAGCTTGCTGACTTATGGGGCGCCACGCATATCGCTACCGGTCACTATGCACGCCTTTTAGTCGATGATGAAGGCCAGCCGCGCTTGTTTGCGGGCGTTGATACAGGCAAAGATCAGAGTTATTTTTTGTTTGGCGTGGGCCCGGCGACACTTAAGCGCTTGCTCTTTCCGCTTGGTGCGTTGACCAAAGAGCAAACGCGCGCCGAGGGCAAACGTTTGGGGATCGCGAATTACAACAAGCCCGATTCGCAACAGTTGTGTTTTGTGCCCGATGGTCAGGTGGGTGCGTTTGTGGCTAAGCGTGCAACCACGTCGGCGGGGCATTTTGTCGATGAGGCCGGGCAAGTGCTCGGTGTGCATCCCGGTGTGCATCATTTTACGGTCGGACAACGCAAAGGGCTTGGGCTGCCTGGCGGAAAAAAGCACTACGTGCTGCGCATCGTGCAGGGCACCAGCGATGTTGTGCTGGGTGAAGAAGATGCGTTGCTTGCAAGTCGGCTGGAAGCTGAGCAGGCCACATGGCTTCGCGATGGTTTTTTGGATGAGCCGTTTTGGGCCGATGTACGTGTGCGTTATCGCCATCAAGCAGCGCGCGCGCGGGTGGTGCCTAAGGCGGATGGTTTTTCAGTGGAGTTTAGCGAACCGCAGCGCTCGATTGCGCCAGGACAGGCAGCTGTGGTTTACCGCGATCAAGAAGTCGTCGCGGGTGGCTATATTTGCTAGAGTGAGCCTTATGCGAGTTAAGGCACCCTGGCTGCAAGCTGCTTTGTTGCTCTGCGCAAGCAGCCTTTTGCCCGCGTGCGCGACGGGTGATGGCGAGGGCGCGGCGGATGGCACGGTGACCATTAAAGCGTGCGACAAAGACAATGCGAGCTATTCGCTTCGGCCCTCGGTGTTTGCGGCGTTGCCGGCTGATACGTTGCTTGAACTTCGCATGCAGCGTGGGGGCGATTTGTATGAGCACAGCGATGGGTTGACGCTGCTTGTGCGCGATCCAAAAGTGGTGCGCGACACGTTGCTCGGTCAGCCCATTACCCTTGGACCCAGCGATAATCCGGTTGAAGCGACCTTTTACATGAACGACACTTGCGAAGTGAAATTTGACCAGGATACCGTTGATCGGTTGCCGGCGGTGCTTAAGGGAGTGGGGGGTAGCGTAACTTTTCAAAAGATTTACGTGCCCAAAGATGATCGCGGCAACAAGACCACCGAGGCGACCTTTAACTTGATGTTCTCGGATGTGCCGCCTGCACAGAATGATCGTCATGCAGAGCTGATGGGGCGCATTAAAGTCGATTACTCGCGCGACAATCCGACCGAGCATTTTCAGTGAGGGTTGCGTGATCGAAAAAGGCCGTGTCGTCGATGTTGCGTTTGGTGGCGAGGGTGTGGTGCGCTTGGCAGACGGGCGGCGTGTGTTGGTTGCGGGCGTGTTGAGTGACGAGCAAGTCCTGATTAAGTATGATCGCAAAGAGCACGCCAAAAAGAACCGCACACTGCGCGCAAAACTAGTTAAGATTATCGAGGCATCAGCGGATCGACGCGAAGCGCCCTGCGTCTATGCGTCGACGTGCGGTGGTTGTGCGCTGATGCACGCGAGCGACGAAGCGCAGCTGACCATTAAGACCGGTTGGGTAAGCGCATTGCTCGGACGAGCGCCGGACGCCGTTCACCGCTCGCCCATGATGCTCGGATATCGCGGGCGCGCACGCTTGGCTTGGAACGCGGCTGATGCAAAGAAGCGGCGTGCGGCCGTACTTGGTTTTCGTCGCGGTGCGACCCATGATCTTGTGGGCATCGAGCAGTGTGTGGTGCTTACCGATGCGTTGAACCAAGTGCTACGCATTCTTCGCGATGACGTGCTTAAGCATTTGGCGGGCCAGGGACACATGGTGCTTAGCGAACTTGATGGGCCGACGGGTGGCGTGGCGGTTCAGATGATAAGTGGCGACGCACAGCCCGAAGCGCTTTATCGAACGCTTGACGGGCTGGTTGGAACGTGTGGCGTTCGCGGCGTCAGTTGCGTGTTTGGCGGTGCGACCCAGGTGCATCGCATTGGTCAGATCGATGATGTTGGTCATGCAAGCGAACACAGCGACGCGATTGAAGGGTTTGTGCAAGGCAACCGGGCCCTGAATCCGCGTTTGGTTGAGCGCGTGGTCGCTTTGAGTGAGGTGCGCGATCGAAAGGTAAGTGAGTTTTATAGCGGCAGCGGTAACTTTAGCGTAGCGCTTGCCGCGGGCGCCAAACAACTTGAGGGGTTTGAGCTTGATAAGAATGCGGTTGCGCGGGCCAATGCTTTGCTTGCCGCCAGTGGACGGGCGCACGCCAAAGTGACGGTGCGTGACTTGGCTAGCGAGGTTGCTCCGGCATTTGGCGAGGTGGTGGTTTTGGATCCGCCGCGCAGTGGCGCGCAGCAGGTGGTGGCGGCGATTCGCGATGCGTCTGCAAAGCCTATGCGCATTGTGTATGTGTCGTGTTATCCCACGACGCTTAAGCGCGACCTTGCGGTGCTTGCGGATTCGTATGTGTTATCGAGGCTGGAGCTTTTTGATATGTTTGCGCAAACGGGGCATGTCGAGGTTGTGGCATGCCTCGAGAGACGCGCTTAGCGTGCTTTAGTAGCCGGCTTGAAAAGTTGCAAATACGCGCCACAATGCGCACGTTGGGCCCGTTACCCCGTCATGAAATGTCCTTTTTGCAGCGCACTTGATAACAAAGTCATCGATTCACGCCTATCGCAAGGTGGCGAGGTCACGCGCCGTCGCCGTGAATGTGAGAAATGCGAACGTCGTTATACGACCTATGAACGCATCGAGCAGCTTGTGCCGCTGGTGGTCAAAAAAGACGGCCGTCGCGAGCCTTTTGATCGCACCAAGGTGTTAAGTGGATTGCGCCGCGCGTGTGAAAAGCGTCCGATCTCGTTTGAGGTGCTTGAGCGCATCACCGAGAAGGTTGAGCGCGATTTGGTAGATGTGGGCGAGCAAGAAGTCAACAGTTCGGTGGTGGGCGAGCGTGTGATGGAAAACCTGCGTACGCTCGATCAAGTGGCTTATGTGCGTTTTGCCAGCGTGTACCGACGCTTTAAAGACATTCATCAGTTCATGAGTGAGTTGTCTGAGCTGCTCGATCAGAACGGCAATATTAAGGCATCATGAGTATGGCCGCCTCTGACACATTTAGCGATATCGATCGCCAAATGATGCGTCTGGCGCTTGAGCTCGCGCAGGGTGGCCGTCCAAGCCCCAATCCACATGTGGGCACGGTGATTGTGCAGGGCGATCAAATTGTTGCTACTGGGTTTCATGCCAAAGCGGGCGAAGATCATGCCGAGGTTGCCGCGATCAAAGCGGCAGGGGCGCGTGCGCGTGGCGCGACAATGTATGCCACGCTTGAACCTTGTAACCATTGGGGGCGTACGGGGCCTTGCACCGAGGCCATTATTGCAGCGGGGATCAAGCGGGTGGTGATCGGGTGCGCGGATCCTGCCCCGCATAAGCCGGGGGCCACTCTGGCGCTTAGCGCGGCAGGGATTGACGTGCAGGTGGGCTTGTTTCAAGACGAGAGTCGCGAGCTGATCGCAGACTTCGTTAAACATTTCACCCAAGGGGCGTGTTTTGTCCGACTTAAGGCAGCGGTGACGCTGGATGGTTGTCTTGCGACGCGAGACGGCGAGTCCAAATGGATTACCAGCGAGCTAGCTCGGACGCGTGCGCACGCGCTACGTGCGCGGGCTGATGCGGTGCTTGTCGGTGTGGGCACGGTGCTGAAGGATGATCCGACATTGAATGTGCGGCATGTTGAGGGCGCGCAACCTCTACGTGTGGTGCTCGATAGTACGCTGCGTACGCCGGTTGCGGCGAACGTATTGAAGGCACATGGTGGCCCGTCGACGATGATTTTTCACGGTACGGCGGTCGATTCGAGCCGTGTGCACGCTTTAACGCAGGCGGGTGCGGTGTTGGTCGAGGTGGCTCGTGATGCGCATGGCCTTCGGCTTAGTGACGTGCTGACGCATTTGGCCAAACAAGATATGGTGCATGTGCTGGTCGAGGGCGGTGCGCATGTGCTGGGTCAGTTTCTCGAGCAGGGCTTGGCCGATCGCTTGAGCTTGTTTGTGGCGCCCAAAATTTTAGGTAGTGTATCTGGGCAACCCTTTGCTGAGATGACAACGCATAGACGATTAGATGAAGCGCAGGGGTTGGTTTTTCAGCGTGTGGAACATTTGGGTGAGGACATTTTAGTCGAGGCGGCGTTTAAATAAAATGTTTACCGGAATCATACAGGTGACAGGGCGGGTGGCGCGCATCCAACAGAGCGATGACGGTGCACGTTTGCAGATCGAAGCGCCCTATAAGCAGTATGTCGTGGGCGAATCGATCGCGGTGGACGGCATTTGTTTGACGGTGGAAAGCGCATCCAAAAAGGCATTTAATGTGTTTGCGTCAAAAGAAACGCTGGACGTGAGCGCATTGGCGGACCGTCGTGTGGGTGATCGTGTGCATCTTGAGCGTGCACTGCGTGTTGGCGATTCGCTTGGGGGGCATTTTCTCACAGGTCATGTTGATGCGGTGACTACATTACGCGCGCGCAAACGCATAGGTGAAAGTTGGGCGTTGAGTTTTGCGCTACCTAAAACACTGCGTTATTATGTTGCGGCAAAGGGCAGCGTTGCTGTTGATGGGGTAAGCCTTACCGTTAACGAGGTTAGCGCCTCGCGGTTTACGGTGATGATTATTCCGCACACGGCTCAGGCGACGCGCTTGGGGCAACTGGCGGTGGGTGCGCGGGTCAATCTGGAGATCGATGTGATCGCGCGTTATGTTGTGAATGCGCTCAGTCGGGTGTCTTAAGGTGGCGATATGAATTTGCACAAAGAACAGTCGATAGAGAAAGTCGAAACGGCGCTCGCAACGATTCGCAATGGCGGGATGGTCGTTGTAATCGACGACGAGGATCGCGAGAACGAGGGGGATCTGTGCATGGCCGCCGAGTTTGCGACTCCTCAAGCGATTAATTTTATGGCGGTCCATGCGCGCGGGTTGATTTGTTTGACGCTCGCACCGGATCTTGTTGATAAATTGGGCTTGCCGATGATGGTCGACAGCAATCGATCGCCTCGCCAAACCGCGTTTACGGTGTCTATCGAAGCGCGCGAAGGTGTCAGCACGGGCATCAGCGCCGCTGATCGTGCGCATACTATTTTAACGGCGGTGCGACCCGAAGCCAAGGCGAGCGATATCGTGAGTCCTGGGCACGTGTTCCCGCTGCGCGCGCGTCCCGGTGGTGTACTTCAGCGCGCTGGGCACACCGAGGGGTCGGTCGATTTGGCGCGCCTCGCCGGCAGTCGTGAAGCGGCTGTGATTTGTGAGATCATGAATCCTGATGGAACCATGGCGCGTTTTGCCGAGCTTGTGGAGTTTGCACGCACGCACGGGTTGCCGCTGATTTCGATCGCTGATTTGGTCGAGTATCGCATGCAAACTGAGCGGCTTGTGCAGCGCGTGAGTGAGCATCAGGTGCCTGTTTTTGGTCATGAAGGGTGGCGGCAAATTGTTTATCGCACTTCGGTCGAAAACCGTGAGATTATTGCTTTGGTGCTCGGCGAACCCAGCGAATCACCGTGTCTTGTGCGCGTTCAGGCTTTTTCCTTTCTGGGGGATGTACTTGAAGCGACGTTGCCATGGCGCACGAGCCTACGGGAAGCGGCGCTCAGCATTGCCAAACAAGGGGCGGGCGTGATCGTGCTTTTTGTGGGTGCGCAAGGTACCGAATCGGAACGCTGGGCGGATATGCAGACCCCGAGTGGGAATCGTCCTGAGGCGCTGCGCGAGTATGGTTTGGGTGCGCAGGTACTTCGCGACTTGGGGTTGCATCAGATTCGTTTGATCAGCAAACGTCCGCTCAAGCTGGTCGGTCTCGAGGGTTATGGTCTGGTGCTAGATGAAATCGTTGCACCATGACGGTTTGAACCCAGCGTTTCTTGCCTAAGCTTGGCGAACGTGACAGATTAGCCCGTTCACGCGCGAAGATGTCATGGCACACCTAAACACTCCTCATCATACTGTCGATGCACTGCAAAACGCCGCAAAAGGTGCGCGTTTTGCCATCGTAGCGGCACGTTATCATGACGATATCGTGAGTCGTTTGGTGGAGGGTGCACGCGATGCTTTGTTGCGCCATGGTGCCCACGCCAGTGATATTTACGTGGTGCGCGTGCCCGGAAGTCTTGAGCTGCCTCTAGCGTGTCAGCACTTGGCGCAAAGCCGGGCGTTTGCTGGGATGGTGGCGCTCGGTGTTGTGGTTCGTGGCGACACGACGCATTTTGAACACGTGTCGTCGGAATCGATTCGTGGTTGTGTGCAAGTGTCGCTTGCCACGGGTGTACCCATCGGCGTGGGTGTGTTAACGACCGAAAATATCGAGCAAGCCATTGAGCGGGCGGGGCGCGATGCGGGTAACAAGGGTTTCGAGGCGGCGTTGTCCGTCATTGAGATGGTTAACGTTATTCGCGGCGTGTCCGCCTTGAAGGGTTAAGAGCACATGAGTCAAGTATCTTCAGGTACACGACGTCGTGCACGTGAATCGGCGCTACAGATTTTTTTTATGGCGGACTGCGCGCAGGTCACCATCGACGATGCCGAGCGTTATTTTTTTGGCAGCTTGAGCGAAGACGCACAGCCGTTGCCATTCTCGGTGGAGTTGATTCAAGCGTTTCGTGACGATCGAGAAAAGGTTGACGGGCTGATAGGGCAGGCAAGTGAGCATTGGCGCCTTGAACGCATGAGTGCCGTTGATCGTAATATCTTGCGTTTGGGAGTCGTCGAGCTGTTGATTGCGACGGATGTGCCTCGACGCGTCACGTTGAACGAAGCCGTTGAGTTGGCCAAGCGCTATGGTTCGGAGGAAAGCGCGCGTTTTGTGAACGGTATCCTTGATCGGATCGCGGAAAATTTAGGCAAGCAGTAAGGGGCGCAGATGCAGTTGTTGCCGGCGACACAACATACGCTTGATGAACTCCAGGGAGAGTTTCTTTGCCTGACGCTGTTTGCTGATGAGCGACCACTTCAAGGAATGGCGTCGCTGGTCGATTGGCGCGTGGATGGCGCGGTGTCGCGGTCGCTCCTGGCGCGTCGCGTGTTGGGTCATCGAGGCGAAAGGGTGCTTTTTTGTCATCCTCGTTTTTC